>NZ_JACSPP010000057.1 GCF_014837065.1 Phocaeicola intestinalis
CATGTATGGCACTGCATAATCTCAGAATTAAAATCAACCCTTGGAACTATCATAACTAATTTACATAAACTCTATTAGGTGATGACAAAACGCTCCAGCAACAGCAAATGGAAGGAAAACGGATTCCTGCATACGAGCAGTTCGATGAGAAAAACCGTGACTTGCTCGACCACTGGGCTGCATGGGATAATTTCCGCCTTTCTCAATTGACGGACAATGCGTTTTCTATCCGGAAACGGGCAGAGGCAGACCGTCCTTGGATTGGAACGTTTACCGGAACCCGTTCCGACGGATTTGTCTTTGCAGGTGATGTGAGTGGAGGTATCGGTGTCGGATTGCAGGATTTTTGGCAAGCATATCCGGCTTCGTTGGAGGTGCGGCAAGCCCGTTCGGATGAGGCTTCGCTAATTGTTTGGTTATGGAGTCCGGAAGCGGAAGCGATGGACTTGCGCCATTATGATAGCGTCGCTCATGATTTGAATGCCAGTTATGAAGATGTGCAGGAAGGAATGAGTACACCTTATGGCATTGCGCGTACGCATACCTTGACCTTGGTTCCGAAAGCGGCTTATCCGGGAAAGAAAGGCATCGCTGATATTGCTTGCCTGTTGGCTAAAGCGTCTCCCTTGCTGTGTACTCCTGAATATTTGCATGCTTGCCGGGCTTTTGGCATTTGGTCGTTGCCCGACCGTAGCAATCCGGCACGCAGCCGGGTAGAAGACCGGTTGGATGCCTATATAAGTTTTTATCAAAAAGCGATAGAGCAACACAAATGGTATGGCTTTTGGAATTACGGCGACTTTATGCATGCATACGACCCGGTGCGTCATGAATGGCGGTATGATGTAGGAGGGTTTGCATGGGACAATACCGAACTGGCTTCTAATATGTGGCTTTGGTATAATTTCCTCCGTACCGGACGTTATGATATATGGAAGATGGCTGAGGCGATGACCCGCCATACAGCTGAAGTGGATGTGTATCACATCGGTCCGAATGCAGGACTGGGAAGCCGTCACAATGTCAGCCACTGGGGATGTGGGGCAAAAGAGGCGCGTATCAGCCAAGCGGCGTGGAACCGTTTCTATTATTACTTGACAACAGACGAACGTAGCAGCGATTTGATGACGGAAGTAAAAGACGCAGACCAGAAACTTTATACGCTCGACCCGATGCGGTTGGCTGAGCCTCGAAGCAAATTCCCTTCTTCCGCTCCGGCACGCCTGCGTATCGGTCCGGACTGGCTGGCATACGCGGGCAACTGGATGACCGAGTGGGAACGTACGCGCGACCGGAAGTATTTGGATAAGATAGTGACGGGTATGAACTGCATTGCTTCGTTGCCCAATGGGTTGTTTACGGGAAACAAGGCGTTGGGATTCTATCCCGATACCGGTGTCATTACTTACGAGGGAGACCCGACGTTGAAGAACACCAACCATTTGATGACGATTATGGGTGGCTTTGAACTGATGAACGAAATGCAAGGCATGATTGACGTTCCTGCATTCAATCAGGCTTGGCTGGAACATGCACGCGACTTTAAGTTATATAATCATTTCCGTGTCAGTCGTTTGCAGGCATACGCGGCTTGGCATCTGTATGACCCCAAGCGGGCGGCTGAGGCTTGGAAAGACTTGTGGGGAAGGCTGGAACATACGCCCGCTCCTCCTATGACGGTAAGGAAAATCTTTCCTCCCGAAGTGCCTGCTCCGTTGGATGAATGCATGCCGATTAGTACCAATGATGCGGCATTGTGGAGCTTGGACGCCATTTATATGCAGGAAGTCATCCCGCAATAGGTATATTTTCCCTGCTTTTCAGGGTTGCATCCGGAAGGATGCAGCCTTTTGCGGTATGTTATGATTTGCCGTGTACGAATTTCTATATATAAATACAAAAATCCATAGGCAGAACTGATTTTATCCCTAATTTAGCGACGCATAATTTAACCGGACATTGATATCATGAAAATGAAGCGTTTTATTGTAGGCATCGTGTTGTTTGCCGTGGCAATGGGGATACAGGCAAGCGAACGGAAGAAGTATAATTTCAACAGCGACTGGCTGCTGAAGATTGGAGATATGGAACGGGCAGAGTCGCCCAAGTATGCGGATGGAGATTGGGAGAAGGTGACTCTTCCTCATGCGTTCAATGAAGACGAGGCTTTCCGCGTAAATATAAAAGACTTGACCGATACCATCGTGTGGTACCGCAAGCATTTCCGCCTTCCGGCAGAGGCAAAAGGGAGGAAGGTGTTTATCGAGTTTGAAGGGGCACGCCAGGGCATCGACCTGTATGTGAACGGGAAGCTGGTGGGACAGCATGAGAACGGGGTGATGGCTTTCGGATTCGACCTGACACCTTATATTCATTCGGGAGAAAATGTGATTGCCGCCCGTATTGACAACGACTGGGATTATGCGGAGCGGTCTACGGGCGTGAAGTACCAGTGGAGCGACCACAATTTCAATGCCAACTACGGCGGTCTGCCCAAGAACGTATGGCTGCACGTGACCGGCAAGGTTTATCAGACCCTTCCGCTTTATAGCAATCTGAAAACGACAGGAGTGTATGTCTATGCCGAAGATATCCGGGTACAATCGCGTAAAGCCGTTGTGCATGCCGAGTCGGAAGTGAAGAACGAGACAAAGAAGGTGCAGACGGTAGGTTATGAGGTAGAGCTGCTGGACCGTGACGGCAAGCTGGTGAAGCGTTTTTCGGGTAAAGAGCAGACGGTTCCGGCAGGCGGCACAGCAATATTGTCTGCTGAGACGGAAGTGGGCGGACTGCACTTCTGGAGTTGGGGATACGGGTATCTGTATACCGTGAAGACCGCTTTGGTAATTGATGGAGAGAAGAGCGACGAGGTGGTGACGCGTACCGGATTCCGCAAGACCCGTTTTGCCGAAGGCAAGGTGTGGCTGAACGACCGGGTGATTCAGTTGAAAGGCTTTGCCCAGCGTACCAGCAACGAATGGCCTGCCGTGGGCATGTCGGTTCCGGCATGGCTGAGCGACTATAGCAACGGGCTGATGGTGGAAGGCAATGCCAACCTGGTGCGCTGGATGCACGTTACGCCCTGGAAACAGGACGTGGAGTCGTGCGACCGTGTGGGGCTGATTCAGGCGATGCCGGCAGGTGACGCTGAAAAAGACTGTACAGGCGTGCGTTGGGAACAGCGCAAGGCTGTGATGCGTGATGCCATTATTTATAACCGCAACAATCCGAGCATTCTTTTCTACGAGTGCGGCAACGAGTCCATCAGCCGTGAGCACATGCTCGAAATGAAAGCCATACGTGACCGGTACGATTATCATGGAGGCCGTGCCATCGGTTCGCGCGAGATGCTGGATATCCGTGATGCGGAATACGGGGGCGAAATGCTTTACATCAACAAGAGTGCGCACCATCCGATGTGGGCGATGGAGTATTGCCGCGACGAGGGATTGCGTAAGTATTGGGACAATTATTCGTATCCGTTCCATAAAGACGGTGAAGGGAATACGGCATATCATTCGGCTGCTACGGGCAAGACCCAGAAGCATGCCGATGCCAGTGTGTATAACCGCAACCAGGATTCGTTTGCTGTAGAGAATGTCATCCGCTGGTTCGATTATTGGCGCGAGCGTCCGGGGACGGGGCGGCGTGTCAGCTCAGGCGGTGCGAAAATCATCTTTTCGGATACGAATACCCATTTCCGCGGGGTGGAAAACTATCGCCGGAGCGGAGATACCGACCCGATGCGCATCCCGAAAGACTCGTACTATGCCCATCAGGTGATGTGGGACGGCTGGGTAGATACGGAACAGCCCCGTATCCATATCGTAGGGCACTGGAACTATGATGCCGGTACGGTAAAGCCGGTATATGTCGTTTCGAATACAGACAGTGTCGCCTTGCTGGTCAATGGAAAAGCGGTGGAAGGCGTTCACCGTGACTATCATTTCCTGTTTACCGCCGACAGTGTGGCTTTCGAGGCAGGAACCCTGGAGGCTATTGGATATAATGAAGGCAAGGAAGCGGTGCGTACCCGTCTGGAAACAGCAGGCGAACCGGCTGCAATCAAGCTGGCCGCCATTCAGAACCCGGACGGCTGGAAAGCCGACGGTGCCGATTTGGCTTTGGTGCAAGTGGAGGTGGTCGATGCACAGGGGCGCCGTTGCCCCTTGGCAAATGACTTGATTCATTTCACCTTGGATGGGCCTGCCGAATGGCGTGGAGGCATTGCGCAGGGACCGGACAATTATATCTTGTCGGAAGACTTGCCGGTGGAGTGTGGCGTGAACCGTGTGCTGTTGCGTTCGCACACCCGGTCCGGACGAATCGTGCTGAAAGCCGAAGCCAAGGGATTGCAGCCTGCCGAACTGGTATTATCAACTGAAAGCATAGAAGTGGAAAATGGGTTGAGCACATATATACCGGGAGATTGTCTGGCAGGCAGGCTTACCCGTGGCGAAACGCCGGATACGCCTTCTTATCGTGACCGTGCTGTAGATGTGGCGGTTCTCTCTGCCCGGGCGGGAGCTCATACCGAAAAGGCAGGCAACAGTTTCGATGACAACGAATTGAGCGAGTGGCGGAATGACGGGAAAGCTTCTACCGCCTGGATTACTTACCGGTTGGAACGCATTGCGCGGATAGATGAAGTCTGCCTCAAGCTGACGGGCTGGCGCATGCGCAGCTATCCGTTGGAAATCTATGCCGGAGACACGTTGGTATGGAGCGGCGAAACCGATAAGAGCCTGGGTTATGTGCATCTGAATGTGAAGCCAGTGCCGGCTTCGGAGATAACCATCCGCCTGAAAGGCAGCAGTAAGGAAGACGATGCATTCGGCCAGATAGTCGAGGTTGCCGCACCGGTGGCGAACGAACTGGATTTGTTCAAGGCAAAGGGCGGTGCCGAGACCGGACACGAGCTTCGGATAGTGGAAATAGAATTTAAAGAACATCTGAACCGTTAAAGGACATAGCTCCTCTGGAGAAGATTATCCTCTTCAGAGAAGCTGTATATTTTTGTTAGGTAGGTTTTTATGAATAAAAGCGTATGAAGAAATTAGTATTGGCAGGGATGGCGGTATGCATGGCGTGGATAGCCTATGCGCAGCCTGCAGGCGAAGTGTCCGGACTGGACAAGAAGCTGTTTGACAAGTATTGGAAAGTAGAGTCGGAATCTCCGGATTATGAAGTTTCATTTTCGGGAGATACATGTGAAATTTTTTCGCCTAAAGGATTGACTTTATGGCGGAAAGAGAAGATGAGTGGAAATGTCGTAATCGAATATGATGCTTGTGTGGTGGACGAGGGGAAGCCGGGTGACCGTTTGAGTGACCTGAATTGTTTTTGGATGGCATCCGATCCGCAGGCAAAAGATATCTGGCAGCGTATGGACTGGCGTCAAGGGGAGTTCTTGAAGTGTTATTCGCTACAGCTTTATTACCTGGGCTATGGAGGCAATTACAATTCTACAACCCGTTTCCGACGGTACGATGGCAATCAGGCTGGGGTGAGCGATGCAGCCCAACGTCCGGGCATCCTGAAAGAATATACCGACCAGGCACATTTATTGAAAGCCAATAAATGGTACCATATCAGGCTCGTTAATAAAGGAAACCGGGTGCAATATTATATTGACGGAGAACGGTTGGTGGATTTTAACGATCCCCGTCCGTTGGCTGAAGGATGGTTTGGATTCCGTACAACTCTGTCACGGACCCGGATTACGAATTTCCGTTATTCTTACCAGTCGGCGCAGGAAACGGCACGGCTTCATTGGGTAGGTGATGTGCCTTCTCAAGCCAGTAGCGTCAGTTGGGGTGTACCTTTCCGCCAAGGGGAAGTGCAGCCCGGCACAACCTTGCGTTTACAGACCGATGATGGTAAGACAATTGCTTCCGATGTATGGACTACAGCCTATTGGCCTGATGGTTCGGTAAAGTGGGCGGGTATGGCAGCAGTAGTTCCGGGCAATACTTCCGGCTTGCAGGTAGTTCCGGTTTCTGCCAAAGAGGCAGATGCATCGGATACAGCTTTGCAGGTAGAAGAGAGTGTTCACGGAGTGAAGGTGTCTACAGGAGTTATTACCGCTTATATACCACGTTCGGGTGCTTTTTTTATTGACAGCTTATTTTATGGCAAGGTGAAAGTGGGCGGAAAGGCAGACTTGATAGCATCGGTACAAGATAAGCCTTCAGGAGAAGACTCGGACGAATTTCATGTCCATCGGTTCGCTACCAAACTTTGTCGGACGATGGTAGAACGGGTAGGTAATGTCCGTGCTACCGTTAAGTTGGAAGGAATGCTTCGGAATGAAGAACGGGAATGGTTGCCTTTCGTTTTGCGCCTGTATTTCTATGCAGGTAGCGAGCAGATACGCATGGTACACTCTTTTGTATTCGATGGAGACCAGGATAAGGATTTTATCCGTTCGCTGGGTGTGCGTTTCAGTGTGCCCATGCGTGAGGAGCTATACAACCGTCACATTGCTTTTGCCTGTGCCGATGGGGGAGTATGGTCGGAGCCGGTACAGCCTTTGGTAGGAAGAAGGGTATTGACTTTGGCAGGTAATGATACGTTGCAACAACAGCAGATGGAGGGCAAGCGGATTCCTGCTTATGAAGAGTTTGATAAAAAAAACCGTACCTTGATAGACCATTGGGCGGCATGGGATAATTACCGTTTGTCTCAATTCAGTGACAATGCTTTTTCTATCCGCAAAAGGGCATTGGCAGACCGTCCGTGGATAGGCACCTTTACTGGTACACGTGCAGAGGGATATGCTTTTGCTGGTGATGTTAGCGGAGGGCTTGGTGTATGCCTGCAAGATTTCTGGCAGGCTTATCCGGCTTCGCTAGAAGTACAGCATGCCCGTTCTTCCGAGGCATCGCTGATAGCATGGTTGTGGAGTCCGGAAGCCGAAGCCATGGACTTGCGGCATTACGATAAGGTGGCACATGATTTGAACGCCAGTTATGAAGATGTACAGGAGGGGATGAGTACTCCTTACGGCATAGCCCGTACGCATACGCTTACACTGGTTCTGCAACCGGCTTATCCGGGAAAGAAGGGCATAGCTGACAAGGCACATCTGTTGGCACAAGCTGCTCCGTTGCTTTGTACGCCAGAATATCTGCACGCTTGCCGGGCTTTCGGTATTTGGTCGTTGCCTGACAGGAGCACGCCAGCACGCAGCATGGTAGAAGACCGCCTGGAGTCTTATCTTCGTTTTTATCACCATGCCATCGAGCAGCACAAATGGTATGGCTTCTGGAATTATGGCGACTTTATGCATGCTTATGATGCGGTCCGCCATACGTGGCGTTACGATGTGGGCGGTTTTGCATGGGATAATACCGAACTGGCCTCCAATATGTGGTTGTGGTATAGTTTCCTGCGTACAGGCAAGTATGATATATGGAAGATGGCTGAGGCAATGACTCGTCATACAACCGAAGTGGATGTGTATCACATCGGTCCGAATGCTGGATTGGGAAGCCGTCATAATGTCAGCCATTGGGGATGTGGAGCCAAAGAAGCACGTATTAGTCAGGCTGCATGGAACCGTTTTTATTATTATCTGACAACCGATGAACGGAGCGGTGATCTGATGAGTGAAGTAAAAGATACCGAGCAGAAACTTTATACTCTCGACCCGATGCGGTTGGCTGAGCCGCGCAGCAAGTTCCCTTGTTCGGCTCCGGCACGTTTGCGCATTGGTCCCGACTGGCTTGCTTATGCGGGCAATTGGATGACAGAGTGGGAACGGACCCGTAACGTGGCCTATCGGGATAAGATTGTGACGGGTATGAAAAGCATTGCTTCGCTTCCTAACGGTATGTTTACCGGTAACAAAGCATTGGGCTTCGACCCCGCTACCGGAGTTATTACGTACGAAGGAGACCCGACGCTGAAAAACACCAATCACTTGATGACCATTATGGGAGGTTTCGAAATTATGAACGAGATGCAGGACATGATTGAGATACCTGAGTTTAACCGGGTATGGCTGGAGCATGCGCGCGACTTTAAGCAGTATAATCATTTCCGTATTTGCCGGCTGACAGCATACGCTGCCTGGCACCTGTATGACCCGAAGCTGGCTGCTGAGGCATGGGAAGACCTGTGGAGCAGGAAGAAACAAAAGCTTTCCCCAGTGCTGGAAATCAAGAGAGTGGCACCTCCCGAAGCTCCTGTTCCGCTGGATGAAGATACCTCCATCAGTACCAACGATGCAGCTTCGTGGAGCCTGGATGCTATTTATATGCAGGAGGTGATTCCGCAATAACTAAGAAACTGTTCACATAAATTCAAAACAGTTTCTGAGAGATACAAGGTGTCCCAGTTTCTGAAACCGATACAAAAAATATTGGCTTCTGACTTCCAGTCCGCCTGGCGGGCGATAATGTCTCTAACTCTTTTTTAACTCCAGATTGGCATAAATAAACAATAAATGCATTATGAAAAAAAGAAACTTGATTTTGACTTGTCTGTGTGCCTTACCCTTTGTGGCGGTGATGGCTACAGAGCGTATCTACGAAAGGGTGCCGGTGGAAGCACCTTTCCCGATGGATTCGGTCACGTTGTGTTCATTTCCCGAAAAAGATTTTGTGATAACCCGGTATGGGGCTGTAGAGGGAGGAGAGAAGATAAATACCCGTGCTATAGCAAAGGCAATAGAAGCATGTAACCGTGCCGGAGGGGGCAGGGTAGTAGTGCCTGAGGGGGAATGGCTGACAGGTCCTATTCATTTAAAAAGTAATGTCAACCTGCATTTGCAGGAAGGTGCGGTATTGCGTTTTAGTGACAATCCAGCCGATTATCTTCCGGCGGTGATGACTTCGTGGGAAGGGCTGGAGTGTTATAATTATTCTCCCTTGGTATATGCTTTCGGGTGTGAAAATGTAGCTATTACGGGGAGCGGTACACTGGCACCCAAGATGGATACGTGGCGGGTATGGTTCAAGCGTCCGCAGGCTCACCTGCATGCATTGGCACAGCTGTATTCCATGGGCTCTACGGATGTACCGGTAGAGCAACGTCAAATGGCACAAGGTGAAAATAACCTGCGTCCGCACCTGATTCATTTCAACCGTTGTAACCATGTGTTGCTGGACGGGTTCAAGATCCGGCAAAGCCCATTTTGGACCATTCACCTGTATCTGTGCAACAGCGGTGTGGTGCGTAACCTCGATGTTCAGGCACACGGACATAACAATGATGGTATCGACTTCGAAATGAGCCGTAATTTTCTGGTAGAACATTGTACCTTCGACCAGGGAGATGATGCCGTGGTCATCAAGTCGGGACGTAATCAGGATGCCTGGCGCCTGCATACTCCATGCGAGAATATTGTGGTCCGTCATTGTGCCATCCGCAAAGGGCATGTGCTGCTAGGTATCGGAAGCGAGATGTCGGGTGGAGTGCGGAATATTTACATGCACGATTGCACAGTGCCCGAAAAGGTGCTTAGGCTGTTCTTCTTGAAAACCAATCACCGCAGAGGAGGCTTTATTGAAAACATCTACCTGGAAAACATTGAGGCGGGCGATATGTTGCGTGCTTTCGAAATAGATACCGATGTGCTTTACCAGTGGAAAGACCTGGTGCCCACGTATGAGCGGAAGCTGACCCGTATACGGGGAATTTATATGAAAAACGTGCATTGCAAGTCGGCGGATGCCATCTACGAATTGAAAGGTGAGGCCGAAGAGCCTATCCGGGATGTCTTTATCGAGCAAGTAAAAGTAGACACCGTGCGCCAGTTCGTCAACCGGATACATCATGTGGAAGGATTGCACGAGAATGGTGTCTCTTACGATGTGTTGTTGCGGAAATAATTGAGCCTTGCCACGCAACTATATGCGTGGAGGTGTGATAATAGTTGCAGGGCATGGGGCATACAGGTGCGTCGGATGTTCGATTGATAATCTGATGTTCGTATAGCAGATTGCCTGGAGAACGATATCCCGGTGTACAGACAAAAGTAAACCTCCTCATCCGTCGGTACACCGGGATTTGTTGCCGTTTGGGATATCCGGGAACTTGGATGTACACGATTTTATAGGATTTTGCATGATTATCTATGTAGAGGATGGTATATTTTTCCTAATTTTGAAAATAAAAAACACGTATGAAAAGACAAATGCTGCAAAGCGTCATGGCGTGCCTGCTGGGGATAGCGGGTATGTCTGTATCTGCCCAAAATCAAGTGGCAGCTCCGATGAAAGATGTCAATCAGGTGACCGACCTTACCTTGGACAGCTTGAACAAGGCAAATACCGTGCGTCCCATTGCCGGGTCCAGCCGGAAGGGAGACAATCCGGTATTGTTTCTTGTGGGAAACTCGACTATGCGTACCGGTACTTTGGGTAATGGGAATAACGGCCAGTGGGGCTGGGGATATTTTGCCCACGAGTATTTTGATGAAAACAAGATTACGGTAGAGAACCATGCCTTGGGTGGAACCAGTAGCCGTACCTTTTATACCAAGTTGTGGAAAGACGTATTGAAAGGTGTGCGTAAAGGCGACTGGGTCATTATCGAACTGGGGCATAATGACAATGGTCCGTACGATAGCGGGCGTGCCCGTGCATCAATTCCGGGCATAGGGAAGGACACACTGAATGTGACTATCAAGGAAACTGGTGAAAAAGAAACTGTTTATACCTATGGTGAGTACATGCGCCGGTTTATCCGTGAGACGAAAGCGAAAGGTGCTCATCCCATCTTGTTCTCACTTACTCCGCGCAATGCGTGGGAAGATGCCGACAGTACCATTATTACGCGTGTAAATAAGACTTTCGGGTTGTGGGCAAAACAGGTGGCAAAGAAAGAGCACGTACCCTTTATTGACCTGAATGAAATATCTGCCCGTAAGTTTGAGAAGTTCGGTAAGGAAAAGGTGAAGACGATGTTCTATCTGGACCGTATTCATACCAGTACCTTCGGGGCACGCGTAAACGCAGCGTCTGCTGCCGAAGGTATCCGTGCCTGCAAGGGACTGGAGCTTGCCAAGTATTTGAAACCGGTAGAAAAAGATACGGTGACAGGTGCAAGCCGTAAGGAAGGATGTCCGGTATTGTTTACCGTAGGCGACAGCACGGTGCGCAATCAGGATGAGGATCCCGATGGACAATGGGGTTGGGGAAGCGTGATTGCTGAATTGTTCGACTTAGACCGTATTACGGTAGAAAATTGTGCCAAAGCCGGGCGCAGTGCACGTACATATCTGGAAGAAGGACGCTGGGACAAGGTGTACAATGCTCTCCAACCCGGTGATTTCGTCTTGATTCAGTTTGGACATAACGATGCAGGTGACATTCATACCGGAAAGGCACGTGCCGAACTGCCTGGAGCTGGCGATGAAAGTAAGGTTTTCTTGATGGAAGCTACCAAGCAATATAATGTAGTTTATACCTTCGGGTGGTATCTCCGTAAGTTTATCATGGATGCCAAGGAGAAAGGAGCCATCCCGGTTGTGTTGAGCCATACGCCCCGTAATATGTGGGATAATGGAAAAATCCAAAGCAATGCTTCTTCATTCGGTAAATGGACCCGTGAGGCAGCTGAAAGAGCCGGTGCCTATTTCATTGACCTGAATAAGATAACGGGAGATAAATTGCAAAAGTTAGGTTACGAAAAAGGATTGAAAGAAGTGATGCCTTATTTCTGTAAAGACCATACGCACACTTCGCTTAAAGGTGCGCGCCTGAATGCGAAGAGTATAGCCGAGGGGTTACAACAGACTGATTGTGCATTGAAAGAATACTTGAAATGATTAATAATTAACAATTAATAATGGTGTGTTTCACCACAGAGAATACAGAGGCACACAGAGTCTTTTTAATTTACAATTTGACAATTTCCTATTTTGATATGAAACGTATTTCGTCAATCGGGAAATAGTAATATATAATTCTTCTGTGTGACTCTGTGTCTTCTGTGGTGAGGAGCCTTAAAAACGAAGAACCATGAAAAGAGAAGCTTTTAAGATGTATTTGAAGCCTGGATGTGAGGCTGAGTATGAAAAACGCCATGCTGCCATTTGGCCCGAAATGAAAGAATTGCTGGCGAAAAACGGTGTGTTCGATTATTCCATTTACTGGGATAAGGAAACTAATATTCTTTTTGCGTTTCAGAAGACGGAAGGTGAAGCTGGTTCGCAAGATTTGGGCGCACAGGAAATTGTGCAGAAATGGTGGGACTATATGGCAGATATTATGGAAGTGAATCCGGATAATTCGCCTGTATCTGTGCCTTTGAAGGAAGTCTTCCACATGGACTGATTCAATGAAAAATGAAGAACGAAGAATAAAGAATAGGTTTGTGGCTTATTTTTTATTCTTCGTTCTTCATTTTTTATTCCTCATTGAAAATAGGTTTCTCGGTCTGCTGTGGGGTGCGGTAAAACAATACGGCACTGTCATTGGAACGGGGATGTTGCTGTTTCAGCAAGCAAATCATTTCGGCACCAGCCCATATAACCGGTCCATATCCGTGAGCGGCATACACATTAACCGGCCGGTAATAATAGAATGCCGGGTCAAATCCCATACCGGTACCTACGCATACTCCTTCTACTTCACCTTTTTCGTTAATGGCAGATGATACGGCGTGCCATCCCAGTTGTACTACCGGTCCGTAAGCCATGGCATCAATCCAGCCTTTATTGATGGCATGTGCCATGCAATATACATAGAGGGCAGTAGCGGATGTTTCCAGATACGAATCGTTGCGGTCGAGTAGTTGATGCCAGAATCCGTCTTTGCTTTGGCAGGCGGCAAGTCCGCGTACATGGGCACGGAGCAGATTCAGAATGTCTTCGCGTCCTTCGTAGTTTTCGGGCAGGACGTCAAGCACTTCACACATTGTCAGAATTGCCCATCCATTGGCACGTCCCCAGTGGAATGCCGGATGGTCTGTCATGCCTTCTACCCAGCCGTGGCGGAACAAGCCTTTTTCGGATACGAACATACGGTCGGCAAACTGGCGGATTTGTTTGACTGCTTCATCATAATATGTCTGGCGTTTGCTTTCATCATAGCTTCCCATGAGTGCAACGGCAGGGATACCCATGAACATATCGTCCAGCCATACGCTATTGTGATAAGGACGGTTGCGGGCAAAGGTTCCATCGTCCAGCCTGTATTCCTTGTTGATGATAAAGTCGAAATAATTGTCAATCAAGTCATCTACGGGCAGCTTGGCACCTTTCAGCTGCGCTTTGAGCATGGCGGCACATACGGCTCCTGCGTCATCCAGTGCCTTGGGCATTAAGATTTGGCGCATCTGTGGGTCGATGTCCCCTTCTTTTTCGTATGCTTTCCGGAAGTAAGGTGCCACTTCGGCAAGAAACCTGAACCGTTCGTATACATAGTCTTGATAAGCTTTGTCGCCGGTTGCCTCGTAAGCAGCTTGCATGGCGGAATAAGTTACTCCCCATTCGTAGCTGGCAAGACGGAAGGCTCCGCGTTCCAGTTGGGCATGTCGGTCTATCCGTGCATAGTCGGTGATGCGTTCGCCTGTGCGGCTATCTGTCACGTGAGTGGGCGTGTTTCCTTGCAGGTAACGTAAAACGCGGTCCATGTCCTGTTTGATATCATCGGCGGAGACGACTCCATAGCCTACCCGATAGGCGGGTTTGAGCAGGTGTAAAGGAGTGTTTGAATCATTGACCGGTTGCCCGTTTTCTTGTGCCGAGGCAATGCCTCCCAGGAAGAGGCATGCCAGTAATGCGGTGTTTCGTGTAAATGCGTTCATGTTTTTCTATGTTTTATTTTGAATGATCGAAGTCAAATCCTCTGAATATGCCTTTTTTCAAATCAGGACCGATGTAGAAACCAGGTTGTGTCGGTTGGTTATAAGCTACATTTTCGGTAGCGATGCTGATACGGTATATCGGGTCTTCTGTAAACGGATGGAAACGGTAAGACGTGGGTATTGTCGTGACATAGAGCCGTAAGGATTTGTTGTCGGTGGTACGGAGCAATACTTCTTCGCGCCAGTCTCCTATGATGTCTCCTTGCAGGCAGGGGGTAGACTTGGTACCGTTGTTCGAATCGCATCCATCGAAAGTTGCGATGATGTTACAGCGTTTGTTTTCCCAGTCGTACTTACTGATTCGATTCTTGTCCAGTAGTTCGCGTAGCAGATCACCGTCCCACCATACAGCCATGTTATAGGATAGTCCGGGAACACGCCCAGGAACCACTGTCTCTCCTTTGAAGTTCCGGATGCCGCCTGATGCCAGCGACCACATTTCCACACCATAGTTCGTGGGGTCGATGTCGGCTGCCATACAACGTCCTACATCTGATTTGTCTGGTATCTGGAACAGGATTTCGCCTGTAGCTGCATCGCGGAATGTAGAACCGTCTTTGCGGTTTTCGTGACATGCCCATACTTGTAGTCTGGGATTTGACGGATCGAACTGTGTCAGGTGCAAGGCATCGCCGTGTCCCAAATGGGTAGAGTACAGTCCTTTTCCATCATGGTCGATGGTGCATGAGCCATAAATGATTTCATCGCATCCATCTCCGTCCACATCGGCTACCCGCAGGTTGTGGTTCCCTTGTCCGGAGTAATCATCCCAGCCGGGTTGGTAACTGTCGAACATCCAGCGTTGCTTCAGTTCCTTTCCATCCCAGTCGAAAGCAGTCAGTGTGACGCGTGTGTAATAGCCGCGGCACATCACTACGCTGGGGCGCTTTCCGTCCAGATAAGCGATACATGCCAGATAGCGGTCGCTCCGGTTGGCACGTGTATCGCCCCAGTCTTGCAGGTTGCCTCGGGCAGGAACGTAATCGATGGTTTTCAAAGCCTCGCCAGTCAGTCCGCTGAATACAGTGAGGTATTCGTTTCCGGTCAGGATACGTCCCTGATTGCGGGGAGGTGCACCTGCATTCCGTTTGCTTCGAGGGTCATTGGGCGAGAAATCGCCTCCTCGTGGGGCTTGTGGGTCACCCGGTTCGCGGTAGTCCGCATTGGCATTGCCTATCACATTCCCTTTTCCGTCTATCGTTCCGTCAGAAGTCTTCATTACCACTTCAGCACGTCCGTCACCATTCAGGTCGTACACCATGAATTGGGTATAGTGTGCGCCGGCACGGATGTTCTTGCCCAAGTCTATGCGCCACAGCTTTTCGCCCGTCAGGCGGTAGCAATCGAAATAGACATTACCCGTGTATCCGTCATGTGCATTGTCATGTGCATTTGATGGATCCCATTTCAAGATAATTTCGTAGTTTCCGTCTCCGTCTACATCGCCGATGGAAGCATCGTTCGGACTATAAGTGTAAGTATCTCCGGCTGGAGTCACTCCGTCGGCAGGATGGTCGAGCGGGATGTTGATGTAGCCTGCAGGTGCATTTGCCGGCAGGGTATACGAGCTGCCTTCTGCTTCTTTTCCATTGACGAGAGGCTTTACGGTATAGACAGTTGCCTGCTTTCCTTGATACGAATCGGTATAGAATGTACCTGTTCCAGCTGGAACGGTGGCTATCTTTGTTCCGTTGCGATACAGATTGAAAGCTGTTTCGATGGGGTCGGAAGACAAGTATCTCCATGATAGAGCTACCTGATTGACATTTTGACGGATGGCCACTACACCACGTCCCAGTTTTTCGCGTTGCATGTGTTCGAAATCGTAACGAGGCTGTGCCGTTCCTGCCATGCAGGTACAACAGAGGGCTATCGGCAGCAGCCATTTGTTTTGTGTTTTCATGTCTTTGTTTGTGTTATTGGTTTTTAATTAAATGACGATTATTGATTTATTTTCTTTCCGTTTACCCGGATATTTTCGTAATGGATGTTTTCTGCATCATCGGTTACGAACAGCGGACGTTCGTCGGGTTGTTCGAAGTGGAAGCTGACTTGGTCGAAAAAAATGTCGCGTGCATGACGGATGTAAAATCCTTTTGCCGGAACAGTACCGAACATCCAAGGTTCAGGGTAGGCTTTTTCGGCTTCGGGTACAGGGTTGACTGCGTCTGCTTGAGTATATCCTCCTTTATAATAAAGGTGTATATCGCTTAGGCTTACGTCTTCGATAATGGCACCGGGTACTCCGCTAATAATGGAAGCATAGCGTGAGTCGACGTTGTAAGCATTGACATGGCTGATGCGGATGCGTTTCATACTCCCTACAGGCGTCCCTTCAGGACTCCGCATCCGTGCTCCCAGGCGTAAGAAAATGCCGGCATTGACGATGTTGCGCAAAGTGATGTTGCTGATAACAATGTCTTCCAAACTACCTCCGTCTACACTTTCTAAAGCCAGTCCCCGGCAATGTTCGAAGATACAATTGGTAATGGCTATGTTCTTGAATCCTCCGCTTGATTCGGTTCCTATCTTGATGCGGCCTGTACGGTAGCCATGGTCGGGAGCTTGAGGCTCGTCCAATTGCCACGAAGCATCCAGCATCGAACCGCGGTCGTAGCCACTGACATAGCAGTCGGAGATGGTGACGTTTTCGGTATCTCTGAAAGTGCCCAAGGCATACGAAGCCTTCAGTACGATGGCATCATCCCAAGGGGTATTGACACTACAAGCCAGGATGCGTACGTTCCGACAGCAGTCTATATCGAATCCATCGCGGTTTGTATCCACTTTCAGGTTGGTGATGGTCAGGTTGTCCACCCCGGTAGCCAGCAGGGCGAAATGTCCGCACTGGAACATATTCAGGTCTTTTAAGGTTACATTCTTGCAGTTTTTCAGGCTGATAGCCTTGTTGCCTACACCGTCCAGCCGGCTTTCTTCACGTGTCAGCCCTTTGCCGTAGATGGTACCGGGACCGCTGATGGTAATGTCTTCCAGTCCGATACCCCAGATGAGCGAGTTTTGCCAATGGCTGTGTCCGAAGTCTTGATATGTATCATGGCTGTTTGGCTCGGCTGAGTCGTATTTTCCGGTCGGTGTCGGGAAAGCTCCTATGAGTGTGGCTCCTTGTTCCAAGTATAAATGGATATGGCTTGCCAGCCGGATGGAATAACAGGCATATTCGCCTGCCGGTACATAGACTGTTCCTCCTCCTCCGGAAGCAGCTTTTCGGATAGCACGGTTGATGGCTTCGGAATCGATATGAGTTCCGTCTCCAGTGGCTCCGAAATCTTTTACATTGTAAATGGCGGCAGACAGGTGGCTGCAGCCTAGCAGGGCAAACAGAATGTGAATCAGTATTTTCATGGCCGGTGTTTTAAAGATTGTACAAGTTCGGGTAGCATGTAATAGGCGTAGTCAGCCTGTCGGTTCGGTTTGTAGAGGCAGAAGTATACGGTTTCTCCCTGCGGAATATAGCTTGTACTGCAAAATACGGGCGCATCTGTCTTTTTCCCAGACGTGAAAAGTGTCATCGGCGTTTCTTGCTGGTTCCCGTCGCACAGGCGGACTTCGATATGTGGAGGTACGAGTGCTTGAGTCACCCGCAGATGCATTATTTTTCCATGATAGACGGTTATTTGGTGACCTTCTATATTAAATATATTGTCGCGGCAGGTTTCCGGAGCGATATCGGTGGAAGGGGTGGGCGAGTCGAAACCTCCCAATGCCCATACCAGCCTGATGCTGTCGGGCAAAGAATGGTTCGTTACTTCCAGGATGAAGCCTTGCGTGTCTTTCAGAAGGATGTGCCGGATGATGAGGCTCTCTTTCATCAGTGTATCGTTTGTTTTTAGCCATCTGTCTTGTCCGTTTCCGGTTATGCCCAGTCTTAATGTCCCCGACCCGTCGGGCATCGGATAGCTGCCAGCATACTGTGCTTTGGCAGGCAGGACATGGCAAACTATGAAGCAGATGACTGCCCAAATGTATTTCTTCATAATTGGTCAATATTTGATGTTGTCTATGTGTTTGTAGTGCAAAAGTAGTGTTTTCCAGCATACAGCTACATGGAATATTATACAGAAACCTTGATATTTGTGCAAAAAGAAAGGGAGGGTATGGAAAGCGCGGAAAATCTTCTTAGTTTTGTATTGTTTTTTAGTTGATGAGGCGATAAGGTTTTCAGATACCTTAAAATATAATGAATGTCCGCAATTAGCCAATTCGACTGAGTTGAAAATGCAGTAGTACTGCGTTTGCCGATGCAGTATATATTCGTAGGCGGATGCAGTATATATTCAACCGCGAATGCAGTATATATTCAACCGCGGATGCAGTATATATTCAACCGCGAATGCAGTATATATTCAACTGCGGATGCAGTATATATTCATTTTTTAGGGGTATGTATTGGATGAATGCGGACATTCATTAAAATATTATTAAGGACCTGTTAGAAACTGTTTTTGAATTTATCGTGCGATGATTTGGTTACCCAAAGCACACACGAAAACGAATACATCAAGCCAGGAAAAAACTTTTTGTAGAAATTCAAAACAATTTCTTAGTTCATCATCTTGTGGATTTGTCTACTCATGTTTAAATTATATTGCGATGAAAAAACAATGGATTGCTTTGCTGCTGGGGAGTGTTTTGTCGGTGAACGGCATTTGTGCCCAAAAGCAGTGGTTTGACGAAAAAGACCTGACTCTGACAGGGGCTTATTATTATCCCGAACACTGGGACGAAAGCCAGTGGGAACGAGACTTGAAACGAATGCACGAATTGGGATTCGAGTTTACGCACTTTGCCGAATTTGCCTGGGCGCAGCTGGAACCCGAAGAAGGTATCTACGATTTCAGCTGGTTGGACAAGGCAGTGGAACTGGCTGCCAAGTACGACCTGAAAGTCATTATGTGTACATCTACTGCCACTCCACCCGTATGGCTCAGCCGGAAATATCCGGAAATACTCGTCCGGAACGAAGATGGTACTATCCTCGACCATGGTGCCCGTCAACATGCCTCTTTCGCCTCGCCTTTGTACCGTAAGCTGGCTGCACGCATGATAGAAGCTCTGGCGCAGCATTATGGCGATGACCCGCGTATCATAGGCTGGCAACTGGATAACGAACCAAATGTGCAGTTTGACTACAACAAGCAGGCCGAACTGGGGTTCCGCGATTTCCTGCGCCAGAAATACCATGATGATATCACTGCGCTGAACCGCGCCTGGGGAACTGCTTTCTGGAGCGAGGTATATGCATCATTCGATGAAATTACTCTCCCCAAGATGGCACAGATGTTTATGAATGCCCATCAGATACTGGACTACAAGCGCTACGCTGCACACGTGACTAACGACTTCCTTGACGAGCAGTGTCGCCTTATCAAACAGTATGCACATGACCAGTGGGTTACCACTAATTATATTCCCGATTACGACCGAGGAATTATCGGTGGAAGCAGGCA
The DNA here is from genome assembly GCF_014837065.1 of Phocaeicola intestinalis. Classification (GTDB taxonomy): domain Bacteria; phylum Bacteroidota; class Bacteroidia; order Bacteroidales; family Bacteroidaceae; genus Phocaeicola; species Phocaeicola intestinalis. Next base: position 19,287 of record NZ_JACSPP010000057.1, read on the forward strand.
GCTTGATTTCGTAAGCTATACACGCTATATGGTATATGGCGATAATGAAGGAATCGGACGTCGGGGCTACCGGGTTGGAAACCCCTTGCGTATTGCTATGGCAAACGATTACGTACGTCCGATAAACGGCACTTATGGAGTAATGGAACTCCAGCCCGGACAAGTCAACTGGGGAAGTATTAACCCACAGCCGCTTCCCGGAGCTGTCCGTCTATGGTTGTGGAGTGTTTTTGCCGGTGGCTCCGACTTTATCTGTACTTATCGTTACCGGCAACCTCTTTATGGCACCGAGCAGTATCATTATGGAATTGTAGGTACTGACGGTGTGACATTGACTCCCGGAGGTCACGAATATGCACAATTCATACAAGAGATAAAGACTCTGCGAAAAGAAGCCGCACCTCTCGACCATAAACCGGAAGCCTATCTGAAGCGCACTACTGCCGTGCTTTGGAATCCGGAAAATTATTGGAGTATGGACCGCCAGAAGCAAAACCGTACCTGGGATACTTTCCATCATCTGAATCATTATTACAGGGCATTGAAGGCGTATGGTGCACCGGTAGACTTCATTTCCGAAGAAAAAGACTTTACCCAATATCCTGTGATGATTGTTCCGGCATACGAACTTGCCGATACTGCGTTAGTCGACCGTTGGATGAAATATGTAGAGCAGGGAGGTAATTTGGTGCTGACATGCCGTACAGGACAGAAAGACCGTTTCGGACGTTTTCCCGAAGCTCCTTTCGGTGCCATGTTGGATAAACTGACAGGAAACCGGATTGACTTTTATGACCTTTTGTTGCCCGACATACCTGGAAAGGTCTCAATGGATGGAACAGATTATCTATGGAATACATGGGGTGAAATTCTTGTCCCTGGCAAAGAAAATGAAGTATGGGCGACTTACAAAGATGAGTTTTATGATGGAAGGCCAGCCGTTACTTTTCATCGTTTAGGTAAGGGAACAGTTACATATATCGGTGTTGACACGCGTGATGGCAAGCTGGAACGCCGTATATTAGACAAACTTTATGCCCGTTTACAAATCCCTGTACTCGACCTTCCTTATGGGATTACTCTTGAATACCGTAATGGATTCGGTATCGTTTTAAACTATAGCGACCGTCCTTACCATTTCAATCTTCCAGATGATAGCAAAGTGATGATAGGGACACCTGATATTCCTACAGCAGGTGTTTTAGTATTTAAGTCACAAATAAAAAGTAGTGAATGATAACTGATGGATATACAATCGGTTTATTAGGCATTGTTCATGAAAATCTATAATTAAGCTGTTTTGAATTTATCGCTCAAAGTAAATGCATCAAGCAAAAATACTTTTTGTAGAAATTCAGAAGCTGTTTTGAATTTATCGTGCGATGATTTGGGATGAGTTTTTGTGGCATTTCCGCTTCTGTGATGAGGAAGATAGCGGGCTATCTGACGAAGAACAGGAGCGGAAAGGACCAAAAAATCGCCCAAAGCACACACGAAAACGGATACATCAAGCCAAGAAAAACTTTTTGGAGAAATTCAAAACAGCTTCTCAAAACAGCTTAAAAACTTATCCCCAATCAGCACACGACAAATTCAAAACAGTTTCTCAGTTTCCGTCCGGTTTCTCTATTTCGGTGAATGGGCTGTCATCCCATTGGAAACTGTCTGGATTATCAGGATGAGCTGGGTCAAAAGGCTGATAGTCTTTCAGACAGGCAGCGAATGGAAGGTTCAGCCCACGGATTCCTTCTACTATACAGCGAGCTATTTCGTAGGCTCCGTAAGGGTTGAAGTGGGTATTATCGGCAAGTTCGCGAGTCTGTCCCGGGTAAGTGCCTGCAGGATAATGTACAAAGGCTTTCTTCGAGGTTTCTACTCCCAGTGCTTCATACAGTGTGCGGGTCATGTCGTGCAGTTCGATGACTGGTACCTGTTCGCGCTGTGCCACCCAGCGCATGGCATCGGGATAGTCTTCGTGGGTTTCGAGTATCTTGCCGTTTTCATCGAATGAGCGGCGTTGGGTCGGGGTAACGAAGACCGGAGTGCCTCCTTTGAGACGTACTTCATCGATGAAAGTCTTCAGCTGGGTGGCAAAGAAGTAATAGGCTCCCTTGCCGGGTCCTTTCAGTTTCTGGTCGTTATGTCCGAATTCGATGAACATGTAGTCGCCTGGTTTCATTTGCGTGAGAGCTTTCTTCAGGCGTCCTGCCTTGATGAAGGTATCGGCACGTTCGCCACTTTCGGCATAGTTGGCAAAACATACGCGGTCGTTGAAGAAAGCGGGAATCATCTGTCCCCAACTTGCCCACGGTTCGTTGTCTTGGTCTACTACGGTAGAATTTCCGGCAAGGAAAACTGTAGGGACATTGTCTGCCCGTTCTATTTTTATGTTTGCTACGCAAGGGGCGCTGCCATTAAATTCCAGCGTGAGTTTGTCATCCCAGTTCAACTTGTTTTTTTCGCGTAGTTTGATACGTACTTTTTCCTCTCCGTCAATAACCGTGTTACGTTTGTTGATAACGAACGTAAAGGTCTTGAATTCTCCTTTGCGGGTAGGGATTCTGTTCAGGAACAAGCGGCGCGATTCACCTCTTACGGTGGTGAGTCCTGCTTTTTTCTTGCTTCCTAGGGTGACGGTGATGCGATAATTACCATCGGGTACGTCAACCGAGAAGAAGAATGGCTGGTCCGATTTTCCATCAGGGGCAGGAATGAGGTCATAGCCGAAGTGTCCTTCTCCTGGATATAGTGAATCGGGGGTAATGTAGATGGTTGTGCTTCCTTTATCCGCTTTGTTGGGAGCAAAGGTAAAGTCGTAGGTTTGTGCCGATAGGCCTGCAGCCGGAATCCATCCGGCTATCAGCAGGCTGAATAGAATGTTTGGTTTCATCTTATTCATAGGTGTTTTCGAGTTAGAGTTTATCATAGTTTACAGGAATCAGTTTTACGCAGCTGTTCAGTCCCGCAGGCATGGGTTGCAAGTGGCTGTAGTCTCCTTTTTCGTAGTTCAGCTTTACCATGTTTATTTCCTTGAAGATGCGCCATTGTTCACCTTTGCGGTCCATGTCGGCAATGCGGTTGCTCGGTAGGTTGGTTACCTCTACTTCGAGGGTATTCTTGCCGGGTTTCAGCCATTTTCCTATTTTCAGGCGGAAGGGTACGGCCCATACAGTTCCTGCTTCGTGTCCGTTGATGCGTACACGTGCACTTTCCCTCACGTCGCCCAAGTCAAGAATCCAGTCGTCTGCTTTCAGCTGGGGCATGTCGATAGTTACTGTATAGCGTGCAGTTCCCATATTGATAGTGGCATTGGGATGGTCTATTTCTGTCCACGACATGGGGGTGTCGATGTCGAATTCGCCTTCGATGCTGGGATGGCTTTCAGTGAATGCCAGTTTCCATCCATGGTCCAGGCTAAGGCTGTATGCTTGTTCGGAGCCGTATTTCCATGCGGATTGTCCTTCCGGTTTTTCCCGGAATGTCTGTACGATGAGGCTTTCGCCCGATTTCAGTTGCAGGCGCACTTGTAGCTTACCATCTTTCGTACGTGTCTGTGCCATGCCTTTTTCACCGGTCATAGGGTCGAAGAGCATGGCTGCGGTATCGGCTACATTAAGCGTTGCCCATCCGTTTACGTCTTGTTTTTGCAGGCAGGATACAAAGTAATGGTGTCCGTCGGGATTGGTACGCCGGATGAACTGTAAGCCATAGCGTGTTTTTATTTCTTCTGCCGGAGTGCCGGTGGCATCGAGTACCTGATGGTAGTCAGAACCAATGATAATCCGTCCCTTGCCGAAGTCGAAGCATTGTGTCTTGTCGAAGGAATCAGCTTGGGGAAGGTCGGCACAGACAGCTGAAAAGGCTTTGCGGTTCTGTCTCAGTTGGCTGTAGCCCGGAACGTCTTCGGGGTATTGTTCGACAAATGCCACAGTGGCTCCTTCTCGTGCCAGACTTATCAGTTTTTTAAGTGTAGTGGCAGGCATCAGGCGTGCGGCTGGCACTACCAGTGCTTTGTATCGGGTTCCTCCGCTGGTTACCAGCTGCCCGTCTTCGTACCGGGTGGTACGGATGAATGCATCCGAGATATAGTCTACGTCATATCCGCCTTGGATGATGGTCTGGATGGTTTTGATGAATTTGGGGGCATATTGGTCCATCTTATGGATATCAAATGCTACCATACGTCCTGGCAGGTCGTTCCACATATCATAGATAGGAAGATATACCAGGAAATCATTGTCGGGTTGTCCCATTTGCAGGAAAGACTGGCAACGGGTGATGTAGTTAAAGAATGCCGGTGCATCGCGCCAGATGGAATTGGTGGGCGACATATTGACAGTGGCATAGAACAGCCATCCGGGCCATGCTGCTTCTTGAGGCGAGTATGGCGTGCCGTGAAAGAACATGTGGTTTACGCCAGATACGAACATCAGGTCCATGTCGGGTTTGCATTGTGACAGGGAAGTGCGGAAGTGGTCGGTAAGCCACGTGAAAGTTTCCGAAGAAGTATAAGGCTTTCCGGAGATATGTGCAGCCGATGAAGCATACTTCAGCATGGAAATGTCGGAAAAATTGGGGCGTGTCAGTGAGTCACGGCGTAATCCTTTGATGTGGAAGTCGGTCAGTCCGAAGCCTTCGCACTCAGGTATGTCTACCGATGCGTATGTATCAATCAGGTTGGCGGGTGAACCGTGTGCCTGGTTTCGGGTGGTGCTTCCGTGTCCATGTGCCCATTTGGTCCATTGGGTTGTAAAGTTGTCTATCAGCATTTCGCTTACGGTTTCCCTATAATCGGACAGGATACGTCTGCTGGTTTCCGGACGTGTTTCATCCAGAAATTCGGGAAAATGTTCTTCCAGCCGGTATCCTCTCCGTTTTGCAAATTCTTCCAGCAGTCCAGGTGTCCAGTCGGCACCATATACTTCGTAAGAATCATTGAAGAAGGAACGTGGCCAGTCGGTCTGGCTTTTCTTGAAAGCTTGGTCGAATTTGGCAAAGTAATTTTTTACAGCTTTCGGATTCAGGTGGTCCATTACATACCCCTCTCCTCCGGGTGCGGCACGTTTCACTTTTTGCAGGGTCTTTCCTTCGAACAAGGCTATCAGTTGCCATTCCCCTGCGGGTGCTTTCCAAGTCAGTTTCCCTTCGTTTACTTTCGAAGTCAGGTCGAGGCATTTGCCTTTCCCGTCGTATGCCATCAGCCGGCTTAGTTTGGCAATGCCTTCCTGCCGTTTTTTCTCTTTCGGGTCAGTGATGCATATATCCAATGATACATCTTTTCCTCCGTTTATCAGATAAGATTCGAAGATGGCTTTGGTGGCAGCTTCTCCGATAGTGACTTCGGGTCCTCCGAAAGGCCAGCCTGTACCGGTATTCATGTCGATGCTGATACCGTTTTTTTGAGCTTCAGCTTCGGTATATTCAAGCATTTCCATCCATTTGGGCGAGAGAAAATCGATGTCATTCTGTTCGTTTCCTTGTACACCGTAGATGGGAGTGATTTCCAGGCTTCCCAGTCCTGCTGTACCGTATTTTTTCAGGTTATACGAAAGATTCTTTTGGTCGACGGCACTACCCAACCACCACCACCGGCTACCCGGTCGGGCTTCAGGTTTCACTTCCGGCCAGTCTTGGGCCTGTGCCGTACTGCCCAAAAACAGTAGCGTCCATAGCATGTTGTACTTTTTCATGTGTTTTCAGTGTTATCGAATGATTATATGGAAGCAAAAGTAAGGCGTTTTTGCCGATATTTCCATATAGAAAAGTACATATTCATGGATTATTGTACAGATTGTTGTCTGGTAGTTGGTGGTATGGCATCTTTCTTTTTACTTTTCGCGTAAAACCAGATTATAGAGTCTGTTTCGAATTTGTCGTGCGCTGATTTGGAATGAGTATTTGAATTTAGTTCCTATGTTTGTAATGTGCTAGCAAAATAGCATAAAGCCAAGAGAATTATTAAATTTGTAAATGAAAGA
>NZ_JACSPP010000058.1 GCF_014837065.1 Phocaeicola intestinalis
TTCAGAGCATAATATGAACAATAACAAGGGCGTTTGATACTGCTTTTTTAGGAACGTAGAACTGGACACACTAATTATTAATCTTACAAGAAACGCAGTTAGCAGACTGTTGAAACGTAGAGAAGTAAAAGCACAAGATTGATTAACCGGACACAGAAAAACAATCAATAGTCAACATGCATAAAATCGAAAAACGTAAACAAAAAAACACCATGAAACAACTGAAATCTTTTCTATTCCTGTTTCTGGCAAGCACACTTTTCTGGGCTTGCTCGGACGATGACACCGTAAACAAAAGCTTGTGGGGCGACTCGTATGCCCGTTTCGTACGCAACGCCATGACAGTAACCTCAACCGAGGGCACTGCCGAAGCCATCATCGACTGGCAACAATCAACCTGGGAAATCACTTTGGGAGAAGGCAATATCGTGACCAATGTAACCCCCACATCGGGCGGTGACAACAACGGTGAGCACCAATTTACCAAAGTAACCCTGACCTGTAATGCCAACACTTCGATGGACACCCGTACACAGGTTATCCGCCTGACCGACCGCAACGGGACAACCACCGAGCTGACCATCACCCAAGAAGGTGCGGGCGGCATTGCACTGACCGTAGCCCCGGCGGTCAAATACCAGCCGGTAGCAGGTTTCGGCGGCATGTATGCAGTCAGCATCTGGGGCACTCCCACTATTACAGCCGATGAAATGAACAAGATGTATAGTCCGGACGGACTGGGATACTCCATCCTGCGCCTGATGATTTATGCCGATGAAACCCGTTGGGCAGATGACGTGGATGGTGCTAAAATCGCACAAAGCCACGGTGCCACCGTATTTGCCTGTCCGTGGAACATTCCGGCGGAATGGGCAGACAAAGTGGACGATAAAGATCATCTGAAGCCGGAACATTACACGGCATACGCCGACCATCTTATCAAGTATATCAATTTCATGAAACAAAACGGCGTGGACATCTATGCCGTTTCGGTACAGAACGAACCCGATATGGACTTTACTGCCTGGACACCGCAAGAGGTGGTAAACTTCCTGAAGCAGGAAGGCGCACGCATCCGCGAAACCGGTGTGAAGCTGATGTCGCCCGAAGCCTGCGGCTACCAGCCCGAATATACCGATGCCGTACTGAACGATGCAGAAGCCTTTGCGCAGACCGACATCGTAGCCGGACACCTCTACCAAGGATTCATCGACTTAAGTAGCGATTACGTGAAAGACCGCCACGACTATGTATGCGGACTTTATCCGCGTCTGGGAGGCAAAACCTGGTGGATGACCGAACATCTTTTCAACGACGGAGAGAAAGAAGAAGACCCGTCGATGTGGCAATTCCTTAACTGGGACTACAACTTCTCGCATCTGGCAAAAGAAATCCATATGTGCATGGACGGCTATTGCAGTGCCTACTTATACTGGTACCTGAAACGTTTCTATGGCATGATAGGTGACAACGACCCGCGCAGTCCGGTAGCCGAGGGTGAAATCGCCAAGAACGGATACATCCTGGCTCACTACGCACAGTATGCAACGAACACAACCCGTATCGCCGTGACTTCGGGAAGCGAGAACATCGATGCCACCGCATACATCAACGAGACAGGCAACGAAATAACTCTTGTCCTCCTGAACCAATCGGACCGCACACTGAGCATACAAATCCCGATGGACGGTATCAGTCAAGCTACTGCGGTAGAAACCAGCGAGACAAAAAATATGGAAACCATTGATGTCAACGTAACAGGAGAATTCGTATCTTTGTCCATATCCGGAGAAAGCATTGTCTCGGTACGGATAAAACTTTAACATTGAAAAGAACAAATATTTTGAATCATCATGAATGTACGTAAATCTTATCCCATGAAAGCTGCCTTGGCATTTGCTTTCGGACTGACTCTTGCCACTTCTTGCGGGAGCCAGCAACAACCAAGCCTAGACCCACAACTGATGGGTACGGGTAATCCTTACCTGCCCTTATGGGAACACTTGCCCGACGGAGAACCCCGTGTATTTGAAGATCCGGACAACCCGGGAAAACTTCGTGCTTACATCATTGGCTCGCATGACCTGCGACTGGACAGTTATTGCGGTGCAGACATCCGCATGTGGTCGGCACCTGTGGAAGACTTGACCGACTGGCGTGATGAAGGCCCGATATTCACTTACGAAACGGAAGGCCAATGGGACGTGATGTATGCACCCGACCTTGTAGAAATCAAACAAAAAGACGGTAAGAAAGTTTACTATCTCTATCCGCACAGCCGAGGTGCCAACCGCGAGGCAATGGTATGCAAAGGTGACCGGCCTGACGGTCCGTTTACTCCCGTCAACCTGAATGAAGACGGCACACGCACAGTACCGGGCAGCATTTTGGGCTTTGACCCGTCTATTTTCATCGAAAACATTACCGACCCGAAAGACCCGGATTATGAAATAGGTTTCCGTGCTTACGGCTTCTGGGGCTTCCAGCGTTCACTGGCTGCCCAATTGGACCAGCATACCATGTATTCTGTACGGCCAGGTACCGAAATCATCCCTTATTTCATCCCTGCCAGCTTAAGATATGGCGAGATACGCGACCCGAAGGGAACAAAATATCCGGCACTCTACAAAGAACAGAAACCGGAAGATTTCAACTTCTTCGAAGCATCATCTATCCGACAAGTAGGTAACAAGTATGTGATGATTTTCTCGGGCTATTCCGGTCCCGACTACGGATTGGGAAGCACTAACTCGACCCTGCGTTATGCCTTCGGCGATACTCCGTTAGGTCCTTGGCGCAGCGGAGGTGTATTGGTAGACTCGCGTGGTGTGGTACTTAACGAAGATGGCAGCAAGCTGCAGACCACCAATGCCGCACACAACACGCACGGCAGTCTGCAGGAAATCAACGGACAATGGTATGTATTCTATCACCGTCCTCCTCGCGGATTCGGGTTTGCACGCCAGGCGATGGTGGCACCTGTCACCATCCAATGGGATGAAAAACCCGTGGCAGAAGGAGGCAAAGTAACCATTCATGGCTACGACCCGTATGCCCCCGACAGCATCTGGCAGGCGCAGGCAAGTAACGGAGATACCTATACCGGTGCCGAAGTTACCTCGGAAGGCTTCCAGATATTCGGAATGGACCCCTACAAATATTATTCTGCCGGCTACGCATGCTACTTGTCGAATGTAGGCAGCCAACAGGATGCATGGGACATCTGGAGCAACGATATGCCTATCAACGTAAACGGTGGCGACATCATCGGTTACAAATATTTCGGCTTCGGCGGACTGTACCAAGCTCAAAAAGGCCTGAAGCCTTTTGCCGGTTCCAAAGAGTATGACAAGACTTATTTCAACCTTTTCCTGACCGCTACAACCTCATCAGCCTTCAAAGTAAGCGTATGGCTGGACGGTCCATGGGACAATGACGTGTGGAAAGGCAAGAAAATAGGTGAAATCACCGTTCCGGCAGGTTCGAGCCAAAGCGAAGTGACCAAATTCACACTGGACGTGACTGATGCCGTAAAAACACTCGACAAGAAACATGCCATCTACCTGGTAGCGGAAAGCGATGCTGAAGGACAGGTATGTGTATTGCAGGGACTGGGATTCAGTGCCGATGAAAAGACTTTGGTTTATCCTGCTGCACCGGCTGTCAGCATCCAGGTCAATGGCGAGGAAGTAGAGTTGCCTACCGTTCCCGTCCGTTCTACCAATGCCAACGGTTATACGGGATACGACCAATACGAAGCGACTTATACGCTTCCGGAAGCAACAGAAAGCGTACCTCAAATCACGGCAGCTTCGAACAATCCGGATGTAAAGATTGAAATCACCCAACCGGAAACCAAAGACGGCAAGGCCATCGTGAAGTTCGACTACAGAGGTGTTGTGAAAACATATACTGTGATAATGAATTAATGTCAGTCAGGAGTTATACCATGCACAAATTAATGCCGCGTGAAGTATAACTCCTGAACAAAGTGATAACAGTTAACAGCCGCTGTGTTCAACCAATAAAACATGAAACATGAAAACACGGAAATTGATTTTAGCAATTGTATTTTCGGGACTGACGGCAATAGCCGGCTATGCCGAAGACTTGAAATTGTGGTACAGCCGTCCGGCTACGGAATGGACGGATGCCCTGCCTATCGGAAACTCACGGATGGGAGCGATGGTATATGGCGGTACGGAACGGGAAGAACTGCAACTGAACGAAGAAACGTTTTGGGCAGGAGGACCACACGATAATAACAATTCCCTTGCCCGTTACGTGCTCCCTACGGTGCGCCAACTGATATTCGAAGGAAAGACTTGGGAAGCACAACGGTTGTGCGATGCCAATTTCTTTTCGGGAAAGAACGGCATGAGTTATCTCACCCTGGGAAGCCTTTTCCTTGATTTTACCGGACACAAGGACGCGACAAACTATTACCGCGACTTGAACATCGCCAACGCCACAGCCACTACCCGTTATGAAGTGGACGGAGTGACTTATACCCGCACGGCTTTCGCTTCGTTTACCGATAGTGTCATTGTGATGCGTGTGCAGGCAGACCGGAAAGGCGCTTTGGCTTTCCGGCTTGCTTACGAGAACCCGTTACAGCATGAAGTGAAAGCCGAAGGCAATAAGCTGTCGGTGGTTTGTTACGGCAAAGACCAGGAAGGAGTAAAGGCAGCCCTGCGTGCCGAATGCAGGGTGCAAGTGATTACCAACGGCACCGTAAATTCTTCAGATAAAACTTTGGAAGTGGCAGATGCGGATGAAGCGGTGATTTATATCGCTGCAGCTACCAATTACGTGAACTATCACGATGTAAGCGGCGATGCGGCGACACGTGCAGAAAACCGCTTAGCCCAAGCTGTGAAAGTGCCCTATGAAAAAGCACTGGCTACCCACACCGCTTACTACCAAAGCCTGTTCAACCGGGTACAGCTGACGATTGGCGAACAGACAGACGAAGTTTCCCGGAAGGAAACCGATATACGTATCCGCGATTTCAACCAAGGCAAGGACCAGACTTTACCTGTACTGCTTTTCCAGTACGGACGCTACCTGCTGATTTCGTCTTCACAACCCGACGGGCAACCTGCCAACCTGCAAGGCATTTGGAACCGCAGCGTAAACGCACCGTGGGACAGCAAGTACACCATTAACATCAACACGGAAATGAACTATTGGCCTGCCGAGACTACTAATCTAAGCGAAATGCACCAACCGCTGTTCGCCATGCTAAAAGACTTATCGGAAACGGGAGCGAAAACAGCACGCGAAATGTATGACTGCCGGGGATGGGTGGCACATCATAATACCGACTTGTGGCGCATTGCAGGCCCGGTAGACTTCGCCGCTGCAGGTATGTGGCCCAGTGGCGGATTCTGGCTAAGCCAGCATTTGTGGCAACATTACTTGTTTACGGGCGACCTGACGTTTTTGCGGGAATATTATCCGATATTGAAAGGCGCGGCATTGTTCTGTCTGGATTTCCTTGCCGAAAACCCGAATACCCGCGAATGGGTCATTGCCCCTTCAGTGTCACCCGAACACGGTCCGGTAACAGCTGGATGCACAATGGATAACCAGTTGGCATTCGATGTGCTTTCGAACGCACTGCGCGCTTCCTTGGCTGTAGGCGATGAGACAAGTTTCCAAGACACGTTGCGGCAGACGATTGACCGCTTGCCACCGATGCGGATAGGCAAACACGGCCAACTGCAAGAGTGGACAGAAGATGCAGACAATCCGAAAGACGAACACCGGCACATTTCGCACCTCTACGGACTGCATCCCAGCAACCAGGTATCGCCCTACAGCCACCCCGAACTGTTCCAGGCTGCACATACCACGTTAGAGCAACGGGGCGACAAGGCTACAGGCTGGAGCATCGGCTGGAAAATCAATTTTTGGGCGCGGATGCTTGACGGCAATCATGCATTCCGTCTGATCAGCAATATGTTGCAGCTCTTGCCGAGCGATGCCGAAGCAGGTCAATATCCCGAAGGACGTACTTATCCCAATCTGTTCGACGCACATCCGCCTTTCCAGATAGACGGAAACTTCGGTGCAACGGCAGGCATTGTCGAAATGTTGTTGCAAAGCCACGACGGAGCGGTACATCTGCTTCCGGCATTGCCCGATGTATGGAGCAAAGGTGAAGTGAAAGGCCTGGTTGCCCGCGGCGGCTTCGAAGTAACGATGAAGTGGGACAAAAGCAAATTGCGTGAAGCGGTCATTCTGTCGAAACTGGGCGGCACATTGCGTGTCCGTTCGTATGTGCCGCTGAAAGGCAAAGGCTTACACGAAGCCCAAGGTGAATGCCCGAACCCGTTGTATGCTCCCGCAGCCATCAAAACACCGCAGGTATCACCTGAATTAGGCACTCCTGCCAAACCTGCCCTCCGCAAAGTATACGAATACGACATCGATACGAAACCCGGAAAGCGTTACCGCCTGATAATGGATAACTGAGAAGCTGTTTTGAATTTATCGTGCGATGATTTGGGATGAGTTTTTGAGGCATTTTCGCTTGTGTGATGAGGAAGATAGCGGGCTATCTGACGAAGAACAGGGGCGAAAAGGACCAAAAAATCGCCCAAAGCACACACGAAAACGGATACATCAAGCCAAGAAAAACTTTTTGGAGAAATTCAAAACAGCTTCTGATAATGGCTCGAAAGGAGTTAGAAGGAGTTAATGCCAATAGCGCAGAAGTATTGGCTTCTATCTCCCTCTAACTTCTTGTCGGCTAAATCGGACATTCATTGATATAAAATTTGTGCCGGCGCGGGCCTTTCTGCGTCATCGGTGTTCCATCAGCATGAGTATGTTCAGGCTTCATCCGGATGTTTCGTACCAGTTCCGGTAACCTCCGTGTCTTCGGATGCTTTTTCTCCTGTTTCTGCGTACTCCGTCGGAGTCATCCCATATTGTCTTCTGAACATCGTCGAGAAATGGGTCTGACTGGAAAATCCTACAACATAAGCCACTTGCGTAATCATAAGCCGCTTTTCCTTCAAAAGCCGTGCAGCCTGACGCAAACGGATATTACGGATAAAATCGCTTACCGCAAGACCAGTTATGTCTTTCATCCGGCGGTGCAATTGGGTACGGCTCATACCGACTTCCTTTGCCAACAATTCCACACTCAGCATGGGATTACCCAAATTCTGGTCAATGACTGTCATTACACGTTCCATCAATATCTCGTCCGTATTTTTCACCTTGAGCGGTTTCACCTTCCCTTCCTGCTCCTGGCTACCGGAATATTTCCCTTTCAGGCGAAGACGATTGCTTATCAGGTTAGCAATGAGCACATCCAGTTCATCCTGACTGAACGGTTTGTTCAGATATCCGTCCGCTCCTTGTTCCAGACCTTCCATACGGCTGGCCAATTCGGTTTTCGAAGTCAACAGCACAACCGGAATGTGGTTGGTGTTGGGATTCTTCTTCAGTTCCTTCAGCAACTGAAATCCGTCCATTTCCGGCATCATCACATCCGACACGACCACATCGGGCAACGTGGCAAGTGCTTTCTGCCATCCTTCCATGCCGTCGGCAGCCACATCTACCCGGTAATGAACCGACAGGCTTTCCTGCAAGAAATTCCGCAAAGCCTCATCATCGTCTATCACAAGCACACGGTAATGTGTCGGATTCCGCTTTCCTTTCTCCTGGACGGGGAAATAGGCAGGTTCCTCCACACGTCCATGTAAGGAAAGATGTTCTTCCGGCTTTCCATCTGCCATTTCTTCTTTTTTCAGATGCTTGTTTCCCAAAGGTAAACGCACCACAAATCTGCTTCCCTGCACATCTTTCCTGTTTTCTGCAAAAATGACACCATAATGAAGCTTTACCAATGCCTGACATAAATTCAGCCCAATGCCGAACCCTTGCCGGGCAGATACACGGCCGGATTCGCTTTGATAAAAGCGTTCGAATATCTTCTTCAGTTCTCTTTCATTCAAGCCTTTACCTGTATCCTCTACTGCTATCTCCAAATAATCGCGCAAAGGTCCTGCCGCATCCGGAGCACTGCCCGTCTTCACACTGACACAGACGGTTCCTTGCTGCGGAGTATATTTCAATGCATTCATCAAAAGGTTCACCAGCACTTTGTCGAAATTGTCCGGGTCTACCCATACCAAGGGCAAATCATCTGCAAACTCCACTTGCAGGGTAATGCCCTGCTGGCGTGCCTGCCCTGAAAAAGCATCCAACAGCTCATTCACAAAATGCCGTATGTCAATCTCCGCAAAATGCAACCGCATCTGCCCTTTGTCTATCCGCCGTACATCGAGTAACTGATTCAGCAGCCCCAATATGCGATTGGCATTGTAACGGATAAGCAGCAATGATTTATGCATTTCAGCATCACTGGCTTTTTTCAGCAAATCTTCTACCGGAGAAACAATCAATGTGAGCGGAGAACGTATCTCATGGGCAATGTTGATAAAAAAGCGCAGCTTCATTTCTCCCACTTCCTCGCGGCGTTTGCGCTGCACGGCAATATACCACAAACAACATGCACCTATTATAAATAAGGTATAGAGTATCCGGGCAAACGGACTAAAATACCAAGGGGGAGCTATATGCACCTTCATCGCCCTGACAGGCGAACAAAAACCATTTTCGCACGCCCGTAACAACAAAGTATAGTCACCTGGAGGCAAGTGATGATACTGTATACGACTCTCACCCGGCAACGTCCGGCTCCAGGTATCACCGAATTCTTCCAACCGATATTCATAAAAGATACTTTCCGCATTCCGGTAATCCATCATCGAAACCCAAAAAGCAAACGAGTTGTCAGAATAAGAAAGGTGAACACCTGTAGCCCTCACCAAATCTTCACTGACAACCGGATGCTTGCCTGAAAGGGTCTGCCGATTTACTAACCGGCCATTGAACTGCATCCCGGTAATGACCGGCGTACGTTCCATCCGCACTTTTCGGATACTATCCGGATGAAAACAAACAATCCCTTTCCCACTCCCGAAATAAATGCTTCCATCTGTAGCCTGTGTATAACGTCCTTCCAGGTAGACGTTTCCTTGCCAATCATCTCCCGCATAATAATTGACAACCTCCTTTGTATGTCCATCAATGCGACTAATTCCCCGCATCGTACTGCACCACAAATCGCCGTGACCGTCTTTCACCAGTCCACAAATCACATCATCTAAAAGGCCTTGCCCGGTCATCATCACCGAATACTGGTTACGTGTAACGTTATAGCAAAGCAAACCGTTACGCGTTGCCATCCAGATACTCCCGTCTTCTCCCTGCCGACTGGCAAGATGCTTATTTCCAACTGGTGTATTATCCCACCGTAGCTTCTGCCGGAATAGCTAACATCTACACTGCCACTACACGCAACCATCTTTATGCAAAGCAGGTCAGACCTTTGGCCAACCTGCATGCGAAGCAAGCTGAAGAATTGTTCGAAAAAGACAAACGGCTGACATGTTATTACAATGATACACTGGCAAACGGCAAATGGAAAAACATGATGTCGGACATACACATCGGTTACACACAATGGTCCATGCCCAAACAAGCACTGCTTCCTTCCTTACAACAAGTCACCCTGCAAGACACCCCATCTTTAGGCATTTGCCCGGAAGGCTGCGAGGCTACCGACTATACGGACAAACTGGCATTGCCTCTATTTGACGCATTGCTTGACCAAACCTATTATATTGACCTCTTCAACCGAGGAAAAGGAGCATCAATTTCACGGCAACTCCGTCACAAACTTGGATAAAAGTCAGCCAACCCTCCGGGACGGTAAAAACCGAAACGCGCCTCCAAGTCAACATAGACTGGGCTGCCATCGGCAATGGAACACACGAAGCCTGCCTGACCATCAAGAGTGGAGAAACCAACTTTCCTATCGGTATCCGGGCCGTCAAAGGACAAGCACCAGACACAAAGGAAGCCTATTTCGGCAATTTGAGTAAAACCGAATTTTCCATCCCAGCATACCTATATAACAAAAACGTTCCCGGAAAGATGCCGCATGGACTGAACTGCCCGACTTGGGAAGAGGATATGCCTGTATGGGTATCAGCCCTGTAACAGCTCCTAGTGCCCAGCCTGAGGAAGCCCCATACCTAGAATACCAGATACTACTGCCCGATACTGGAACCGTCTCGCTCTGCATCGGTATCTTACCCACACAAGACGTTTATCCCGAACGAGGCTTGCGTATCGCCGTAGCAATAGACGATGAAATACCGGAAGTGATAGATGCCCGCCAAGGATTCGTGGACACATTCGGCGAATACAATCCAGCCAACTTGGCTCAGTCGCCCAACCTGAAACCACTTCCCAAGCAAGACAAGACCATCAAGCTTACCGGTTCCAAGCAACTTCGCCGTAACGAAGTATTCGACAACCTGCGTATGCTAACCACAAAACTGCATGTAAAGAAAGCAGGTATGCATAGATTAAAACTATATATGATTGATCCGGAAATCGTACTCGAACAACTCGTCCTCTATCCCGACAACCGGTATCCAAGCTATTTTGGAGCACCTGCAGTACGACACCAATAACTCTCATCACAATGAGCCTGTCTTAAAATAAAAGACAGCTTTCATTTGTCATTCTGTCCCAGAGCGAAGGATCTCGAAAACATAAACTATTATATGAGAGCCCCTTCGCTCTGAGACAGAATGACCTTACTTTTTCAACAGTCATTGTTTGAAACTGTTTTGAATTTCTACATGATAAAATACACCTCTACCAATTGTCACCATCCGCTTTTTTCCGTATATTTGCCTATCCAAACTTATAAAACTGTTAAAACCACCTATGAAACACAAATTATTTGCCATATTCACAACGCTGTTATTTACTTTTACATTGCAAGCTACCGAAATCCATTCACCCAACGGACAAATCAGCGTAACCCTACACTGCCCGGAAAATAATGCAGCAGGCACAGCCTGCCTTTCTATCCGATACGGAGACCAATACATTTTCAACCAAATCCATTTGGGAATACAGACCAACCGACAAGACTTGTCCTCTAAGCTGCGCCTGCAATCGGCATCGGAAACAAGCCTTCACACCGATGATTACCAAATGATCACCGGCAAACGCCAGCACTGTATCAACCATGCCAATGAGCGGAGATTCATTCTGGTAAACGATAAAGAACAATGTCTGACACTTATTATACGGGCATACGATGACGGAATCGCTTTCCGCTACCAGCTGAAAACAGCCCCAAACGGAGAAATGATTACAAACGAATGTACTTCCTATGATCTGGCAACAGGTTCTCCACGCTGGATGCGTCCCCGCTCAGTAGACAACGAAGGCTTTTATCCTTTCAGCACCGAAGGTTGCAAATCCGGCGAATGGGGATATCCCGCCTTAATGGAACCACAGGAAGATGTATTCGCCCTGATAACCGAATCGGATTTACAGCGTATTCATTGTGGAACTTATCTGGTAAACGAAGGCACGGAACGTTATCGGGTGAAAATGGTAGAGGATACATTATCTGTGACGGGCGAATGGCATTCAGCGTGGCATACACTTATCATCGGTACACTGGCCGACATTACCGAATCGACCTTGACAACCGATGTCGCTACACCCTGTCAGCTAAAGGATACCAGTTGGATAAAACCCGGTAATGCATCGTGGATTTACTGGGCACACAATCACGGGGCACGCAATTGCGCCTTGCTGAAGCAATACGTAGACTTGGCAGCTTCCATGCACTGGCCCTATACACTGATCGATGCCGAATGGGACCAAATGACGGGAGGTACCATCGAAGATGTCCTCGCTTATGCTCATTCGAAAGACATTCGCCCGATACTTTGGTATAACTCAACCACCAACTGGATTGAAGGAGCACCTACTCCACTCTACCGCCTCAACAAGGCAACCGACCGTGAAAAGGAATTTGCCTGGCTGGAAAAGCAAGGAGTGAAAGGTGTAAAAGTGGACTTCTTCCCAACCGACACCCAGCAAGCAATCAACTATTATTTCGACTTACTGGAAGACGCAGCACGCCACCACTTGCTCGTAAACCTGCACGGAGGTACACTACCGTGGGGCTGGCAACGTACCTATCCGCAACTGATTACCTTGGAATCCGTATATGGAGCTGAATGGTATAATAACAACGAACGACTCACCTCACGTGCAGCCTGCCACAACGCGACCTTGCCTTTTACACGCAACGTTATAGGCTCAATGGACTATACACCCGGCACATTTTCTGACTCGCAGCACCCACACATCACCAGTTACGGTCACGAGTTAGCTCTGCCCATCCTTTTCGAATCGGGCATCCAGCATATGCCTGATCGTCCTGAAACGTACCAAAGCCTGCCTGACGAGGTGAAACAGCTTTTATCAACTCTCCCTACAACGTGGGATGATACCAGACTGCTGAGCGGATATCCTGGAGAACACGCCGTTCTGGCACGCAAAAGAGGAAACACATGGTACATTGCCGGCATCAACGGAAAAGACACGCCGGCAATCCTCCGTTTTTCACTGCAACGCCTTTCATTGCCACAACAGACGGCTGTACTTTTCATCGGGGACGGAACAGATGAAAAATCATTCCGCATCGAAAAAAATCTTTCCATAGGAAAAGAAACAGAAGTTCCTTGTCTGGCACGAGGTGGATTCGTAATGCAAATAACCCTCCCCTAACTCTCCTCATCGGAAAAACGCCTGCTTAAAAAAGTTCCTGAAGTACCCGGAATGACTTCAATTCCGGGAAATCAGGAAGATGCAGGCGATAATATTCATGAATGATGTCGAGGCAACGATTGCGCTGGGTACGATTCATCCCAAACAAATACATCGTATCATAGTTCATACGCATCAAATTACAGATGCGCGAAGCCTCAGCAGGAACGACAAACATACCATGCGACGGTGGCTCCATCACAAAACAGGCATTCAACAAATCAAAACAGCAACCTTCGGCATAATCTTCCATATTCGGATACAACCCCAGAAAACGAGACAAACGCATCAAAAAGACTAAGTGAAAATTAGCAAAACTTTTTTCACACGCATCAAGCCATTGTATCGAATAAACCAAATAAGAAAACAATGATGCACTGGCTCCCTCTTCTTTCAAAGCACGATAAAGAAACTCAGCCAGAAACAGCGCAATAGCAGACTTATAGGGATCGTAAGGCAAGGATTGGAAAACCATCCATGCCTTCGCCTCACGAATGGGATGTACACTGGCACGAGGACGCACCTCGGCTTCGAACTCTACCAACGACAAGGGCTGGAACAGCACCGACCTTACCATTGACTTGCGTGAACGTTGCGCCGGGAACAAGAAGGACATCCTCCCACCCTCACCTGTATAAATACAGGCAATATTTGAACGGTCATTATACTTCAGTGTATGTAACACTACTCCCTGATATTTCTGTAACATGGCTCTACAAATAAAACTAAAGAATCAAAATGTGACACTGAACTCACTTCCATTCACTGTTTTACACTTGCAAAGATATGACTTTTAAGGAGAAAGTATATTTTTTCTGCAGAAAGTTTTGCAGGAATAAAAAATCTTCCTACCTTTGCATCCGCAAATGAGGGATACTTTCCTCGAAAGCATCAAAGGATGGCCCGTTCGTCTATCGGTTAGGACGCAAGATTTTCATTCTTGAAAGGGGAGTTCGATTCTCCCACGGGCTACATAATAAACAGAATCACGAACAATATTTAAAGATTAGTCGAGATGGCAAATCACAAATCATCTATTAAAAGAATCAGACAAGCTGAAAAAAGAAGACTTCACAACAGATATTATGCTAAAACAATGCGTAACGCAGTGAAGAAACTTCGTATGACTACTGACAAGGCAGAAGCAGTAGCAATGTATCCTAAAGTACAAAAGATTTTGGATAAAGTAGCTCAACGCAACATTATCCATAAGAACAAAGCTGCTAACTTAAAGTCAAAACTGGCTGCTCATATTGCTAAATTGGCTTAAGTAATTGTTAGCACAAAAAGATAGCAAGGTTGAATCTTACCGATTCAGCCTTTTGTTATTTGTACTCAGATATTAAATAATAGAAGAGAGATGATGTTAAAAGTATTTTAGAATATTCCAAAACCCCTATAAATATTTGGAACTTTAATATATACTTCTTACCTTTGCACCGCAATTCAACGGAATGCCCAGATGGCGGAATCGGTAGACGCGCTGGTCTCAAACACCAGTGGAGTAAAATCCATCCCGGTTCGACCCCGGGTCTGGGTACCTCAAATCCCTGATAGTCGAAAGATTATCAGGGGTTTTTCTTTTTATTGGGCGTACTAAAAGTGTACTTCTTGACGAAAAGAAAAAGAAAGAGTACTTTCGCCGTTTTATCAACCTTATATTTATGCTTTATTAACGAAGATGTTGCATATTTCTTCCTTTCTCCTGCTTTTGTTTGCTTTGAAAACGGTATCCATCACTTATCTTTGTAACCCAAACCGATTTTAATGCACAACGTATATGGAAGATTTCAGAGAAACCAACTTCAAAAAGATACAGCAGTTACTTGATAAATGTGTTGCCCATGAATACGGGATGAAAACTAATGCGCTTGCCTTAAAGCGTGAATACCTGACGGAAGCGCAAATGAATGACTACATCCGGCAAGAAATTTTCAACGTGACCGAGAACCTTGTATCCCTATGCCAAAAGAACCGTGCCTTGCACAATATACGTTTTGACATACTGATGCCGGACTTCCTTTGGGAAAGCGGTTTCTTCGAAAATCTCTCTCTTGACGAGCGGAAAAAATATATTTCGTTCCAATGTTCTTCTTTTGATATGGACAAATACCTGCAATCTTCCACTTGCTATGATGAGCAGCTTCCGTTCTTTTCTTCCATTGTGCGCCTTGTCATGCAGACCCAATATCTGGAATACCTCCAACAATCGGAGGACGCCAGTCATGCCTCTGTTCCTTTGGATGAGAAATCAGAAGAACAGCCAAAAGAAGAAGAGAAGGCACAGCCTGAGCCGACCAAGATAGTCGGGAAATCCAATCCATTCAAATCAGTCCTTACAACGCAACAAATCAAACTGTTGGTCGAATGTATCAACGAAGCGCACATATTCACCACGACAATCACCCCGAAAATTCTTTCGGACTTCTTCGCCTGCAAACTGAACGGGGTATTGAAGTCCAACAACAACCGCTTGCTGGCTTATCTGATGATGCAGCTTAGCTGCTACAACTATATCGCTTATGAGTGGCAGTCCGTCATAGCCAACAACAAGCTGGTACTTGCCAAGATAAAAGACAAATACCTCACACGCAGCGACTTGTCGAGCGCGACAGACAACGTGAAGTGCATCTACCCGAAAGGATACGAAATCATAGACAAATACATCAAGCAACTGCAAAAAGGTTGAGCATAGTCTGAGCGGTCAAACAAAGCTCAATTAGACTTCATTTCCAAGCCTTTAACTTTGCCCCCGTTAACAAAACGATGCGGCATGTCGGCATAGGTCAAAACAAAAATATTTCACGTGAGTTACCCGTAACTTATGTGTTGATGTTTTGGAGGATGCCGATTTTTGCTCCATCAAAAATAAAACGAGGGTGCGCACCTTCATATTGTTTCACCAAAAAGTTTCAAGCAATATGGAAAAAACTTTGGAAATGCGAGTGGAAGAACTCGAAAGAATGTTGTTCCTAACCAAGAACGTGCTTAGCTTTGATGAAGCGAGCACATTCCTCAACCTGTCCAAAAGTTACCTTTACAAGCTGACTTCGGGCAATCTGATTCCCCATTACAAGCCGCAGGGGAAGATGCTTTATTTTGAGAAGTCCGAACTGGAGGCATGGCTCCGCCAGAATCCGGTGAAGACCAAGACGCAGATAGAGCAGGAAGCGCAGAAGTATGTCCTCAACCGTCCCTTAAAGAAGTAAAGCCCATGGAAAACAAAAAAAGCACAGAGGCTAAAAGGGATGCCATCATGAAGAAAGAGGATTTTGCAGCCCTTTGGAAAAGCATCCGGCTGAAAGTGACGGACACTTACGACGTGCCGCCCGAAATCCTTTGGGTGAACGGTTCCACCATCGGGACGCTGGGCAACTTCAGCGCATCCACAGGCAAGGCGAAAAGCAAGAAGACGTTCAACATCTCCGCCATCGTTGCGGCTGCACTGACCAATGACGAGGTGCTGCACTATTCAGCGTGCCTGCCTCCGGACAAACGGAAAATCCTTTATGTGGACACCGAACAGAGCAGATACCATTGCCACAAGGTGATGGAACGCATCCTGCGGCTTGCCGGACTGCCGACCGACCAGGACAGGGACGACTTTGTTTTCATCGTACTTCGGGAACAGCCCCCTGACATGCGGAAGCGGATTATCGAGTATATGCTGGAGAACATGCCCGATGTGGGGCTGCTCATCATTGACGGCATCCGCGACCTGATGTATGACATCAACAGCCCCAGCGAATCGACCGACCTGATAAACCTGCTCATGCGCTGGTCAAGCGGATACAACCTGCACATTCATACCGTGCTGCATCTGAACAAGGGGGATGACAATACGAGGGGACATATCGGCACGGAACTGAACAACAAGGCGGAAACCGTCCTGCAAATCACCAAGAGCACGCAGGACGGGAACATCAGCGAGGTAAAGGCGGCACATATACGCGACCGGGACTTCGAGCCTTTCGCCTTCCGCATCAACGACAGCGCATTGCCCGAAGTCGTGGACGGCTATGTATTCCAGCAGCCCAAGCAGGAAAAAAGTTTCCCGCTTACGGAACTGACTGAACAGCAGCACCGCACGGCGTTGGAAAACCGTTTCGGCAAGCGCACCGTGCAGGGCTATTCCAACGTCATACAGGCGTTGAAGCAGGGCTATGCAAGCATCGGCTACGAGCGGGGACGCAATGTCCTCGTGACATTGAACACGTTCCTCGTGAACAAGCGTATGATTGTAAAGGAAGGAAAGGGATACCGTTACAATCCCGATTTTCACTACTAAACAGGTTTGGTTTAGTTCGGACATATATATAAGGGGAACAGACTTCCCGTTTCCCGTCACTCCCGGCAATCAAGTCCGGTACAGTACGGGCGTATATATGAAGGTCTAAACCGGACTGGTACACTTCCCAATTATTCATCATCCACTAAAAAGTTTGCATTATGAACATTGAAGAAGCAAAGAAAATACCCATCACCGATTACCTGCACAGTCTGGGATATTCACCCGTCAAGCAGCAGGGAGCGAATCTATGGTACAAATCGCCACTGAGGGAGGAACATGAAGCATCCTTTAAAGTAAACACAGAACGGGAACAATGGTATGACTTCGGGGCTGGCAAAGGCGGCAACATCATCGCACTGGCACAGGAACTTTACTGTTCCGACCATCTGCCGTACCTCTTAAACCAGATAGCAGAACAGGCACAGCATGTCCGCCCGGTCAGTTTTTCTTTTCGGCAGCAAAGGTCGGCACCGAGTTTTCAACATTTGGAAGTCCGTGACCTCACCCATCCGGCATTGCTCCGTTACTTGCAGGGGCGTGGCATTGACCTTACACTGGCAAAAAGAGAATGCAGGGAACTGCGTTTCACTCATGACGGCAAGCCCTACTTCGCCATCGGTTTCCCGAATGTGGCTGGCGGCTACGAGGTGCGCAACTCCTTTTTCAAAGGCTGCATCGCCCCGAAAGACATCACCCATATCCGGCAACAGGGCGAACCGAGGGAGAAGTGCCTGGTGTTCGAAGGCTTCATGGATTATCTTTCATTCCTCACGCTAAGGACAAAGAACTGCCCTGTCATGCCCAACCTTGACAGGCAGGATTACGTCATACTCAACTCCACCGCCAATGTACAGAAAGCCATTGACGCATTGGGGCAGTATGAACGCATCCACTGCCTGCTCGACAATGACGGGGCAGGCATCCGGGCAACGCAAGCCATCACAGCGGAATACTCCTATCGGGTACGGGATTTCTCGCACAATTACCGGGAATATTCCGACCTGAACGATTACCTGTGCGGCAGGAAGCAGGAACAGAAAAACGGACAGAAACTGCTGCTAAGGCAGAAGAAAGGCAGGGGAATCTAACCCGGCGGAGATAGACACTGTGAGCAACGGGCAGACGTTTCTTAGGGGAAGCAAGGTTATGTTTCGGTAGACCGAAACCACCTTGCTTTGCTCCCCGCAAAGGAAACCGCTCCCGTCGGTCGCAATTTTCAAGACAACTTCCAAAGACAAAAATGTATGACAGATACAAGGAACAAATCAGGCGGTCGTCCGGCAAAGAACCGGATAGACAAGCAAAGACGTGTGGTCAGCACGAAGCTGACCGAGTTGCAGTATTACGCCGTTAGGAAGCGGGCATCAGAAGCCGGGCTGCGTGTCAGCGAGTATGTGCGGCAGGCTGTCGTGTCGGCAGAGATAACGCCCCGGCTGAACAGGCAGGATACGGACATCCTCCGCAAACTGGCAGGCGAAGCGAACAACATCAACCAGCTGGCGCACCGGGCAAATGCCGGAGGCTTTGCGAAAGTGGCGGTCGAACTGGTGAAACTTAAGAACAGGATAGTGGAAATCATAAGCCATTTGTCGGATGATTGGAAAAATAAGGAAAGGAAGCGGGTTTAAGGGCTGTGTGGACTACGTGCTGGGCAAGCAGCAGGCGGTCTTGCTCCATGCAGACGGAGTACTGGCGGAAAGCAGGCAGGACATCATCCGCTGCTTCTGCACGCAAGCCTCCATGAATCCCCGTCTGGGCAAGCCAGTCGGACATATCGCGCTGAGCTATTCGGTAAACGATGCGCCCAAGCTGACGGACGAGAAGATGATACAACTTGCGCAAGAGTATATGCGCGAGATGAAAATCACCGATACGCAGTACATCATCGTGCGCCACCAAGACAGGGAGCATCCGCATGTGCATATCGTGTTCAATCGCATAGACAACAACGGCAAGACCATCTCGGACAGGAACGACATGTACCGCAACGAGCAGGTGTGCAAGAAGCTGAAAGCCAAGCACGGGCTATACTTCGCCAAAGGCAAGGAACTGGTTAAGCGGCATCGCCTGAAAGAGCCGGACAAGTCGAAATACGAGATTTACACGGCTATGAGGAATGAAATCGGCAAGTCCAAAAGTTGGCGGCAGTTACAGGAGCGGCTGGCAGAAAAGGGCATCGGCATCCGCTTCAAGTATAAAGGGCGTACAGACGAGGTGCAGGGCATCTCCTTCACCAAAGGTGCCTATACGTTCAAAGGTTCGGAAATAGACCGCAATTTCAGCTTCTCCAAACTGGATAAGCATTTCGGGAACGCAGGAATGGATACCGTAGAAAATAGCCGCCAGCAGATAGTTTCCGCACCTATTTTGGAGCCTGAGCAAACACCGCAAAGGAACGACAGCCCTTCAATGGGCGGCTTGTTCAGCTTGTTCGATGTTTCGCCGTCTGCTCCATCGGACGAAGAAATTGACTGGAGTCTGAGAAAAAAGAAGAAGAAAAAGAAAAGACAACTTAAACTGTAAACGGATATGGAAGAAAATTTGATTTTAGAGGGGCTTCTCTCCATGGTCACGGAACTGAAGGAGAAGCAGGAAGCGCAGGTGACGCCAGCCGGACGCGAGGAAACCCTTTCCCGACTGGAGGCTATAGAACGGGCATTGTCTGAGTTACGCAGGAACCCGGCGGTTCCCGAAAAAGAGTTGCAAGACATCCTGACCCGGCTTGCCGAACTGCGGAAATCAGGACAGGAACAACGGCAATCTTTCGGGGAGGTCAAGAATTATGTAGTAGCCACTTTCGGCTGTCTCAAGGAAATGCTGGAAACAATGAAGCGGTACCATGATGAGCGCATGGCAGAAAAAGAAGAAGCCAAACCCGTACCGTTTCATCGGCGGATTTACAACAAAGTAACTTCTTTGGTACGCCCGAAGCTATTCCTCTTTTCGGCAGGTCTGATTGTCTGTGCCACGTCCCTGTTCCTGAATGTCCGTCTGGCTGAACGGATGGGGCAGTTGCAGGACAACGACATGAAATACCGTTATCTGCTGATGCAGGGACAAGCGGACGGCAATACCCTTGAAAGACTGGAGAATAAGTTCAAGTGGCAGCGGGACGAGCGTTTTATCCGCAACCTGACGGATTCGGTACTAGATTTTGAGGAACGTTGCCGCAGGCAGGCGGAAGCCTTGGAACGGGCAAAGCTGCTTAATGAGCAGGCTGAGCAGTTGAAAAAGGAAGCTGATAGGTTAGGAAATCAGTAAATAGCAAAAAGCCGAGGTGAAGGATAAGTCCCATAACTTCGGCTTTTGAGTTTAATAGTTATACGTAATTCAAACAGACTATTTTTTTTAGACAAGCCTTGACCATCGTCAAGGTTTATATGATATTTTTCACGAAAAAAGAAAAGTGAAATCTTATTGTTAAGATTTTATTTTATATTTGCGCCGCTTGAAAGGAAAACAAATATATGTAGAACAAAAAACTACTTTTTATGGCAAACCTATCAAAAGAAGGCAATATTCAACATAAACTTGGATTTGCCGGGTTACTCATCACATTGGGTATTGTTTTTGGTGACATTGGAACATCGCCACTCTATGTTATGAAAGCCATCATTCATACTGGAGAAGCTCTTGATGAAAATTATGTTTTAGGCGCATTGTCTTGTATCATATGGACGCTTACTCTTCAGACTACGGTGAAATATGTGCTGGTGGCTCTCCGTGCCGACAATAACGGGGAGGGTGGCATACTTGCGCTTTATGCCCTTTTACGCCGCCACAGAAGAAGGTGGATTTACATCATTGCCATTATCGGTGCGAGCACTTTGCTTGCTGATGGTATTATCACTCCAGCCATTACGGTCACAACTGCCATAGAAGGACTTGAAAGTATCAGTCCGCATCTGCCTGTGATTCCTATTACACTGACCATTATTACCATTATATTTTTCGTTCAGCGTTTTGGTACAGAAAATATAGGACGGTCATTTGGCATATTTATGCTACTTTGGTTCCTGCTTCTTGGAATCGCCGGAGCTATCAGTCTGACTTCCTATCCTCAAGTATTCAAGGCATTCAATCCTTACTATGCCATACGGTTATTAGTGGAATCCCCCCACTGGTTTCTGATATTGGGTGCCGTTTTCTTGTGTACCACTGGTGCAGAAGCCTTATACTCTGATTTAGGGCACTGTGGCAGACGAAATATTACGGTCAGTTGGATATTTGTAAAGGTGATGCTTATTCTAAATTATTTGGGGCAAGGAGCGTGGGTATTGCATCATCCGGAAAGTGCAGAAGGTACAGTGAACCCATTTTATTCAATCATGCCACAAGAAATACTGTTGTTTTCCATAGCAATGGCTACCGGGGCAGCTATTGTTGCGAGCCAAGCTCTAATAAGCGGTTCATTTTCCATATTGAGTGAAGCTATGAACTTGAATTTCTGGCCTCGTATGCGTATTAAGCACCCTACCAACGTAAAAGGTCAGTCATTTATTCCAATGGTAAACCTTGTAATGTATATTGGAGTAATATTTACTATATTGTTGTTTCGAGATTCCACCCACATGGAAGCCGCTTATGGACTTGCCATAACTATTACAATGTTGATGACAACATTGTTGTTGGGATTCTATTTGCATATGCATAACATTCCACGCATTCTATCAATACTGTTTGTCGGCGGATATTGTGTTATTGAAGGTATTTTCCTTGCTGCAAACCTGTCCAAATTTATGGTCGGAGGTTGGTTTACGCTGTTAATAGGTGGATTATTATGTTTTATCATGTTTGTATGGGTAAGTGCCAACAAAATTCGTCGAAAACATATGTCTTCCAAACGGTTAAGTGAATACTACAACATTATTTCTGATATTAAGGCGGACGAAAGCATATCCAAATATGCTTCTAATCTTGTCTATGTGAATCATGCAGACAAAGAAGGTTGTGTGGACGATAAATTGTTGTATTCCATAATTAATAAGCAGCCTAAACGGGCAGATCATTATTGGCTTATTAACCTTGAATTTGTGGATACACCAGACACACTTGAATATAATTGTTCCACATTAATAAAAGGGACATTGTTTAGTATAACCATGCGTATAGGTTTTCGTATAGAACCGCGCGTGAGCCTTTATTTACGACAAGTAGTTGATGACCTTGTTGCGGATGGTGAAGTAGAACTAACAAGCTCTTATCCTTCATTGCATAAGAATGGCATACCGGGTGATTTTCGCTTTATTATTATCCACCGGATATATTATCCTGAAGATTCCCGTAACCGCCGACAAAATTTGCTGATGAGCCTTTATGCCTTAATTAGAAAGATAGGCATTGGAGAACCGAGTGCGTTGGGGCTTGACACATCGGTTGTTGTTGTCGAGCGTGTACCGTTAATTATAGCTAATAGGGCAAAACATATTCGTCGTATAGAGCGGATTAAGCCTGAAAAATGCGATAATGATGCTAATATAGTCTTGGAAGAACAGAATGTATCATAAGTGACTTGCTATAATTATCGTCTGCATTTACGGTTTAGTTCTGTCTTTTGTATATACATCCAAACTAACCTAAACCTATTCTTGTTGGCAGTAATAAACGTGCTGGCGAAAAGAGAAAGAATGGCTTTCCTTCTTTTCGCCAGTAGTGTTTTTTATTGCTAATAGTTTGCAGTTGAAATGAACTTCTTAATTTCCTCTTCAGTGGGAAGTTCTATCATATACTTTTGCACGAAGATGTTCGGGTCTAATCCGGCAGTGGCGTATTTTACCAACGTGTCGCCCTTCTCGGTGCAAAGCAGGATGCCGACAGGCGGATTGTCGTCGGGTTGCATCACTTCCGCCTTGAAGTAGTTAAGATATAGGTTCAGTTGCGAAGCGTATTCGTGGCGGAACTTGTCTATCTTCAATTCCACGATGACATGGCATTTCAAAATGCGGTGGTAAAACACGAGGTCGGCAAAGAAATAATCCCCGTCTATCAGGATTCTCTTTTGGCGTGCTTCGAAGCAGAAGCCATGTCCCATTTCCAACAGGAAGCGTTGCAGGTTGTCCAGAATGGATTGCTCCAAGTCGTTTTCCGTTACCAAAGCACGGTCGTTCAATCCCAAGAACTCCAACGTAACGGGCGTGTTAATAATGTCTTTGGGCTGTAATTGCATGGCTTGCCGCTGCACCAAGGCAGACAAGGTTTCCTTATTTTGGGATAATCCGCTGCGTTCGTAATAGAGGGAATTGATTTGCCGCTCCAATTCCTTTACTGACCAGCAGCCCCGAATGGCTTCCATTTCGTAGAAAGCACGTTTTACAGGGTTATCAATGGGTGAAATTACATTCAAATGGGTAGAGGATAGGCGGCTAAATAACTTTTCGGGTGGGGTAATCCATTTGTTTTGAGCCGATTGAATGTATTGAGAAGATTCGGCAGTTGGCGACCGCCGAATTGGGTCTGCAAATTCGGCGGACAGTGTGTGCCGAATTTCGCTTCCTGCCAATATGTATTGTGCGATAGGCTCTTTCAGTTGCGGATAAACAAGGTATAGCCGCCGGAACTCACGAAACCTGCGCTCGTTCAGTCCTTTGACATTCAACCGCTGTTCCAGTTTCTTCAACAGTTGTTCGCCGTATGCGGCACGGTCTTCACCGTTTTGCTCAAACTCCACGATATAGCAGCCCATGAGCCAGTTGCGGGCAGTCAGAGCGAGGTTTACAGCGTGTGCGGCTTGTGCCTGCAACGTGCTTTGTATCGTGCTGATATGTTTTACTAATACTTCAAAGTCCATAATTGCAAAGGTAAGTCTTTTATGGTTAAAACTTTAATTCCGGCAGGCTGTTTATCGCTTCCTCTTTCAATTTATCCACCGCACGGGTGTATTTCTCCGTATGTTTCAGTCCGCTATGCCCGAGCAGGCTGGCAACCGTCTTGATGTTCGCCCCATTGTTGAGGATATTCACGGCGAATGAGTGACGGGCGCAATGCCAGCTTATGTGCTGTCTATCCCGGCTCTTTTCACCCAACGCTTGACGGATTTGCAGCAACTTTCATACGAAGGCAGGTTGAAGATGAGAGCGTCTTTGTTACCGTCTGCCGGCGGTTCTCCCACAAGCGAAAGAAGACCGTCATTGAGCGGAATGACCACACCGCTACTGGCGGAATGACCTTTGGTCTTGTTCTGCTCAAATTTTAGCAGCTTATTAGCGTAGTCGATATTCTTATAGGTAAGGTCTTTCACATCACAGAAGCGCAAGCCACAATACAGGCAAAAGATAAACGCACGCCTTACGTTGGGGTTCTCGTTGTCATAATGGCACGCAATCAACCGCTGGATTTCTTCCGGCGAAAGCACGTCCTTGCGTAGTATCTGGCTATCCGCCTTGCAGGTAACGCCTTTGCAGGGGTCTTTCAGCATCACATCGTGGTCAATCGCATAGTGGATAACCTTCTTGAAACGCTGGAAGATGCTTTTAGCCCCTTCGCCCACGCTCCGGGATTGCAGATAAGCTACGAACTGTTCCATCATGTCCTTCGTGATAAGTTCCGGCTTGATGCCGAACTCGTACATCGGGTAATGCTCCTTCAAAAAGTCCTTGAAACGGCTTAAGGCGATTTGCACCATCCGAATGTCTTTCTTGGTGTAGTCATTGATATAGGCTTGAAAATAATCCAAGAAATTCACGTTCCGGTCTTTTTTCAGACGGTAGCCCAACATACTTTCCTTAAACTCCTGTTCACGTTCGGCACGTATTTTTACAGCAAGCTCCAGTGTTTCCTTGTTCTGCTGGCGTTCCGCAGGGGTACGTGGCTTCTCTATCAGATACAGGCTGAGGTTCTCTTTTCGCCTGTGATGCTTGATAGCGAACTTCGGCTTTCCCTGCATCTTACCGCTTTCATAATACACCTGATTACCGTTTTCATCCAATACAGGCTTTTCCTCTCTACCCAAATAATACTCCAGATACAAACTAATTCTGCCGTCCGACCCCACCGTCAAGTTAGAAGTGCAACTCCGCCACCGCCTTCCTCCGTCCTTGGAGCGTAGCGGAAAGGGCGGAGGAAGGCGGTGGAAGCCCGGAATCAGGGTCATCCGGCAATACAAAATAAAAAAGGGAGACCTCTGTCTCCCACGGATTAATTACTTTTGTATTGTCTATGAAGTATAAGCACTTAACCCGTGAGCAAAGGTACGCAATTTA
>NZ_JACSPP010000059.1 GCF_014837065.1 Phocaeicola intestinalis
GCCCAAAGCACACACGAAAACGGATACATCAAGCCAAGAAAAACTTTTTGGAGAAATTCAAAACAGCTTCTTATTTTAATCTGTGTAATCTGTGGTGCTTTAAAAAAGAGGTATGGAAGAAACAGTAAAACATCATTTGTTAGACCGGGTGAAGAAGAACCCGTATGTCAATCATTTGGAGATTGATTTTCAAGAGATAGAAGAAGGCCGTGTGGTAGGGCGCATGCCGTTGAAGCCCGAACAGCGCCAGTATAGCGGAGTGGTGCACGGAGGGGTGTTGGCGGCATTTGCCGATACGGTAGCCGGATTTGCGGCTTATACGATGACGCCTACCGACCGGGATGTGCTGACGGCAGAGCTGAAGACTTCGTTCTTGCGTGCGGCATGGGGCGACGAGCTGGTAGGGATAGGCACCGTCGTGAAATCGGGGTTGAACTTGCAGTTTGCCGAGTGTGAAATCTATTGCGACGGCAAGCTGGTGAGCAAGGCTTCGGGGACATTTTGTGTGGTGCATTCTCTGATTTAGGCGTATGAAAGCGGAAGCGATGTATATCCGTCTGGACGGGTTGAAATTTTATGCCCGTCATGGTGTGTTTCCTCAAGAAACGCGTGTAGGTGCGGAGTTTACCGTCGACCTGTGTTTGCGTACCGATTTTTCGCAAGCGGCGGAGACCGATGCCTTGGAGGGAACCGTCAGTTATGCGGAGGTGTTCGAGCGGGTAAAGGCGGAAATGGAAATTCCTTCCCGTCTGCTGGAGCATGTCGTTTATCGGATAGCCCGCCGCCTGCTGGACGATTTCCCTAATGTCATGGAAGTCACTATCGGCCTGTATAAGCAGAACCCGCCCATGGGAGCCGATTGCCGCCGGGTGGGGGTAGAGGCGAGGTATGCACGGAATTAGTTGACAAGGAAACAAGTTGGCAAGGTTTACATATTACAAAGCCTTGCCAACTTGTCAACTGAATAGCGATTTACCTTTCTCCTATCGGCGTGTACGTTACTTCTTCCAATACGTTCTTGTATGCCGGCCGGATGATGCGTCTTCCTTCGAAGTTCAGTTCTTCGATGCGGTGGGCGGTCCAGCCTACGATGCGCGCCATGGCAAAGAGCGGTGTGTAGATTTCTATCGGCAGCCCAATCATTTCGTAGATAAAGCCGGAATAGAAGTCCACGTTCGAGCATACTTGTTTCTTTGTGCCCTTTACTTTCTTGAAACATTCAATGGCGCGTTGTTCCAGCAATTCCAGGAAGGCAAATTCTTTTTCGCACCCTTTTTCGGCTACCAGTTCGCTGGCAAGTTCTTTCAGAAGCACGGCACGCGGGTCGGAAATGGTATATACGGCATGGCCGATTCCGTAAATCAGTCCGCTCCCGTCGTATGCTTCTTTGTGCAGCATCCGTATCAGGTAGGTGTCTATTTCGTCGATGTTGGTCCAGTCGGAGATGACCTCTTTCAGGTGGTGGAACATCTTTACCATCTGGATATTGGCTCCGCCGTGTAGCGGGCCTTTCAGCGAGCCGATGCCGGCTGCAATGCTCGAATAGGTGTCGGTGCGGGTAGAGCTGGTGACACGTACGGTGAAGGTGGAGTTGTTTCCTCCTCCGTGTTCTGCCTGAAGCACCAGCAGCAGGTCGAGCATCCGCGCTTCCAATGGGGTATATTCCTTTTTCATCATGTAAAGGAAGTTTTCGGCTATCGACAGGTTTTCAT
Source organism: Phocaeicola intestinalis (assembly GCF_014837065.1). Taxonomy (GTDB): domain Bacteria; phylum Bacteroidota; class Bacteroidia; order Bacteroidales; family Bacteroidaceae; genus Phocaeicola; species Phocaeicola intestinalis. Next base: position 1,713 of record NZ_JACSPP010000059.1, read on the forward strand.
GCGGGTGCCGGATGTGGAGCGAACGGCCGTGTATGCTGTGCCGGTAAATGTTGTAGGCGTATGCGATGATGGTAGGGAACTTCGAGATGAGTTCGATGGACTGGCGCATCAGGTTGTCGCGCGAGATGTCATCGGGGTTGGGGTCGAACGTGTACATTTCCAGCACGCTGCGCGCGAGGATGTTCATGATGTTCTGTCCTTCCAGGTCGATGATGTTCATGGTTGTCTTCTTGTCGAGCGGCATGTTGTCGTTTATCAGTTCCTTGAAGGCATCCAGCTGTTCGTTGTCGGGCAATTCTCCCGAAAGGAGCAGGTATGCCACTTCTTCGAATCCGAAGCGTTTTTCCTTTAGCAGGGCATGTACGATGTCGGCAAGGTCGTATCCCCGGTAGAAGAGCTTTCCGGGAATCGGTTTCAGCCCTTCTTCCGTACGTTCATATCCCACTACGTTGCCTATCTTGGTCAGTCCTACCAGCACGCCGGTCCCGTCTTCGTTGCGCAGCCCGCGTTTCACGTTGTATTTCGTAAATAGTTCATTGTCGATGCGGCAAGCCTGCTTGGCGCATTCCGAAAGCTTGTATACGATGTATTCTTTTTTCATGAGTAGTACAAAATTTAAATGATGTTTATTAGAAACGCAGATTAAACCGATAGGTAAATAATCTGTGAAAATCCTCTTTGTCAAATAGCTTGTAGGGGCGTATCGCATACGCCCTGAAAACATCCATGTGTGGATAAGTTGGCGTATTCGGGCGTATGCGATACGCCCCTACATTGGCTGTTTGCGGGTATTTAAATAATCTGTGAAAATCCGTGTTAATCTGCGTTTCTGAACTGACAGATTATTTAAACGAATCAGAGTCAGTTACTGCTTAGCGCATCAATCACCCGTTGTCCGAATTCCATAGTGCCCAAGGGTTTTCCGTTGGGCATGAAGCGGGCGAGGTCGTTGGTCGCTTCTCCCGCTTCGAATAGTTTCTCCAAGGCTTGCGTGACGAGGGTTGCGGCTTCTTCCCAGCCTAAATGTTCCAGCATCATGACCGAAGAGAGCAGCATCGAACAAGGGTTGACGATGTTTTTTCCGGCGATGTCGGGAGCCGTGCCGTGGGTGGCTTCGAAGATGGCATGCCCCGTTGCGTAGTTGATGTTGGCTCCGGGAGCGATTCCGATGCCTCCTACCATGGCGGCAAGCTGGTCGGATATATAGTCGCCGTTCAGGTTCAAGGTGGCTATTACCGCATATTCTTCAGGCTTCAGCAGGGTGTTTTGCAGGAACGCGTCGGCTATGCAGTCTTTGATGATAACCTTTCCGGTGTTGGCGGCATCGGCAAGGGCGGCATTTGCCGATTCTTCTCCCAGGTCTTTCTTTATCTGGTTGTATTGGTTCATGGAGAAGGTCTGGTCGGGAAACTCTTGCTCTGCCACTTCATATCCCCAGCGTTTGAACCCGCCTTCGGTAAATTTCATGATGTTGCCTTTATGCACCAGTGTGACGGAGGTCTGATGATGCTGCAAGGCATACCGGATGGCGGAACGTACCAGCCGTTTGCTCCCTTCGGCGGAGACCGGTTTTACGCCGAAGGACGAGGTCTCGGGGAAACGTACTTTGCTTACTCCCATCTCGTCGTGAAGGAAGGTGTAGAACTTCTGGGCTTCGGGAGTTCCCTGTTCCCATTCGATGCCTGCATAGATGTCTTCCGTGTTTTCGCGGAAGATGTGCATGTTTACTTTTTGCGGTTCTTTCAATGGGGAGACGACTCCCTTGAACCAGCGTACCGGGCGCAGGCATACATAAAGGTCGAGGGTCTGGCGCAGGGCTACGTTCAGCGAACGGATGCCTCCGCCTACGGGAGTGGTCAGCGGCCCTTTGATGCCTATCAAGTATTCGCGGAAAACATCAAGGGTGGCTTGAGGGAGCCATTCGCCTGTTTGGGCAAATGCTTTTCCTCCTGCAAGCACTTCCATCCATTCGATGGAACGTTTGCCTCCGTATGCGGCTCTGACCGCTTCGTTCACAATTTTCTGGCATACCGGAGTGATTTCGGCGCCTACTCCGTCACCTTCTATATAAGGTATGGTTACACAGTCGGGTACAATCAGCCGACCGTCTTTCATTTGTACTTTGCTCATAATGGATTATTGTTTTAAATTTTTTAATATCCGCATTCTACCCAATTGCCATGTAGGGGCGTATCGCATACGCCCTGAAGGCATCCGCATGGGTTAGTTGATGCATTCGGGCGTATGCGATACGCCCCTACATGGGATGTTTGCGGATATTCAAATTAAATTTAGGTACTGGTAGACCGGATTTTTAGAATGTATTTAAAACCTAGTCCCTGGTCCCTGATATTGTTTATAAATTCAATGCCGCTCCGGCTTTAAACCACTTTATCTGCATTTCATTATATGTATGTGCGGCTTCGAATGTATCTTCGCTTCCGTCGGCATGCCTCAACTTGATTTGCAGGGGTTTTCCGGGTGCGAACTCTCTTAATCCGAAGACAGAGATGCGGTCGTTTTCCTGCACTTTATCGTAATCGTCTTTATGGATGAATGTCAGTGCCAGCATGCCTTGCTTTTTCAGGTTCGTTTCATGGATGCGGGCGAAACTCTTGGCAAGAACGACTCTTACGTTGAGGAAACGCGGCTCCATGGCGGCATGTTCGCGGCTGGAGCCTTCTCCGTAGTTTTCTTCGGCTACTACGATGGAGGGAATCCCTTTTGCCTTATAGCTTTTGGCAACGGCGGATACGGCTTCGTATTCTCCGGTCAGGGTGTTCAATACCCAGTTCGTTTTCCCGTTGAAAGCGTTTACGGCTCCCATCAGCAGGTTGTTGGAGATATTTTCCAAATGTCCGCGGAACCGTAGCCACGGGCCCGCCATGGATATGTGGTCGGTGGTGCATTTCCCTTGTGTCTTGATCAAGAGCGGCATGTCGATGAGGTCATTTCCGTCCCACGGTGCGAATGGTTCCAGCTTTTGCAGGCGTTCCGAATCGGGATGTATGGAAACTTCGATGGATTTGCCGTCGGCAGGCGGGGCAATGTATCCGTTGTCGTCTACGGTGAATCCGTTTCGGGGCAGGGTTTCGCCGGCAGGTGCATCCAGTTTCACCTGTTCGCCCTTTTCATTGGTAAGGGTATCGGTCAGCGGGTTGAAGCACAAGTCTCCGGCGATGGTAAGTGCCATAGCCAGCTCCGGTGAAGCTACGAAGGCGTGCGTATTCGGGTTCCCATCGGCACGTTTGGCAAAGTTCCGGTTGAACGATGTGACAATCGAGTTGGCTCTGTTCGGGTCATCGGTCACCCGTTTCCATTGTCCGATGCACGGGCCGCAGGCATTGGTCATAATGGTTCCGCCTACGGCTTCGAAGGCACTTATCATGCCGTCGCGCCGGGCAGTGCAATAGATTTGTTCCGATCCGGGATTGATTATCAGGGGAGAAGCCATCTTGAGGGCTTTCTCCTTTACCTGACGTGCCAGAGAGGCTGCCCGGCTCAGGTCTTGGTAAGACGAATTGGTGCACGAACCGATTAATCCTACTTCCATGAGGCGTGGGTAACCGTTTGCTTTTACTTTTTCTGCAAAATCCGAAATGGGGCAGGCGGCATCAGGTGTAAACGGCCCGTTGATATAAGGTTCCAATGCCGACAGGTCGATTTCGATGATGCGGTCGTAATACTTTTCCGGTTGTGCCAGCACTTCGGGGTCGGCTTGCAGGCAATCGGCGCATGCCGATGCCAGCCGGGCTATTTCTTCACGGCCGGTGGCACACAGGTAAGCGTTCATCTGTTCATCGTAAGGAAAGATGGAAGTGGTCGCGCCTACTTCGGCGCCCATGTTGCAGATAGTGGCTTTCCCCGTTGCTGAAATCGATGCGGTTCCTTCGCCGAAATATTCAATGATGGCATTGGTCGCTCCTTTTACGGTAAGGATGCCGGCAAGTTTCAGTATCACATCTTTAGGGGCAGCCCATCCGTTCAGGCTTCCTTTCAGGTGCACGCCGATGAGGCGGGGCATTTTCAGTTCCCATTCCATGCCGGTCATTACGTCTACGGCATCAGCTCCGCCTACTCCGATGGCTATCATGCCCAGTCCGCCTGCATTGGGCGTATGCGAATCGGTGCCTACCATCATGCCGCCGGGAAAAGCGTAGTTTTCCAATACGACCTGGTGGATGATGCCGGCACCCGGTTTCCAGAATCCGATGCCATATTTGGCAGACACGCTTTGCAGGAAGTCATACACTTCACGGTTCACCTGGCAGGCGGCAGGAAGGTCGGTTTGTACGCCTTTGTAGGCTTGTATCAGGTGGTCGCAGTGTACCGTTGCAGGAACGGCTGTTGTTTCTTTGCCTGCATTCATGAATTGCAGCAGTGCCATTTGCGCCGTGGCGTCTTGCATGGCAACGCGGTCGGGGCGGAATGTAGCATAATCTTCGCCTCGCCGGAAGCGGGGTTGTATCTCCGGATGATACAAGTGGGTATATAAAATCTTTTCGGCAAGCGTGAGAGGCTTGCCGCTTGCCTGTTGAGCCGCTTTTACCCGTTTTGCATACGAGGCGTAAAACGTTCTTAGCATGTCGATGTCGTAAACCATAAGACTTTTTGTTTAATGAATTGTTTTTATTTGTCCGCAAATGTAAGAAGAATGTTTTGGAAAAGCAAGATTTTGCAGACAAAGTGTCTTGTTTGATGTAAATCATGCAGCGGTTTGCCAAATTTGCGGCTCGTATATCCGGTGAAACGTTTCTTTGATGCGCCGTATCCTTTCGAAATGCAGCCGAAACGTTTCCGCAGGCTTTCGAAGCCCTCTGGAATGTTGCCGAAGCGTTTCCGCAGGCTTTCGAAGCCCTCCGGAGTGTTGCCGAAGCGTTTCCGCAGGCTTTTGAAGCCCTCCGGAGTGTTGCCGAAGCGTTTCCGCAGGTTTTCGAAGCCCTCCGGAGTGTTGCCGAAACGTTTTACCGGAGATTTTTTTAGAAAAGCATTGAGTATTTCTCATTTCTTGTTCGTATTTTAGGGAAAACTTAATAAACTCATCTATTTATGAAAACAAAAATTTGGATAATCGTTTTCTTCTGTATAAGTGCCAGTTTGCAGGTTGCAGGTCAGGTAAGTGGTTTGCCGCAAGGGCACCCGCGCTTCTTGACCGATGCCGGAGGCAAGGAGGAGACGTTACGGTTGATTGAGGAAGAAACGTGGGCACGGGAAGTGTTCGACGGATTGAAACGGCGTACTGACACCTATGCCGGACGTGAAGAAGGATGGCTGACATCGCGTCTGCAAATGTACTGGAACACCCACGCTACCGACGTATATATAAAAGGAGAGGTGTACGACCATGCCGGAGGCAATCGCGCGCCTGCGCCTACGGTGATGTTTACCGGCGCACGCAGCCATGCAACCAACTACCGCCGCCCCAAGCTGGAAGAGCTGGAGCCTTACGCCGAAGACCCGAAGGGCATGTATCTGGCGAACGCTACGCTGGAAGGGAATCCCAAGGAGTGGGTGCACATCGGCAAGACGGGGCGCATGATAGAGAGCATCAACCGCGAGATAATGGGCATCGCCCGTGATGCTGCTTTCCTGTGGTGGCTGACCGGCGAGGAGCCGTATGGACGGATGGCGGCATCGGTGTTCGATACGTACATGACGGGCATTTATTACCGCAACGTGCCGGTCGACTTGAATAACGGGCACCAGCAGACCCTGGTGGGCATGACCTCGTTCGAGGTGATTCACGAAGACATCCTGAACGAGTTGGTGCCGTTGTATGATTTCCTTTATGATTACCTGAAGCAGACCCGTCCCGAAAAGATGCCGGTGTATGCCGGGGCGTTCAAGAAATGGATAGAAAACATCATCGCCAACGGTGTGCCTCATAACAACTGGAACCTGATTCAGGCACGTTATATCATGAACGTGGCATTGATACTGGAAGACGATGCCGCTTATCCCGACCGGAAGGGCAGGGGCTATTACATCGATTATGTAATCAACCAATCTTCGCTCCGCCAGTGGTCGCTGAAGCAGTTGGCGGATTACGGATTTGATTCCGCTACGGGCATTTGGGCGGAGTGTCCGGGCTACAGCATGAACGTGGTGGGCGACTATGTTTCGTTTGCCAACCTGTTCGACCGTAACCTGCAAACCGACCTGACCATGCAGATTCCGGTTATCCCGAAGGCGGTAGAAGCCTTGCCTCAATACCTGTTCCCCAACCGGATGCTGTGCGGCTGGGGCGATACACATCCGGGCGCGTTGCGCACCGATGTGTTCCGTTACCTGATTCAGAACGCGCAGCAGTACGGCAAGAAAGCCGAAGAACGGAAATTCACGGCGATGTTCCGCCTGTTCGACACGAAAGCCGGCGAGGCAGGAAAGTCTGCCCGTATGCCGGTGGCGGTCACTTCGTTTTTCGCCGATAAGCCGCTGGTGTTGGACAAGGAGGTGAAAGCCGGCAAGATAGACGACTATGTGACGCCGACGTTTTATGCGCCCAATGTGAGCTGGCTGGTACAGCGCAACGGCATGGACGCACGCAACAGCCTGATGGCATCGCTCAACGGAAGCGAGGGAAACCATGCGCACGCCAACGGCATCAGCCTCGAACTGTACGGAAAAGGCTATGTGCTGGGACCGGATGCAGGCATCGGGAAGACGTTGTATCAAGGTTTGGATTACCTGGAGTATTACAGCCAGTTCCCGGCTCATAACACGGTGTGCGTAGACGGCATTTCGTCGTATCCCGTCATGAAGAGCAACCATGCCTTCCGTGTGCGCAACCTCTATCCGGCATCGGGCGCCAAGGTGGGCTACCAGCCGGTAAGCTACACCAACGTGTATTTCCGCGAGCCCGAATCGTATGCCGACCAGACCCGTTTGGTGAGCATTGTCAATACGGGCGATTCTACGGGGTATTATGTCGATGTGTTCCGCAGCCGGAAGATAGAGGGCGACGACAAGATGCACGACTATTTCTACCATAACTTAGGACAGACGCTGGACCTGCGTGCTTCCGGCGGCGATACGCTCGCAATGCAGCCCACGCAAGAACTGGCTTTTGCCGGGGCACATCTCTATGCTTACTCCTATATATATAATCAGCGATGCATCGAAACCAGTAAAGATGTCCGGGCTGACTTTACCGTCCGGATGCCCGATGGCGATGATATTACGATGTCGATGTGGATGAAGGGCGAGCAGGAGCGGAAAATCTTCTCGGCTTTAAGTCCGATGACCGAAGGGTTGAGCCGCATCAAGCAGATGCCTTATGTGATAGCCGACCAGCCTACGCTGACCTTTGTGGCACGCCAGCGCGGAGAGGCGTGGAAGCGTCCTTTCGTATCGGTATTCGAACCGCATACGGCAAAGAATGCGCCTTCGCGCATCAGGGAGGTACGCTTTCCGGAAGTCAGCGCCACCGGTGAAGGAAGCCATACGGGCATTCAAGTGATACAGACCGACGGTACGGCCGATTGGATTCTCTCTTCCGATAAGGCAGAAGTGCGTTGCACCACGGAAGGGATTTCGGCACAGGCGGTATATGCGCTCTACCGGCAGAAAGGCGGGCAGGGAGAAATGGCTTTCTTGGGCGGCGGAACCTTGCTTGAGGCGGGGGATATCCGCATCGAAGCGGCAGAAGCGGCGGATGTTTTGCTGGTGAAGGAGGCTGGAGGCTGGATGTACACCGCTTCCCGTCCGTGTACAATTACGATGGGTGGAAAAGAGCTTAGTTTGCCGTCGGTGCAAACAAAAACAAAAACTTCTGTATTGTTTTCAAAGTAGAAAAGATATTGTTATTTTTGTTCGCCTCAAAAAAAGGTAGATTGGTAAATAAGAATGAGAGAACAGCTGAAGTTTATAATAATCATGGTGGGCATCTTGTTGCTCGTGGCGGCACGGGCGGCAGGCATGCCCTTTTCATATAGTTTCCGCAGCCTGTCGGTGTCCGATGGGTTGCCCGATTTGGTCATCAACACTTGCTATAAGGACCGGTCGGGCTATATGTGGTTTGGTACCAATGTGTCGTTGGAACGTTTCGACGGCATTCGTCTGAAGCATTATCTGATAAAGGGGAAAGCCGAAACCTGAAAGGCCGAAAACCTGAAACGGGTATATGCTGTTGCCGAGATGGCAGAGGGTGAGATATGGGTAGGGTCGGATGTGGGGTTGCTGCATCTGGACAAAGCGACTGATGACCTGGAGGCTGTAGAGCCGGTATTGATAGATGCTCCGGTATATTGCCTCTTGTCGGACGGGAAGCAAACGCTGTATGCAGGCACGCGCAAAGGACTGTTCGTTTACGAGGGCGGCAAGATGCGTCACATCCTGATAGACAAGAACGTGTTTTCGCAATGGAACGAAATCAAAGGGTTGAACATCGGCGAAGACGGCCGTTTGTGGCTTGCTACTTTGAAAGGGGTAGTGGCTTTGCATACCGCTTCGGGCAAGCTGGAGACGTATGCATACCGGAACCCGTTTTACTCGCTGACCCGTATCGGCGGGGTATTGTATCTGGGAACGATGAACGAAGGAATCGTTACGTTCGATACGCAGGAAAAGGCTTTCGGCAAGCTGGTGGATGTGGGCTGCTCGGTCATCTCTTCTCTTTCTACCGACGGCAAGGACCTGCTGTATGTAGGGACGGACGGAAATGGAGTCCATTTCGTGTCGGTGACTCAGCGAAAGGTCGTGAAGTCGTTCCGGCACGAGACCGGAAACGATGCCAGTATCCGTTCCAATTCGGTGTACTCGCTTTTGGTAGACCGCGACGGGTTGCTTTGGATAGGTTTTTATCAGCTGGGGGTGGACTATACGTTGCACAATAACGGGCTGTTTGCGGCTTATCGGTATCCGCCCTATTTGGATACGCGTGACATGCCGGTGCGTACCATCGCTTTCCACCAGGGGGAAAAGCTGGTAGGCTCGCGCGACGGGCTGTATTTTATCGATGAAGACAGGCGGTTGTTCAAGAGTTTTCATAACTTGCGTGCCAATATGATTATTTCCAGTTGCTATTTCGAGGGGAAATACTACATCGGTACGTATGGAGGCGGCATGTATGTGTTCGACCCGCTGACCCTTGAACTGGTTGATTTCGATGCGGCGGAGGGCGAGCCATTCCTGACAGGCCATATATTCTGCATCCGTCCGGATGCGGACGGCGATTTGTGGATTGGCACTTCATCGGGGCTTTACCGCTATCGGGCAGGGAAGCAGGTGGCTCATTATACCGGTTCCAATTCCAAGTTGCCCGAAGGGAATATCTACGAGGTCTTTTTCGACTCTACCCGCAAAGGATGGATTTGTACCGAGAAAGGGCTTTGCATTTGGGATGCTTCGTCGGAAAGCATCCGTACGGATGTCTTTCCCGAAGGATTCATCAACGAAGAGAAAGTAAGGGTGGTCTACGAAGATTCCAGGCACAATCTTTATTTATTGCCCGAAAAGGGTACCTTGTTTGTGTCCGACCTTTCCATGAGCCATTTCTCGCGTTTCGACAACGAACTGCTTCGGGGCAAAACGCTGATGTCGGTGGTGGAGGACAATGAAGGATGGCTGTGGCTCACGACCAACAACGGCATCTATCGCTACGACAAGAAAGACCGGGTGATGCCTTATAGCCTCTCCGACGGTATCTTGAGCCCTATCTTTATCAACTGTATGCCGGTGAAGGACGAAAGCGGCGGACTTTGGTTCGGCAATTCCAAATGATTGGTTTATCTGGACATGAACAAGCTGAAGTCGAGAAACGTTCCGCCTTATAAGCTGGCTGTTTCGGGAGTGCAGGTTGATGGGGAAGAGGCGGTTCCCGAAGTGTGGGGCAGAGGACAGGCGGACGGCATTTACCTGGACAAGGTGAAAAACAATCTGACCGTTTTCTTTTCGGCACTTACTTATACCCATCCGTCTGATATGTTTTACGAATACAGGTTGGAAGGCGGAGAGGATGACGTGTGGAAACCTTTAATCGGTAAGTCGTCTGTTTCTTTTTACAATTTGTCTGCGGGAGATTATCTGCTCAGGATACGTAGCATCGGGTTTCCCGAATCAGAAATCGTATTGCCTGTTAAGGTGCATTCCGTATTTTGGAGCTGGTTTGTGGCAGGGGCAGGACTGTTGTTTATCGGAAGCCTTGCCTGGTTTCTTGTGCGGAAGAAACGGTCGGGACGCCTGCATGTATCCGACAGGCAGGAAAGCCAGGATAATCCCGTTACGCAGCCCGACCCGGACAAACTGGTATTGCAGACCATTCTAGACGGTGCGCTGGAAACATACATTCCGCCGATGGAACATTCGGAGGACGAGCCGGCAAAAGAGAAATACAAGGTAGACCTGAAGAATGCCGCCAGCTCCAGAAAATACTGGAGCGGCTGATGCAGGAAGAAAAACCTTATAAGAATTCCGACCTGAAGATTGCCGATCTGGCAAAGATGACAGGATACACCTCGCATACGCTTTCTTACTTCTTCAATCAATACCTGAAGAAGAACTATTACGATTACATCAACGAATACCGTGTGGAAGAGTTCAAGCGGCTGATTGTGGATGAGCAATATGCCAAGTACACGCTGGAGGCGTTGGCAGAAGTATGCGGCTTCAGTTCGCGTGCCTCTTTCTTCCGTTATTTCAAGAAGGTGGCAGGTATCACTCCCAATGAATACATCAAGCAGTTGAACCGTTAAGAAATAATACCTGCAGTGTCATGAAGGCGCAAAGAGGTTCTATTCCTCTTTGTGCCTTTTGTTTTGCCCGATGCAGATAGTTGCGTAGGCAAACGCAGGCAGGTGCGTTGTTTGTAAGATTATTAATCTTCCGGCTGTAAGATTATTAATCTTACACGTGTAGGATTATTAATCTTACAGAAAAGTTACTTATTGAAATATTTCCTTTTTACCATTGTGCGTAATTTGGTAAACGATTATTTACGCCGTTTATATAAGAAGCAGGAAATCGACCGCTATCTGTATGAGGTGCTTCCGGTTTCTGTTACGGATTTGGAGAGCCAGGTGATTGCAAAAGACTTGCGGCGGTGGGAGTACCGGAAAGTTGCTACGCTTTCCGAACAGCGTCGGAAGGTGTATGTGATGAGTCGGTTTCAGTCTAACTCCATTTCGGAAATATCCCAAAAGCTGAATCTGTCCTTTCGTACGGTAGAAAGCCACCTTTTTGTTAGTAGGAGAGATGTACGTGAATTCATGAGAGCATGTATCTAAATAAATTGTTAATTTAAAAATTGATTTATGAAAAATGTAGTGAGAATGTTGTCAAAGAGAATGTTATTCTCTGTCTTTATGGCATCACCTTTGATGGCTGGAAGTTCGTTATCGGCTTTTGCAGGTATAGGCAGCGTAGGGTGGATGCAGCAAGCTAATGTTGTAGAAGGTATTGTAACTGATGTGAACGGTGAGCCGGTTATTGGTGCCAGCGTTGTAGTGAAAGGCACGTCAAACGGGACTATTACAGATTTGGATGGTAAGTTTAGTTTGCCGGATGCTCAAGGCGTTTTGGTTATTTCGTATATCGGTTATAAGACGCAAGAAGTGGTTCTTGACGGGCAGAAACATCTGAAAGTCATGATGGAAGAAGATTCGAAAGCTTTGGATGAAGTGGTAGTAGTGGGGTATGGTACACAGCGTAAATCAGACCTTACAGGTTCTGTTACCACAATCAAGTTAAAAGACATTTCCGGTATCCGGGGAGGAAATGCCGGAGAAGCTTTGCAAGGGAAAAGCGGTCTGACGGTCGTGACTTCAGGAGCGCCGGGAGCAACTCCTACCGTCCGTATTCGTGGTATTGGTACGGATGGTGACGCTACTCCTGTGTACGTAGTAGACGGGGTAATGACAAATAATATAGATTTTCTTAACCCTAAAGATATCGAGAGTATGAATGTGCTGAAAGATGCCTCAGCTACTGCTATTTACGGTTCAAGAGGAGCCAATGGCGTGATTATGGTGACAACAAAAAGAGGCGAGTCCGGAAAGCCTGTCGTTTCGTACTCAGGGAGTGAAGGCTTTCAGTATATCATTGATAATTATGATGTCTGCAATGGTTCCGAATATGCCCGCTTAATGAATATTGTTGCCCAAAATTCCGGACAAGAACAACCTTACGGAAATCCGTCGGGGTATGGAAAAGGAACTGATTGGCTGGGGGAAATGACCCGGAACGGTTGGACACGTGACCATCAACTTTCTGTATCGGGTGGCTCCGAATCTGTGAATTATAATGTGAGTGCCGGATATTTCAAGCAGAATGGTGTATGGGAGAATACGTCTTATGACCGCTGGACTTTCCGTATCAATAATGAATATAAGCTTTCAAAATCTATCCGGATAGGACATAACTTGAATTTAGCTGTCAGCAACAGTGACGGCAGAAGCGATTCATATCGTTTGATGCGTTCCGTTTTGTCTGGTTCACCTCTTATTACACCCCAAAATGAACAAGGAGAGTGGAATTCTATGCAGAATGGTGATTTGATAAATCCTGTTGCGGAATTAGCCCTGAATGCCGGTTATAACAATAAGCGGATACGTTTCTTTGGGAATGTATGGGGAAGCTGGGAAATAGTGAAAGGGCTTACATTCCGTACGTCGTATGGTGTTGATTGGTTACATGGTTATGAACATCAGTTGAAGGGGATTTACAATATCAATCCATCCCATCAAAGCAACAGTTCTAATACCTTTATGGAGAATTATGCGCTCGAAAACACATGGTTGTGGGAAAATACATTGACGTATGATCGTTTATGGGGGAACACTCACCATTTGAATATCCTGGCAGGTTTTACGTCTGAAAAAGCACGGACACAAGGATTGGGAGCAAACAGCCGGAATATTTTGATGTACGACAAAGATTATGGCATGACAGCTACCGCTCCTACCGATGCAGACCGTACCGTGGCAGCGGTCAAGCCGACAATTACGACAAGAGCTTCTTACATGTTCCGTGTCAATTATTCATTGAAAGACCGTTATCTGTTTACGGCTACAATGCGTGCGGACGGTTCTTCCAAATTTGGAAAGAATAACCGTTGGGGGTATTTCCCGTCGGCTGCAGTAGGTTGGCGGGTCAGTGAAGAAGCGTTTCTGAAGGATGTGGACTGGTTGAGCAATTTAAAGATAAGAGGAAGCTGGGGACAAACAGGTAATGACAAGATTCAGGACAATGTTTCGTATGCGTTGGTATCGATGGTTGATGAGTATCATGCTGTTTTTAATGGACAAGTATATCCCGGTGTAGGTATTGTAAATGCATCTAATCCGGATATCAAATGGGAACGTAGTGAACAGGTTGATTTGGGATTTGACTTGGGATTGTTTAATAGTATGCTGACTCTTGAGTTTGATTATTTCAACCGTAAGACTAAAGACCTCTTGATGATATTGCCGATAAAAGGAGGTTCGGTAGGTATTACGCCTACATATTCCAATGCAGGTTCAGTCCGTAACAGTGGTTTTGAGTTTACTGTTGCATGGCAGGATAACAGGCATCCGTTCAATTATGGTTTTACATTTAGTGGAAGTACATTCAAGAATGAAGTAACCGATTGGAAGAATCAAAAGACTATTTCCACTGCTTGGTCTACTAATCTTCAGACAGCCAAGGAAGAAGGAAAACCTTTCGGATATTTCTATGGGTATAAGACGCAAGGCATTTACCACACTCAGGCAGACCTTGACCGCTGGAACGAATATGCCCGTAGCAAAGGGGCGGACGTTTATCATTCGGAAGCCCAATTGGGAGATTTGATTTATGTAGACGTTGACGGGGATTGAAGAATTACCGCAGAGGATCAGACGGATCTTGGAAACCCTTATCCTAAATTTACGGGAAGCTTGGGATTTAATGCGTCGTGGAAAGGGTTTGACTTGTATTTGGATTTTACCGGAAGTTTTGGAGGGAAGGTGATGAATAACTCTTACAATGACTTTACATCGGTGACCAACAATATACATCGTGATTGGTGTGATTCATGGACTCCTGAAAATCCGGACGCTGTTATGCCTCGTTTGGCAGGCGGATCTATCAATGTGGGAAGAACATTGGATATAATGGTTTTCGATGGTGCTTATCTGAAATTGCGTTCTGCAGAATTGGGCTATACGTTGCCTGATGAATGGATGAATAAGATTGGGATTGGCAGACTTCGTATCTATGTAAACGCATCTAATCTGCTTTACTTTACTAAATATAAAGGTTTTACTCCCGAAATCATGGATGGGCAGGATTCGAATACTTATCCGATGGCGGGCAGTGTGAACTTCGGTTTGAATTTGACTTTATAATAATTCTTTTAATTCAGAAGATATGAAACAGATAAAAACATATATAATGGCATTGGCTGGAACTTGTATATTAGGTTCGTGTAGTGATTTCTTGGATGTTACTCCGCAAGGAGAATTGACCACAGATTTGTATTTTAGCCAAGAAGAACGAATTAATGAAGCGGTATCACGTGTTTATTCATCCATTAACTGGCGTTTTTTCCGTTTGGGTACAATGTATTTTACAACGCATGAGTTTCCTTCGGATGATGTGCGGATGAATACGGCAGACGCTAATTTCTTGACTGCATATAACTTTCAGTACGACCCCAATAACGTTTATGTGGAACGGTTATGGGAAAGATGGTATCAATATATAAATGATTGCAACCAGGTATTGGAACTTACGAAAGATTATGATGATGAAACAGCAGCTCTTTATAACGCGCAGGCACGTTTTTTCCGTGCATATTGGCATTTTGATTTGATGAATGTATTCGGTGAAGTAGTATTGCGTGACCATGTTCCGGCAGAAAATGAATATAATATTCCCAAAAGTTCAGAGGAAGATATTTATAGATTGGTAATATCTGATTTGGAATACGCTATAGAACATCTTCCTACCCGTCAGGAATGGGGAGAATAAAACTTGGGTCGTGTGACCAAAGGAACGGCAAAAGGGATACTGGCAAAGGTTTACTTATATCGTCAGGATTATGAAAACGCCTACAAGTATGCCAATGAAGTTGTGAATGTAGACCATGAATATTCACTCGACCCGGATTATCGGAATCTGTTCTCTATTCAGGGTAAATATTCTTCGGAAAGCATGATGCCGGGACACTATATTTACCAGAATATCGAGGGGCGTTTGCGTAATCCGTATGTAGAGTTTCAAGGTATTCCCGGCTCAGGATTGGGGTCTGCTTATTTTGTTCCTTCCGATGAATTTGTAAGTGCTTATGAAGAGGGAGATCCGCGTAAGGAAGCGACAATCTTTGAAAAGGGAGAAACCATTGAAGGCTATACAGGTGAAATAACTTGGCTGGAAGAAAAAGATGAGGCAGGGAATGTTGTATCTGAGTTTAACTATGCAAACAAGAAAGTGATTTGGCCCGCTACGCAATGGCCCGACAATGACTTTTTCAAGCAAGAATTGAACCTGCCATTCCTCCGCTTTGCGGATATCTTGTTGGTTTATGCCGAATCGGCTAATGAACTTGGGAAAACAACAGAGGCAGAAGATGCCCTTGAAAAAGTCCGTTTCCGCGCTCGTGGAAACCAAACGTATGCCGAGGCAGGTGTATTGCCGGAAAAAAGAGGGTTGGGAAAAGATGCCTTACGGGAAATAATCTGGAACGAACGCCGTATAGAATTGGCTTTTGAAGGAAACCGTTGGTTTGATTTGGTGCGTTATGAAAAAGTAGTACCCAATTATACGACCAACCTCATGCACCGTAAAGGACGGACGAATTTTGACTATGCGAAGCATAGCAAATTCCCTATTCCTACCTATTATATAACCAGTTCAGAAGGGGTCTTGACACAAAACCCTGCACGGCAATAGGTTTTAGTATCAGATAAATTTCTAAATTTGAATATCCGCAAACATCCCATATAGGAGTAAAATGCGGATATTCATTTTTTAATGGTAAGTCTGTATTTGCTTTCATTGGGGCATACTCTCTTGCTTTTTCGGGGAAAAATAATTATTATTGCAAAGTGAATGTCCGCAAACAGCCCATGTAGGGGAAATGAGGATATTCGTATATTTTACAATCATAAACCGTAACACGTAAATTCTTATGAAACCGATTTTTCTAAAATGGACCTTTGCCGTATGCTTTTTGAGTATGGTTTATGGCATACAGGCACAGTCTTATGTATGGATATGCAGTACAGAAAACAATTATTGGAAAGAGGATGAGACCAAGCTGCAATCCCGTCCCGTTCAGACTCCTTTGCTGGAAATAGATGGGACAGAAAAAGGCGTTCCTTTCAAGGCATGGGGTACGACGTTCAACGAGTTGGACTGGGATGCCCTGCTGGCGCTGACCCGTGATGAACAGGATGAAATTATGCATAACCTGTTTGCTCCCGACGGAGACTTGAAGTTTACCCGCGGACGTATCCCGATGAATGCCAGCGATTATGCCCGTTCGTGGTATAGCTGTGACGAAGTGGCAGGCGACTTGGAACTGCGTTATTTCAATATCGACCGCGACAAGCTGGGCATCATTCCTTTGATTCGTGCCGCCCAGAAGTTCAATCCTCGCTTGACTTTCTGGACATCTCCCTGGAGTCCGCCAAGCTGGATGAAAATCAATGGAGATTACCCGGTACTGAGCAGCCGTTTCAACCGGCAGGACAAGCGTTTGGACTATCTGCTGTATGGCTCGCAAGACGGGGTAGACGAGGATGAGATGAAATTCTTGGGCGAGCGTGAAGGGCAATTCCCCCGAAAACTGGCTACACAGGATTATTTCATTCAAGACCCTCGTTACCTGCAGGCATACGCCAATTATTTTTGTAAGTTCATCGATGCCTATAAAGCCCAGGGGGTAAACATCGATATGGTAATCTATCAGAATGAGGCCTACAGCTACACGCCTTATCCGGGCTGTGCCTGGACAGCTGAAGGCACGATACGTTTCAACCGTGATTATTTGGCTCCTGCCTTGAAAAAGCATCATCCGGATGTGAAGCTGTATTTGGGTACGTTTAATACCAACCGGCAAGACCATGCAGAAAAGGTATTAAGCGATGACCGGTTGCGTGCCTGCATCGAAGGGCTTGCCTTTCAGTGGGAAGGACGTCAAATCCTGCCTGCCATACGCCGTCAGTATCCCGGTTTCCATTATATCTGTTCGGAAAGTGAATGCGGCAACGGAGCTATGGACTGGAAGGCGGGCGAGCATACGTTCTTTTTGATAAGTGACAATGTGGGCAATGGTTGCGACGAATGGTTTAATTGGAACTTCTTGCTTCCAAAGCATGGCACCAGTCCTTGGGGATGGAACCAGAATGCATTGATAGAGCTGGACAGTGAAACACGGACGTTCCGCTATACGGCAGAATATTATGCCGTGAAGCATTTTTCTCATTTTGTCGTTCCCGGAAGTGAAATGATAGGCTATGCTCCCAAAGAGAAAGACGGAACGATAGCGGTGGTCTACCGTACTCCTGAAAAGAAAATTGTCGTTATAGCAGGCAATTTGGGCGATACGCCGCAGCCGGTAAGCGTGAAGATAGGGAAGAAATACCTTAACGTGACGCTGGACGCACATTCCCTGCATACTTTTGTCATGAAGTAGTTTGTTGGTAAATGAATTTCACCACAGTATAAATGAAGTGGCACGATGAAGAAACGCAGCTTCACGCAGATTTTCGCAGATTATAAATAATGAATGTCCGCATTTTGCCCAATAAGGAGTTAAAAGGAGTTATTTCAAGGAGTTAAAAGGAGTTAGAAGCCAATACTTTTGCTCATGGGAGCCATAGCAGGATTAACTCCTGCCGAAGGCATAACTCCTTCTAATTCCCTTTTATACTATGGGCATTTGGCGGATATTCAAAAAATTTAAAAGCCTCTGTGTCCTCTGTGGTGAATCCCGATCCGCATCACCTTATTTGCTGAATGTCACATTTTCTACATGTTCGCCGATGAAAATCCGTGCCAAATCGCCTGTTTTGTACCATGCAGGTTTGCCGGGCATGTCGTCGGAGATAACCGTACCGTTGATGCGGAGGTTCTCGAAGCGGATGTTTCTTACCAAGCGGTCGCGGTCGTAGCCGATGATGTGCGACAGTTCGGCATGATGAAGATGGGCGAATACGTAGCGTTGTCCAACTTGCGCAATGGTACGGATAACCAGAACAATACGGGAAGCTGGCTGGTAAGTGCCACCCAGATGCCGTTTACGACCTATGAATATTGCATTGACTGCTCTTGCCGCGATAAGAACCACGGTGCAACCCATACGCAAATGGCAGATGATGAAGGGCGTGGCAGCGTTCGTCCGGGATGGGAAATCTTGTACAATCATTATGCAAAGGTGGCGAATGTAGGCAGTGGCTATACGTATGCCAAGCAGTTCGCTGACAAGCTTCGTCCCGAAGGCGGTGTGGGTGAACCGGAAAACCGTTACGGTACAAACAGCGGTGCGTTCGACCAATTGGGTTGGGCAACCTTGATGCTTTACCGTGAATAGATATTGTTAAGAAGCTGTTTTGAATTTATCGTGCGATGATTTGGGATGAGTTTTTGAGGCATTTTTGCTTCTGTGATGAGGAAGATAGCGGGCTATCTGACGAAGAACAGGAGCGAAAAGGGCCAAAAAATCGCCCAAAGCACACACGAAAACGGATACATCAAGCCAAGAAAAACTTTTTGGAGAAATTCAAAACAGCTTCTAAGTTAACCCAAAGAAAGCGGGGCTTGTCCGGATGATGTGAATCAATCGGATAAGTCCCGTAATGTTATAAGTAACTGCTCATAAATGAGATTCAACACAGAGGACACGGGCATATACTCTCATAAGGAATGTGGCGTATAGTAAGGCAGCAGGAACCGGAAGAAACCCTGCTCCACCTCCTGGTTGGGGGATTCAGACGGTTGTTCTACAAATCTTCCTTCAATCCTTGCTTCCAACCGGGGAAAGGGCAGTGGTCGTGGATCTCACGGAAAAGCTTTAGACAGTAATTCACCAAATTACGGGCTTCTTCCACTACAATGGGGTCACCCATGATTTCAATCAACGAGCGGGAGGTGGATGTATTAATCGTCTTACGAATACCCATCTCGTTGTTGCTTAATGTTACCAAGCTGTAATCGGATTTACAAGTCATTAAGTCTATCACTTGTGGGCAGGGCTTTTCGAGCATCTGTAACAGCTTATTTACGTCTGCATGGTTGGTGATGCGCTTGAAAAAAGTGCCCCAACCCGCAAAAAGCATTACCTCGTTTTTTCCATTAAACAGGAAGTTTACTATTCCGTAAAAGCCTTTTCCTGCTTTAAATATATATTCGGCATAATCTTTACGGACTACAAATGTCATCGCTTCGCCCGCTATAAATGTGCCGCCGGCAGTTGTCTGTAAGAAAGTACGCATAAGTTATCAAATCTGTTTACAATGTTATTAAAATGCGAAAACCCACCGTGAGTGCTCTTCAGTCACCCACTTCTCCACCGTCCTTGTTTCCGATGAGAAGTTTGCGCCTATCAGGTAAAGCTTGCGTTTGTCCGTCTGGAAAGGGCGGGCGTAATGGTTGTCCTTGATTTGCCGGAGGGCTTCTTCGGCGGTCTTGTCAAGCTTCAGTTCTATGATGTAAATATAGTCTTTTGTCTGAATGGTAATATCTATGCGGCCTTGTCTGGTCGCCTGCTCTACCTGTACATTGTAGCCCAGCATGGTGAAAATCAGGTAGAGAGTGTTTTGGAAATCCTTTTCCTTGTCAGCTCCTGCCACCATGTAGCTTCTGCCTGCCAGCATGGTCTGGATGGTTTGCAGCAGGTCATCGGGGTTGCCCTGTTTGACGGCTGAAGTCATCTTGTTGAGAATGCCCCTGACGCTCGATTGCTGCTGTGACGTGTAGTAAGGCATCAGAAAACGGAAGAAACCCCGCTCAACCTCCTGATTGGGGAAGTCCAGACGGTAACCTAATTCGGGGTCATAACCGGCAATGGTGAGATAGCCGCTCTGGAAGAGTACGGGAACGGGGTCATCATATCCCTCGTCTACGGAAGAAAGTACATCTCCGTCCACATAAATGCCTTTCAAATCATGCAACTCATAGTCGTTCTGTTGCAGCAGCTTGACCAAAAAAGTGGGTGTGCCTGTCTTAAACCAATAGTCATTGAACTCTTTTTTTGCAAATGTATTGAGCAGGCTGAATGGATTGTAAATGCCTACACTGTTCTGCCGGAAATGATAACCGTCGTATTGCTTGCGCAACCTCTCGCATGCCTCTTCGAAGGTCATGCCGTTGGCATCGGCAAGTTCGCGGATGGAGTCGTCAAAGTAAATGTGCAGTTCTTCTTCAGATATGCCACAAATGTCCACGTATCGGGGATCCATGGAGATGTCATCCAGATTGTTTAGGTCGCTGAAGATGCTGACGTGGCTGAACTTGCTCACGCCCGTGATGAAACCGAAACGGATGCAGGCATCCAGTGACTTGAGCACAGAGAAGAAAGCTTTCAAGGCTTTCCGGTACGCATCGTGCAACGGTTTGTTGTCGATGGTGCTGAGAAGCGGTTTGTCGTATTCGTCCACCAACACCACCACTTGTTCACCCGACTGTTTGTAGGCAGTATGTATTACGTTATAGAAACGTTCTTCGGGAGCCAGGTTGCTATCAGTAGTCATGCCATAACCCTGTTCCCACATCACAAGGTGCTTATTCAATTCCGCTTTGAGGGATTCTTCATCCTCATAATTACGAGCATTCAAGTCCAGATGAAGTACAGGATACGTCTTCCACTCCGTTTCCAGTTTCTCTATGGCAAGTCCTTTGAACAAGTCTTTTTGTCCCAAGAAGTAAGCTTCCATAGTAGAGACCAGCAAGGATTTGCCGAACCGGCGGGGACGGCTGAGAAAGTAGTATTTCCCCATCAACGCCATTCGGTAAATAAATGCCGTCTTGTCTGCGTAAACGAATCCGCGCTTGCGGATGTCGGCAAAACTCTGTATTCCTATGGGGTACTTCATCATGGCTCTGTAAGTTTTTGAGTTTTTAAGTTCTTGGGACGTTTGATTTTGTTTACAAAGTTAACGATTAATCTTCAACAGACAAAGAAAAAGTCGGTTTATAGTAGAACAAAATCTCACCACAGAGGTCACAGGGTACCACAGAGAAAAAATTTAAAAGCCTCTGTGTCCTGTGGTGAGAAAATGCACAATTTCATACCGCGTAAAATATAAAAGAATGCAGACGGGGACAGACGGACACAGATTTTACTATAAAATCACTTCTGATTGACTTTAGAAGATGAAATGAGCACTTGCTTATCTGAATCTTTCTTTGTATATTTGCTGCATAAAAATGAGTTTGTATATGAAGAAAGAAATAAACGGTTGGCTGAATATTTTGCTGGGATGTATCATCCTGGCGGCAGGTTTTGTGTTTTTTATCAATCCATATAACATTGTGCCGGGAGGTGTATATGGGGCGAGTATCGTGTTGCATAACCTGTTTCCTTCCGTTCAGGTAGGTACGTTCGGGTATATGTTCGATATTCCGTTGCTTATCCTTTCGGTCATCTTTTTAGGCACGAAGCTGGGGGCGCGTACCATTGCGGCTGCATTGACCACTCCTTTGTTGATGAACATCATGTCGCGTCTGGTATATCCTACGGAAGAAGCTTTGCATGCGCTTGACCCGTCTCAGCTTTTGGGAGGCATTATGGACTTGTCGGACCATCTGATGCTGACCTGCGTGATGGGTGCCGTACTGATAGGTATCGGGAGCGGCATTGTGGTGAAGAATCAGGCTACTACGGGCGGGAGCGATATTGTGGCAATGATGCTTCAGAAGTATATGCACATCCGTTTCTCGCGGGCGATATTGCTGGTGGACGGGATCGTTGTCTGCTTTGGTTTGTTGGTGATTGGGTTCGGATTGGGAAGCGGAGAAGTATCCGAGGAACCTTCCGTTTATTTGTCTTTGTATTCGTTGATAGCTATCTTCATCGTATCGCGGGTGATAGCTTATATGATAAACGGCTCGAAGAATGACAAGCTGATATTTGTTATCAGCGAGAAGGAGTTGCCAGATTTGCATAAGTATATCTTGAATGATTTGGACCGTACCGCTACATGTATCAAGAGCAGCGGCTTGTACACGAAGAAGGAGAAGGAAATGATTTTCTTGGTAGTGAGCTACAAGGAAGTGGCGGGCGTGAAAGCCACGATAAAGCTTGCCGACCCGCGTGCCTTCGTGGTAGTGACCGATGCTTACGATACGTTCGGTGAAGGCTGGAAGCAACTTCCTTCACCCAATGAGATTGAGCCGGAGTGATATCGGGGCTTACGCACGATATGATATACTTCTGCTAATAGAAGCTGTTTTGAATTTATCGTGTGATGATTTGGGATGAGTTTTTGAGGCATTTTCGCTTCTGTGATGAGGAAGA
>NZ_JACSPP010000005.1 GCF_014837065.1 Phocaeicola intestinalis
AAACTATTAGGTTCATAGTGACAGTCGCTATTGTTGTATATAAAGGTTTAAAACTTGTAGTTTATCGAATGCTTACAGTAAATGAGAATGTATCTGTCTTTTTATGTGTTTGTCCCAAAGACAATACCTATTCTAATAGCTGTTCCCTATGACTTTCAATGTACCTCATAAAGTCGTAGAACTTGTGATTGCGTTTTCTTATTATACGCGGTCGGAACACAAACCAGTTTAGAGCAATCCACAGCAACAGAATAGAATAGGCAATTATCCCCCAATAAAACGAATGGAAAAATGTATATTCATATCCATAGAGTGCAAAACCAATTGACAAAAAGAAAAAATATAAGTTCAAGATGAGATGCTGCTGTCTGTATTCTCGCTTTTTTATTCTTAAAAGATTATCTATATAGTCAATATTGGTACTATCAATTTTTAGTCCATAATAAAGCCGAAGGAGTCTGCCGTAGGATAAAGCCGGCAGCATAAAGCCTATGGACAACAAAGTAATGCCCACTTTGGTGACCGTCAGCAAGGGTGTCCAACATATCCAGATAACCGCTCCAAAGACAATGGCTAATATCATAAGCATAATGACGGCATAAGCCTCTCCGATTCTGCGTAATCTGAAACGTTTTATCTTTTTGCGTATGGCAGACAAATCTGCAACAGGTGCCTGCTGTCCTTTCCATAAGGATTTTATATCTATATCATTCATCATTATTACGTATTTTTTTTGCTAATGTGGATTTTATCCGGTGTATCTTTACACGTACATTTGCTTCCGACAGGCCTGTGATTTGAGCTATTTCCGCTTGTTTCAATTCTTCGAGATAAAGTGAAATAACCAAGCGGTCCATTTCCGGAAGCTCGGCTATGGCTTCATACAGAATTTTCACCTGTAATGAATTATCGCTCGGTTCTTTAGCAAACAGGTTCAATGGGACTTCTGCTTGAGAAATACTATTCTGACGCTCTCTTTGGCGCAAACAAATGTTTGTGGCAATACGAAAAATCCACGTTCCTACGGATGATTCACCTTTGAAAGTGGGAAGATATTGCCACACACGGACAAAGACATCTTGTGCCAAGTCTTGCGCCAAAGAATAATCATTGAAATAGCCCATACATAATCGGAAGACCTTATCCCAATAGACCTTATATAAATACTCGAAATTCACGGTCTGTCATTTAAAAAGTCCATAATCTGTTGTATATACCATTCCCAGTCATCAAACATAATGAAATGCAATCCTTTATTCGCGTATTCCAACCGGATGTTCGGCAGATTTCCAAACTGTTGCTCAATCATAGGGGCTATTTTCTTAAAAGGATACTCCAACAAAACTAATGTTGAAACGGAAATGCTTGGTATAATGGGTCTTAAATCTATGTTGGAATACTCATAATACATATGGGCGTAAGTCGTTCTGTCAGATGATAAGCTCCATTTGACGAGATTGTCATACCGAAGCGAATCACTCGTAAGCGATGTTGCGCTGATATAGGCTTGCCTGTAAAATTGCTCCTCACCTATCTTGCGCATTTGAGATTCAAACTCGTCAAACTCTTCGGGAGCAATCTTTTTACTCTGAAAATCGGGATTATAAAGAGCCGCCAAACAAGGAAGTGCATCTACAACGACAATGCCTTTGACTAAATTTGGCTGGCTTGATGCTATATAAAGAGCCAAGCCACCACCCATACTATGACCTATGAGTATAGGATTTTTTATATTTTCTTTTTGAATGAACCCAATAATCTGTTTTGCCCAACTATCAAAGGACGGATTCTTTTCGGGAGGAATACCTGCAAATCCAGGCATCGTTAGAATGTAACAACTGTAATTGTTTTGTAAGCTATCAACCGTCTGTTCCCATACTTCGCCAGAACACGCGAAACCTGGAATCAGAATTATGGCTTGTTTTCCATCACCTACACGTTGCACAGAAAAAGATTGAGCAAAGCCCGTATCTATGATTCCCAATAACACGACACACAGCAGCCCGACTTTACAAATTAAATTCTTCATGATTTTATTCTTTTTCCATTTAGATACGAAACCATGTAGAATGTTACAAAAATCAAGTGATTTTTCGCTCGGTGTTTTTCCTAAATAATACAAAAAACACCCGACTTTACATTCTTGGGTGTAAAATCGGGTGTTTGTTTTGCAAAACATTGATTTTCAATGTTTATTGCGGTGCGTACGGGAATCGTACCTGCCGCTTATAATATCTTTTTAATCAGTAACTTATGCGTAACCTAAAATTTAATGGTTACGACTTGGTTACGATTTCATCTTGTCAATTTTCGTAGCTTATGACACCACCGTGTCACCTTTCGATTGCGAGTGCAAAAGTACTACACATTTTTGAAACATGCAAGTTCTTGACAATATTTTTTTCAGCCTTTTTTTCAAGTGCAAGGTGCGAGCCTATATATATAAATAGGCTTGCACCTTGCACTGAACTAATTTTGAATCTATTAACCTTACTCCTGACCGAAACGGATTGACCTCGCATTTTCCCGCAAAAAAAATGCAGGAACAAAAAAATTATGGTGTAGTACACGTATAGTATACCATGCGGATTTTGACTTATCGGGAACTTTGCGGCAAACATTTCAATAATTAGGATTATGACAGAAGTTATCGTAATGGAAAGTGCCGCCTATCAAAAGATGATGGGGCAAATAGCGAAAATCGCTGAGTTCATTACCAAGAATGAACACAAGTTGCAGGATTGCGACTTTGACAACGATGTATGGCTGGACAGTCAAGAAGTGGCCGATATGCTCCATATCAGCACACGCACCCTGCAACGGTTAAGGAGCGACGGACTGGTAGAGTATTCGGTGTTCCGCCGCAAGTGCCTGTACAAGCTCTCAGAAATAGAGAAAAAGGTACGGGAAAAGGTTATCACGTGTGAACCGCACCTGATAGACGTTTACAAGAAGAACCGGTTGTTGGATATAACAAAGGACGAAGACAATGAATAAGGAGGATATTTTGCAGGCGACGGACAGGGGGCTTTCGGTGTTCAGACACTACCTGCCCGTGCCGTTCCGCATCGGTAAGAAGTTCCTGAATCCTTTATATAAGGATACGAAGGCATCGTGCAACGTATATTATGACCGGCGGCATTCGGTGTATAAGATGAAGGATTTCGGCAATGAGGAATATTCCGGGGACTGCTTCGAGTTGGTAGGGACAATGACGGGGCTGAGTTGCAGGAACGCGAAGGATTTCGTTGAAATCATGCGCATCATTGACCATGACCTGCATTTGGGGTTGGCGGACGGTTACGAAAATTGTGTGGACACATCTTCCGTTCAGGTAGTTTGCCCGCCCACGCCGGAACAGGTGATAAAGAAAATACGCCCGTATAATATCGTACCAAGGGCGTTCAATGAAACAGACCGGATATTTTGGAGCAAATCCAGAATCACGGAGCATACATTAAATAAATATAATGTACGGCCTCTGCATTCGTTCAGTTCCGTCAATCAGGAAGGGAAAAGCTATACCTTGACTGAAACGGCACAGGAACCGATGTATGGCTATGTAGGCGACAAATACATTAAAATCTACCGCCCGCGCTCGGAGATGCGTTTCCTCTATGCCGGAGATTTGGGCGACAATTACTGCTTCGGACTTGACCAATTATCCGCCAAAGGGGATTTGTTGTTTATCACAGGCGGTGAGAAAGACGTGATGAGCCTTGCGGCAAACGGATTCCATGCCATCTGTTTCAATTCGGAAACGACGGTCATCCCTACCTCTGTGCTGATGCTGCTCTCCTACCGGTTCAAACACATTGTCCTGCTGTATGATATGGACAAGACCGGTCTGGAAGTTTCCGCCAAACGGCAGGAAGAATTGAAGCCGTTTGCATTGAAACGCCTTTTGCTGCCACTGTCAGGAACAAAAGAAGAAAAGGATGTAACGGATTATTTTGCGTTGGGACACACGCACGACGATTTGTTGAAATTGTTCTTAAACCATTTGGATTCATTATACAAGGAAGATATGTCAGCATTAAAATCATGCGAGTTGGATTTCAACAACCCGCCACCTGTGGCACAAATGATAGTATCGGTGAACGATGTGCCGCTGGGAACACAAGGGAACCTGCTCTGCATCACCGGCGGGGAAGGTACGGGGAAAAGCAACTATGTGGCCGCCCTGATTGCCGGTGCTGTGAAACCGGAAAACGCGGAGGGCATCGACACGCTGGGCGTTTCCATTGAAGGGAACCCGAAAGGCAAGGCGGTGCTGTTCTATGACACCGAACAGAGCGAGGTGCAACTATACAAGAACGTAAGTACCCTGCTGCGCCGTTGCGGGCGCGACACGATGCCGGAGTGGTTCAAGGCATACTGCCTGACGGGAATGAGCCGCAAGGAGCGGCTGAAGTCCATCGTGCTCAGCATGGACAAGTTCCATTACCAGTACGGGGGCATCCATCTGGTGGTGATTGACGGCATCGCCGACCTGATACGTTGCGCCAACGACGAGGCGGAGAGCATCGCCGTCGTGGAGGAACTCTACCGGCTGGCGGGCATCTACAACACGTGCATCGTCACGGTGCTGCACTTCATCCCCAACGGGCTGAAGCTGCGCGGGCACTTGGGCAGCGAGCTGCAACGCAAGGCTGCCGCCATCCTCTCCATCGAAAAGGACACGAACCCCGCCGTTTCGGTGGTGAAAGCCCTGAAAGTGCGGGACGGAAGCCCGCTGGATGTGCCGCTCATGCAATTCGCATGGGACAAGGAGAAGGCGATGCACGCCTATCTGGGCGAGAAACCGAAAGAGGAAAAGGACAGGCGCAAGGAAGAGGAACTCGTGGCGGTAGCACGCGAACTGTTCAGCCGGAAACGCTTCATCGGCTACATGGAGCTTTCGGAAGAACTTCAGGCGGCGTTCGAGGTGAAGGAACGCACGGCCAAGAGCTACATCCGCTTCATGCGGGAAAAGGAAATCATTGTGAAATCACCCGACAGCCCGAACAGCTACATGCTGGGCGAGGTATAAAAGCACAGGAGGAACGGCCATGTTAGTGGACAAGACTGAATTTGAGGCATGGATGGAGCGCATCATGGGTGAATTGTACCGCATATCGCGCAAGCTGGACAAGGCGGAGAACCGGCAGAAGCACCTGAACTACCTGAACGGGGAACGGCTGTATGACAACCAGGAGGTGTGCCAACTGCTGCGCATCAGCAAGCGCACGCTCCAGCGATACCGGAACAACGGGGCATTGAAATTCCATTCGATATACCACAAGACCTATTACAAGGAATCAGACCTGCACGAGTTCATTCGCAACAATTTCGACGAGAACGAAATCAAGCGTCAGGCACGGAAGGACAAGCTGTCGGAAACCTATCCGATGCCCGAAGAATCGGATGAAAATGGCGGGGAGAAAGAAGCAGAAGATAAAGAACTCTCAGATGATTGTGGATAATGCATCTTGGATTTGCATCGTTCAGGGATGCTCTCTACCGCTGTGAAGCAGGAAGTTCCCGCTAATTAGGTTAAACAACCGGCTTCATTCTGTCGGGAGGACAGGGTGGAGCCATTTCTGAATCCATTTCTAATAAAATTCCAGTTTTGTGTCGTAAAAACAAGAATATTTCTTATCTTTGCACCGACAATCAAGGACATGGGATTATGATTATCACAAGGGAAGTACAGAAACGATTGGAAGATTTTCAGCCCGATTATGTGTTTACCTACCGGGACTTAAACTTGCCTGCCGAAACGAGCGAAAGCATCATTAAAATGCTGAACCGGCTGGCGGGTGAAGGCTACTTGGCTAAAATATCCAAAGGACGGTTCTACAAGCCTAAAAAGAGCGTGTTCGGCACGTTGAAACCCAGACAAGAAGAGTTGGTGAAGGATTTGTTGGAAAAGAACGGGAAATTTATCGGATATTTGACCGGTTACTCCGTCTTCAACCGGTTGGGGCTTACCACCCAAGTTCCCAACATCATCCAAATCGGCACAAACCAACGCAGGAACAAGAAACAACGGGATATATTCACCGTCTGCTTCGTCCTGCAACCCAACCCGATAACCAAAGACAATATCCCGCTCCTGCAATTATTGGATGCCATCCGCTTCATCAAGGAAATACCCGACACCACAATAGAGGCATCATACAGGCGCATAGCTTTTTTGGTAGGAGAACTTGGCAGGAGGGAGAAGGAAAAGATGGTCGCGTTGGCTGAAGCCTATCCGCCAATGGTACGCGCCTTGCTGGGAACCATCATCGAGAACGATTGCGGCATGGCGAAGGCGCAACCTTTATGGGATTCATTGAATCCGGTAACGGTCTATAAATTGGGAATAAGTGAAGATGCATTGCCTAATAAAAAGAAATGGAGGATTGAATGATACTGGAAAAACAACCTGAACTGTTAGCGGATGCGGTACGTGCGGCTTCAGCATATTACCACATAGCACCGGTCTATATTGAAAAAGACTATTGGATAAGCAAGATTTTGCAACAACTGTCCCGAAGCGTTTATATGGAGGACACGGTGTTCAAAGGCGGCACATCCTTGTCAAAAGGGTACGGATTGATTAACCGCTTCTCAGAAGATGTGGATGTGGCCGTACTTACACAGGATTTGAGCGGCAACCAGATAAAGACATTGATTTCAAAGGTCTGCAAAGAAATGACCCAAGGCTTGCAGGAACAGGTTGTACCGGAATTGACAAGTAAGGGTTCCCGTTATCGGAAAGCCTTGTACCAATATCCGGCAAGCGTCCATGACCCGATGTTTGATTTTGTCGCCAACCGTGTAGTCGTGGAAATAAATTCGTTTGCCAATCCTTATCCATACGTCAGACGGCAAATAAAGAGCTTTATCACTTCCTACCTTGAAGATACAGGCATGGGCTCTTTCATTGAAGAATATGACTTGCATCCGTTTGAACTGAACATTCTGGACAAACGGCGCACCTTGTGCGAGAAAGTCGTTTCGCTTCTCCGTTTCTCCTTTATGGATAATCCGGTGCAAGGATTAACCGGGAAAATCCGCCATTTCTATGATATCTATTTTCTGCTTGACGATAGGGAATGTATGGAATATGTGGAACAGGATTTCATTAAAGACCTGCAAGAACTGGCGGCGCATGACCGACAAATGTTTGACTCACCGGAAAAATGGAAACATACACCCATTAAAGAATCTCCCCTTCTTGGTTCATTCAATGAGCTATGGAAGCAATTGGGCGGATATTATGAACGGGAATTAAATTATCTGGCATATAGCCGGATACCTGATGCGAATCAAGTTGGAAAGAAATTGCACGATTTCATTTCGATAATTGAAAACAAGATATAATTGACAACATACAGGGATTTATGGCTCGACCGATTAAAGAAACGCCGGTAGTTGCCGGTAAGGACGCTAAACGCTTTGTGGAGAAGATAGCTCACTTGAAACCTGAAAGCAAGGAAGAAAGGGAGGCGGCAAAGAAGATTTATGCGAAGTTCAAGGCTCAATATACATTTTGGTGAAAAACATATAAAGAATGTATTGGCGAGATTTGAAATAGAAAACTTGGCAACCACCTTACTATATGTAGTTGCCAAGTTTTTCATTAAGTGTACCCCGCTCACAGCTTCATCCTCCATTTCGGTTTTTCCTGCGGCTTCTCCGTGCCGTCTTCCGGTTGGGGGATGCCGCCGATTACGACCTTTTCCTTGCCCGCGCTCATCAGCTCCTTGATGCTGATGGTCTTGGGCATGGCGTGCAGCACCGGCGGTCTGTGCTCCGCCGCATGTGCCATATAGTCGGGCATATGGTGGATGTATGGTTCGGGCGATGCCGGGGCGATAGGGTCGTCGGGCATTGAGGGGGCGGGTTGCGCCACCGATGGAGCTTGTGGCTCCGGCCGGATTTCCGTTACCCCTTCAGTGTTGGCCTCCTGCGCATCGACGGATTTCAAGGAGAGCAATATCCGGCGGTCGAGGGCGGCAAGCTCGGCCTTGAGTTGCTTCAACTCATCCTCTTTTTTCCATGTTTCATCCACGACCTGCTTCAGGACGGGAATTTCCTTTTCAATGTCAGCATTGTCCCGCGTGTATTTCTCTATCAGGCGGGGGATGCTGTCAAAGGCGTTGATGAAATTCCGGCAGGCGGTCTGCGGGTCGGCTGCCAAGCGTCCGTTGTTGTAGTTGTACAGGAGCTTGCCCGTGCCGCGCACGAAGAAGCGGTTCTCGCAGAAGTCCAATCCCTCCTTGACGGTGGTGTCGGTCTTGACCACGATTTCGAAGCCGTAGAGGGAGCCGATGGGAACCGGCTGACCGTGCGTGCGTTCCTTGTCCTCTATCTCGTGCAGCCGGGCGGCAATGACTTTGGGGTCACCACTCGTTACCCCGTCTATCTTCAACGGGTTGAGCTTCTTGCCCTCCTTGTCGTACTGCACGCGGCTCTCGAAGTCGGCCATGTCCTGCCGCGCCCTCGCGATGATGTCGCTGTTGGAGGCTTGGTTGGCCAACAGGGTCTCCAACCGGATGCGCGAATCGCCCTTGCTGCGCTGGAACGCCTTGCGCTCGCCCTCCAGTCCGGCAATTTTCTTCTCCAGACGCGCCTTGTCCAAAAGGTCTGTGTTGCCGGAGAGGATGGCCACATACTCGGAGTAGTTCATGCCCCCCTTCTCGTCCATGCTGCCCTCGTCGATGGTGCGGCTGCCCATGCGGTTCTGCTTGAGCTGGGTGATGAAAAGCTGCTTGTTGTGGAGCAGGTTGAACTTGTAGCTGTCCAATGATTTCTCCACCGCATAGATGATGACATCGACCTTGTTATCGGCATAGAGCTTCGCCACCTCGTTGCCCTTGCGGATGCCGCGCCCGTCGCGCTGCTGGAGGTCGCTTGGGCGCCACGGTGCGTCCAAGTGATGGATGGCCACGCATCTTTTTTGCGCATTGACACCCGTGCCCAACATTTCGGTGGAGCCGAACAGCACACGGATGCGCCCCTCGTTCATCGCCTCAATCATCGCCTTGCGCTTCTTCTCGGTCTTGGCTTCCTGAATGAAGCGTATCTGGTCTTCGGGGATGCCGTGGTCTTCGACCAGCTTGCGCTTGATTTCGCTGTACGGGTTCCACTGGTCGGGCTTGTACGTGCCCAAGTCGCTGAACACGAACTGCGTGCCCTTATGTTCGGCATATCGGTTGTAATACTGCGCAATCATGTCGGCGCAGTGGGTCGCCTTGTTGTCGCGGTCGTCGTCATATTTCAGCGGGTCGATAAGCCTCATGTCGAGCGACATCTTGCGGGCATAGTCGGTGGCGATGAGCATCTTGGCCTTTTCTTCCTTCTCGGTCAGCGGCGGACGGCCCAATACGGTGGCATTGCCGGTCTTGGCGAACTCCATGAGCCTGGCGATGAACTCCTGCTGGTCGGGCGTGGGCGCGATGTTGTGCAGTATCTCGTTCTTCTTCGGGCGGTCGATGCCGATGTCCTCCGCCGTGCGGAAGTCGGTAATCTCGGAATAGAACGAGGCAAGTTCGGGAACCTTGATGAAATAGCGGAAGCGTTCCTTCTGCACAATCTCGTTGGTCACGGAGAACTCGTAGTCGATGGACTTGCGTGCGAACACCGCCGCCCATGCGTCGAAGGAGCGGATGCCCTGCCGCTCCAGTTCGTTGGGGCGCAGGTACTTGAACAGGAGGTACAGCTCGGTCAAGGAGTTGCTGATGGTCGTGCCGGACAGGAAGGTGGCTCCCAAGTCCTTGCCGGTGCGCTGCTGGATGGTGCGGATGGCAAAGAGCATGTTGAGCGCACGCTGGCTGCCCTCCGAGTTGCCCAGCCCCGCCACACGGTCGTGGCGCGTGGTGAACATGAGGTTCTTAAAGCGGTGCGATTCATCGACAAAGATGTGGTCGATGCCCATGCGCTTGAAGTCCGCCACATCATCCTTGCGGGTTTCTATCTCGTGCGTCAGCTCCTTGAGCTTGACTTCCAAGTTCATCTTGCGCTTTTCCGCGCCCTTGAGTTGGGCATTGGTTACCTCGCTGCCTAACTGGTGCAAGACTTCCAAGTTTTCCTCCACGCTGTCCAGTTCCTGCTGCAAGATGTCGCGCTGGATTTCGGGCGACTGCGGTATCATGCCGAACTGCTCGTGCGAGAGGATGATGGCATCCCAGTCGTTGTTCTTCATCTGGTTGAAGATTTCCACGCGGCGGTCGGGCGTGAAGTCCTCCTTGCCCGGATAGAGTATCTTGGCATGGGGATAGGCAGTGCGGAAGGTCTGCGCAATCTCGTGGATGTTCGCCTTCAGGCCGGTGATGAGCGGCTTGTGCGCCAGTCCGAGCCGCTTCATCTCGTAGGCGGCGATGCACATTATCAGCGTCTTGCCGCCACCCACCTCGTGGTCGGCTATCCCGCCGTCGTTCATCTTCAGCATCCAGATACAGTCTTTCTGAGATGGATACAAATCCTTGATGCCCAGCCCTTTCAAGTCAAGGTCTGGAAAGGTCTGGTGGCTGCCGTCGAACTTGGGGCGCACGAAGCAGTTGAACTTGCGGTTGTACATGTCCTCCAGCTTCTTCTTGAACTCCGGCGACTGCTCCATAAGCCAGTCGGAAAAGCCTTCACGTATCTCGTCAATCTTGCTGTTGGCCAGTTGCGTGGCTTCGGGGTCGCGCACCTTGATGTCCTTGCCGTCCTTGTCCGTGACGGTCTTGGTGATGTTGGGCGTGGTGTTGTGGATGGCGTGGCGCATGAGGGCCACGCCGTTGAACAGGCGCGTTTCGGAACGGACTGCATACTGGTTATAGATACGCGGGCTGAGTTCGGAGGCACGGATATTGTACTCGTCCGCGCTGGCGTTGTAGCGGACGGACACGTCGGTGTCGAACAGCCATGAGGCATAGCGGCTGTACACGGCAGCCGGTATCCAGCGTTCGCCGAAGTTGAAGTCCAGTTCCTCAAAAGGAATGGGTACCGGTGCCGCCTTACGCAATGCTTCAAGCGAAACGCGCGATTCGGCATCGTCGGGATGTGTCTGCAAGTATTCCTCGATGTATTCCGCCTTTGCCACGACATTGCCCGCGATGAAGCGGTCGGCAATCTCGAAACGCTTTGCCAACGGGTTGTAGAACACCCTGCCGCGCAGTTCCTCCAGAAGCTCGGCCTGCGGCTTGTCGGTGAGCGATTCCATATATTCCATGTTTGCCTCGCCATATTTGTTGAGCGAGGCCGCCAATGCTTCATGCACATCGTCGGTGTGGGTAATCTCGTTCACGTTGTACGACACGGGATGGTCAAAGATGTCGGCCTTGACCGCCTTGCCGTCGGTGTAACGCTCCAAGGCGAGGATTTCCCGGTTATCGGCATCCATGCGGAACAGGTCGATGTTCTTCTTGTCGTTCAGGTTGCCGAACTGACGGACAAAGCCGTCGTACAGCCCGTTCAGGCCCGCACGCAGTTCCCCGTTCTCCTGCCGGTGTTCCGCTTCGTCGTTGTACAGGCGGTGGTAAGTGTCGCGAAGTTCAATGTAGGATGCGGCACGCTGCTGCTGGCGGGCAGGCAGTTCCAGCGGATGGAACACGGGGATTCTATCCATGTCGGAGAGGTAGCCAATCTGCCCGTCCATATTCACCAGTGAGCCGTTCCGGTAGTGCTCCAGCCTTTCGCCGGTGAAGGGGCGTGGCTTCATGCGCTCCTGCCGTGCGGCCTCTTCCTCCGCCCGGCGGCGCTCCTGTTCCCGAAGTTCTTCTTCCGATGGGGCTTTGGGTTTGGTTGTCGGTTCGGGCTGTGCAGTCCGGACAGGCTTTTCTGCGGGCGATGCGGCAATGGCATCCCCTTTGTCGGGTACGGACTGGCCGCCGAGCGGTTCCACAATGTCGAACAGGGAGAGCTGCGGGGTGTCCTGCTTCTTCTTCCGCTTGGGCTTCCGTCCGGTGCTGAACGCCTGCCGTTCCTCCTGTGTGAAGCCGAAAAGGTCGTACAGGGACATCAGTGGCTCCTGCGTGACGGGTTTCTCCGGTTCAGAGCGGACAATGGGCGGTTCTTCCACAACCGCCTCCGGCGTTTCCGTCGCGACACGCTGCTGTTCCGGCTTGGATAACGCCCGCACCTGTGCAATGCGTTCCTGAAGACTTTCCGCCCGTACTTCCGCCAGTTCGCGCAACTCGCGCACCGGCGAGAAGCGGAGATAAAGGTCAAGGTCGAGGTTTTCCGACAGGTTCTTGTCTAGCATCCATTTCAGGTCTGCGGCGATGGCATCCATGCCCCCGTCATGCAGGAAGACGCGTGCCGGTTTGCCGTAAGGGTCGGTTCCCACATGGCCGCGCGTATGAACAATGGCGGCGGTACGCTCAAAGTATTCATTCTGGGTCGTGCCGTCGGCCTGCGTGCTGACTTCCACGAAGGCTTTTTCAAGGCCGGTGTATTCCCTTCCGGATGCCGTGTCCTTCTGCAACACAATGAGGTCGCTGCCCACCTCCGTACCGGCATAGTCGGTAAAGAGATTGTTGGGCAGGCGGATGGCGGACAGGAGCCGCGCCCTTTCCATCAGATATTGGCGCACGGGAGTGCCCATCGCGGAGTTCATCACCCCTTGCGAGGTGATGAAAGCCACGATGCCGCCCTCGCGCACGGCATCCAGCCCCTTGACGAAGAAATAGTTGTGCAGGGAACCGAGCGCGAAGCGCCGTGCCGTGCCATCGTCCATCAACGGGTCAAATACGCGGATGTCGCCGAAGGGGATGTTGCTCGCCGCCACGTCGAACCGCCCGTTGTCCTGTGGGGGAAGCTCCTCGAAGCCTTGCACACGGACATCCGTACCGGGCTGAAGCTGCCGGAGGATACGCCCGGTCAGCAAGTCCTTTTCATACGCGGTGGCTTCGGGCACAGCGGTGGCGTTGTAGAAATGCGGCTGGAAGGCAGACAAGAAATTGCCCGTGCCCGATGACGGGTCAAGGAAGCGGTGCGGCGACACGCCATGCTCACTTAATGAGGATGCCAGTGCACCAATGATTTCCGGCGGTGTATAGAACGCGGTAAAGGTGGATGCCTTCACACTGTCCACCAGCCGTTTGTATTCCCGTTCATCCGTCGCCCCCTCGCGGAGCACGCCATGCAGTTCCGACACAAGGGGAAAGAGTTCGCGGTCGCTCTGCGTCCAGCGGAGGATGTCGGTGAGCTTGCCGAAAGGGGACAGTACCGCCTTGATGCCCCCGAAGCCGGTGTAGGCGGCCAATACCGTCTGCTCCTCCGGTGTGGCGGCACGCCTCTCCCGTTCCAGACGGAACATCAGGCGGATGGCCTCGATGTTGTCCCTAAGATGTGCCTTCTTGTTATATGCCATTTTCTTCGAGCCAGATTGAGATTACACCGGCCAGTTCCCCGCACAGCCGGTCGAAGTCGGGGGTAAACTCGAAACCGTCGCTCAGGTCGTAACCGCTGAACACCCTGCCGCATTCGGGCAGGAGCTGGAGAGCTACCTCGCGGGCGCGGCCTGCGGGTACCTCATCGGCAAACTCGTTCCACAACACGGTGATGAGCGTGTCGAGCCGGGAAAAGTGCAACCCGTTAAACAGCACCTCGTCCGCCTGCCTGACAGCTTCGTCATAATCCATGCCCGACTGGACGGCATTGCTGAACGCTTCGGCGGCAAGGTCGGCACGCGCACGGATAAAAGCATCGTCGGCAGCCCGTTCGGGATGCGATTCGCGGAGGTAGGACAACAGGGTAAGGCGGTAATAGGACAGTTCGTCCGGCTCAACTGCCGGAGCCGGGATGTTCGGTTTGTTCGGATTCATGATTTTTCTTCTTTACAAGTTAAACGAAACAATAGTAATTGGCATACAGGATAAGTTCCGGACTGATGGTACATGAGGTACGGACTTATCCTGCATCAAGTCCGGGTTGATATCCGGATGGTTATTTCCGCTTGGCAGATTTGCCTTTGGATGGTTTCTTGTCGGCAAACTCGTAGCCCACGGAGAAGTCAGGGCGCAATACCAATGAAGCGTCGAAAGCCTTGCCCTCCCTGCTTTTGAAACCTTTGATAACACCGGTTCTGCCTTTGGTCAGGAGTTCGGCAAGCTGTTTGTCCGACAGTTCCTTGCCGCCCTTGTTACGGAAGAGGGTAAAGCCACAGTCCACATCGGCGCATTTGACGACCTTGGGGAAGAACAGCACCCGGCTGTTCCGGCATTTGGGACACGGGTATTCGCTTTCCGAAGGCGCTACGGACAATTTGGTTTCCAACAGTTCGGTTACAATCTGTGCGGTATATGCCTCGATGTCGCGCCGGAAGGCGGCAGCATCGGCCTCGCCCGATTCGATGCGTGCCAGCGTGTCCTCCCATGCGGCGGTCATTTCCACGTTGGCAATCTTCTTGTCCTTCACCGTTTCATAGACCGCCATGCCTTTGTCGGTGGGCACGAGGCTTTTCTTCTCCCTCCGGATATAACCGCGTGCGAACAGCGTTTCGATGACGGCAGCACGGGTGGCAGGGGTTCCGATGCCCGTCTCGCGGATGCTCGCCCGTAGCTGCTCGTCGTCAATCTCCCGGCCGCAATGCTCCATCGCCGAGAGCAGCGAGCTTTCGGTGTGCAGCGGCTTGGGTTTGGTCTGCCGCTCTACCGCTTCGAGTGCCTTTATCGGGAGCGTCTCGTCCTGTTCCAGATTTGGGAGTGCCATACCCCCGCCGTCGTCCTCTTCCTTTTCGCCGCGCACGGCACGCCATCCGGCGGACTTGACCACCGTGCCTTTGGCCTGCGCTTCGCTGCTGCCCACCACCGCATGGATTTCCGTTACCTCCTTGATGCAGGGGGCGGAAAAGGCTTCGAGCAGACGGGCGGCGACCATGTCGTAGATGGCCTGTTCGTCTTTGGAAAGGCCGGAGGGCAGGTTTTCGGTTACAATCAGCGCATGGTGGTCGGTCACTTTCCCTCCGTCCACGCTGCGGCGGTTGAGCGGTGCTCCGGAAAGCGACGCGGCATACTGCCCGAAACGCGGATGTTGCCGCAAGAGGGCGACGCGCGAGGAGATTTCGTCGAACACGTCTTCGGAAATGTACCGGCTGCCGGTGCGCGGATAGCTCAGCACCTTTTTCTCGTACAGGCTTTGCGCAAGGGAGAGCGTGCGGTCGGCGGAGAAGTCCAGCCGGGTGTTGGCATCCCGCTGAAGGGCGGTCAGGTCATAGAGCAGCGGAGGTTCTTCTTTGACCTCCCGCCGGGCAAGTGCCGTTATGCGGAGCGTGCCGCACGCTTTCATTTCGCCCAACGCACTGTCTGCGGCGGCTTTGTTCTCGTAACGCTGTTCCGCTGTGGCATGGAACGCAATGCCATCCTTCTCCACCGTGATGCGTATCTGCATGTACTTCTTCGGGGCAAACGACTTGTTCTCCAGATAACGGGAGCAAATCATGGCCAATGTGGGTGTCTGTACCCGTCCGAGCGAGAACACGCCCCGCTCGGCGGCAAGGCTGAGCGCCTGCGAGCCGTTGATGCCGATGAGCCAGTCCGCTTCGCTGCGTGCCTTGGCGGAAAGGTAGAGATTATCATAATTGCTGCCCGGCAGCAACCGTTCCATCCCTTCGCGGATGGCCTTGTCGGTCAGGCTGCTTATCCACAGGCGGACAAACGGTTTGGTGCAGCCTAAATAATGGTAGATATATCTGAATATCAGCTCCCCTTCGCGTCCGGCATCAGTCGCCACGATGATGCGGTCGCCACCCTCAAACAGTCCTTTGATGATGTTCAACTGGCGCACTACGCCGGGGTCGTCCTTGTATTCCTTCCCCTCACGCTTCTGGCGGGGGATGAGCGTGAATTGGGCTGGCAGTATGGGCAGGTTCTCCTGCCGGAAACCGGCAAACCCGTAGGCTTCGGGCATGGCCAGCCCGACCAGATGCCCGAAAGCCCATGTTACGGCACAGCCGTTGCCTTCCAGATAGCCGTCCTTCCTTTGTCCTGCTCCTACGATTGCCGCGATGCTTTGCGCCACCGACGGCTTTTCTGCGATGATAACATTCTTCATATACACTTATATATTATAGGTAAGTAATTAGAGTGATGCACCGACTCCCTTTTTCTCCGACTTCCGGATACGGCGGTTCTGGGACGCCGTCTGCGCGGATTGTTTCGGCTGCCCGCCAGTCTGTCCCTGCGACTGCTTCTTGCTCTTGTCGGGATTCCAGCGGAAGAAGTCGAACTTCATCTTCTCGTAGTTGGGGCGCACGTAGGCATTGAACGTGCCCCCGCCACCGTCGGACATGCCCTTGACATACGCCGCCTTGCCTGCTTTCAACGCATCTTTCTGTTCCTGGCTCAGTTCCACCCCTTTCAGCTTCTGCGGGATGATGATTTCGCGCTGTCCGCTCTGGCTCTGCCCCTGCTCCACCTTGCGGTTCAGCCCCCGGAAGTCATAGTCGAAGCCGCCCTTGCAGACGTTGTACTGGAGGCGTGCGTCGTAATGTTTCTGCCTTCGCTCAGACCACATGCCCTCGACCAGTACGGACTCGCCGTTCATCAGCCGTAGTCCCTGGTCTTCGGTCAGCGCGACCCCGTTGATTTCGCGCACCTGCTTCATATCCTGAATGGGAAGGTGGTGCAGGCGGTTGGTCTTGGGGTTGAAGGAAAGAAGGCAGGTTTCTACCGTGCCATCGGGCTGGCGGATGTCGATAGGACGTCCGGCATTGTGTGTTTTGAGCAAGCTGTCCTGCACCTCCTGAGGAAGTTCAGTGCCCATGTATTCGCCCAGTTCCGGGCGTTGCCTGCAGCACTCGATATTGAGCACGGGTTTCCCGTCGGGCGATTCCACCAGCCGGATGCAGGCAGGCGTTTCGAGGCTGATGCCCTCGAAACTGGTCTTGATGTCCAGTACGGCAGATTCATGCCCGTTGAGCAGGCGTGCCGTACCGATTTCGCCCAACGATTCGGGCGTGATGCCCATGCGTGCGAGCTGCTGCCAGTCCACCTGCTCCATGCTCCACTTCGTGGATTGCTGCGAGGCGGGTTCTTCGGTGGCGGGAGCCTGCCGCAAGTCCTGTTTCTGTACGTGCTGTTCCGGGTCTAACCTGTACCCGTCAATTATGGCCGCGTTCTCTTCCGGCTTGCGGAACAAGTCCGCCATATCCTTGGCGGCAGCGAGCAGTTCCGCCGGGATGTGGTAGAAACGGAAGTCGGACGGGTTGTCAAACTGCCGTTTGAAATTGGAGAAAAAGGCTTCGAGGATGGATTCGCTGCGGTCGATTTTCAGGAAATCGCCGTCGGGTTTGGCCTTTGCCAGCGGCTGGGTCTTCAATGAGCCGTCCTGTTCGACGCGCTCCACCACATGGGGCTTGTTGCCGTCGGAAGCGTTGGTTACTACCAGCACTTCGTCTTTCATGTCCTTGAGGTTGTCCATATACAAATGAATTAAATCGTGAAACAATAAGTTAATTGCGGCACGAAAGTAAACGGGCAGCCTTGCCGGGCAATGGGAAATAAGCGGACGGGAGGCAAGTGGCTATGCTGTGGCGCGAAGTGTCCGCCCGCTTCTTTTGAAAAAATATCCAACCGTTCGGTTTGTTTCTCCGATTCTTTTCGTACCTTTGGGCAGTGAGATTAGATATGTGCCTGACGGTTTGCTGAATACCGGAGGGTAATTTACCATTAACAGCAAGAGACGACCATGAACATTAAAAGCAATATTTTTGGATGCCTTTCCTACATCGGAATAGCCATAGAGTTTCTGTTGATAATTCAAACCTATATATTCTTGGACATGGGGAAATACGGCTATATGTTGGTGACCGGAAGCCTTGCGGTGATTCCGTTTGCCATTATATACTGGAATATGCGGAGAAGCCAAAGGCGGGAAGAGGACAACAAAAAGAAACACAAGGAATGGCTTCGTTCCAAAGGCGTTGCGCTGGAAGTGGATTTGAACAGTTGCAAAATTTCCGAAAACAAACGAACCGTCCATTATACCCGGATGGACATTCCCGCTTATTCATTAAAAACACGTTTACATGCGCCTGCTTCACTGGATGAACCGGATTTGCCCTACCAATCATGGCGCAGTCAGGAAATGAATGCCAGCGAAGCACTTATGAATCCAGACCGGATGCATGAACCGCTTTCTTATGAACGCTGCTATTGCATCGTAAAAGCAACTTTGGATTACAAGGGGAAACGGACGCAGTTTTTCAGCGAACCCATCCTGATGGACAAGTGCAGTTTAGGCGTTTTTCTTGCCTTGCATAAAAGCGGAATCATTTATGTCAATCCCCGAAATAAAAAGGACTACTTTTTCGACCTTGATTTCCTGAAACAAGAATGATTTACCGTGTAGCTTTGTAAAAAAGGTGGCATTTGTCTATATGGGATTGTCTATTGTAATTTATGGAATGTACCTATCCATTTGCGGGTATTTGACCAACCGGAATAGATAATTCGCAAAATTTTCCTGCCCTGCGGTCTGCCCCTCCGTTATTTTTCCGTATCTTTAGGCGGTGGATTAAGATTGCCAACTTGAAATACCAATTCAATGAGAAAAGCCAATGCTATAAAGTTCACGATATACTTCTTGCTTTTCGCTGTCATTCTATACTTTGAATATTATGCGATAGAAATGCAAGGGGGAGAATGGATTGCCCATGACGACCGCAGACCTTTGGTAAGCATGATGGCACTAATTGGCATTTGTCCCATTTATATATTGTATGATATAGCGATACGCAATACGTTGTGTCGGTTGTCCGCTCTTCTGCTGCAAGCTGTTTTTAACCTTTGGAGCCTATTATGGTTTAGCGCACTGCCGACACTTGGCACCTACGAAGCGGAATATGAACGCACAGGGGCGCTAACAGGAAATATGATACCGTCTGATGAAAACAACTTCTACTTTTGTTGGATTGTTGGTGCAATCATCATGACTTATCTTGCGGTGGTAATGATTATTTCTTATGCTATGAAACTATATGCCGATAGCAAACGGCTTAATCACCCCAATAGCGATTAGTTGCCGGATATTATAAATTGGAACAAATGATTCATTGGCAAAAGATAGTAAGGACGATATGGGCGTTAGACGATAATATATCGTTTTTTTCCATAATGTAAAGCAAGCATGAAAGCAATCAGACTGATAAAATTCTTCTTCGATGCGATGTATTATCAATTCTTCATATTCAACCGGGACAAATTTCGGTTGGAAAACCCGCATGAAAGAACTGTGATGCTATTTTGCGGACTATTATTTTTACCTGCAATAGTGTTTATTTATCCATTGGTCAAAGAGAACTTCGATTATGATTTGCCGTTTATTTTTTTCATTTTAATCTATTACATCATGTACCGTTTTATGAGCAGGTATTACATCAAAAAGAAAAAGGGAATTGAAATAATGCGGGAAAAGCCATTGCTGTTTGGCAGTCAAAGGTTCTCCTGTATCATGTCTTGGGTGATTTATCCTCTTTGGGGCATATTGCTTTATTATATGATTAAGTACAAGTATTGGCTGAATTTCATATAATCATTTTTTTGCTTGCCGCGAACGCAAGTTTTCCCTACCTTCGTAGGCTAAAAACATAAACCCCTTACGCTTATGATAACAAACCGGGAAGAAGTGCTGGAGAACGCCTTGCGGGTGTTCGCCAAGATGAACTACGAGAAGGCAAGTCTGGTGACTATCGCCAAAGCCTGCGGGCTGTCCAAGTGGGGGCTGATTTATTACTACTCCTTCAAGCAAGACCTGTTCGTGGCGGTGGTGGACAAATACATCTTCGCCACGCAAGACCCCGACAACAAGTTCAGCTTCCGAGGCGGCACGCTGCTGGAGTTCATCGACCACCATGTGGAAAGCGTGGAAAAGACCATGCGCCGCATCGTGGGCTTGCTGGATGACGGGAACAATCCGCAGGGATGCAGCTACAACTTCTACTACTTCCACCTGCTGATGCAAGTGCGGCAGTATTACCCCGATGCCGGGGCGAAGTTCGCCGCCCTGTTCGAGAAAGACCGGAAGCTGTGGCGCGACCTCATCGAGCGGGCGAAGTCGTCGGGCGAAATCCGCGCGGAGGTGGACACGGAGGAAACCGTCGCCATGTTCCGCGAGGTATTCTACGGCTTGTCTTTCGAGCAGGCTTTCCTCTCCGGTCTGGACACGGGGGAACTCTCCCGCAAGCTCCGTTTCATCTATTCACTCATTAAAGCCTGACCAGTTCAGGCTTTTTTTATGCCCTCCGGCATCCTTTTCCTCCCTCTTGAAAATTCTTTTGCGACTTTTCCAAACCATTCGGTTTGTTTCTTCGATTCTTTTCGTACCTTTGGGGGCATGGAGGTCAGGATATACGCCCTGCATGGCGTGGGTTAGTGGAATGTCCGATGCCTGACAGGTGTTGTTATCAATACATTATCAATAAAGTAGAAAACTAATTAAAGAATAAAATTATGTTATCACAGAAAGTTATAGATTCGTTGAAGAACGAACCAAAGTTGCTCCCGGAAAATCAAGCAAAATACAAAGAGATTTTAGATAGACACGGTATTAGAAAAGACTCCGACTTTTATGTATTTATGTCTGAATATGGTGGAGATATTGACGGCAGTCTCGGCTACATGATAAATGTACCGGAAGATTTGTCCGATACAGATAATAGTGTAACATATTCTTTGCGACAAAATGAAGGAGTACCTGATGAATATATCTCTTTGTTTGATTTTGAGTACGAGGATTATCTACTATATAACCTTGCAGATGATTCAGTCGTACTTTTGCCGGACGGAAATATTGAGTGTCTGAACAATAATACATTTTATAAAAAATGGGATAGCTTTAATAGTTTTCTTGAAGATTTCTTAGGATAGAATACTTCACAACTATTGATAACAAGCCGGGATAACGGACTTACGCCCTTCCCCGTCCAGCCATTAGTAGCGAATTAAAAACAAAAAAAATAGTATGGAAAAGGTAGTAAAGAAATATGTAGATGAGTGTTTGGGCTTTGTGCAAGAACATAGAGAATACCTTATGTATGTTTCTTCTTATGAAGAACCAATAGAACCAGAGATGCAGGATTCGCTGGATAATGCCATACTTCAAGGAAAATCAGTTAAGATATATGTTACTCAACCGGAACATACAAATTATATGGTGGACATTATTACAGAAAAAGACCATGTATGGAAAGCGATAGATAATCAAATATCAGACGAGGATATTTCTAAATTAGAGAGTTCTTTGAATATCATTCTTCCGCTTTCATATAAGACTTACCTGAAATACAAACACTTTTATGAAATATTTTGGGATTTAGATGTTTGTCTATATCCAAAACCCATTCATTCATGGAATAAAATCTTAATTGAAAATAATAAGGAACTGCAAAAAGAAATTCTTGACAAAGGGTATTTTGCGATAGGTCGATATTCTGATTATGGTGTGGTAGCTCTTAAATTGACAGACAATGAGAATAAAGAAGGGGAAATCGTGCTCTTTGATTATGAAACACCTGAAACGGAAGTATTAGCACCTAACTTTATAGAATTTCTTAATCAGATATTGCAAAATCCCAAACCTGTTCTTCAAGAATTAAAAGGTTGGGAGAAAAAAATGTATAAAATGGAATGACGCTACTAACAAGGTCGAGCCGACAGCTTAACACTGTTCCTCACCAAATCATTATAAACCCTTAAAAAACAAACGACAATGAGCATTTTTTTGAAAGCGGTACAACGCATCAACCCATCAGAACCGGATGAACCTAAGAAATGGTATCCCGTTCAGTACACCACCAAAATGGTGGACGAAAACGAAGTGGCTATGCTGATAGCCGACGAGACGACCCTCAACCCGATGGAGGCGGCGATGGCGATACGCCAGTTGCGCAAGGTGGTGCAACGCCTGCTGCTGGACGGTAAGAGCGTGAAGCTGGGCGACTGGGGTACGTTCAACATCACCCTCAACACCGAGGGCGCGGAGCGCAAGGAAGACCTCACCGCCCACAACGTGAAGCGGGTGAACATCAACTTCCAGCCCGCCGACGAGATGAAAGCCGCCATGCAGAAGGCGGACTTCGTGTGGCTGGACAAAATCGTGGAAGGCGGCACGGCTTCCGGCGGCGGGGAGGAAGAAGGTCCCATCGTGCAGGACAATGAGGACGAAACCGAAAACCCCTTGGGCTGAGCCGCGCATCCCGTTCCGACAGG
Organism: Phocaeicola intestinalis; assembly: GCF_014837065.1. Lineage (GTDB taxonomy): Bacteria > Bacteroidota > Bacteroidia > Bacteroidales > Bacteroidaceae > Phocaeicola > Phocaeicola intestinalis. Next base: position 22,167 of record NZ_JACSPP010000005.1, read on the forward strand.
TTGCCCGACCCGTTTCCGTGAGTCGGGCAACTTGAAATCGTGAGTTGGGCAACTCAAAGTTCTGAGTTGGGCAACTCAGCTCGGTGAGTCGGGCAACTCACGGAAACGAGTTGGGCAACTCGGAAAAGTGAGTTGGCGGGGGATTACAGGTAATAAACATTATCAATAATAAAAATAATAGAGCTATGTATGAAAATGTAAGCGAGCAGCGTAAGCAGGAGTTGAATATTTTGAAAGTATGGGCGGAATGTGCCGGAGATACTTATTACTATTCAATGCCTCAATCCAGATTTGATAAGAATATGGAAGGTTGTGAGGAGGAAGAATTTTTCAAAGCATATTCCCGCCAACGAAAAATAGGATTGGAAGAATTTGCCAACGAAATATCAAGCCAAATAGCATCAATCCAACATTCGGAAGAATTGCATTATCTATTGGATGGTTACAACTATGATAATGGAAACTGGACTGTTATGCAATGTTTAAGCAACCCATGTTGTGATATACGTACCGCAAGAATGGTTTATTGGCTCATGAGCCCGGACTACTATTATGCCCAATATGGAGACCTTGAGCATGTTCCCGAATCTGATATAAATATCAAGAACTCCAAAGTATTGAAATTCATTGAGGGAAAAGCTCTATCACAAGGCTTCGCACATGAGCTATCCTCTGAATATGAAGATGCGGAAGTACCCAAAACTAATGAGTATATAGGGAAGATTCCTGATTCTTTATTCGCGGATGGGAACTGATAGCACATATTCCCGTAAGTTTAGTCCGTCCTTTTGTATATACATCCAAACTGGCTTAAACCTGTTTCCATCGGCAGCAAAGTATGTGCCCGGCGAAAAAGAGAAAGCGGCATTTCCTTTTTCGCCAGTTTCAAGGCTGGTGGCTATGGTGGTTGGCGGGGGAAATGGCAGGATGCCTACAGCCTTTCTTCCCCTTCTGCCAACTCTTTCGCGACTTTTCCAAACCGTTCGGTTTGTTTCTCCGATTCTTTTCGTACCTTTGGGGGCATGAAGGTTAGGATATATGCCCCGTATGGCGCGGGTTAGTGGAATGTCCGATGCCTGACAGGGATTGTTGTCAATACATTATCAACCATAAAGCGCACAAATATGTACGAAAAGTTTTTAGAAAAGAGCCTTAATAGCACGAAGCAAGCAGTAGATGATGCCTTTATTGCTAAATATGCCAATGTCGTATCGACTAAAATAATCGAACTTTGGAAAGAAGTTGGACTTGGAATATTTTGCGATGGATTGTTCAGAATTATTGAGCCTGATAAATATCAAACAATAGTAGATGATAGCTATCCTCTGTATGAATATGAAATTGCCACTCCATTTATGACAACCGTTTTTGGAGATTTTTTTGCTTATGTTAAGAATCCCGTGATAGGAGATTATGTCGTATTTATCAATGTGAGATATGGAACATTTAAGATTCTATCCGAGAATGTTGATATACTATTAAATGTGGTAATCTTTAACAAGAGTTGTTTGGAATCATGGTTCTCCTTAAATAAATATTCTATGATAAAATCCGAAAAAGGTGTTCCTTCATTAGATGAATGTTACGGATATGTTCCAGCATTAGCATCTGGTGGCATAGAAGCAATAGATAATATCAAAATTCTAAAAGCTATTCCGTATGTAGAAACTGTACTCCAATTTATCGGGGATTTGAAGCGGGTACGATAAAATATATTTCTAACAAACCGGGACAACGGCAAGCCGTTCCCCACTTAGCCATCAAAATCATGCTAAAGTTATTGGAGAAATATTACAATATCAATTATTACTGCACTTATAAGCTGCTGTTCATCCTTTGTTGGAGGATGCTAAACCCTTTGTATTGGCTAAGCCTCTTGAAATGGGACAACCGCTACATAAAATGGTTAGTTTCGATTGGTAAGAAAACAGAAGAAGCCAGAATGGATAAAGGCATCTATCTTCCTTACAGCAGTAGGGCACTTATCACCCCATTCATCATCATCTGTTGGATATTCAGTCTTGTCTGCCTTGCCTGCACCAAAATACTAAGGGTACAATTAGTGCGTATTATTTTGGAAAACGGCATCATTTTTTATCCATTGCTCATAGTCTTCGGAATATGCGGATATTATATCAATGAAATATTCTTATTCAAGAACGACAAATACGAGAAGTATTTCGCCAAGTTCGAGAAGGAGAAAAAGTATCTGCTCTACTACGGCATCTATGTCGTTTCCCTGATTGTCCAGTTCGCGACTTTCTATCTGTTGCTTATGGAAATAGTGGTATAATGCTTGCCATAAACACAATATTTTCCTACCTTCGTGGGCTAAAAACATAAACCCCTTACGCTTATGATAACAAACCGGGAAGAAGTGCTGGAGAACGCCTTGCGGGTGTTCGCCAAGATGAACTACGAGAAGGCAAGTCTGGTGACTATCGCCAAAGCCTGCGGGCTGTCCAAGTGGGGGCTGATTTATTACTACTCCTTCAAGCAAGACCTGTTCGTGGCGGTGGTGGACAAATACATCTTCGCCACGCAAGACCCCGACAACAAGTTCAGCTTCCGAGGCGGCACGCTGCTGGAGTTCATCGACCACCATGTGGAAAGCGTGGAAAAGACCATGCGCCGCATCGTGGGCTTGCTGGATGACGGGAACAATCCGCAGGGATGCAGCTACAACTTCTACTACTTCCACCTGCTGATGCAAGTGCGGCAGTATTACCCCGATGCCGGGGCGAAGTTCGCCGCCCTGTTCGAGAAAGACCGGAAGCTGTGGCGCGACATCATCGAGCGGGCGAAGTCGGCGGGCGAAATCCGCGCGGAGGTGGACACGGAGGAAACCGTCGCCATGTTCCGCGAGGTGTTCTACGGCTTGTCCTTCGAGCAGGCTTTCCTCTCCGGGCTGGACACGGGGGAACTCTCCCGCAAGCTCCGTTTCATCTATTCGCTGATTAAAGCCTGACCCGTTCAGGCTTTTTTTATGTCCTCCGGCATCCTTTTCCTCCCTCCCGAAAATTCTTTCGCTACTTTTCCAAACCGTTTGGTTTGTTTCTTCGATTCTTTTCGTACCTTTGGGGACATGAAGCAAAATTCGACGACATGGACAAGGCTCAGAGGCAAAGAGGAAGCATCGTTCTTCACAAGGAAGAAAAGGATGGTGTGGATTATGTCCGGATAGAGTATGCAGGAAACGGGGCAATCCCCCTGCTGCTCGCCCAGGATACAGGCGTGGAAATGACCGGCAAGGATTCCGCTTGCATGGCGGCTGCTGTTTTCAAGCTGTCGGATTTCTACGACCGCTATTCTCCCCATGCCTACATTGATTACAGCCGGGTATATGTGCGGCATCCCAGACCCAAGAGGGAATACACGCTGCCGGAAGGCTATCTGGAACTGCTGGAACAGAAACGCTACAGCCCATCCACCATAAAGACCTACCGGGCTTATTTCAGCGACTTCGTGGAGTACCACAAAGGGCGCAACATCGACCGCCTGAAAGTGGCGGACATCAACAGGTACATTCTTTATCTTGTAAACGAAAAGAAAATTTCCGTTTCACAGCAGAATATGCGCATCAACGCCATCAAGTTCTACTACGAGCAGGTGAAAGGCGGGAAACGGCAATACTACGGCGGCATTACACGGGCCAAGGAGTACAAGACACTGCCGGAAGTGTTGAGCCGGAACGAGATAAAGCGTATCCTCGACCAACTGTCCAACATCAAGCACCGCTGCATGATTTCTCTGGTTTACTCTGCCGGATTGCGGCGGAGCGAACTGCTGAACCTCACACCCAAAGATATCAACAGTGAAACGATGTCCGTGCGCGTCATGGGCAAGGGCAAGAAATGCCGCTACTCGCTGCTTTCGCCCAAACTGCTGGAAGAGCTGCGGCGGTACTTCCGTGAATACCGACCGAAGAAATGGCTGTTTGAGGGCGAAACGCCCGGACAGCCGTACTCGGCAAGCGCATTGGTGAAAGTGCTGAAAGAAGCCGCGCAACGTGCGGGCATCAAGCACCGGGTGCATGTACACATGCTCCGCCACTCCTTTGCCACCCACCTTTTGGAACAAGGGACAGACTTGCACACGATACAGGAACTGTTGGGACACAACGACATAAAGACTACAGCCATATATCTTCATACATCGAATGCACACAAAGCTAAAATCCCAAATCCGCTTGATTCGCTGGATGATTCGTAGGGTGCGGCTATTAGAGATTAGGAAACACACCTGCCGGGTGTCGGTTATCGAAATATTCTACACCTAAGGGTGCATTTATTAATACATTCAAGGCAAATTAAAACAACTAATATACAGCAACTTACAAACAAATAAACAAATGTAAAAAAAAATAACGGTAGTGAATGATTGATTTGATAGATTACATAGGAAGGTGTAGTTCCCGGAAAAGCACATATCGCTTGGCGGACTTTTTCAACCGCTGGTGGGACGAGTACGCACAGCACCCTGCGGAGTACATCACCCCCGAACAGTACAAGGCGGTGAACGCTATCCGTGTGTGCCGTACAGCCGCTTTGGGAATAGACACATACGTCTGCCCCGATTGCGGGGAGGTGCGGGAAATCAGTCATAGCTGCAAGAACCGTTTTTGCCCGTCATGTGGCTGGCGTGATACGCTGAAATGGGCGACACGCATGAAGGAAAAGTTGCTGCGAGTGCCGCACCGCCATGTTGTGATGACCTTGCCGCATATCCTGCTGGACTTGGTGAAGCGCAACAAGAAAGAAATACTGAACATTCTGATGCGGACTTCGGCAGACACGCTGAAAGACTGGATGATGCACAAGTTCGGCTTGAAAACCGGGGTGATTGCCGTGCTGCACACCTATGGGGAAACAAAGCAGCTTCATGTACACACCCACATGATTATGTCGTGGGGCGGCATTGACAGCGAAGGTAAAATAGCCGTTCCCGAACATGATTACGTGCATATCCCCTCTATCCGCAGGGTGTTCCGCTACAAGTTTGAGAATGCGCTGATAGGACTGTTCGATGCGGGCAGGCTGGAGCATGACTTTCACGACCGCATGGAGTTTATGGGCTTCATCAAAAGGGTGGCGAACAGAAAGGACTGGATTGTGCATCTGGAACCGCCCATACAGATGCCGGAGCAGGTGATACAGTATGTAGGCAGGTATTCCAAGCGGGCATGTTTGAGCGAGTACAAGATTACGGCAATGGATGGCGAGAACATTTCATTCCGATACCGTGATTATAAGAACTCACCCGACAGGAGAAACCCGGTGGAAAAGGAACTGACGCTGCATTACCGTGAGTTCTTTCCCCGGCTGCTGCAACACGTTCCCCTGCGCTATTTCCGCATCGTGAGGTATTACGGCTTCTACTCCAACAAAGGTAACCTGCCGGAAGAATACTTCGGACGGGATGAAAGCGAGATAGAGGAAGCCGGAGTGCAACAGGCAGAAAGTGAATACGAGAATCCTTATTTCTGCGAGCATTGCGGACGGATGAGAGTTTACAGCCACACTACGGTAACGAGTGGCGGCATCACATATACGGTTGTATTGGAACATTGCGACATACACCGGGAAAAATCGGCATGACAGCAATATGGGATAGCTATGCCCTGCCGTGAACAGAAACAGTAAAATCCCATAAAATAGAAGAAAGGAGAACAAAAAAATGAATGAAATACGGATAAGAGCTGTAATAAAACGAACCGGGTGCAGGAATGAACTTCACACCCCTTTCTGCCGGAAACAGCAGTCAAAAATTGAAGTTCTATATAAATATGTAATAGTGCATGGTGGGTAAAACTGCCTTGAACAAAGAAATGAAGCACCTAAACGGTGCTTATTTCCGAACCATTCAAGGCAAATTAAAACAACTAATATACAGCAACTTACAAACAAATAAACAAATGTAAAAATAATAACGGTAGTGAATGATTGATTTGATAGATTACATAGAAAGGTGTAGTTCCCGGAAAAGCATATATCGCTTGGCGGACTTTTTCAACCGCTGGTGGGACGAGTACGCACAGCACCCTGCGGAGTACATCACCCCCGAACAGTACAAGGCGGTGAACGCTATCCGTGTGTGCCGTACAGCCGCTTTGGGAATAGACACATACGTCTGCCCCGATTGCGGGGAGGTGCGGGAAATCAGTCATAGCTGCAAGAACCGTTTTTGCCCGTCATGTGGCTGGCGTGATACGCTGAAATGGGCGACACGCATGAAGGAAAAGTTGCTGCGAGTGCCGCACCGCCATGTTGTGATGACCTTGCCGCATATCCTGCTGGACTTGGTGAAGCGCAACAAGAAAGAAATACTGAACATTCTGATGCGGACTTCGGCAGACACGCTGAAAGACTGGATGATGCACAAGTTCGGCTTGAAAACCGGGGTGATTGCCGTGCTGCACACCTATGGGGAAACAAAGCAGCTTCATGTACACACCCACATGATTATGTCGTGGGGCGGCATTGACAGCGAAGGTAAAATAGCCGTTCCCGAACATGATTACGTGCATATCCCCTCTATCCGCAGGGTGTTCCGCTACAAGTTTGAGAATGCGCTGATAGGACTGTTCGATGCGGGCAGGCTGGAGCATGACTTTCACGACCGCATGGAGTTTATGGGCTTCATCAAAAGGGTGGCGAACAGAAAGGACTGGATTGTGCATCTGGAACCGCCCATACAGATGCCGGAGCAGGTGATACAGTATGTAGGCAGGTATTCCAAGCGGGCATGTTTGAGCGAGTACAAGATTACGGCAATGGATGGCGAGAACATTTCATTCCGATACCGTGATTATAAGAACTCACCCGACAGGAGAAACCCGGTGGAAAAGGAACTGACGCTGCATTACCGTGAGTTCTTTCCCCGGCTGCTGCAACACGTTCCCCTGCGCTATTTCCGCATCGTGAGGTATTACGGCTTCTACTCCAACAAAGGTAACCTGCCGGAAGAATACTTCGGACGGGATGAAAGCGAGATAGAGGAAGCCGGAGTGCAACAGGCAGAAAGTGAATACGAGAATCCTTATTTCTGCGAGCATTGCGGACGGATGAGAGTTTACAGCCACACTACGGTAACGAGTGGCGGCATCACATATACGGTTGTATTGGAACATTGCGACATACACCGGGAAAAATCGGCATGACAGCAATATGGGATAGCTATGCCCTGCCGTGAACAGAAACAGTAAAATCCCATAAAATAGAAGAAAGGAGAACAAAAAAATGAATGAAATACGGATAAGAGCTGTAATAAAACGAACCGGGTGCAGGAATGAACTTCACACCCCTTTCTGCCGGAAACAGCAGTCAAAAATTGAAGTTCTATATAAATATGTAATAGTGCATGGTGGGTAAAACTGCCTTGAACAAAGAAATGAAGCACCTAAACGGTGCTTATTTCCGAACCATTACCGATAATAACAAAATAAATTAATTTCATTATGGGACTATTTTTACGAATTACGTATCAATCACAAGGAGGAAGAACACCCGAAAAAGCATTTATAAATCGTAAGGTTTTAAGCTATATTATAGACGGTTTAAACGATGAAAATTGGCAAGATTCAATTTCAATTAAACTAACGACTCTTGATCCCCAATATAGTCATATTGCAATTGACGCAATTCTTAGATTTTTCCTTTCTGAAAATATAGAAGGTGGCAACTTAAAATCATTTTACAGATACCTTAAAAAAGATGATAAACTTATAATAGACCAAATGCTCACAATTGACAAATATGATAACTTGTCCGAAATTGAAACAAGAAAGGCACTTTGTGATGATATATTCCTATATTTCAAAGATGTTATCTTGAAATATAAAGAACGCTTTCTTGATTTTGATGCTGTTGTTTTTATCCCATTGCTTGAAGAAAGGTTTGAGGAAATAAAAAACGGTAAAATAGTAAGTAGAAGAAAATATGAACAATGGTAATTATAGTTTATCAGAGAAGGCGAGTAAATAGCTTTATCTCATTTCTTCATCGAAATTTTATAAATCAAAATAAGTAAAAAATATCGGTAACAAAGCGTGATAACGCTTGACAGCGTTCCCCGCTAAACCATTAGTAATAAATAGCACAATCAATATGTACGAAAAGTTTTTAGATAAGAGCCTAAACAGTACTCGCCAAACGGTAGATGATACTTTTATTGCAAAATACGCTAATGCGGTATCAGAAAAAATAATCGAACTTTGGAAAGAAGTTGGACTTGGAACGTTTTGCGATGGATTGTTCAGAATTATTGACCCCGATAAATATCAGACAATAGTAGATGATAGTTATCCCCTGTATGAGTATGAAACTGTAACTCCATTTATGACAACTGTTTTTGGAGATATTTTTGCTTATGTTAAGAATCCCGTGATAGGAGATTATGTCGTATTCATCAATGTGAGATACGGAACATTCAAGATTTTATCCGAGAATGTTGATATACTATTGAATGTGATAATTTTCAACAAGAGTTGTTTGGAATCATGGTTCTCCTTAAATAAATATCCTATGATAAAATCAGAAAAGGGTGTTCCTACATTGGATGAATGTTACGGATATGTCCCAGCATTGGTATCGGGTGGTATAGAATCAATAGATAATATCAAAATTCTAAAAGCTATTCCGTATATAGAAACGGCACTCCAATTTATCGGGGATTTGAAGCGAGTGCGATAAAATATATTACTAACAAACCGGGATAACGGACTAACGTCGTTCCCCGCTTAGCCATTAGATACAATTATATATGAATATACCTACTGCAATAAAGGAAATACTTGTTCATAACCATTGGGATGAATTTAACTTTCAAATGATGTCGGATTGTTACGCTGATAAGTTAAAACAATCCTATTCAAAGTTTGATTATCCTTTGAATGACGGTATTATAAGCAAGATTGCTCTATTCTATAACATGAAATTAGAACTGAACCAATCTAATATTCTTTATTTTGATGTCAAGAAAATAAAGAAATACAGCCCGGAAGCTATGCAGAAAGTGGCTGTGAAGTTAAAGGTCAATAAGGTTATCTATTTAGCAGACATTCATCCCGGTTATTTGACTGTATGGTTAGATGAACGAGAACAAGTGTGGGCTGATTATGATAATCTTGTTTATTATTATGGCAGTGATATATTCAGTGGTGTTCAAAATATTATATCGGGCAATGTCCTTGAAACCATAAATTTAGTATCTAACAACGAAAGATAGCATCTGACGATGCTCCTTTCTAACCATTAGCATTAATGTTCGACTTAAAAAAGTAAATATGAAGATAATAAATTGGACATTACTTTTTCTTGCAGCGTTTTTTTGTTGCTCTGATAGCGTGAAAGCAAATCCATTGCGGCAAGATACTATACGGGATGTACCCTATCAACTTTATCCGTTGGGGGTTGCCTGCCGTGACAATGATATGGCAACCATAAAACGGTTGCTGGCTGGAAAAGATGAACCTATGGCAATGGGTAACGATTTTTATGAGTTTGACATATTCTATACGGCGATTTACTTTGATAAAGAGGATGTACTGAAATATGCCCTTACCAGGTATAAGGACATTAATAACAGATTATATAGTGACGAATACGGGCTGACGCTCCTGACATACGCCTGTAAATTGTCTAATGTGAAGTTAGCCCGTATATTGCTGGAGCATGGCATTGACGTAAACGGTTACCAAAGTCCATACGATACATATAAAGTATATCCGATTATGGAAGCCATTGCCAATAATAACATTGAACTGGTTAAATTGCTTTTAGAATATCATGCAGATCTTAATATAAAAGATAGTAACGGCAACACCCCTCTTGCTTTAGCAAAGGAAATAGGTGCAAAAGAAGTAGAAGATTTGTTTTTGCAATGGAAGGAACAACAAAAAAATAATGCTAACAACGCAGGATAACGGACAAGCCGTTCCCTGCTGAACCATTAATGGTAATTAAGTATGATAGATTATTTATTTTTCAAATTTTATAGGCTATGGAAATACAGTTCTTATTCCGAAATAGCGGTTTATGCAGCTTTGTTAATTCTCGCTGTATTTCTAAATTGTAATATTCACACAATATGGGGAGTATTGGAACAATATAAAATATTGCCTTATCCAACGCGAACAATGTATAATGTGTCTTTAGGGCTGATATTCATTCTTTTATGTATTCGTTTCTGCTGGAAAAGAAGGTATAAAGCTGTCATAGAGAAGTTTAATGAAAAGCCTAATAAGAATAATCTATTGATACTTATATTATACATTTTCCTTTCGTTGTTTCTCTTTGTTTTAGAGGCTTTTTATAGTAAAGGGAAAATATAAATATACCATTAACAACGCAGGATAACGGCAAGCCGTTCCCTGCTGAACCATTATCCAACAAATAAAATAATAAGAAATATGGAACTAACATTGAATTTGAACTCACGTTTGCAACCCATGCACAGACATGATTTGGAAGACGCTCTTCAAGAAATTCTTGAAAAGGAAAAATTGGGAGAAGTAATGGGTGGAGGAACGCTACAAAATCCACAAACCGGAGAGATTATCTCCTGTGATATAGAGATTCACCTAAATGATGATAAGCAAGATAGCATAAACCGTTTGGTAGAACTTGTTAATAAAATAGGTATTCCCAAAGGTTCAGCATTATTATGTATGACACCTGAATTTAAGATAGAAGTAGGAACTTTGGAGGGATTGGCTTATTACAGCAATGGAACGGAATTGCCGGATGAAGTTTATGAGAGTTGTGACATTAATCATGTCATGGAGCAGATGGAATCAGCTATGGAGAGCATAGGTAGCTTTTATAGTTATTGGGAAGGGAATGAATGGACAGCTTTGTATTTTTATGGGATTTCATTTGCTGAAATGAAACAAAAAATAGAACCATTCATTGCTTCTTATCCCTTATGTCAGAAATGCCGAATAGAACAAATTGCGTAGTTGGATAACAAGCACCTATGCTGCCTAACGGCGGCAAGCTGCATCTCATTAGTCGTAACTTAAAATACACATTATATGAACGATTATTTCAAATCACTTCAAATTGATTCCTCTGCTCTCACGGCAGAAGAAATACAAATAATCAATGATTGGGACCAAAAACATAAACATGGAGAAAGAAGTATCTCTTTGCGTTCTGTAGAAACCCAAGAAGAATTTAATGCCTTTTATGCAGAGAATAAATCTCTATTGAGGAATATTTGTATCTTATGGGAGGATGAAGAAAGTAATTATGCCGGAATCTGCACAGATGGCATAATGAGAGGAAAAATAATGTTTGTCTGTCACGAGTTTCTATTATACCCAATACCTGTTTTCAGAAATATTGAAACATTCCTTAAAGCAGTCGATAGCCAAAGAATATCTGATTTGTTCCCTCCCCAGCTGGAGTTTTTATCTCCTGAAAATAATCCTTTTGATTATCCCTCTATACATAGATCTTCCGAAGAACTAAACCAGGATATACTTATAGCAGAAAATCTTTGGAAAGAGGCTATTAGCGCGAAAGATGATAATAGAGTCAATCTTCTATTTTCCTTTATACAAATAGCTTCACCAAATCAAATTTCCTGTCTTCAAAAGTACCTTTCCGATGCAGAACTACTGTATTATATTTTATGTGCATACAAATTCTATGGCTATCAAGAAGATCCAGATATTCTGTTACGCATAGGAAAAGAAAACAAACAGTATCGGAAGTTATTGAAGGAATTGGGAGCTTCACCTAAAAAGCTATTATGGATAGAAAAATGGTGATTTGAAATATACGACTAACAAAGCGAGATAACGCTTAACAGCGTTCCCCGCTTAGCCATTACAGACAACTTAATACAGAAATATATGGAATATATACCGGATTATCTAAAACCATTCATCATACACAAAGATTATTTTCCTGAGTTGATAGAAGATTCATGGTTTAATAATCCTGTGTATTGGAAAGGTCGGTTAATATCACCACAACATGAAACAAAATTCAGACTTTATTTTTGTGGTGAATTAATTGATAATTACATGGCAAACAAGCAAAATTTCCCTTTGGCAATATATGCGTATTCAGTAAATTCAGGAGAAAAGATTACTCTTTTCGATGAAAGGTATAATGGATATGAAGCATTACTAATAGAGGATAAGAGAGAACTACCATTATCTCATGAAATTCAGTTCGTAGATAAAGATGCTGAAACTGAATTTGAAATTATCATTCTTGGATGCAGTAATACCGATTTTGATGATGAATACCCAGCCACCGAACAAGTACAACTAATCAATGGCGACTGGGTAAACAAAGAGTATCTAAAATGTAATGCTTTTGATTTCATTTCCATACTTATTCGCAATGCCAAAGGTCAGGTATATACGATATTGGAAATGGAATTAAGTTAATAAAATCGTCTATAACAAGGTCGAGATAACAGCTAAACGCTGTTTCTCACCAAACCATTAGTAATCAAATAAAGGATATAATCATGGATATAGAACTAAAACAACAAATTGATAGTTGGACAGAAGCCAATAAACACCAGAATGTAATTGATTTCTTAGAAGGAATTTCTCCAGCAAACAGGAATTTTGAAGAAATCGGATTATTGGCACGAGCTTACAACTATAATGGTGAGTATGAAAAGGCATTAGTATTGCTTGAATCAATTCGAGAAGCAGGTGAGTTGGATACCAACTGGAATTATCGAATGGGTTATGCTCACTATTATCTTGGCAGGAGTAGGGAAGCATTGTCTTATTTTACAAAAGCCGATGAATTGACACCAGGAGATGAAGATACGATTGATTTTATTCGTCAATGCAATATAGAAATACCATTTAAGAGTAGAGTTGACGCTTTTTGGTCATGGTTTTTGCAGAATGAAGCAGAGCTTTCGAGAATGGTCGAAAAACGTAACGAATATGATAGTGATGTGGTTGTTGGATTTATAGAACAAGGTACTGACCTAATAGCAAAAGACGTTCATTTCAATATAGGTGGCGATTACGAATTTACTTTTTCCATAGAAGATAATGAACACCTATTTTATCTCTATCCTTATTTAATATCCCGAATGCCGGAATCGCTGGAAGGCAAATGGCATTTCTTCCCTTATAATCCAGGAATGGATGCTTCTTTCGAGTTCCGAATGCATGGGATTAAAGTGAATATGGAGGAAGTCTATGTATATGCCAATTATGATGACAAGCAAAATGATTTTGCTGTTTCGTTTTATGAAAAAGGTTTATGCTCTTTGCCTGAAGAACAAGGATATGGCACTTTTTGTATTATGATGGAAATAATGTTAGGCGAAGGTCTTGCTTTTAGATATATTTCAGATGTTGAACGTGCTGATGAATTGAGAGGCGACATGTTTCCTCTTACAACACTCCGTAAGCATATCACGCAAACATTAAAAGAGCATGGCAAGGAAGTGTTTGAAAATCCCAAGGATGTTTTTGTTACTTATCAATTGGAGCCGGAAGAAAATGAAGAGTTACGGTATGATGTGGCTATCGGCAGCACCTGTTTTTCCCATTTGATTTCCCAATATTACGAAAACGACACGACTATCTTTGATAAAATCAATCGGTTTGGAGCGCAAGCTGTATTTCTTGCATTTCCTTATGACAATATAAGTGCTGAACAAAGAAAATTAGTTTTAGACTTCCGGTATGCATTGGAGGATAGGATTACGAAAGAAATTCTGAATCCAGAAGGGCTGGGGCTTCTGCTGGGAGGCGCAATGGGAACTTGTTGTTGCTATATGGACTTTCTGTTGTATGACGTTAATGCCTTTTTAGAAAAGGTCGTGCCTGTATTACGCGAATATCCGCAATATTCGTTCTACCTTTCTGATTTCCACCAGAATTGTAGGCTAACAAGATTGTCTGATTCAGAAAGAAAAGATTGCTAACAAGTTCGAGATAACTGCTTAACGCTGTTCCTCACCAAACCATTATGAACAGTGCTATAGAATAGATAAAATGATACATTTACTATATAAAAAACAAATTGACGGAACTATATATAAATCATATACTGTTAATGATGAATATATATTGCTTCTTTTTGAGGAAAGCAACACTTTTACATTGTTTGGGTTAAATAACAAACAATATGAGCTGTTTGAGATTGAATCATTTCCGTTTATATCTGATGCCTGTGTATGTGGTTCAACTATCTATTTTGTTGGTGGAAATAATTATATTATTCAGTTTAATATTATCACTAAAACTTTTCAATCTGTTTTTTTTGAGGAAGATACGCATTATACGGCAATAGCGGTTAATAAAGATAAGCTGATACTTGGTGACACAAATTATTTTTCTTGCATCGAAAAGTATCATTCTAAAATAGATGTGTGGGATATTACATCAAATAAAAAAATATGTGATTATCCTCTTATGGATGCCGTAAATATCAAACAAATAATCTACGATCCAATAAACCAACGTATTTGTGTTTTATGGGTTGATAGTGAAGATTCTGGAGAAATGCTCATCTTTAGTCTGGCTGATAACAAAATAATAGATTTAGTGGTACTTTTTGAAGCAAGTACAGCAACGGTTCTATATGATAAATTGATAATAGCCGGAGGTTATCCTCCGCTAAACATCCAAATACATGACTATATTACTCTCCGGTATGAAAACGAATTGTGTCTGAATCAAGATTATCCAAAAGATGAATTTGGAAGTCCTTTAGGTAATTCATTTTTTGCAAATATTCTTCCTGTTGATAAGCATTTGATACTTTATCCATATAGCGGTGGAGATATATTAGAAATAGATATTATCCAAAATACATGCAAAAAAATCTATTCAAGCGAAGAGACATACATATATATAAGTCTGATAAAAAATAGATTAGTATCTGTCTCAAAGGAAGGATACATAAGTGTTTTTAATTCAGACTATTCTGCTTATCATTCTAAAACAAATAATCATGAAAATGTTTTTGATTCAGAAATAACAAAGAAGTGGAGTCAATTATATCAGGCAGCAATATATATTATTGAACCTTCTTTAGAAATTCCGAATTGTCTAAAAATAGTAACTTAATATACAATGAAATGTGTTCATAACAAGGTCGAGAATACAGCTTAACGCTGTTCCTCACCAAACCATTAAATAGCGTACATATATGAATAATACAACAAAAGTAAGAATTGTATATAAAAGTAAATTCATTGGTAACAAAGGAAGATAACCCCAGAACGGGTGTTTTCCACCAAACCATTAATCAGTAAAATGAATATGAAGTATTTGAAGAAACTTAGTATATATTTTGTTATCATTCTTGCCATCGTTTTGGTATGTGGCTTCACGGCACTTGTAATTAAGGAAGTAGATAAGGGCACATTTTATGACTTAGCCACCTCAGAGGCATTGGCCTTTTGTTTGCAATTGGGGATGGCAGCATTTACTGCCCTCATTCCATACAGTTTGAGCATCGCAACTTTCTTGAGTTTTTGGGCAATGAACGATGAAAAATGGACAGGCTTTCTCCGAAATTGGGTAATCGGTCTGGTTCTTGTTTTGCCTCTATCGGCGATGACCTATTACTATGACTGGTTTATACGTCCCCAAACAATGGCTGCATCTGTTGATAAAATAATAGAAATAAAACAGACTTATCCCCAATCGTTGGCAGACAAGTTCAGCATCGACCCGGAAGAAATATTGCACAATATACCTATGGTAATGCCCAAAACGAAACTTATAGCCCAAACAGATTCTCTTGAAACATCTTTTTTAGCTGATATTGACACGTGCGGACTACTGCTTTCAATGCTACCGGACACTTTGGCATCGAAAGCCTATGACAGCTATCAGTTGGAAACAATGGGCGTTGCCTATCAATATGCCGCTCATCCCGCTGCCAGCGAAGACAGTCTGATGTTCATAGCTCATACGGAATTGTACCGACACGCCATCACCGCATGGGAAACCTCCACCGAACTGCAACGCCATCAAAAAGAATATTTCGGCAGAACTCTCAACACTATATGTATATACGTCGCGTATATCCTGTTCGCTTTCTTGGGGTATCTGCTGCGCTACAAACCGATAAAGAATATATTGATGGTATTCGCGGTACTGATTGCCGCCGCTTGGATTTGTCATGAAATAGGTTCTATTGTTCAGGAACATGCGAAGAAACTGAACGGGGTGTCCCGTCAAGTCGTGGACGATACTTATAAGGAGATAGAAGGAATAAGAGAAAAGGAAAGAAATGCTGATAACGATTCGCTGAATTGTTTTCATGACAATTTGGTATATAGAGATAATGGCGAATGCCCTACTCGGGAAAACTGTCATCAATGACACTTTTTTCGAGTAGGATTTATCGTGTTTCTCATTCTGTACTTGCTGGCGTGTTACTGGATATTTGGCTTGGAATCGTAAAACAAGGTGGAAAAAGGATGCATCATTATTTATTAAGCATGAGGAAATTATTGGAGAAATATTACAATATCAATTATTACTGCACTTATAGGCTACTGTTCTTCATTTTCAACAGGATGCTAAATCCTTTCTATTGGCTAAGCCTCTCGAAATGGAACAACCGCTATATAAACCGATGCATTTCAATTGATAAGCGACAAGAAGCAGCCGGAATGGATAAAGGTATCAATGGCACCATCTGCATTTGGGCGACCCACACCCCATGCATCATCAGCTTTTGGATGCTCTGCCTTGTCTGCCTTGCCTGCATCAAGATTTTCAAGGTAGGATTATTGAGCATCTTGGATATGGTTTTTGGAAACATCTTCCTCTGTGTCTTGCTTTTCGCAGTCATCGTGCTGTCCTTGTATTATGCCAATCATATATTCCTGTTCAAGCACGACAAGTACAGGAAGTATTTCGCCGAGTTCGATAAAAAGAAAAGGTATCTGCTCTACTACGGCATCTATGTCGTTTCCCTTGTTGTCCAGTTGGCGACTTTCTATCTGTTGCTTAGTGGGGTGTGAAGGGAGAGTCGGAAACAAATGATGGCGACTCCATTCCATGCGGCATTTCCGGCGGAAATCGGAACAACCGGCACGTGCAGCCGGTTATCTTTGTGGATTCATCAAACAATAAAAACAGATTTCTTATGCAAACAAATTTCATCGAACTGTTGTCCGCCACCGCCCCGGCAGGTTTGGAACAGACCATCGCCGCCCTGTGCGGAGAAGTGAAAGGGCTGCTGAAAGCCCGCACCCCGAAGCATTACCTCGCGCTGGAACCCTACGCGCGGGACACAAACTTATGCCACCACCTCCTTGACCTGCTGACGGGACTGCCCACGCTGCCGGAGGTGTCGGCTCCCGGATGCCGCCCGCTGCTGATGCTGCTCGCCCTGTCGGAAGACACGGAGGTGCAGAACCGGCTGCTGCACGGACTGGCAGAGCCTTGGCGGAAAGCCTGCCGCACGCCGGAGATGCTCTACCTGTGCGACGTGCTGTACCAGACCGGCATCCCCCGCCCCCTGTACAATCTGTGCAACGAGGTGTGCGACTACTTCTTTGTGGAGCGACGCAAGCAGATAAGCCGCCAGCCCACACCGCTCACCGAAGCGGAACTGCAACATGCCGAGAAACGGCTGAAGCCCCTGTATGCCGCCGTGTTCCGGCTGAAGGTGAACCGCTACAGCTACCGCACGAACAGCGTGGAGGAACTGGCGGGGATGCTCTGCATGAGCGCATCGACCTTCCGCGAGAAATTCAGCAAGATATACCGCCAGTCCGCCAACAAATGGTTGCGGGAGCAACGCATCGGACAGATACGGCGGGACTTGAAATACCACTACGACCGCCCGCTCAGGGAGATAGCCGAGAAGAACGGTTTCGAGTCCGCCAACCGTTTCTGGGAATTCTGCACGGGACAGATGAAGCAAAGCCCCAGCGAGCTGCACAAGGAGCTGTACGACGAGCTGTGCGAGGAACGGCGGAAGTTCTATTTGGGGGAATGACGGCATTTCCGGCGAAAAACGGAACTGCCACATCCATGTACACCGCTATTTTTGCCGTTCATAACCGATAAAATAGTTTCAAATGGATGTATTTTACCTGTGCCCCTACCTGCTTTTACTGGAACAGGGGGATTGCGATACCGAAAGGCTGAATGAGGCAAGCGACGATTTCATACGCCACCTCAGCCATCTGCATGAGGAACACGGCAACCACACCTGCGTGTTCCTCCATCTCCAATACACGAAGTTCCGGCTGACCGTCCTGCGGGAACGCTACCACAACAACGGGCAGAGCCATCTGGTGTGCTACTGCCATGTGGTGGGAGCTATCATGTATGTGGAAAACACGATGGAACGAATGGAAAAAAGACGGACGGGTTCCGGAAACGGAGAAGCCCGTCCGCCCGGCGACGGGCCTCCCGTGCTGTGGACTGACGATGCCATCCATCTTATTGAACTGCTTTATGCCTGCCATGAACTGAAGCTGTTCAATGACGGTGAAATCACGCTCAAGCAAGTGGTGGAATATGTGTGCAGCGCACTGGGTGTGGATGTGAAGAACGCATCGAGCTACTATGCCCGGATGCGGCGGAGGAAAGGCGACGACCGCACCTATTTCATCGACCGGCTGCGCGAAGCCCTGCTGCGGAAAATGGATACGGACGACGAGAAGCAATACCGACGGAACAAATAAGCCTATGCCTGTTTGTTCAACTCCAGCAGATGCTTCAGGTTCGGGTCGCTCCCGATGCGCTCCAGCTCATCGGCGACAATCTGCCGGGCTTCCTCCTTAATGCGGTTGTAGTTCTCCTGCACCATTTCCTTCATGCGGTCGATGCCGTCGGCATCCCTGAAGTCGGTGATGACCGGTATCTTCCGGTAGGTCTTTTCCTCTTCGGCGATTTTCTTGGCATCGACCACAATCTCACAATGGAAAATCTTCTGCTCGATTTTCTCTCCGAAGTTGTCCGCCACCGAACCGACAAACATGCCCTGCGTCAGCGAGGAAATCTTGCTCGGCGGGATAAGGCTGTCCATCTGGGTGGAGATGGAGGTGGACACATCGTTGCGGTTGATGGAGATGGACTGCCGTTTCTGGAGAATCTTGCCGAAGCGCTCGGAGAGCGTCTTGGCCGTCTCGCCCACCACCTGCCCGGAGAAGATGTTGCCGACGGTGTTGATGATGACCTTCGCCTCCTTGTCGGTATAGTCGCGGATGAGCTGCGAGAAGTCCTGAAAGCCCAGCAGCACGGCCACCTTGTTGCTACGCGCGGTGGCGATAAGGTTATCCAGCCCCTTGATGAACACGGTGGGCAGCTCGTCGATGATGATGGAGCTTTTCAGCCTGCCCTTCTTGTTCACCAGTTTGACGATGCGCGAGTTGTACAGTCCGAGCGCCGCCCCATAGATGGCCTGCCGGTCAGGGTTGTTGCCGATGCAGAGCACCTTCGGCTCGTCGGGATTGTTGATGTCGAGGGAGAACTCGTCGGCGGACATCACCCAATAGAGTGCCGGGGAAATCATGCGCGAGAGCGGTATCTTGGCCGAAGCAATCTGCCCCATGAGCTGGTCGGCAGCCCCGGCGAGCCATGCGTCGAGGAAAGGGCTGAGGTAGTTCTCCAGTTCGGGATAGGAAGACATGATGGGGAAAATCTGCTCGTAGGGCTTGTTCAGGAACTCGACCGCATGGGGGAAGGTGCAATACTTGCCGTTTTTGTAAATGCGTAAAAACCAAATAATTGCAGCAAATAAGATGGTGGGCGACTCGACGAAGAAGTCGCCCTGCTTGGCCGCCCAAGTGCGGTTGAGGTTGAGCATGATGTTGTAGGAACTCTCGTAGGCATCGGAGATGTCGGTCATGAACTTCGGGTTGAGCGGGTTGCAGCGGTGGCTGCGCGAGGGGTCGTCGAAGTTGATGACATAGAACTTCGGCCTGACCTTGTAGCCGTCCAGATGGCGGAGCAGGTGGTTGTAGGCGATGGTGCTCAAGTCCGGGAACTTGAAGTCGTAAATATAGGTGGCATAACCCTTTTCAATCTGCTGCTTGATATAGGAATTGACCACGGCAAAGGACTTGCCGCTGCCCGGCGTACCCAAGACAATGGAGGCGCGGAAAGGGTTCACCACGTTTATCCAGCCGTGCCACATCTTCTTCTTGTACCAGAAACGGGTGGGCAAATTGACGGAATACTCGTTCTCGATAAGCCGTGTCTCCTGCATGAAAGATTCGTTCTCGTTGTTGAACACATCCTCCATCAAGTTCTGCCGGAGCAGGCGGGACATCCATACCCCGGCGGCCAAGAGGCAGCCGTAGCCTGCGGATAAGGTGAGCAGATAGAAACCGGTACGCGCCGAAAGGGGCAGCGGCAGGGCAAGCAGCCACCAATTGAAGAAGAACAGCACGATACCGGCGGCAAGCGCCGCCCAGATATGCGGCCACTTAATCTTTTCCTCTTTCACGCCTTTTGTCCCCAAGCAGGAGAGCGCGAGGAACACAAGGGCGAACAGCTTTGTCCAAAGAATGGACGAGAACAGCCCGGTCGTCCGCTGGAAATTGAGCAGTATCCTGTCCACCACCCCGATGTCGATGTTCCATTCCTTCATCGAGGGGTAGCAGAACCAATATACATTGACTATGACGAACAATACGCTGAGGGCACGCATGAAGTCCATGACCTTGGCCAGCCCTCTCAAATCATCTTCCTGTGACATAAGTCATCTTGTTTTAACGGTGATTGAAATTCGGTTGAATGTTATCCGGGCTGCATTCAGTCCTGCCGCCCGTACCTGCGGCGGCGTTTCTTCTTGTCAGGCTTGTGCAGGCGCGGATGCCGGGGGACAAAACTTGTCTCCGGCTCGATGGCAGAGAACAGGCCGCCCAATACCTTGCCGTCCGTATCGGGTTCCGGCGCAGATGTTGCTATATGTGGCTGTACCTTTTCCGACAGTCCGGGCTGCGCCACGTTGAAACGCGCTTCCAAGGCATTGGCGGAGAACTCCTTGCCCAAACGGGAGCCGTTGAGCACGGTACGGCTCGTGTGGTCGATGAAGGTTACCCCGTAAATCCTGCCGGATTCATTGCGGCGTAGCACCAAATCCACGTTCATGGCAGCCAGACGGCGGCGGAAATCCGCCTCGTCCCCCGCCTCCTGCAACGCCCCGGCCAACGGAGGGCGCAGCCGCTCGCGGCAACCGTCCGCCCTGATGCGCGAGGCTGACCACTCCATGCGCCGCTGCAAGCCCTCCGCACCCGCCATCTTGCCCAGCCTTGCCGACTTGATGGGGGTCGCCACCTTGTTCCCGTCCGCATCCAATGCCGTATAGACAATGCCATGATAGGCACGTCCGCCCGCTTCGCCCCTGACTTCCTCCATGCCTATGTTATACAAGGAGAGCAACGCCCGGAACTCGCCCATCGACTGGAAGCGGTAGAGCTTGAGCAACGGCTTGAGGGTATCGGCTATCTGCCGGCGTATGTCGCCCCGCGCCGCATCCACCGGGCGGAGCTTCCACTCCTCCGCCTTCTTCTGCCCCTCTGCCGGATGCAGCCTGTACTTCTGTTCCAACTGCTCGGTTATTTCCTTGCTCCGGCGGTGCTCGAAGCGGTCGGAAATCTTCCTGCCCCCGCTGTCCACGCGCAGGGACACGATGTGGATGTGGTGGCGGTCGATGTCTGTATGCTTAAAAATCAGGAAAGGCTGGTTGCCGTAGCCCAACTTCTCCATGTACTCCCTGCCGATGGCGGCAAGCTGCCCGTCGGTCAATTCATCATCGGGATGCGGATTAAGCGAGATGTGGATGACCGGCTTCTCGGTGCGGTAGTGCGAGGGAAGCCATGCCGTGAAAGCCTTCATCGTTTCGCCCATGCGGAAACGCCCGTCCTCTGGGTACGGGAGCAGGTTGGCATCCAATATCTTCGCGTGCCCGTTCTCCACCTTCGTCTGGTTGTAGGCCAACGCGCCGTACAAGTCCTTACCTGTGCTGATTTTCGCCACCATGCCTTTTGAGTTCTTCGGAAAGTCCGACAATGCGGCGGCTGAGCGCCACCAGTTCGAGGGTCAGCTTCTCCAATTTATAGAGCAATGCCAACGCCTTTTTCTCGGTAAAATGCACATGCAGTTCCTTGACCGCCTGGTTGTAGTTCACCCCGACGGCGCGGTACTGCTGGTACAGGGCGGTGAGCCTGGCCACATACTCCATCGTGCCCCGGTCGGTGCGTATGACCCGGAAGCTGTCGCCGAAGATACGCGCGGCGATGAACTTCGACTTGGACGAAAGGCCGGACTGCTCGTAAAGGGTGAGGAACCGGGCGTGCTGCGCGGCGTCGAGATTGACGGTCTCGCGGTGGAAGGCGGGCGCGGACTTGGGTGTCCGTCCGCCTTTCCTTCTTTTCGGGTGTTGCTGTTGTTCATTCATGCTTGCTGTCATTAAAAGGTGAAACCTGCCCGTCCGTGGCCGTGCCGCCGTTATGCCCCATCCTTACAATTTGCGACTTCGGAGCCAAATTGCGCCCCCTGCAAGGGCAAGCGTTTTTTGCGGCAGAAGCGGATGCGTGCTGCAAAAAACACAGCTTGCTATGTTCTGGCGAACATACGTTTTCCCCACCGGTGGGGAAAAGCGCTTTCGGGGAAAGCGGACGATAACCTGACGGAAAGCCTCCGGCCACGCCAACGGATTCATGCCGCAAAGGTAGGAAGCGGAGCCGGTTGCCGCACAACAACCCGACCGGCCACATTATGCCATCGGACAGCCACTTTGCCCGGAGGATGATTCCGACGGTAGCCAGCACCTTCGTTGCAACGTTGGGACAGCCAACCGGACAATCAGACCGACAACCAAACATACCGACAACCGGGCGGTTGCAGAACCGGACAACCCGTCAAGCGGCTAATGGAACAAACAACCATTCAGCCATACAAGCCACCGAAACATCAGCCATTCCACCCGGCAATCATACAGATGTCCAACGGGCTATCCGAATAATTATATGTATGACCAACCAGCCACTCCACGCCAAAGACGTGCCACTCGTACCCCGAAACGTAAAATCCCTTTCCACCGTTCCCGTTTCTCTTTTCCTTTGCCGCATCATTTGAAACGGAAGATTATGCCTACGGAAAAAGAAACACTTTACATCGCCTTCTCCACCCAGAAGGGAGGGGCGGGCAAGACGACCCTGACGGTGCTGGCGGCCAGCTACCTGCACTACGTGAAAGGGCTGAACGTGGCGGTGGTGGACTGCGACTACCCGCAGCACAGCATCGCCGAGATGCGCAAGCGCGACTTGAAAACGGTCATGGAGGACGAACACTACAAGGCGATGGCCTACCGCCAACTGCAACGCATCGGCAAGAAGGCCTACCCGGTCGTCGAGGGCACGGCGGAGGATGCCGTGGAAAAGGCGGAAGGACTATTGGAGAAGCTGCCCGGCACGGACATCGTGTTCTTCGACCTGCCCGGCACGGTAAACAGCGGCGGCGTGCTGCGGACGCTGGCGAACATGGACTACATTTTCTCGCCCATCGCGGCAGACCGGGTGGTGATGGAAAGCACACTGCGTTTCGCCACCAAGCTGAAGGACACGCTAATGGACACGGGCAAGACGAACATCAAGGGGCTGTACCTGCTGTGGAACATGGTGGACGGGCGCGAGAAGTCGGAACTCTACAGGGTATATGAGGAAATCATCCGGGAGCTGGGGCTACAGGTGCTACAGACCTTCCTGCCCGACAGCAAGCGGTTCCGGCGCGAACTGACGGGGGAACACAAGGCGGTGTTCCGCTCGACGCTGTTCCCGGCGGACGGCACGCTCGCCAAGGGAAGCCATATCCGGGAGATAACGGAAGAGATACTCACCATTATCGGGAGGTAGCTATGGGGGAACGGAAGAAAATCAGCCTGACGGAACTGGACGAAAGCTCCATCGTCGCCTCGTTCAAGGAAGAACAGCCCGCCCAGGCCGTCCCTCTGGCGGTGGAGCCGGAAACGCCCGTACCCCACCGGACAGAACATCCGGATATCAAGCCAGCCCATGAGAGCGAATACCTCCGCCTGTTCATCCACGAGTCGCCCGTATGCGCCCGGCTGGGCAAGACCATCTACCTGCGCAAGGAGTTCCACGAGCGGATACAGCGCATCGTGCAGACCATCGGAGGCAACCGGGTATCGTTGTTCAGCTACGTGGACAATGTGTTAGAGAAGCATTTTGCCGACTGGCAGGGGGACATCGAACGCGAATACAAGCAACGGAATACGGGAATCTTTTAGAAAACAATCCATCTATGACAACCTTTATCACGTTATGCGTCGCGGGCTACCTGCTCTGGACAGCCGCCTATCTCCTGTATGAGCGGCATGAACGCCGGAAAAGGCAGCGCGAAAGCGAGGAAACACTGCCCCGAAAAGTAGCCGACGCGGAAGACATTTTAGGCAAAAGCACATTTTCCCTGTGCCACTCCACGCCACAAGTACCCGAGAAAACGGAAACCGTGAAACCGGAAGTCGAAGCGGATACTTTTGCAGCGGAATCGGAACGATACCCCAAGGTGGTGTCCGCCGACGAGCTGGACGCGCTCTTTGCCGAAGGCGGGCTGGAACCTGTGGAGGGGCAGGACGAACCGATGGAATACCGGGAAACGGATGCCGGTGAGCCTCCGATAGACGAAGATGAAATGCTGGAAGGTCATGCGCCCAAAGCGACAGGCCTCCGTTTCGAGGACATGGGGTTGGCAGTGCGCATGGCGATGGATGACAGCACCGCCACCGAAGCAGAACGGCAGCAGGCCGGACGTGCACTTGCCGAACTCAAGGGCACGCCGATGTTCGACCAGCTCACCGCCGGGGATGCGGAACGGGAACGGCGCATCGCCTCGCTCATCGAGCTGCATCTGGCGGACTACCGCCGGATACGGCAACCAGAGCCTCCCGCCGAGAGTATCGTACCCGGTGATTTTTCCATTGACGACATTGTTTAACAGCGGTCTATCCGCATAAAACCAACTTTTTATGAACACAACAAAGAGAATCTTTTTCATGGCGGCCTGCCTGATGGCAGCCGGTGCGCTCTATGCGCAAGGTAACGGACAAGCGGGCATCACGGAAGCCACGCAGATGGTCACCTCGTACTTCGACCCGGGAACGAAACTCGTCTATGCCATCGGCGCGGTGGTCGGCCTGATAGGAGGCATCAAGGTATATAACAAGTTCAGTTCGGGTGACCCGGATACGAGCAAGACCGCCGCCTCGTGGTTCGGGGCGTGCATCTTCCTGATAGTCGCCGCCACCATCCTGCGCTCGTTCTTCCTCTAATCCCTATACATAAATAATATATAGAATAGGATTATGGAATATGAACTGAACAAGGGCATCGGGCAGAGCGCGGAGTTCAAGGGGCTGAAGGCACAATACCTGTTCATCTTCGCCGGAGGACTGCTTGCCGTGTTCGTGGTGTTCATCGTGATGTACATGGCAGGAACAGGCCAATGGGTGTGCATCGCCTTTGGCGCGGTATCCGCATCGATATTGGTATGGCTCACATTCCGCCTGAACGCCAAGTACGGCGAGCACGGGCTGATGAAACGGCTCGCCAAACGGCAGCACCCGCGATACCTGATTAACCGGATTAGCGTCCGGAAGTTATTCACCCCAAAGAGAAGCCTATGAGAAATATATTGAAAGCCGCCACGTTGGAAAGCAAGTTCCCGCTGCTGGCCGTCGAGTCGGATTGCATCGTCTCGAAAGACGCGGACATCACCGTGGCCTTCGAGGTGGAGCTTCCCGAACTGTTCACGGTAACCTCCGCCGAGTACGCCGCCATCCATGCGGCATGGTGCAAGGCCATCAAGGTGCTGCCCGACTACACGGTGGTACACAAGCAGGACTGGTTCGTGAAGGAACGCTACCACAGCCGGACGGAGGGTGAAAGGCTCGGCTTCCTCTCGCGGAGCTATGAACTGCACTTCAACGAACGGCCTTTCCTGAACCACTGCTGCTACTTGTATCTGACCAAGACGACCAAGGAGCGGATGCGGATGCAGAGCAGCTTCTCGTCGCTGTGCCGGGGCTTTATCATCCCCAAGGAAGTGAACCGGGACACGGCGGCACGTTTTTTAGATGCCGCCGGGCAGTTCGCCCGCATTGTAAACGACACGGGACTGGTCAGACTGCGCCGTCTGTCGGGCGACGAGGTAACCGGCACGGAGGAAAAAACCGGCCTGCTGGAGAAATACCTCTGCCTGTCGCTGGAGGACACCGGCACGCTGGAGGACATCGAACTGGGCGACGAGGGGGTGCGCATCGGCGACAAACGGCTGTCGGTCTATACGCTCTCGGAACTGGATGCACTGCCGGGCCGGGTCGGTACGGACAGCCGCTATGAACGGCTCTCCACAGACCGGTCGGACTGCCGCCTCTCCTTCGCCAGCCCGGTGGGGCTGCTGCTCCCATGCAACCACATCTACAACCAGTACCTTTTCATCGACGACAGCGCGGAGAACCTGCAACGCTTCGAGAAGACGGCACGCAACATGCAGTCGCTCTCCCGTTACTCGCGGAGCAACCAAATCAACAAGGAATGGATAGACCTGTACCTGAACGACGCGCATTCCTACGGGCTGACCTCGGTGCGCTGCCATTGCAATGTCATTGCGTGGACGGACAACCCGGACGAAGTGAAGGTCATCCGCAACGACACGGGCAGCCAGATTGCCGCAATGGAGTGCAAACCGCGCCACGACACGGTGGATGCCGCCACGCTCTATTGGGCGGGGATGCCGGGCAACGCCGCCGACTTCCCGGCGGAGGAATCGTTCTATACCTTCATCGAGCAGGCCGTCTGCTTCTGGACGGAGGAAACGAACTACCGCAGCTCGCTTTCCCCTTTCGGGCTGAAGATGTCAGACCGCATCAGCGGCAAACCGCTGCACGTGGACATCTCCGACCTGCCGATGAAACGTGGCATCACCACCAACCGCAACAAGTTCGTGCTGGGCGGTTCGGGCAGCGGCAAGTCATTCTTCATGAACCACTTGGTACGGCAATACTACGAACAAGGAACGCACATCGTATTGGTGGACACCGGAAACTCGTATGAGGGGCTTTGCTCGCTGATACACCAGAAAACCGGGGGCGAGGACGGCATCTACTTCACCTACACGGACGAGCACCCGATAGCCTTCAACCCGTTCTACACCGACGACCGGGTGTTCGACATCGAGAAGCGGGAGAGCATCAAGACGCTGCTGCTCACCCTGTGGAAGAAGGACAACGAACCGGCCACGCGCTCGGAGGAGGTGGCGCTGTCCAACGCCGTGTCGCTCTACATCGAGCGCATCCGCTCGGGGGAAGTGGAAGAACCCTCGTTCAACACCTTCTACGAGTTTGTGAAGTCGGACTACCGGCGGATACTGGAGGAGAAGCAGGTACGGGAGAAGGACTTTGATTTGGCGGGCTTCCTAAACGTGCTGGAACCCTATTATCGGGGCGGCGAGTACGACTTCCTGCTCAACTCGGACAAGCAGCTTGACCTGCTGACGAAACGCTTCATCGTCTTCGAAATCGACCAGATAAAGGACCATCCCATCCTGTTCCCCGTCACGACCATCATCATCATGGAACTGTTCATCAACAAGATGCGCCGTCTGAAAGGCATCCGTAAGATGGTGGTCATCGAGGAAGCGTGGAAGGCCATCGCCTCGGCGAACATGGCGGACTACATCCGCTACCTCTACAAGACCGTCCGCAAGTTCTACGGGGAGGCGGTGGTGGTCACGCAGGAAGTGGAGGACATCATCTCCTCGCCGATTGTGAAGGAGAGCATCATCAACAACTCGGACTGCAAGATTCTCCTTGACCAGCGGAAATACCTGAACAAGTTCGACCAGATACAGACGCTGCTCGGGCTGACGGACAAGGAGAAGGGGCAGATTCTTTCGGTGAACATGTCCAACGACCCGACGCGAAAGTATAAGGAGGTGTGGTTCGGGCTGGGCGGCGTGCAGTCGGCGGTGTATGCGACGGAAACCTCATTGGAGGAATACCTCTGTTACACCACCGAAGAGAGCGAGAAAGTGGAGGTGCAGCGCATGGCGGAGAAGCTCGGCGGCAACATCGAGCTGGCCATCAAGCGGCTGGCGGAGGAGAAACGGAACGCAAGGGAGGGATGAGCCTATGGAATATGCCACGTTGTTCCCGCTCGACCGCATCTGCGGACGGTGGAAAAGCCGGGGCAAGTCGCCCCCGGTCAGGGTGTACCGCGAAGGGCGCACGTACCGCATCGCCCTCGCCTACCGCTGGGGAGCCGTGCTGACCGCCACGCTCTACCGGAACGGACAGGGAACGTGGGCGGAACTGCCCGAAAGGGTGCAGGTCGCCTATGACGAAGATAACGAGCGGCTCGTGCTCGCCTCGGAAGGGGTGTATGTACGGGACTGCAAGGAATACGAATATTGACAAGGACATTTTAATCATCAACGGACATGAAAAGAATACCAATAGCAATTTGCCTTACGGCCTTGCTCTGCACCGCCACGACGGTCCGGGCGCAATGGGTGACCTTTGACCCGTCGAACCTCGCGCAGAGCATCGTGAACACCACGCGGAACGTGATACAGACCACCACGACCGCCGAGAACATGGTGAAGAACTTTCAGGAAACGGTCAAGATTTACGAGCAGGGAAAGAAGTACTACGACGCGCTCAAGTCGGTGCATAACTTGGTGAAGGACGCCCGCAAGGTGCAACAGACCGTGCTGCTCGTGGGGGAAATATCGGACATCTACGTGAACTCGTTCCAGAAGATGCTTGCCGACGAGAACTACACGACGGACGAACTGGCCGCCATCGCCTCGGGCTACACGAAGATGCTGGAGGAAAGCAGCGGGATGCTCGACGAGCTGAAGACGGTCGTCACGCAGACCGGCCTGTCAATGACGGACAAGGAGCGCATGGACCTGATAGACCGCATCTACCGCGATGTGAAGAACCACCGCAACTTAGTGCGCTACTACACGAACCGCAACATCGGCGTGTCGTACCTCCGGGCAAAGGAGAAGAACGACACGCGGCGCGTGCTCGACCTGTACGGAACCGATAACCAAAGATACTGGTAGCCATGACGGGAGAAAGTACATTCGGCAACCTGCATGAAGTGCTGCGCAGCCTTTATGACGAGATGATGCCGCTCTGCTCGGACATCACGGGCGTGGCCACCGGGGTGGCGGCATTGGGCGCGTTGTTCTACGTGGCCTCACGGGTGTGGCAGGCGCTCTCACGTGCCGAGCCAATAGATGTGTATCCGCTGTTCCGTCCGTTTTGCATCGGGGCGTGCATCATGTTCTTCCCCACCTTCGTGCTGGGAACCATCAACGGCATCATGAGTCCCATCGTCACCGGTTGCCACGGCATCCTGCAAGGGCAGACGCTCGACATGGAGGAGTACGCCGAGAAGCGGGAGAAACTGGAATACGAGGCTTTGGTGCGTAACCCGGAAACGGCCTATCTGGTCAGCGACGAAGAATACGAGCGGCAGATTGAAGACTTGGGCTGGACACCGTCGGAACTGAAGACGATGGCGGGGATGGCCATCGAGCGCGGCAAGTATGAAATCAAGCAGACCATCAGCAACGCCTTCCGCAGTTTTCTGGAACTGCTCTTTCAGGCGGTGGGGCTGATACTGGACACGCTGAGGACATTCTTCCTTATCGTGCTCTCCATCTTGGGGCCGCTGGCATTCGCCATTTCGGTGTATGACGGTTTCCACAGCACGATGGTGCATTGGATATGCCAGTATATCAGCATCTACCTGTGGCTGCCCATCTCCGATTTGTTCAGTTCGGTGCTGGCACGCATCCAGACGCTGATGATTGAGAAGGACATCGCGGCATTGACCGACCCGAACTTCGTGCCGGACACGAACAACTCGGCCTACATCATCTTCATGCTCATCGCCATCGTGGGGTATTTCACCATCCCGACGGTATCGACATGGGTGATACAGGCGGCGGGCGCTGGCAACTACGGCAAGCAGGTGAACAACTCCGCCGTCAAGACCGGCAAAGTGGCGGCAGCGGCTACCGGGGCTGGTGCCGGGCATGTCGCGGGCAAGCTGCGGGGCAAATGATTCAACAATCAACAACAAGAATTAAAGAAAATGGAATTCAAGTCATTAAAGAACATCGAAACGAGCTTCCGGCAGATACGCACGATGGCAATAGCCTTCGTCGTGCTGTGCGCGTTGGTCACGGGTTACGCGCTGTGGAGTTCATACAGCTTCGCCGAGAAGCAGCGGGAGAAAATCTACGTGCTGGACAACGGCAAGTCGCTCATCCTCGCGCTCTCGCAAGACCTTTCCCAGAACCGTCCGGTCGAGGCGCGGGAACATGTCAGGCGGTTCCACGAACTGTTCTTCACACTCTCGCCCGACAAGGCGGCCATTGAGGGCAACATCCGCCGGGCATTGTACCTGTGTGACGAAAGTGCCTTCCGCTACTACAAGGACTGGGAAGAGAAGGGGTATTACAACCGAATCATCTCGGCGAACATCAACCAGACCGTGCGGGTGGACAGCGTGGCGTGCGACTTCGAGCGTTACCCCTATATCGTGACGACCTATGCCCGCCAGTCGCTCGTCAGGAGCAGCAACATCACCGAGCGCAGTCTTGTAACCCGCTGCCGCCTGCTGAACTCGGTGCGGTCGGACAACAATCCTCACGGTTTCACGATGGAGCAGTTCACCATTCTGGAGAACCGCGATTTACGGACCATGGAAAGGTAAAGGCGTATGGGAAAGACAAGAAAGTGGCTCCATTACATCCCTGACCGGATAAGCGACGGGATGCGCTGCGTGTGCGGGCGGATGTCGCCCGATGTGCGGCTCATCGTGGTGGTGGCGATGCTCATGGGATTCAGCGCCCTCTCCATCTACATCACCGTGTCGTCGATATACAACATCGGCAAACGCCGGGGAGAGCAGATGAGAATAGAACGGATGCGGCAGTTGGAACTGCATCCGGGCATAAGTAAAGACAGTATCCATTTTAATCATGACAGGAAACATGAAAGAGAACAAAACGGAAAAACAGCCGGAAACGGCAAAAAAGAATGAACTCGGGCGGAAGGAGTCCCAACCGCTGACTCCCGAAGAAATCCGGAAACGGAGGAAGATGCTGGTCTATCCGCTGTTGTTCCTTGTCTTCGGCGTGGCGATGTGGCTGATATTCGCACCGTCGGACGAGGGGGAGAGCCTGCCCGACGGCTTCAACGTGGAAGTGCCCATGCCGGAGGAAAAGAACCTGCCTTCGGACAAGCGTGCCGCCTACGAACAGCAGGATTTCGAGCGCAAGCAGCGGGAGAAGATGAGCACCCTGCAGGACTTGGCGGTGGCGGAGGATGATACGGACAGGGAGGCCGTGGAAGATGTGTTCCAGACCGAAGAAACTGCATCATCGGGCAGGTCGTCCATCCGCACCTCGGCAGATGCCTACCGGGACATCAACCGGCAGATTGGCAGCTTCTACGAGCAGCCGGAGCCGGAGGACGACCAGAAAACGCTGGAACTGGAGTGGCGCATACAGGAACTGGAACGCCGGGCGGAAGAGGAACGCAAGGCAAAGGAAACCGCCGACGAGCAGCTCCGCCTGATGGAGAAATCCTACGAGATGGCCTCGCGCTACCTGCCGCAAGAGGGTGGCGGAGCGAAGTCCGTACCCGTAACGGAAACGGAGGGAAGGACGGTCAGCCCGGTCACGCAGGTGGCGGAACAGGTCGTGTCGATGCTGGCACAACCGATGTCCGATGCCGAGTTCATGGAACGGTACAGCCGTCCACACAATCTGGGGTTCCATACCGTGTCGGACCATGCGGGCGTATCGGCCCGGAACAGCATCCGTGCCTGCATCCGGCGCACGGTCACGGTAAGCGACGGCAAGGAGGCGGAAATCCGCCTGCTGGAACCGGTCGATGTCGGGGGCATGTATATACCGGCCAACACCGTGCTGACCGCCACGGCACGCATCAACGGGGAGCGCATGGAACTGACCGTCAGCTCCATTGCCTATAAAGGGAGGGTCGTGCCGGTGGAACTGGAGGTATATGACATGGGCGGCATGAAAGGCATCTCGGTGCCGGGGTCGCAGGAACTGACCGCACTCAAGGAGATGGCGGCCAACATGGGTTCCACGATGGGCAGCAGCATCAACATCTCCACCGATGCCGGGGCGCAACTGGCCTCGGACTTGGGACGCGGTGCGATACAGGGGCTGTCGCAATACCTCGCCACGAAGTTCCGCACCGTCAAGGTAACGCTCAAGGCGAACCACGCGGTGCTGCTTGTGCCCAAGAAATAATCTTATGTATCACTATTATTCACAAGGAAAAATGAAGAAAATTATGCTTATGGCGGCTCTCATGACCGCAATGACCCATGCCCAAGCGCAGAGGGTCGTGGAAGAAACCGACTTGAAAGAAACGGAAGAAACAGTAGAGCAAACTGAAACGGGCGATGATGGGGTAAAACAAAGCCCGTCCACCGGCGACCTGTTCGACGGGCTGACACGCCCGATAACCTTCGACCGGATGATACCACCGTATGCGCTGGAGGTTACGTTTTACAAGACCGTGCATATCATCTTTCCCTCCGCCATCAAGTATGTGGACTTGGGTTCCGCCGACATCATTGCGGGCAAGGCGGACGGCTCGGAAAACGTGCTCCGGGTGAAGGCCGCCCTGCGCGACTTCTCCCGAGAGACCAATCTGGCGGTGATAACCGAGGATGGGAGCTACTATACTTATAACGTGAAATATGCCGACGAGCCGGTCAAGCTGAACATCGAGATGAAGGACTTCCTGCACGACGGGGAGGCGGTGAACCGCCCGAATAATTCGCAGGAAGTGTACCTGAAGGAGTTGGGCAGCGAGTCTCCGTTATTGGTGCGGCTCATCATGAAGTCCATCCACAAGGACGACAAGCGGCTGGTGAAGCATATCGGCTGCAAACGCTTCGGCATCCAGTACATCCTGAAGGGCATCTACACGCACAACGGGCTGCTTTATTTCCATACGGAACTGAAGAACTCCTCCAACGTGCCGTTCACGGTGGATTTCGTGTCGTTCAAGGTGGTGGACCGGAAAGTGGCGAAGCGCACCGCCATCCAAGAGCAAGTGATTGTACCGCTGCGTGCCTACAACTACGTGACAGAGGTCGGCGGCAAGAGCCGGGAGCGCACGGTGTTCACCCTGCCCAAATTCACCCTGCCGGACGACAAGCAACTGGTGGTGGAAATAAACGAGCAGAACGGCGGGAGGCATCAGCAGTTCACGGTCACCAATGCCGAACTGGTGCGTGCCCGTGTCATCAACGAACTGAAGGTGAAGTAAGATGAAACGGACGGTGTTTATTCTAATCGGCATGGCGCTGTGCCTTGTCCTTGCAGACAAGGTGCAGGCGCAACGCTGTCTGCCGGGTATGAAAGGGCTGCGCCTGACGGCGGGCATGGCGGACGGCTTCCATTCGGCAAGCCGGCGCAATGAGCTGGGCTACCACTTCGGGCTGTCGATGGACTCGTACACGAAAGGGTGCAGCAAGTGGGTGTTCGGCGCGGAGTATCTGCAAAAGTACCACCCGTACAAGGACACGCGCCTGCCGCTGTCGCAGTTCACGGCGGAGGGCGGCTACTATTACAACTTCCTCTCGGATGCGAACAAGGTGTTCCTCTGCTACGTGGGCGGCTCGGCGATGGCGGGTTATGAAACGGTGAATTGGGGCGAGAGCCTGCTTTATGACGGGGCACGCATCACGGACGGCGACGCTTTCGTCTATGGCGGCGCGGTATCGCTGGAGATAGAAACCTACCTCACCAACCGGACAGTACTGCTCCTCCATGCGCGTGAACGCTGCCTGTGGGGTGGCGGTACGGGAAACTTCCACTTCCAGTTCGGGGTGGGGCTGAAATTCATATTGGACTAATAAATCATCAAGACAATGAAAAGAATGACTGAACTGATTTTTACCGCCGGTTTCGCATTGGTAGCCGCCGTGCTACTTTGCGCCTGTTCCGACAAGCTGGACATCCAGCAGGTGTATGAGTTCGATTTGGCAACCCTGCCGGTGCAGACCACCATCGTGGAAGGCGGGGAAGCCGAGATACGCTGCCAGTTGGTACGCAGCGGGCGGTACGAGGAAACGGAGTATTTCATCCGCTATTTCCAGCCTACGGGCAAGGGGGAGCTTCGTCTGGAGGACGGCACGGTATTGCTGCCCAATGACCTTTATTCGTTGCCGGGCGAGACCTTCCGGCTCTATTACAGGTCGCTCTGCACCGACCAGCAGACGATTGACATCTACATTGTGGATTCGTTTAACCAGACGGTAACCAAGAGCTTTTCGTTCAACAACGAGACGGAAGAAGGAGTAGAGAACCCGGAACAGCCTGCTCCATAATACTGACGGCTATGCTTTGTTTTGCCATTGCTTACTTGACGCTTCTTGCCGTAACCGGCTGTTGCATCTGGCGTGCCATACGCCATGCCCCGACTGATACGGAGCTTTGGGGCGAGGAAACGGACTGACATGCCTGTGGTGTGAAACGGTTGCAGCCCGTCGGATTGGTTCCGGCGGGCTGCTTCTGCAAGCGCATCATCCCTCTACAATTCCTTCATTTCCGCTATGGGCATGTAATGTTCCAACCATTCCCTTACGGGCTTCATGTTGTATTCGGATGTGATGACTGCCGTATAGCCGTTTATCGGGGTGAAGCGTGTGGTCTCGTAATCGTCCACCCACTTCTTCAGGCTGTCCACGCCCCATGTGTCGATGTCCTCAAACCTACCGTCCAAAACCTCGATGGGTTCGCTAAATGTGATTATCAGCGTTTCGTAACCGTCATTCATTGCCGGCCTCCTTTCTTTCCTTTTCCGATAACCATGCATCGCGCCTGCGGCGGCATTCCTCCAAAGTCGGAGCCACGCAGGAGAACAATTCCCCATCGGATGCCCTGTAATCGTACTGCACAAGCGTGCGTTTTCTTCTCCCAAAACCAGTCTGGAATTTCTCGAATTGTTCCGTTCCTGCTGCCCGGCAGGTCGAAACGCCGTTTTCTGTCATTCTTGTAACCATCATACAATTCCTTAAAATTCGACAATCAATAAGCGGTTCTCCATGCACTTGTCCGGGTCAGATGCCATCCTTTGTTTGAGCCAAAAGTGGCTGCTCCCGTATCCGAAAGCGAAGAAGCGGTTGAACTCCTTGCTTTGTGCAAATACTTTCACCAGTTCGCGAAGCTCCTGTTCGTCCTTTGTCAGCGTCACGGAATTGATGAACTTTACCAACACTTCGGGTATCCGCTCGTCCCACCCGAAAATCATGCTTTCAATCTTTACGTCCATACATTATATATTTATAGGTGAATAATCAAAAAAGGCTCAACTGCTGCGGGGCGGTATAGCGTAACTTCAGTTCCCGCAATCCGGCTTTCAACTTGCGGATATACTTCGGGTTGTAATTTCCCTTGTCTGTCAGGGAGTGGCGTTCCGCATAAGTGTAATGCCCTTCCAGCCGATGTATTCCCGTGCGTACCGCTTCCTTGTAGTCGGAAATGGGTTCATCCCATACCGATGGGTGGCTACCGCCTCCTGCCGTGCCGGTACACCAGCTCACCGTAACGGCATACGTGCCATTCACGGACTGGCCGATGTGTATCACGTTGGATGTGTCCAACCGTATTTCCTCCACGATGGGCAACATGCCATTTATCCATCCATATTCGTTGAACTGCTTGTCCACATAGCCGAAAACAAGCCTGCGCTCGTAGGTATTCACGTTCAGCACAATTTGATGCACGCTTTCGCCGAAGCTCTCGAAATAGGCGGTCTGTTCCGCATCTTCCCGGCGGAGTGCCTGGATATAGCGGAGAATGATGTGCCGCTCACGCTTGCAGGCATGGTAGTCCGCCAAAACCTGCAATTTTTCTTCTTTCGTCATTTGGGATATTATCTTGTCCA
The DNA here is from genome assembly GCF_014837065.1 of Phocaeicola intestinalis. GTDB lineage: Bacteria > Bacteroidota > Bacteroidia > Bacteroidales > Bacteroidaceae > Phocaeicola > Phocaeicola intestinalis. Next base: position 58,121 of record NZ_JACSPP010000005.1, read on the forward strand.
TACCGTAATTCTTTAGATGGTTGCTTTCAGTATTTCCACGTGGTATTGGGGATTGACTTCCCACAACAGGTATTCGATGAACAGCCTGCGTGCGTCCTTCTCCAGTTCCTTGAACAGCCGGGTAAAGGTGCTGTGGTTGCCGTTGATGTAGGTTTCCACCATGTACTCGAAAATGTCCTCCACTTCATAATACTTGCACTGCTGTGCGATAGTCTTGCTGTACCGTTTCATAAGCGTTCTTATTTATAAAGGTTTATAATTATTCTGTTCAGCATCTGCGCCTTTCCTATGGTATAGTATGTGCCGCCATAGGGCAGTCCGTCCCAATAAGCGAGCATGATTGCCGCATGTTCCACCAGAAAGTCGTTGCGCCGGTGGAAACAGCCCTTGTGATAGCTTTCTGAAAGGATAACCGTCTTGTCCGCTTCTTCCAACAGACTGATGTAAAGCCTCTTGTTCGTGTCGGAATAGCGTGCGGACTGCTTCCGGAAAGGGATGGCAGCTACCAACCGTATATCGGTTAATTCGTTTCTTACCGTCAAGACTGCCTTTGCAAAAATCAAATCGCTGCCTTCCGCCATGCCTGAGAGAAAGTTACGGTAGCCCAAAGCATACAGTCTTTTGATTTCCGTCACCATGCCTGTAAAAAGAGTAAGCATGGGTTGGCTTATCCTGCCGGAGCGGTGTCCGGTAAACGAAACGTTCTTTGAAATGTTTGTTGTATCCATGATGATGTGAGTTTAGAGTGTTAATACCCAGACTATGAAAGCGACAACCGAAACAAACGCAAAAAGGAACACAAGGCAGACCCACAGGAAACGGACTACACCCACAAGGAAGTTCCACGCCAGCCACAGCCCGACGAACCACACCAGAAGGGAGCCACCGTACAGGGATGTGCCGAGTGCCGCAAGGGAGAACCTCACCGCCACGCCCACGAATTTATGCAGAGGCAGATTGGGAAGCGACTTATTTCCATTTGTTTCTCTTGTTGCTTTCATAATCACGACATTTTTTTTATGCATTGACGAGTTGGGTGAGCTGACTTATTTCGTAAGCGGGGCAAAAGACAGGGTTTTGCAGAAGCAAATTTTTTCGGTGGAATACTACCTGAGCCTGCGAAGTGTGGAGATTGTGCCTAAAAAATTTGATTTGTCCGTCAAAACCCGAAATTACCTTTGCGCACGTAATAAGTCAGCTCCCCCAACCTTTCAATAGCACATTGTGGAGTGATGGGGAATGAAAGCGGCAAGGGAAACATACCGTAGGGACATTGATTTCTCTCCGCAATGGACTTTTCCGAAGGAGGTTTTTTAAGGATGGCAATGGATTATTGGCTTTATTTTCTTACCTTTGTGCCAGCGGTGCAAATAGCATCGTGGTAATGTTGTTCATTTACCGGCATCCAGAAATCGCCAATTTCAAAACACGAAGGTAAATGAACCGGGTAGGTTATACCTTGACGTAACCTGCCGGTTCACTTCGTGTTAAGCGTTTGGCGATGCTTTGGGTGCGGTGGCCGGCAGCGTTACGTCATTTGTTAATACCCGAAAGATATGGAATTACAAGCTACCGCCCTGAAGGGCATCGTCCGTTCTTCCGATGAAGGACTTTTCTATCTGTTTCCCATCCAAGATGTGTCCACCTTGCAGCAGACGAAGGCGCATCTGACCTGCGCCATTGATGTATTGAGCCATCCGGAGGAATGCTCGCCGGAACAGCGGCTGGATGCCGTGCGCACGTTGAACAGCCTCGTGGCGGCATTGAGCGTGCATGACGACGACCATTATAGTGCTTTCGACTCCGCCCTCGAAGGCGGCAACGTGCAATAACGGGCGGGTCGGGCAAGCGTAAAAGCCTACCTTGCGGCAAAACCGGGCAAGGAAAAGTGGCGTATGGGATATGGTGTGATGATTTGGTTCATCACGCTTGACCATGCGGCATGTTTCTACGGTTTTGCGTAGGCGGCAAGGGTATTTCCATTCCCAACGGGAACGGGGATATGCTTGCCGACGGAAATGACGGGCTTTTACATTCCGCAGCATGGGTCGGGGATTGGAATATTGTATTCTTTGGCATTTATCCCAAGCCTGCAAGTCGCCCAACCCGTTTCCGTGAGTTGCCCAACTCAGAACTTTGGGTTGTCCGACTCTGTGAAATGTTCCTTTTATTCTTTCCCCGTTTTCACCGTCCGTCCCAAGAACAGGCCGGTAACGGAGTTGGCTCCAAGCTGCATCAGCCTACGTTTCATCTGCTCACGGTCTTCCCTTATCCATGTGGCACGGAAGCCGTCAGTGATTTTCAGGCGATGCGAAAGGAGGCTGCAAAACATAAGCAGGCAATCTACCTAAAGTCTAATGACCTATTGGGGTATAATCATATCCGGTAGCTACCGATGCTTTATTTTTTTGAATACTCTTTGTTTGTCATCAATCTCAATCAAACCTGTCTTGCGTATTAAGAACTTGTAAACGATGCCATGGCTCAAAGCTTCTTTCCTATTTTCTTCCCATGCAGGATAACGAAAACAAAGAATCTGTCCGTCATAACGCCTTTGTATTCGCGGAGGGAATAATTCAGGTTCTACATTGCACACAAGGGTATCTTTGTTTACATACCATCTTCCAATAAGATAATTTCCACCTTCTCTGTCCAGGTTAAAGATATTACCGATATATTCAAAAGTGCCATCAGCGACAAGTTTCATCATCGTCCATACAAGCTCTTCGCCTGCGATATGTAATGTCTGCTGATAGGTTCCGACTAATGTTGAAAGGTAATCCCCTTTTTTTACGGGCAGATGTTCTGTCCTATTATCACCAAGATGCCAACCATTATACGATTTGGGGAAATTCCAAATATGAATATCGGTCTGGGCATCGTTGTTTGCGATACATTCCACTTGAAAAAGGAACGGAGACGCTTCCAACACCTCCAAAACAATAGTATCTCCTCTCAAACACTTGATTGCAAAAACAGTCGTATCTAATGGAATCCTGTTTTGTGGATTACTTTTACAAAATAGATTGTACCTGTACTGCGCTACAATATCCTCTTCCTCCTCCATGTCGTTCACTATATTCCCATGAAAGATGATAGAATCTTGTCCTGTTTGCCCCTTTATTATCAGGGAAGGTAACAATAGCAATATAAGACAAAAAAGTATTCTCATAGATGTTTGTTGCATGGTTGTCTGCTGCCAGTCCATTTGTCTGTAAATCGTTTGCTTCCGGCATATAGTTTCATAACATACGAGATTGTCATTGCCACCACAAGATAAAGTATGATGACTGCGCCAACAATCCAACAAAAGTAGAAATTGTTTTCATTAGACGGTATCATATTCTCCGGCAGAACCCCTGTGCGTTCATATTCCGCTTCGTATGTGCCAAGTGTCGGCAATGAACTAAACCATAATAGGCTCCAAAGGTTAAAAACGGCTTGCAACAGCAAGGCGGACAACCGACACAACGTATTGCGTATAGCCATGTCATACAATATATAAAGAGGGCAAATGCCAATCAGTGCTATCATGCTTGTCAAAGGTCTGCGGTCGTCATGGGCAATCCATTCCCCCTCTTGCATTTCTATCGCATAATATTCAAAGTATAGAATAATAGCGAAAAGCAAGAAGTATATCGTGAACTTTATGGTATTGGCTTTTCTCATTTTTCTTTCCCATATAGCAATTAAAGTCTTTGAATTAATATTCCCTTTTTTCATTTATCAGAAGAATGAGGAAAGCCTCTTGTCAGTATCAAGAGGAATGTTTACCGCATGATGACGATGCAATGAATCTGAATAAAACCGGACTCTCAGGGAATCACCGGAAATAAGTTCCTTGAGGAACTTCCGCTGGTCAGAGGATAGCGAAGAAGGGGCAACAGGCCAACGGGATTCCTTATGGGAACGTGCCATGACCGCAATCGTATCCTCAAACAGCTTCTGAAATTCCGGATTCTTATAAACAAAAATCCGTGGCATGATAATGTAGCGTTTGGATTCGTTGGGAGAAATGGATTCCGCAGAATCCAGATAATCTCCTATAGAGTCGCTTTCACTCCTATAAATGAGTTCGCTATTCCATCTCTTGGAAGGATTGTTATCAAGCTTATAAATAACTTCATGGGCATAGCCGTAATAAGAAGAATGATCAAGCACTGACAGCCTGTTTTTACCTATGTTATGTATCACAAACTCGACCGGACATCCTATCCACATCAATTTGCCTTTCTTGGAAGAGTAACCGAACACCGGATACAAACCGGTACGGGTTTGAGCAATTTCGTATTCCTGAGCTATGTTCTGATGTATCAAATTCTTGACAGCCTGGATTGAAAAAGCGCATAAAGTAAGCGGCTTTTCAGGGCGGAACTTGTATTCCACGGTTTTACTTTCCGATTCAGGAAACAGCCTGTCTATAATTTCTTCTTTGTATCCCGCCAAAACAAAATCATCCAGCCTTTCTGAATATCCAAATCGGGCATAGCCGATATAAAGGTAGAAACCTTCGCAGTACGGACATTTGATTGTAAATCCCTTGTCCGAGCCTTCAATGCTTATATCTTCTTCATCAGGACAGTCGCCTGCTAACGGAAAGACGCTTTCTCCCGCTGGCTTCCCTCCCTTGGCAAGTTTCACGGACACGATAACCGGGCTTTGGGCACATCCGCCCTTAGCGGAGTCCACGGACATGGTAAGTTCATACATCTGTTTATGAACCTGAATCCTTACGGTATCCCTCATGCTTCCCTTACCATAAGCCATGATAGGGAAAAGCAGGCACAATATGAATGATTCTATCTTTATCATTGTTTTACGTTGTCAATAATGTCATACCATCAGCGGAATCCGCCATCATCCTCTCCAACTCAGAACTTTAGGTTGTCCGACTTTGTGAAATGTTCCTTTTATTCTTTCCCCGTTTTCACCGTCCGCCCCAAGAACAGGCCGGTAACGGAATTGGCTCCAAGCTGCATCAGCCTGCGTTTCATCTGCGTGAAGTTCTCGCCGGTGGACACGATGTCATCCACAAGAAAGACATCGCGTCCCTGAAAATAGACGGGATGGAATATGAGGTTGGAGAGCTTGTCAAGGCCGTGAGTGCCTTTCATCTGCTCACGGTCTTCCCTTATCCATGTGGCGCGGAAACCATCAACGATTTTCAGACACCGCGAAAGGAGGCTGCAAAACCGGGCGAAACGGGCGGCGTTGCGCTCACGGGTAGCCGCCGGGATGGGGATAAGCACGGCATTGGCCGCCTTTTCCTTGTAGAAAGGCATACGGGCGATGCAAAGGGAGAAGATTTTGGCGACAAGGGCTGCCTGCTGTCCTTCCTTGAAGCGGAAAACCAAATTGCTGGTTTTGCGGTCTTCCACAGCGATGCCCTTGCAGCGCGTGGGGTAATAGTCATGGATATAGAAGCACAATGCGCCGTCGATGCGCATCTTGCCCTTGAAACGGGTGTTGTAGGGGAAGAACTGGCGCACGAAATCGCTGTCGAAGGTGAAGCGGAGGATGTCGCGCCAAAGGGAAAGCGTGGCTTCGTCCTGCACGCGATAGACCTCGCCGTCGATGCTCTCCTTGTCGGCCAGACCGATGCCGATGCACAGGCGGTCATTGAAAGCGTCCTTCGATACGATGTACCAGTCGAAGGACTCGCATATCCGCACGATGTCGCACTCCCGGCTGCACAGGAAATAAAACGTGTTGTCGGGCTTCTGGATTATCAGGAACTCGCCGGGCATCTCGGAGAGGATGAAGTAATTGCCCACTTGGGCTTCGGGTACTTCACTAAGAGGGACGGATATGTGGAGGTCTTCTATCATCTTTGGGGCTTTTTCTGCCCAAAGATAAGGGTTTGGAGGATACAAAACGAGCCTTGCCCGGTTTATTTCACGGACAAGCCCCGTTTTTGTGGGATTTCAGTTTTCAGGCTTCGTTACTCTCCTTCAATCGGCAGCGTTCCTCCTTCGCCTTTTTCTTTGCTTCCTTCTTCGCCTCCAGTTCGTTCAGGATTTGCTTCAAAGGCTTCACTGCATCGGGACGTTCTTTCTTGAAGTGTTTGAAATAGATGTCCTCGATGAATTGGGGTAAAGGGGCTTTCCATGTTTCCTGCCGATGGTTGTCTATCTTGCCTAACTTATCGGGATTGAGACCGAGTTCACGCGCCATCTGTACGTGGGTGTCGGACAGCCGATGTTTTTTCTGCGCCGTTATCCACTTTTCTATCTGCGATTTGTTTGTAGCCATATTTCCTGTTACTTAATTGTATGAAATGAATGTCTGGTTGTCCGAAGCGTTGAACACGACAAGGACTTCGGGCTGCTTCTCCTTCAGCCGCTTGTACTCGCACAGGGAGTTCAGCACCCATTCGCGGAACAGCTTCGTACAATAGGTGTTGATGCGGAAGCTGAGGAAAATGACGGCCTCCAGATTATAGTAGGTAACGTATCGCTTATCCTGCTTCTCCGTGATGGTTGCCTCGCTCTCGTTCAGGATGCGCGACTTGAAGATGGAGCGCATATTGGCGTCTATCGTCTGGATGAACACTCCGAACAGGCGGGCAAGCTCATGTTTGGTGAGCCATACGTTGCCGTTCTCCAGCCTGACGCTGACTGTGGGGTGGCGGTTGATGTCCTCCAGCCCGGTGATGGTGATGTTTCCTCTGTGTAGCATAGGGGTATCGTTTTTATTTGGTGGGACAATATACGGATTTATTGGTTGTCATGATGTATTGCGCCGCAATTTTTTCAAACGGGGTGCAGTTACGCGCCACTCTGTCCATTTCGCGCTTGATGATGCGGTCGGTAACATAAGCATGGCGGCCGCGCAGGTCGAACCGCCCTAACATGCGGCATACCGTACCGGTGGATATGCCGTTTTTTGTCGTTATCGTATCCTTGAACGTATGGTAAGCCAGATACATGGTCATGTTCTTTTCGATGCCGCAGAGTTCCGCAATCTCTTTCAGATAGACATTCAGCCGTTGGTTGCTGGGGACGGGCAACAGTTCATCCGTTCCGGCAAACCGGACTTTGTACTTCTCCAATATCATTTGTGGGACAGGCAGCAGGGGAATGTGGATGAAAGCGTCGGTCTGCTCCCTTACCATGAAAATCCACTTCTGCCCGTACTTGTTGTGGAAATTCTCTTTACGGAGGGATTTCAGGTTCTGGTAATGCAGGCCTGTAAAGCTCGAAAAGATGAAAAGGTCACGCACCTGTTCCAAACGCGGTGTGTCAAACGTGGCTTTCATCAGTCTGCTCAATTCCTTTTCGTTCAGACTCACCGCCGTTTGTCTGGCTCTAAGCTGTCTTTCTATCGTTCTCATATTTGTCCTCCTTTCTATAATGCGTTCATGGATACATGCAGCCTGTCGGAAAGGGCTTCCATCTCGCTGCCGCTTTTCTGGTTGATTACCTTCGCGTAGATTTGCGTAGTGCGAATATTAGTATGTCCCAACATTTTTGATACGGATTCTATTGATACTCCGTTAGTTAGCGTAACGGTTGTGGCGAACGTGTGTCTTGCGAGGTGATAGGTCAGATTCTTCCTAATTCCGCAAATATCAGCGAGTTCCTTCAGATATGCGTTCATCTTCTGATTGCTCGGCATGGGCAGGGCACGGTGGTCGGGCTGTTTACCCTTGTACTTTTGCAGGATGCGCAGGGGAATGTCCAACAGGCGCACGTTGATGGGCACACCGGTCTTATGGCGCTTGGAGATAATCCAATAGTTGCCGTCCAGATACTTCTGGATATGTTCGTCTTTGAGCAGATATACGTCTATGTACGCCAACCCCGTCCAACAGGAAAATACAAAGACGTCGCGCACCCGTTGCAGGCGTTCCACTTCAATCTCCTTGTCCATAATGCTCTGGAGTTCGTCCATTGTCAGAAAGCCTTTGTCCACCTGAACGAAGGTGATGGGCTGCGTGAATGGGTTGAACTGGATAAGACCGGCGTTCCTTGCGCGGGTAACGGCTTTCTTGAACAGTTGCATCATCTTCGAGGTGGCGTTGTGGCCGACCTTCTTGTCCACACGCAGGAAGTTGCGGAAGCCGTTGATAAATTCCTCGTTGATTTCCGTCAATGGAATGTCTTTATACTTTTCTTTCCTGAACCTGAACTGAATGTATTCTTCCATACGGCGGTATGTCAGGTCGTATTTCTTGTAGGTGTTCTGTGAGAGCGACGTGCCCACTTCCTTCCGCTTTTCCTCGTTCATCTTCTTGAACACGGTCAGCAGCGTGTTGGCTTTCGTTTCAATGCCCAGATAGATGTTCTTCAGCTTCAGCGGTGAAGGGTAGCGGTTGTTTTCGATTTCCTTTTCGTAGATGCGGGTAATGTCGGTCTTGATTTTCTCTATCTGCGTGCGCAAATACACCGCCGTCGCACTACGACCGACTACGCCACCGTCCTTCCACATCTTCTTATCCACCATTAACTGTGAGTTGAACTGTACCTGTTCGCTGTCAATGGTGATGCGAACCATGATAGGATACTGCTTGTCCTTTCCCTGTTCCCTTTTCCTTGCGTAACAAAGTACGCTGAATGTGTTCCGTTTCATGCGCTTTTAAGTTTTTTGTTGCAAAAATACTGTTTGACAATCACTTGACGCAATCCACAGGCGGACACTTGGCGGCTATGAAACAGACATTTGAGGGTCATTGTCGTGTATCCTCATGAAATGAATCGTAAACGTGCCGGTTGTTTCCTTTTTCTGCTCAGGATTTTAGGTTACGGCGTGTCGATAAAATTGAACGTAAACAACGACAAATCAACGACATATCTACGAAGTCGTAACCAAAATTCCCGTTTTTTTTCTTGGTTACGATTTGGTTACTCGATTTGTCCAATTTTCGACTTCCAACGGGGTATTCATCTGTCGTGGTATAACAAAAAAATATCCCCAAAGTTACTGACTTTGAGGATATTGTCTTCGACTTTCTTATTTCAGTCTTTTTTCGTAAGCGGTGCGTACGGGACTCGAACCCGTGACCCCATGCGTGACAGGCATGTATTCTAACCAACTGAACTAACGCACCATTTTGTTTTTCTTTCGTTGCTACCTCTCTCGATTGCGATGCAAAGGTACAATGTTTTTTGTAATTTCCAAACTTTTAGGAGATGTTTTTTAGAAAAAAGTTAAAAAGCTTTTGAGTATCAGAATAAAAAGCTATATTAGTAGATAAAAAGAAATGTAATATGGATATGCGCATTTTTCAGGTACACTCAAATAAGGCGCTTCCACATGTAGGAAGTATTCTTATTGCTTCTCCGCTATTGTATGATTATCATTTTGCACGTTCCGTTGTTTTGATGGTGACACATAACATAGAAGGAAGTATGGGTATTGTGATGAATAAAAATTTCAGATACCTTATTGCACTGAACCAGTTAGTGCCGAAATTGGCAGCTGTGCCTGCTATCCCGATATTTAAAGGAGGACCTGTTGATCGTGATACGATTTTCTTTTTGCATGTGCTTGGCCATTTAAAAGGTGCTTTAGACTTAGGAAACGGGCTTTATCTGAATGGTGATTTCTCGGCGGTGATACAATATATCTTGAATGGAAATCCGGTAGAGGGGTTTATCCGTTTTTTTGCTGGTTATGCGGGTTGGGAACATGAACAGTTGGAAAAAGAAATAGATGATGATTCGTGGATGGTAGGTGAGGGAACTAAAACTCATCTGTTGGATGAAGATTATCATAATCTTTGGTTCAATAGTATGAATGAGCTTGGGAAGCCTTATAGTTTATGGGCTACTTATCCTCAATATCCGTCTTGTAACTGAAGAAAAGGATGGACCCGATTCTGCTAAAATAATGATATAGGGTCATTCGCTGTAAGATTATTAATCTTCCGTTTGGAAGATTAATAATCTTACACCAGACGAAGTTATCTGCGTTGGGAGAAGCGGTGAACGGAATGGAGGCAGCATGCTGGAACTGTGACATCAACAAAATGCACAAATTCATACCGCGCATAGTATAACTGGAATGGCTTATGAAGTATATCTTTGTTTTGAAGGTCTATCAAAAGGTATATCAATTGGAGGGAATACGGAGATTTCATAAGATAAAATCTGTCTTAAAACATAGTTTAGTAACACTGGCTAAAACATTGCATTTCTCGACATTAATTCCTAATTTGCACCCCATTAAGTAAGAGATATGAAAAGCATATCCTTTTGTTGTTTATTAAAATCTTGAATACCATGAAAGTATATCAGACTAACGAAATTAAAAACATTGCGTTGCTTGGCAACGATGGATCAGGTAAAACCACTCTCACAGAAGCGTTGCTCTATGAGAGTGGGGTTATAAAACGTCGCGGAAGAATTACTGCTAAAAATACAGTTAGTGACTATTTCCCGGTAGAACAGGAATATGGATATTCTGTTTTTTCTACTGTTTATCATGTAGAGTGGAATGGCAAGAAGTTGAATATTATTGATTGTCCGGGAAGTGACGACTTTGTTGGTGCCGCCATTACGGCCCTAAATGTAACTGATACGGCTGTTTTGTTGTTGAATGGTCAATGTGGACCAGAGGTCGGTACGCAGAACCATTTCCGTTATACGGAAAAATTGGGTAAACCTGTCATATTTTTAGTTAATCAGTTGGATAGTGAAAAATGTGATTTTGATCGTGTGCTGGAGCAATTGAAGGAAAATTATGGTTCCAAGGTGGTGCCAGTGCAATATCCTATCAGTACAGGTCCCGATTTTAATTCGTTGATTGATGTACTTTTAATGAAAAAATATTCTTGGAAACCGGAAGGCGGTGAGCCGACGATTGAAGAAATTCCTGCTGAAGAAATGGAAAAGGCTCAGGCATGGCATAAAATATTGGTAGAAGCTGCAGCTGAACATGATGAGACTTTGATGGAGAAATTTTTTGAGTCGGATTCACTTACCGAGGATGAAATGCGTGAAGGTATCCGTAAGGGGCTGATTGCACGAGGAATGTTCCCTGTATTTTGTGTTTGTGCAGGGAAAGATATGGGCGTTCGTCGTTTGATGGAGTTTTTAGGCAATGTGGTTCCTTTTGTAGATGAAATGCCGGTGGTTCATAATACACGTGGAGTGCCTGTTCCCCCCGATGCAAATGGCGCTACTTCATTGTATTTTTTCAAGACGGCTGTAGAGCCGCATATTGGTGATGTGCAATATTTTAAGGTAATGAGTGGCGTGGTGCATGAAGGCGATGACTTGACTAATGCTGACCGTGGCTCGAAAGAACGTATGGCACAGTTGTATGTATGTGCCGGCTCGATACGTGAAAAAGTGGAAGAACTTCGTGCCGGTGATATTGGCTGTACGGTAAAACTGAAAGATGTAAAGACCGGAAATACATTGAATGGTAAAGACTGTGACAATCGTTTCAACTTTATCAAATATCCCAATCCGAAGTATACTCGTGCCATTAAACCGGTGAATGAGGCGGATATGGAAAAGATGATGTCAATTTTAAACCGTATGCGTGAAGAAGACCCGACATGGGTTATCGAACAGTCGAAAGAATTGAGGCAGATTTTAGTTCATGGCCAAGGGGAATTTCATTTGCGTACGTTAAAATGGCGTTTGGAGAATAATGAAAAATTGCCTGTACAGTTTATTGAGGCTAAAATTCCTTATCGGGAGACTATTACGAAGGCAGCACGTGCCGATTATCGTCACAAGAAGCAATCGGGTGGGGCAGGACAGTTCGGTGAAGTGCATCTGATTGTAGAGCCTTATTATGAAGGAATGCCTGCTCCAGACGTCTATAGGTTTAACGGCCAGGAATTTAAGGTTACAGTAAAAGGAACTGAAACCATTGATTTGGAATGGGGCGGAAAGTTGGTATTTATTAATAGTGTGGTAGGTGGTGCTATTGATGCCCGTTTTATGCCTGCTATATTAAAAGGTATTATGAGCCGTATGGAACAAGGACCGTTGACTGGGTCATACGCCCGGGATGTGCGGGTTATTGTTTATGATGGTAAAATGCATCCGGTCGATTCAAATGAAATTTCTTTTATGCTGGCAGGGCGTCATGCTTTCAGTGAGGCGTTTAAGAATGCAGGTCCCAAAATATTGGAGCCTATTTATGATGTGGAAGTGTTCTGTCCGAGTGATAAGTTAGGTGATGTAATGAGCGATATGCAAGGTCGTCGGGGCATGATTATGGGTATGAGTAGTGAGAAAGGCTACGAAAAACTGGCTGCCAAAGTACCTTTGAAAGAAATGTCTAATTATTCTACTGCATTGAGCTCGTTGACAGGAGGACGCGCCTCATTCATTATGAAGTTTGCAAGTTATGAGTTGGTTCCAACTGATGTTCAGACGAAATTGATGAAAGAATTCGAAGAACAGGAAAAGGATGAAATGTAAGTAGCTTATTGTTTTCATACATTAAAAGGTCGTATTTCTTAAAATACGGCCTTTTTTTGTTTAACTAAACTTAAACTATTAGGGATATTTATTTGTTATTGATTTAAAATTTTATTAATTTTGCAACTGAGTAAGTGCTGATTGCTTCTGAAGTGCTTGTTTTGATATGTTAAATGGAATTTTCAGTTAATATAAGAGAATCTCGGATTAAAACATGTTAAGCAAGGTGTATTGTAACAGGTAGCGGTTTAATTTTGCCCTCATGAAAAAGTCAACTATTTGGATATTAGGAATCGTTATGGGATTGTCTTTTCTCAGTTTGCTGTATTTGCAGGTAAGCTATATAGAAGAGATGGTCAAGATGCGTAAGGAGCAGTTCGAAGAAAATGTAGGACGAAGCCTTGCTCAGGCAGTTCATAATTTGGAATTGGTAGAAACGAAAAAGTATTTGGAAAAAGATGTGGCTGCAACAGAACGCGCGGCACGTATTTCCGATCAGTTTCGTCAACAGACATTGGCTAAGGATAGTGACCGGGATGTGGTAGAACATCGCCGTTATACGGTGACTTCACCTGATGGGAGCACTTTCTCCAGTTTTGAATGGAAAACGATTATTAATCGTCCCTCCAGTGTGCCTAAGGTGATTATTTCGACCGGAAAGAATATTCCGCAGACTTCTCGAAACCTGCAGGAAATATTAAAGGAACGTTATGTTTACCAGCGTGCATTGTTGGACGAGGTGATTTACAATATTTTATATACGGCCAGTGACAAGCCGCTGAAGGAACGGATTAACTTTAAACAGCTGGATTATTATTTGAACTCAGAACTGAAAAACAATGGGGTAGATATACCTTATCATTTCACAGTAACTGATCGGGATGGGAAAGAAGTGTACCGATGTTCAGATTATGAATATGATAATGAAAAAATCTATTCCCGTTTGCTTTTTGAAAAAGATCCACCTGCTAAGATGGGATTTGTAAATGTATTTTTCCCGACAATGGATAATTACATTTTCAGTTCGGTGCGGTTTATGATACCTTCTATCATATTTACGCTGGTATTGCTGGTGACATTTATATTTACTATATATATTATTTTCCGTCAAAAGAAACTTACCGAAATCAAAAACGATTTTATTAATAACATGACGCATGAGTTCAAAACTCCGATTTCGACTATTTCTTTGGCTGCGCAAATGTTGAATGATCCGGCGGTAGGTAAATCTCCTGCAATGTTTAAACACATATCGGGAGTTATCAATGATGAGACAAAACGCTTGCGTTTTCAGGTGGAAAAGGTGTTGCAGATGTCTATGTTCGAGCGTCAGAAAGCAACATTAAAGAAGAAAGAAGTGGATGCCAATGAATTGATATACAATGTTACGAATACTTTCCGGTTGAAAGTGGAGAATTGTAACGGCGCGTTGGATGTTGCTTTGGATGCAGATGATCCGTTTATCTATGTAGACGAGATGCATTTTACGAATGTGATTTTTAACTTGCTTGACAATGCGTTAAAGTATAAGAAACCGGATGTCAATATCCATCTGAAAGTCCGTACGTGGAATGAGTCTGGTAAGCTTCATATATCTATTGAAGATAATGGCATTGGCATAAAGAAGGAAAACCTGAAAAAAATATTTGAGAAGTTCTACCGGGTTCATACCGGCAATTTGCATGATGTGAAGGGCTTTGGTTTGGGCTTGGCCTATGTGAAAAAGATCATTACAGATCACAAAGGTACGATTCGTGCCGAAAGTGAACTGAATGTGGGTACTAAATTTATTATTGTATTACCTTTATTTAAAGATGAATAAAATGGACGAGAAATTACGTATTTTGTTGTGCGAAGATGATGAGAATCTTGGCATGTTGTTAAGAGAATATTTACAGGCTAAAGGATATTCTGCCGAATTATTTCCGGATGGTGAAGCCGGTTATAAAGCTTTCTTGAAGAATAAGTATGATTTGTGTGTATTGGATGTTATGATGCCGAAGAAGGACGGCTTTACGCTAGCTCAGGAAATCCGGCAGGCAAATGCGGAAATTCCTATTATCTTCCTTACAGCAAAGACTTTGAAAGAAGATATTCTGGAAGGTTTTAAGATTGGTGCCGATGACTATATTACAAAACCGTTCAGTATGGAGGAATTGACGTTCCGTATCGAAGCTATCTTGCGTCGTGTGCGTGGTAAACGTAACAAAGAAAGCAATATGTACAAGATAGGCCGTTTTACTTTTGATACTCAAAAACAGATACTGTCTATAGGCGATAAGCAGACCAAGCTTACTACAAAGGAATCGGAATTGTTAGGACTGTTATGTGCACATGCCAACGAAATTCTTCAGCGTGATTTTGCCTTGAAAACCATTTGGATTGATGACAATTATTTCAATGCTCGCAGTATGGATGTGTATATCACCAAGTTGCGTAAGCATTTGAAAGAAGATGATTCGATAGAAATTATTAATATTCACGGAAAGGGATATAAGCTCATTACTCCCGAACAGGATTGATGTCTTTTATTGACAAGGTTCTTGGGACGCGGATTGGCATAGGGTGTATGTGTCTTTGGATGCAATTCTATGTCAATCCGTATTTTATACATAAAAAAGTGTACAAATGTTTGTGAATTAGAGAAAAAGTCGTAACTTTGCGCCGCAAATAAAAAAATAGTATTAATTAATTTAATTAACGAATAGTATGAATCAATACGAAACCGTTTTCATTTTGACTCCCGTTTTGTCTGATGCACAGATGAAGGAAGCGGTAGACAAGTTCAAGGCTATCCTGACTCAGGAAGGTGCTGAGATTATCAATGAGGAAAACTGGGGATTGAAGAAACTGGCTTATCCCATTCAGAAGAAATCTACGGGTTTTTACCAGCTTATCGAGTTTAAGGCTGATCCTTCGGTCATTGCGAAATTGGAAGTTAATTATCGCCGTGATGAGCGAGTAATCCGTTTCTTGACTTTCAGAATGGATAAGTATGCTGCAGAATATGCTGCAAAAAGAAGAAGTTTAAAATCAACTAAAAAGGAGGAAAATTAATTATGGCACAGCAACAATCAGAAATCAGATATTTAACTCCGCCCTCAGTAGATGTAAAGAAAAAGAAATATTGTCGTTTCAAAAAGAGTGGCATTAAGTATATTGACTATAAAGATCCTGAATTCTTGAAGAAATTCTTGAACGAACAGGGTAAAATTCTTCCGCGTCGTATTACCGGAACTTCTTTGAAATATCAGCGCCGTATCGCACAGGCTGTAAAGAGAGCCCGTCATTTGGCATTGCTGCCTTTTGTAACTGACTTGATGAAATAATATAAGGAGGAATAAGTATGGAAATAATTTTGAAAGAAGACGTAGCTAACTTGGGCTACAAGAATGATATTGTAACCGTGAAGTCTGGTTATGGCCGTAACTATCTTATTCCGACCGGCAAAGCTGTTATCGCTTCACCGTCTGCAAAGAAAATGTTGGCTGAAGAGTTGAAACAGCGTGCTCATAAATTGGAAAAGATCAAGAAAGATGCGGAAGCTGTTGCTGAATCATTGAAAGGTGTTTCATTGACAATCCCGACTAAGGTAAGTGCAACAGGTGTTATTTACGGTTCTGTTGGTAACATTCAGATTGCTGATGAACTGGCCAAGTTAGGACATAATATTGATCGTAAGATTATTGTAGTAAAAGACCAGGTTAAAGAGGTCGGTCATTACGTAGCTATAGTGAAACTGCATAAGGAAGTTTCTGTGGAAATTCCTTTTGAGGTAGTAGCAGAAGAGGCTTAATTGTTATATCTGTAATTACTTGATAAAGAGGCTGTCTTAAATAAATTTAGGACAGCCTCTTCTTGCTTATTTGGTTAACAGAATAGGATAGTTGTCTTGAGTCTGGTAGAGTTTGAATTTACCAAAAATGCTAGTAGATAAAAGAAGTTAGAAGGAGGCCAAAAGCCTTTTCAAGTGAACATAAGTGATAGGACTGACTTACTTATGTGAAACGGTCGAGTTACTTATATTAAACGGTCAACTCACTTATGTTCTTCAGAATACATGCTTTGTTTTTTTCTTTGACACATTTCGCACCGTTTCTGTAGAGACGATGTGTGCATCGTCTCTACTACGTGGCATATACAAAATGCACAAAGTAATACTGTGGGAAGTATAAGAAGCTGTTTTGAATTTCTCCAAAAAGTTTTTCTTGGCTTGATGTATCTGTTTTCGTGTGTGCTTTGGGCGATTTTTTGGTCCTTTTCGCTCCTGTTCTTCGTCAGATAGCCCGCTATCTTCCTCATCACAGAAGCGAAAATGCCTCAAAAACTCATCCCAAATCATCGCACGATAAATTCAAAACAGCTTCTAAATTATACAGATTGTTTTCTACAAAGCACTACTACTTTGTGTTTTCCTCCAAAGGCTGCTTGGGGGTATTCCAAAAACGTATGTTCCGGGAACGGTGTTTTGCAGAAATCAGATACGTCTGCAAATGCATTTGTAATATTTATTCGTTGTTGGAAGGAGTCATTTCGCCTTCTACGTAAAGGCGTACTACTTCTTGTTTAGCATTGGTTCGCAGGGTGATTGATTTGCGGAAGTGTCCGGGGAATTTGCCTGCTCCGTTATAAGTAATGATGATTTCTCCACTTTCACCAGGTTTGATGGGTTCTTTAGGATATTGTGGGACGGTGCATCCACACGATGCGATGGCTTGATGGATGACTAACGGACCGTTGCCTGTATTGGTGAATTTGAATTTACAGGTTACCTTCGGGCTATTTTCAGGAAAAGAACCGAAATTGTGTGTCGTTTCATCGAATTTAATATCGGCAGTACCTGCTGCAATGGCAACTATTACCATCGCTACAAAACATAAGGTGGTAAGAATCTTTTTCATGGAATTTGCTTTATTTAAAAACGTTACAAAGTTAGTTTTTTTTCTGTTATCTGGATGTGTGTTAAGCGTTATAAAAATGAAAAATGCATATCTCACTAAATTTGTGGGATTAGCAATTGAAAATGAATGCGGGACGGGAAACACAGAACCTGTTTAATGTCCTGTGTTTCCCGTTCCATGATGTTATCCGCGGCTGATTTGTTTTACCCCTTTTACCGTTTTTATTTTCTTGATGAGTGCCTCCAGTTTATTGGTGTCGTCTACCATTATTGTAAGCATTCCTGAGAACAATCCATCGTTCGAATCGATACTGATGGAACGCAGCAGGATATTGTCTTCTTTGTTAATGATAGAAGTGATGTTGGTCACGATACCTATGTCGTCGTGCCCTACGATGCGCAGTGTGATAGGGTATTGTTTCCCTTGACTTTTTCCTGCCCATCGTGCACGTACGATGCGGTAAGGGAACCGTGCTTTCAGTTCAGGAGCGTTCGGGCAGTCGCACCGGTGTATTTTGATACCTCCCGAGATGGTAACGAAACCGAATACCTCATCACCGTAGATTGGGTTGCAGCAGCGTGCCAGCTTGAAATCGATGCCTTTCAAGTGCTGGTCGATGACCAGAACATCATCTTTGTACACGTTCTTTTCGTCTGTAGCTTGCTGTATGTTGAAATTTTCGGCACTTCGGTAAATCACTTCTTCGCGTTGATCGGTTTCTTTCCGTTGCATTTCCAGATAGTGATCTATCAATGTGTTGATATCTGTCGTTTCGTTGGCTATGCTTTGATAGAAATCGGTCACGGTTTTGAACCCAGATTTCTTGATGAGGCGCATCAGGATGGCTTCATCGTATTCTATTTTCCGGTTTTTGAATTTACGCTCCAAGGTTTCTCGTGCAAATTCGGTTTGTCGTGCCACCAGTTCCTTCAAGGCTTGGCGTATTTTGTTTCGGGCTTTCGAAGTCGTGACAAAATTCAGCCAGTCGCGTTTGGGTGTCTGTGTGGTAGAAGTCATGATTTCTACTTGGTCACCGCTGTTCAGGCTTTGTTTCAGTTGTACATTCCTGCCGTTTACTTTTGCTCCTACACAATGGCATCCCAAGTTAGAGTGAATGGCAAAAGCAAAATCCAGCACAGTGGCTCCTTGCGGGAGTTTGTACAAATCTCCTTTAGGACTAAACACGAATACTTCATCCTTGTACAGGTCCAGTTTGAACTGGTCGATGGTTTCGGCATCGTTGTCAGCATTTTCCAGTGTTTCCCGGATGGAGTTCAACCATTCGTCCAGTCCGCTTTCACCTTTGATGCCTTTATATCGCCAATGGGCAGCAAGTCCTTTTTCGGCTATTTCATCCATACGTTCGGTGCGTATCTGTACTTCCACCCATTTGCCTTCGGGTCCCATTACTGTAATGTGGAGTGACTCATATCCATTGCTTTTGGGCACGGAAAGCCAGTCGCGCAGACGTTTGGGATTGGGAAGGTACATATCAGTTACGATTGAGTATACTTGCCAGCACTCTTGTTTTTCTTTATCCAAAGGTGAGTCGAGGATAATCCGGATGGCAAACAGGTCGTACACACCTTCGAATGGACAGCCTTGTTTCTTCATCTTCTGATAGATGGAGTGAATGGTTTTTGTACGTCCTTTGATGTGGAATTTCAGCCCGCTCTCTTCCAGTTTTTTACGTACCGGTTCGATAAATTGCTGAATATAACGGTCGCGTGCAGCCTTGGTTGCATTCAACTTTTCCTTGATATGATAATATATGTCGTGCTGCGTGTACTTTAATGAGAGGTCTTCCAATTCTGATTTCAGTTTGTACAAGCCAAGCTTATGTGCCAATGGTGCATACAGATGGGCAGCTTCGTTGGACACGGCAAGCCGTGCCTCTTCGTTGGGACTTTCTTTGATTTGTCGCATTAAGTTTACACGGTCGGCGATCATGATGAGAATGACGCGCATGTCTTCGGCAAACGAAAGCAACAGATTCCGGAAGTTTTCCGATTCGATAGTTGGACTTTTTTCGTAAAGTTCATTTATTTTTACCAGACCGCGTATGATTCCTGCTACGTCTTCTCCGTAATTCTTTTGTACGGATTCAAGTGTGCATAAGTGGTATTTTACAGATTCATGCAGCATGATGCCTAGAATGGAGGCACGCCGCATACCGATTTCTTCTGCAACAATGATGGCTGTCTGCATATCTTTGATAATCGGGCTCATATTGAATGCGTTGCGGGGAATGCTTCCTGCCGACATGCTTTGGATCAGTTGCTTTTTCACGTTGCGGCAGTCATCTTTCTGTAAAGTGTCGCCAGACAATCGTAAAAGTCGTCTGTAAAGTGGCACAAGTTGTTTGTGCTCTTGTGGGGTAAAGAATGCTTGCTCTTCCATAATTTTATTAACATTAAGGAGGGAGAATGAAAGATGAAGTGTGTCATTGCGTAACAGTTTCTTCATTCTTTATTCTTAAATCTTCATTATTTCTTCGTAAAGTTACTTTTTTTCTTTATTATCTGTGCATAGTTGATGGTTTTTTTATATTTTTGGGGTGTGAATGCTTTATGGCAACTTATTCATTACTTAAATTTATCATATATGTTAACACACGAAGACAAAGAATTGTTGGCGAAGAAAGGCATTTCTGAGCAACAGATTGAAGAGCAGTTGGCTTGTTTCGAACATGGGTTTCCTTTTTTGCGTCTTGCAGCCGCTGCTTCAGTAGAAAATAATGGTATCATGGTAGCCGATGAGGCCATGCAGAAAAAATATCTGGCTGCATGGGATGCTTATAAGGATGGTGACCGCAAAATTGTGAAATTTGTTCCTGCATCGGGTGCGGCAAGCCGGATGTTCAAGAATATGTTTGAGTTTTTAGGAGCCGATTATGATGTGCCTACTACTGACTTCGAAAAGAAGTTTTTCGATCATATCCATAATTTTGCTTTCTACAATGATTTGAATGCAGCGTGTCTGGATAACACGGGAAAAGATATCAACGCATTGCTGGAAGAAAAAAATTACAAGGTTATTGTTTCGAATTTGCTTGAAGCTGCCGGACTGAATTATGGTTCACTTCCAAAGGGCTTGTTGAAGTTCCATCGATATGCTGACGGGGTACGTACGCCATTGGAAGAACATCTGGTAGAAGGTGCTTTGTATGCTGCCGGAAAAACCGGTAAGGTAAATGTACACTTCACTGTTTCTACCGAACATCGTGCATTGTTTGCCAAACTGGTGGATGCCAAAATCGGTGAATATGCGAAAAAGTATGAAGTGGAATATAATATTTCGTTCTCCGAACAGAAACCCAGTACAGATACTATCGCAGCAGACATGGACAACAAACCGTTCCGCGATGATAAAGGGAAGTTGGTATTCCGTCCGGGTGGTCATGGAGCATTGATTGAAAACCTGAATGATTTGGATGCCGATATTGTGTTTATCAAGAACATTGATAACGTGGTTCCGGACCGGTTGAAAGAAGATACTGTGACCTACAAAAAATTGTTGGCAGGTGTGCTGGTGACGCTTCAAAAACAAGCATTCGATTATTTGGAATTGCTGGATAGTGGTCATTATAGCCATGAACAACTTGAAAGTATTATTCGTTTCGTCCAGCAGCAGTTGCGTTGTCGCAAGGAAGACATCAAGGATATGGAAGATGCCGACCTGGTAATTTATCTGCGTAAGAAGCTTAATCGTCCGATGCGCGTGTGCGGTATGGTAAAGAATGTAGGTGAACCGGGTGGAGGACCGTTCCTGGCTTATAATCCGGATGGTACTGTTTCGTTGCAGATTCTGGAAAGTTCGCAGATTGATATGAAAGATCCGGAAAAGAAGGCGATGTTCGAAAAGGGAACACATTTCAATCCGGTGGATTTGGTATGTGCTGTGTGTGATTACAAAGGCAATAAGTTCAATTTGTTGGAACACGTCGATAAGGCTACTGGTTTTATCTCATACAAGTCGAAGAACGGTAAAGACTTGAAAGCGCTGGAGCTTCCGGGACTTTGGAACGGTTCGATGAGTGACTGGAGTACGGTATTTGTAGAAGTTCCGCTCAGTACCTTCAATCCGGTAAAGACTGTGAACGACCTGTTGCGTGAACAGCATCAGTGAAATCCTGCAGTTAGGGTTTACAGGCAAGACGAAAGCGATGTTGTTGCGTGGATCTTTTCGTAATTTGTAAGAAATAAGAGGCATCAGGACACGTATGTATCTTGATGCCTCTTTGACTGTTTATGGAAACTTTGTATGGGAAATGACGTCCATATCATGTCATGTGGCTTGTTTGCTGGAGTGTCTGTCATTTCCCTTGATTTTGCTGTTAACGGATGAGTTTTTCGGCAGGCAATGGGGCTTTTATTGGCAATTTTTCCGGACTAATCCGATGATGAGGTTTCGGATTTGGGCGAAAACAGAAGACTTTCTCTACCTGACGCATTGTCAAGATTTCTTTGAATTTCTTGTAATAAGTCTCTTGAATCTCAAGACATTTCTTTCTGCATTCAAAACGTGATAGCATAAATTTGTCCAGTTCATCATCGTTCAATTCTTTTTCACGAGCTCCTTTGGGGGCAGGCATGTCTTGTCGGCATTCTGCCAAGGCTGTAAGGTATTCTTTGTATAAGGGAAGGAATTTGGCTGAAGTCTCATCGTCCAGTAGCAGTTGTTTATCCATTTTTTCCACCTGACGCTCAATGCGTTGTTCGGGAGTCAGTCGTTTCCCGCGTTGGGGCTTTTCCTGAGCAAATAGAGAAGAACTGAAAAGTAGGGCACTTGTCAAAAGAATGTAGCAAAAATTAGTTGTTTTCATCTTGTCTGGGTTTTAAGTTATACATAACAACACGTATCAAGCATGAAGCCTCCCGGTACCGATTGAAAGCCGTACGCTTTTCGTGTCTTTATTTATCAGACAAGCTGTACAGGCAAAAGTTTACTGTCTGTTCAGTCATTTAAGCTTAAATTGTGTCATCGAGCTTTAAAATTCAGCTTCCTTGCAGAAGGTTATCAGTTGACCGGTTGCCGGATGCTCGAATGACAGTTCACTGGCATGCAGGTATAGGCGGTCGGCTTTTTTCCCATATAGCTCATCGCCTATGATGGGGCAATTCAGTCCGTCCGGATGAGCCGCATGGACGCGCAGTTGGTGAGTGCGTCCGGTGAGGGGATAGAATGCAATGCGGGTTTTTCCGTCTTTCCGTCCGAGCACTTTATAACGGGTAACGGCTGGTTTCCCGTATTCGGAATGCACCATTTGATAAGGACGATTGTCATAGTCGGGGCAAATAGGAAGGTTGATGATACCTTCATCTGTGGTTACGATGCCGTTCAGCCATGCTGTGTATCGTTTTTGTATCCGTCGGGAAGCGAACATTTTTTGTAGTGCATAATGGATTTCTTTGGTTTTGGCAACCAGCAACAATCCGGATGTAGCCATATCAAGGCGATGGACAATAAGTGGGCCTGTTGCGGTAGGATAAAGTGTATGCAGGCGGGTATAGACCGAATCTGTGGTCAGTTTGCCAGGTGTGGAAAGCATGCCTTCAGGCTTATTTACTACGATTAGCCATTCGTCTTCGTATACAATTTCCAGTTCTTTTTTCTTTGTCTCTCTTCCTGCCAAGGGATTGGGTTCTACCTGTAATCCGATAAGCATGTGTTTCAGTATGGGTTCACATTTATTCTTGCACGAGGGATAGAAATGTCCTTCGTGTCGGATTTCTTCTTTGGGAGATTCGCCGATCCAAAATTCTCCCATGGCTAAAGGGTGAAAGTTATGTTGGTAGGCATATTGCAGAAGTTTGGGTAAGGCACATTCGCCCGCTCCGGCAGGGGGAGTGCCTTGCGGGGTTTCGTGAAAGATTTGGCAAAGGTCTTTTTCTTCTCCTTGGGCATTGAGCATGCGGAATTGTTCGAACAGCTTTTGCTGGAGTGCTGCCGAGCGGATTTTCCGTTCGTGTTTTAAGTTTTGTATTTGATTTTCGAAAACCGAGAGAGAGGTTTTCAGTTCCTCTTCCTGTAGCTTTAGCCTTTTTTCCAGACGTTTGTATTCGGCTTTTTGGAACTGGCTTTCTTTGATAAGTTGGGCTTCTTCTTCGGGTGAAATTCCTTTTTTCCGCTTCTCTTCGCGCAAAAGCTTAGCTCGTTTCATCTCATCTTTGGCTTTCGCCAATGCCTCTTGGCTGGTCTGCATGTTGATTTGACAGGCATGTTGCAGATGCAGGTAGGTTTCCTCTTTTTCCAATGCTTCGATGCGCCGGTTGATGTCAGATATTTCACTTTCTTCTAATTTGAAGAATCCATCGGGGCGCAAGAGGTCGTATACCGGAGGCACGAATCCATTCTGCCGGTTATTTTGGGCAAGGTTTCCCGAGAAGGCCGTCAGGTAGCCCACATTCCCTTCTTTGTCTTGTATCAGAAGCACGCCGAACATCTTTCCTTTACTCAATTCCTCTTCCCAATCGGAACGGGTACGAAGATAGACTTGTACTTCGTGTGCTGCCATTTGCACCAAGGGGTGAGGGGTGTAATGGAAGGGATATGTGAATGCCGAAGGCAAAGGAATGCCTTCGATGGGCGATGTAAAACGATGGATGTTTGGGTCGCTCATAGGTGGCGGATTTTTATGTGAACTCCGCGTCTCTGCGTTCTCATCATATTGTTAAATCATTTCTCGTTGGCGGCAAAAGTATCCGCTGAAAATGGCGTCTATGTTCTCAATCCGTTCGCGGAAGATGCCGTAAACGGCTGACCCGGAACCTGTCATCGAGGCATATACGGCTCCCAAGTCGTACATTTTGTCTTTGATGGCGGCTATTTCGGGATAGAGGGCGAACACCGATTCTTCGAAGTCATTTTTTAATTCGTCTTTCCAAGTCTCTACGGGCTGGCGGATGATTTCTTTCACCGATTTTTCCGGATAATGCGGCTTGATACGGCTATAGGCTTCGCTGGTCGAGATTGCGTTTTGCGGTTTGACCAATACCAGCCGATAATCGGCAAGTGTGCAAGTGACAGGTTCGAAGATATTTCCGATGCCGGTGGCAAATACGGGTTGGTTACGTACAAAGAAAGCGCAATCGGCTCCGATGCGTGCGGCATATTCTTCCATTTCCTGAACGGTCAGTCCGATTTGGAATTTTTCGTTCAATAGCTTAATCATGAAAGCTCCGTCGGCAGAGCCTCCTCCTAATCCGGCTCCGGTAGGGATATGTTTGTATAAATGGATGTCGACAGGAGGCAACTGGTATTTCTCGCGAAGCAAAAGGTAGGCTTTTACTACGAGGTTGTCTTCGGGTGCACCGTCGAGCAGAGTGCCTTTGACAGAAAGGCGGAAAGGTTCGTTTCTGTTCTCCAACCGGTTTACTTCGAGTGCGTCTTGCAGGTTTATCGGATAAAAGACGGTTTCAATGTTATGGTATCCGTCGGCACGTTTTTCTACGACGTTGAGGCCTAAGTTTATTTTGGCGTTAGGGAATGTTATCATGATATGATGTTTTTGATTAATGTTTTGCCAAAGATACGATTTATTTAAACACAAAGACACGGAGACGCAGAGTTTTTTATTTTTTTCTCCGTGTCTCCGTGCCTTTGTGTTCGATTATAGTTTATCGGTTAGGGGTATCCCACACCTTGGTTTGTGTGCATTGCAGGTCAATCCACTGGTCGCCGCACTTCACTTTGAAGTCGCCTTTTTCCAGCGTCCATTGCCCGTAATAGTTGACGAAAGCCAGGTCGCTTCCTTTCAATTTGATCGTGACGGTCTTGGTTTCGCCCGGATTCAGGAAAATCTTCTCGAAGTTGCGTAGGCGGATGTTGTCGGGCGTGCTGCTTGCCACCAGGTCTTTCGAGTAAAGCAATACGCTTTCCTTGCCTGCCACGCTTCCCGTGTTGGTCACATCTACGGTGAAGGTCAGTTCGTCATCGGCGGTGAATTGGGCTTTGTCTACCTTCAGGTTGCTGTATTTATAGGTAGTATAGCTCAGGCCGAATCCGAAAGGCCATTGGATATCCATGACCGAGTCATAATTGTAGTTCCCGCTCATTTGGCCGATGTTTTCGCACGGCTTGTAGTCGTAGGTAGCAAGGGCATTGATGTGTCTCGGATAGGTATAGGGCATTTTCGCACTGAAATTGGCATCTCCGGCAAGAAGGTTTGCCAAGGCATCTCCCCCGTAATTGCCCGGAAGCATTATGTTTATTACGGCTTTAGCCAGCGGCTCGATGTCCTTGATGAGACGCGGACGTCCTTCGTTCAGAATCAGGATGACAGGTTTCCCGGTCTCGGCCAATGCCTTTACCAGATCCTGCTGGTTTGCGGAGAGGTTCAGGTCGATCAGGTTGCCCGGAGTCTCGCAATACGAGTTTTCGCCGATGCAAGCGATGATGACATCGGCATTTTGAGCGGCGGCTACTGACTTGTCAATTTCCGGCGTGTTCTCTTCCCACCAGTTATCGTTCTTGTAGGGAGCGTAAGTTACGCCCGGTTCGTAGATGATGTTCTCTTTACCGAACTTGTTGCAAAGGGCTTCGTAGATGGTGTTGTATGCCTGGGCGCATTCGTCGGCACGGTGTCCCTGCCAGCTGTATGACCAGCCTCCGTTCAGGCACCGCATGGAGTTGGCGTTCGGGCCAGCCAGAAGAATCTTCTTGCCTTTGGCGAGCGGCAGGATGCCCCCTTCGTTCTTAAGCAGCACTTCCGACTCTTCGGCTGCCTGGAGGGCTACATCAGCAAATTCTTTTGAACCGAATTCCGGATAGTCTCCGGTGCTCCAGTAAGGCTTGTCGAAGAGTCCGAGACGGTATTTCAGGCGCAAGACGCGTGCTACGGCATCATCGATGCGGCTCATGGGCACTTCACCTTCTTCTACCAGTTCTTTCAGGTAATCGCAGAAGCTCACTTCGTAAGGCACCATCGACATGTCAATGCCGGCGTTGATGGCTATCTTGATGGCTTCCTTCTTGGTGGCGGCTATGTGGTCGCGGGTACACAGGTTGTTGATGTCCGCCCAGTCTGTAACCACCAGCCCGTCCCAATTCAAGTCTTCTTTCAGCCATTGGGTCAGGTATTCCCTGTTGGCATGGAAGGGCATGCCGTTGTCCACGCCCGAGTTGACCATCACGCTCAACGCCCCCTGGCGGACAGCTGCCAAATAAGGCGCGAAGTGCTTTTCGCGCATGTCGCTCCGCGAGATGGAAGAGGGCGTACGGTCCTTGCCCGAAACCGGAACGCCATAGCCCATATAGTGTTTCATACAGGCGGCTACGTTATATTTGCCGATGTGGTTCGGGTCTTCGCCTTGGAAGCCGATGACCGACGCTTTGCCCATTTCCGCATTCACGTAGCAGTCCTCTCCATAGTTCTCCCACATGCGCGACCAGCGCGGGTCTCTTCCCAAATCTACTACGGGAGCATACGTCCAGGGGATGCATCCCGCTTTGGTTTCGTATGCCGAGATTTCGGCTTCACGCTTTACCAGGTCCCGGTTGAATGTGGCTCCCATGTTGACACCTTGCGGGAACAGGGTTCCATCAAGCGTATAAGTGGTTCCGTGTATCTGGTCTACGCCATAGATGCAGGGGATTCCGATTTCCTTCATCGAAAGTTCCTGAATCTGCCTGATGGCTTCCGCCCATTTCTCTTTCGGCTGGGCAATGCTCAGGGGAACGTTCAGGAGCGAGCCGACCTTGTATTTCCCGATAACGGTATCCAGCTTGGCTTTGTCCAGGGTGAACCCGTCCTTTTGGCTCGCTTCGAAGTCGGTCACTACATCGATGGTGATTTCACACATCTGACCTATCTTTTCCTCGATGGTCATTTTCTTGAGCCAATTTTGGATGTTGGCTTCGATTTCGGGGTCAGAAGGGATGGCAGGCGGGACGGTTTGTCCTTCTGCACTTAAACAGGTTCCTGCACACAAAACAGAAGCCAGTGCAATGTTTTTTAGATGTTTCATGATATATTTGTTTATTGGTGTTGTTCAAAGATAAATCGTTCTTTTGTTTTTTCCAAGTAATGTCATTGGGGGTATTATCTTTTGATAAGATAGTATTATTGTATATGAATGTCCGCATTTAGTCAATCTATCTGAGTTGAAAACGCAGTAGTACTGCATCTGCCGATGAAGTATATATCCGTAAGCGAATGCAGTATATATTCAACCGCGTATGCAGTATATATTCATTTTTCAGGGGTATGCATTGGCTGTTTGCAGACATTCATTTGGTTTTAAAAGCGCAGTCTTGCTATTTCCCCTTCCGGCACCGTAAGTTCCACAAACTTTTCCGCTTTGCGTTTCTCTCCGTTCACCGAAACTTCGGTTATGCCTTCCGGCATCTTAATCTTGACATTCGGATTCCAGCCTCCGGTAAGAATAACTTCTATCGGCTTTCCTTCTTTCCATTTCATGCTGACCATAGCGCCTCCACGTACTTTGAATCCGTATAAGTTTCCTTCTTTCCACGAGTCGGGCAGGGCAGGGAGCAGGTTGATGAATCCATCCTGGCTTTGTATCAGCATTTCACTGATACCCGAAGTGCCTCCCCAGTTCCCGTCTATTTGGAAAGGCGGGTGCGAACAGAACAGGTTGGGAAAAGTCCCGCTTCCGTGTTCATTGGGGTTTTCTTGGGTATAGGCAGGATAAAGCAGGTTACGGAATAAGGTGTATGCCCGGTTTCCGTCACCCAGTCGTGCCCAGAAGTTTATTTTCCATGCGCGGCTCCATCCTGTTCCTCCGTCTCCTCTTCGTTCTAACGTAACTTTACATGCTTCTGCCAATTCGGGTGTATAATAAAGCGAGATTTGGTTTCCCGGATGCAAACCATACAGATGCGACACGTGCCGGTGATGTACATCCGTTTCTTCATAGTCTTTGAGCCATTCCATCAGATATCCCTTCTTGCTGATCTGGTGTGGAGGAAGTTGGGCGCTTGCTTCTTTCAATTGATTGGCATAAAGAGAGTCTGTATGCAGGATGGATGCGGCTTCAATCACATGGGTGTAAAGTTCCCTTACCAATTGGATGTCCATCGTGGGTCCCATGCATACGCTGATAGGGGTCCGGTCTTTCTTTGATACATAAAACTCGTTTTCGGGAGAGGAAGTGGGAGCCGTCACCAGCCATCCGTGTTCCGGTTCACGTACCATGGTAGAGTAGAAGAACTCCGAAGCTCCTTTTAATAGGGGATAAATATCGGCAAGGTATTGTTTGTTGCCCGTATACAGATAGTGCTCCCACAGATGTGCGCAAAGCCATGCGCCTCCTGTATTGGTCGCTCCCCATGAGGGATGTTCGCCCGGTGCGGTATAGTTCCATACGTTGGTCATCATGTGGAGTACCCAGCCTTTTGCTTCGGGACCATAGAAAGCCTTTGCGGTTTCTTTTCCACTGGGTACCAGTCTTTTTATCAAGTCGACGAGCGGTTGGTACAATTCCGACAAATTGCAAGGTTCTACCGGCCAGTGGTTCATCTGGACATTGATGTTGGTATGATAGTCTCCATTCCACGGAGTCATTACTCCGTTCGCCCAAAGCCCTTGCAGGTTGGGAGGCAAGCTTCCGGGGCGGGTACTGCTAATCAGCAGATAGCGTCCGTAATTGTAATAAAGGGCAGCCAGAGAAGGGTCATCCTGCGTTTGGAAAGCCTCCAGCCGCTTGTCGGTGCTTAATTGGGACACGGTTTTATTTTCGGGTAATTCGATGCCGGCACGGTGGAAGAACTGTTGGTATTCACCGGTTGCCTCTTGTTTGGCTTGTGTCAGGTCGGAAGCCAGGGCTTGGTCGAGCAGGCGTTGGGTCTCGGTCTGATAGATTCCGCCTTTCATATACGAAGTGTTCGCCGATACGATAATCCATGCCTCGTCAGCATCCGAAACTTCAATGCCATCTGCATGAGTATGCATCCGGCTTTTCTTGCCCGATAGTTTTACACCGGCTATGGCAGCATAGCGTATGCCTTCTTGCCGTTCATTTCCGCTGTCCAGTGTTCCCGTTATTCCCAGTTTCCCTTCGCTCAGTTTCCGCACATGTCCCCGTTCGGGACGGCTCAAAGTTAAATGGAATCCAAGTGCGTCCGGACGGTCTGCCTGCAGGTGAATCAGCATTACATCTTTGTTTCTTGACACGAAATATTCGCGGATATAGCGCGTAGCGTTTTTCGTGAAGGTGGTATATGCCACACCTTCATCCAAATTGAGCCAGCGCAGGTAATCTTTCGCTTGGCTTATCGTATCAGGGAAGGTATAGTTGATGTACATATCGGCAAGCATTTGGAAACATCCGAATGTGCCTCCTTTTTCAGGCTTTTTGGGTACGAAGCTTGTGTACATCAATTCTTGTGCTTCTTTGTTTTTGCCTTCAAACAGGAGTTGGCGGATGCGGGGAAGGCTTTCGGCGGCTTCCGGGTTGCGGTAGTCTGCTTCCGAACCGCTCCACATGCTGATTTCATTCAGTACGATGTGCTCTTTCGTGATGCCTCCGTCGGGCATCATGCCCAGACGTCCGTTGCCCAGCGGAAGGGTTTCTTCCCATTGTTTTGCCGGTTTGTCATACCATAGGGTCTGGTCGGCTCTGCCTGGTGCAGGTACGGGGTCTTTTCCGGTCAGTGCCTTGTAGATATTTTCGGCTATTATGATGGCACCGTATTTGTTCGGGTGCACTCCGTCGGTATATTCTTTCGGATAATAAGGAAGCATCGGCGTGTGCAGGTCAATGACGGGCAAGTTACGTTCGTGTGCCACTTCACGGATGCGTGGGATAATACCGTTCACGATGGTGCTGTCGTTGATGCCCCAGTCTTTCCGGTTGGACGGAATGGGCAGGCACAGGTAGATGCGCGGATGCGAGGGGAGTGCTTCGAAGGCATCTATCATCGTGTTCAAGTCTTTCTTGAAGTCTTCCTTGTGTATCCAGTTTATTGGTTTTGAATCGTTTGTTCCCAGCTTGATGGTCACGATGTCGGGCAAGAAGGCTTGTGCGTCCTTGAAAGGTTGTTTGCTCATGTAGGGCAGGTTGCCTTTCATCATCAGGGTATGGGCGGTAAGTCCGAAGTTGCCTACTTGATACCCGTCTCCCAGCAGGCGTTGGAGTACGGCGGGATAGCTTTCTGTTTCCGGATGTGCCAGGGCAAATCCTTCGGTGATGCTGTTCCCTACGCAAGCCACCTTGATGGGCTTCGCCTCTTTTTGCGCAAGGAGCATCAGAGGGAAGAGCAGAAGTAAGAGAATGAATAGGTTTCTTTTCATGGTCGTTGGTATTTGAAGTAATCAAAATCGGCAAATGCTTTCGATTCGGGAGATGCTGATACGGCGTACAGTCCCAACATCACTCCCGTAAATCCTCCTGCGGTTTCCGAACTCAGGTAGCGTGTGTTCATTTTACCTAATTCGTGGTATTTACCGTCGATGGTATATCCGAAGCGGTAGACGTTTATGTCCGCTTTCAGGTTCAGTATCACAGGGCTTGTATCGGGAAGTGCCGCCTCTTTTTCGATGTGCTTTAATTCACCCAATTGGTAGCGGAGCACGACGGATTGCTTTCCGTTTGCTTCCTGGCGCACGAACAGGTCGTAATGGGACCTAAAATCCATGAACGCCGTGATGCCGGCTTCATCTCCTGACTGAGCCTGCCGGAGTGCTACTTTTGTGGAGGCATCCATATCAAACTGGTCTTGCCGGAGCGCGACGAATGTAGGGCTTTTCCCGTCGCTCAGGGTCGTGTTTGTTGCGCTCAGGCGTAGCTTTCCGTTTTCGAAGGCATAGTTTTCCGGTATCGGGTTTTGCAGGTATACCCATTCGGGCGATAGCTTTTCTTCTTCGAACTCGAAGGTATCGGGTTGTGGTTTGGAAGGAGTGAGAGGAAGTGTGGGCACGTCCATGTTTATCGCTATGGTGCCGTTTCCGTTTACTACCGGCCATGCACCTTTGTCCCAGCGCACGGGTGCCAGATAGGTTTCACGCCCTACCGTATGGTGTGTGCCCGGCATGATGCGGTAAGCGAGACAGACCATCCACCACGAGCCGTCGGTTCCCTCTACCAGGTCAGCATGTCCCGTCCCTTGTATCGGGCTGGCTTGTCCTGCCACGCAGGCATGTGTCAGGATGGGGTTGGCAGGATTCGGTGTGTAGGGACCTTCAATGAAGGCGCTGCGTGCGATGGTGACGCTATGTCCCGTTTCGGTTCCGCCTTCCGAGATAAGCAGGTAGTACCATCCGTCTTTCTTATAAATATGAGGACCTTCGGGATATCTGCCTCCTGTGCCGCCCCATATCTTGCGCGAGGGAGAGAGTTGTTCTCCGCTCATCGGGTCTATTTCGCACAGGGTGATGTAATTGTCGGGGTTGCTCACCATGTAGCATTTCCCGTTCTCGAAGTAGAGCGAAGGGTCGATGCCTCCTTGCTTCAGCCATACGGGGTCCGACCATCCGCCGCGCGGGTCAGTGGTATGCACCAGAAAGTTTCCTTTTCCCGAAACGTTGGTGGTTATCATGTAAAATGTTCCTTCATGATAACGGATGGTAGGGGCATAGATGCCTCCCCAGGCATTGGCTCCTGTCAGGTCGACTTGTGAGGGTCTGTCCAGGCAATTGCCTATCTGTTCCCAATGGACAAGGTCCTTGCTATGGAACAGGGGGACACCGGGAAAGTATTGGAACGAACTGTTCACCAGATAATAGTCATCTCCAGCCTTGCAGACACTGGGGTCGGGATGAAAACCCGGGATGACCGGATTCTTGTATCCTTGTCCGAATGCCTGTGAAAATAAGGCAAGCAAAGCAAAGGTCAGTATGTTCTTGTTTCGCATGGTATGTGTGTTTAGATTTGAAGTTGGATTTTCTTTTTTGCAAAGATAATCTTTTTTCAGTCTCTTGAAGGGTATTCTCTGTATTTCCTATGGGCAGGATGTTTTTAAATGGGGTATGAAATGTTGTAGGATGCGATGGAAGTCTTGCGTGAAACAGGAGAATCATTACTTTTGTGTGACTTTAATCTGATAGGATATGAAACGAATATGGATTTGCCTGCTTTGGCTGGCTTGCCTTTGCCCCATGTATGGGCAAGGGCTTCGGATATTGTTTATCGGCGATTCTATTACCGACGGGAATTGGGGAAATAGCGATGGAAGTGCGATGCCTTCCGCCGGGCGGAACTTGTGGGACATGAACCACATCTACGGAAGCGGGTATATGTATCTGTGTGCCTCGTATTATCAGAGCAAATATCCTGGCAAGGGATACGAGTTCTTCAACCGGGGCATCAGCGGCAATGCGCTTGCCGACCTTGAGAAGCGGTGGGAAGAAGATGCCATAGCCTTGAAGCCCGATATACTTTCTGTATTGGTAGGTACGAACGATATACATTATTATATAGGAGGACCGCACGCCGAGCCTTTCGATATCTTGGGGTGGGAGAAGCGTTACCGTGCCTTGCTCGACCGTTCTTTACGTGCCAACCCCAACCTGAAGCTGGTGCTGGGTGCTCCCTTTACGGCTTTCACGGGTTCGATGAAGGAATCGGAAGGATTTGCCTTGCGTGATAGTCTGGTGCATACCCTTGCCCGCATCGTGAAGCGGATAGCCGTTGAGTACAAGGCGGTGTATTTGCCTTATGATGAAATGTTCGAAATCCTCTTGCGTGAAGAACCTTCCTCGCGGGACACATATTGGATATGGGACGGCATCCATCCCACACCTGCAGGACACCGGCGCATGTCGGAGTTTTGGATAAAAGAAGTAGAGCGTGCGGGAATCTTGTGACAAGATGCTGTTCCCGTGCCGGTAAGCTTGCCTATATAATCGCCGGCTTGTGCAGGTATCATCAGCGGCGCTTGCAAATACGTGCGTGGGCGGATGCTTATATTGCGTTGTAGGGATTGAAAAGTTATTAAATAGGGGAAAAAACAAATCATATCCTATCGGGAAACAAATGCATCCCTCCGTTTTTCATAATATGCAATACATTTGTGGTGCTCTCGATGCAGAAAACGCATGCGTGCGATTCTATCGGGGCATATAGAATAATGTAATTTTAACTATTAAACAAAGTACCATGAGTAAACACTTATTCAGAAAGTGCACATTCGTGCACATGTGTTTTCTTGCAATGGCGATGCTTCTATGCTTCCCTGCAAGTGGTGTGAACGCCGCTCCGGCTTCACAAGAAAATCTAACTGTTTCGGGTGTTGTTACTTCGGCCGCTGACCAGTTGCCGCTTATCGGCGTCAGCGTTCAGGTGAAGGGAACATCCAATGGTTCTATTACCGACCTCGATGGAAATTATTCGGTCAGTGTAGCTTCCGGTCAGACGTTGGTATTCTCTTACATCGGGTTCAAGACCCAAGAAATTCAAATTACCAATCAGAAAACCTTGAATGTGGTGATGGAAGAAGATTCGGAAACTTTGGATGAAGTAGTCGTAGTAGGTTACGGCGTTCAGAAAAAGAAATTGGTGACCGGTGCCACGGTGCAGGTGAAAGGCGAGACGCTGGCGAAGATGAATACCAACAGCCCCTTGCAGGCGATGCAAGGACAGACGCCGGGTGTGAACATTTCGTCTACCTCTGGTCAGCCGGGCGAATCGATGAAAGTAAGTATCCGTGGTTTGGGTACGGTGGGAAATGCTTCTCCTCTGTATCTGATTGATGGAGTAGGCGGTGATATCTCCACGTTGAATCCGGCCGATATCGAAAGCATCGATGTGTTGAAAGATGCCGCTTCTGCCGCTATCTATGGTGCACAGGCTGCCAACGGTGTGGTATTGATTACCACCAAGAGCGGTAAGGCAGGCAAGGCGCAGATTTCGTTTGATGCTTACTATGGCTGGCAGACCCAGGCACGTAAGGCGGACATGCTGAACGCACAGGAATATATGATGATTATGGACGAACAGGCGATTAATTCGGGCAATGCGCCCTATGACTGGAGCTCGTACGAGAGCATTTACGATGCCAACGGCAATGTGTATGACACCGACTGGGTAAACTCGATGTTCCAGAACAATGCCCAGACACAAAGCTATACTTTGGGTATTACGGGCGGTTCGGAAACTTCTACTTACGCGATGTCGTTGGGCTATATGAGCCAGGAAGGTATCGTAGGCGGTAAGGACGTATCGAATTACGAACGTTACAACTTCCGTATCAATTCGGAACACAAGCTTTTCAAGGATTCCGACTTGTTGAAGGTAGGAGAGCAGGTCAGCTTCGTTTATAAGATGAACAACGGTATTTCAGTAGGTAACCAATATAATAATACATTGCGTGGTGCGTTCGGTACTTCCCCGTTGGCGCCTATTTATAGCGACAACAACATTTATGATTCACCTTATAACGATACGACCAACTCGGATTGGTATAATGCAGATGGCAACCCTTACGGAAGCATGATGACCAACAGCAATAACGAGAATAAGGACGTGACTTTCTCGGGTAATGTGTATGCCGAATTGCAACCCATTAAGAACTTGAAGTTCCGTACCGTATTCGGTGCTGTATATACAACGAACGAATACCGCAGCTTCTCTCCGTTGTACCAGTTCTCTATTTATAGTTTCAACAATACACGTACCAGTGCTGCCCAAAACATGTCGCACGGCTTGACGATGACATGGACCAATACGGCAACCTACGACTGGACGGTGGGCGAACATGCGTTCAACGCTTTGTTGGGTATGGAAATGAGCCGTTATTCAGGTACTTACCTGAGAGGAACTACCGGTATGTTGCGAGATGGGTTTGATGATTGGGATCATGCGTACCTCGACAACGGTACAGCTACCAGTGCCGATAACGGCTTGGGAGTGGCCGGTCATCCGAATGATGAGACCCGCACTGTCTCTTATTTCGCCCGTTTCGGATGGAACTGGAAAGAAACGTATATGATTAACGCTACGGTACGTACCGACGGTTCTTCCCGCTTCGCTCGTGGAAACCGTTATGGCGTGTTCCCTTCAGTATCTGCCGGTTGGACTATCTCGAACGAAGCTTTCATGGAAGACACACACGATTGGCTGGACTTCTTGAAGCTGCGTGTCAGCTGGGGCCAGGTAGGTAACCAGAATATTGATAACTATCAGTACACGGCTCCGATTACTTCGAGCAATACGCATTACCTGTTTGGCAATCAGGTGGGAGCCGATGCCCAGTCCGGCTATTGGGGCGCTTATCCCAGCCGCCTTGCCAACGAAGACGTTACATGGGAGACTTCCGAACAGACCAACATCGGTATTGATGCACGTTTCTTGCGGAGCCGGTTGAGCCTGACCGCTGATTTCTATATCAAGACCACGAAAGACTGGCTGGTAGAAGCTCCGATTCTGGCTACGGCAGGTACGGGCGCTCCGTATATCAATGGCGGTGATGTAAAGAATACCGGTATCGAGTTAGCTTTGACTTGGAACGACCAGATTGGGAAAGACTTCAGTTATAACGTAGGTGTCAATGGTGCGTATAATAAGAATAAGGTGGGTGATATTCCGACCGAAGACGGCATTATCCACGGTGATATCAATATGTTGTATGACAATACGCCGGAATTCTACCGTGCGTCGAACGGTCATCCGATAGGTTACTTCTGGGGATATCAGACGGCAGGAATCTTCCAGAACAAGCAACAGATTGAAGATTGGCGTGCGGCAGGGAACGGCATCTTGCAAGCTGATGTCCAGCCGGGTGATGTCATCTACGTAGACCAAGACCATAACGGGGTGATTGATGATAACGATAAGGTGGACTTGGGTAACGGTACGCCCGACTTTACGTATGGTTTCAATATTGGATTCAGTTATAAGAATTTCGATTTTGCCTTGAACGCATACGGAGCCGCCGGAAACCAGATTGTACAAAGCTACCGTAATCATGCCAATAGCCATTCGAACTATACCTCGGCTATCTTGGGACGTTGGACGGGTGAAGGTACCAGCAACCGCATTCCGCGTGTGACGGAAACCAATATCAACTGGCAATTCTCCGACCTGTACATTCAGGATGGCGACTATTTGCGCATCAGCAACATCACCATCGGATACGACTTTGCGAAACTCATCAACCTGAAGGCTATTAGCCAGGCCCGTTTGTACTTCCAAGTACAGAATGCCTTTACTTTTACCAAGTATGACGGCATGGATCCGGAAATCGGTTACGGTACTTCTGACTGGGTATCGGGCATCGATTTGGGATATTATCCGCGTCCGCGTACTTACCTGATTGGTGTGAACTTGAAATTTTAATTGAACTATCTAAAACAATGAAAGGTATGAATAACTATAAAATCTATATAATGGCATTGGGGTTGGCTGGAATGGGCTTGGCTTCGTGTACGGCTGATTTCCTGGATGTGGAGTCGAAAGTAGAATCTACTACTGGCAATTTCTATCGGACGGAAAGCGATGCATACCGGGCTTTGATAGGATGCTATGACGGGTGGCAAAGTACGGTTTCGAACGGCACTTCGTTTTATATGGCTTCAGAGCTGATGGCTGACGAGTGTTTTGGAGGGGCTGGCGTTTCGGATGCCCGTAATTATCAGATTATTGACCGTTTCGACCAGACGCAATCTCCTTCTGATTTGAATCTTTTCGAAGGGGATTGGACGGGATATTATGCGGCGGTGTACCGTTGCAATGAACTGATTGCGCATGAAGAACAGATTTCTTGGACAAGTGAGGAGACAAGAGGTACTTACATGGGTGAATGTCGTGCTCTGCGTGCTTTGTGCTATTTCGATATGGTGCGTTTATGGGGGAATATTCCTTTGTTTACCGAACCGGTGAACGAGAACCGACCGCAGGCTGAACCGGATGAAGTGTATAATGTTATTTTCAGCGATTTGCTTTATGCGGCTGAAAACATTCCGGCTTCGGCTTACCCGAAGAGCGATGCGGCGAACAACGACGGGCATATCACCCAGTATGCCGCCAAAGCCCTGCTGGCCCGTGTCTATTTGTTCTATACCGGTTATTATGGCAAGGAACCCAGTGTAGAAGGTGTGACCCGTGCTTCTGTGTTGCAAGGTTTGGAAGATGTCATTTCTTCAGGCGAATATGCGTTGGTTCCGCAATTTAAGAACTTGTGGGTGCCCGCTTCCACTTGGTGGGAAGGCGATGCTGCGAGCGGTTATACCCAACATTCTACTTACGCCGGTCGGGGCAATGAAGAAACCGTATTGGCACAGAAGTTTAACTATACTTCTGATTATAACGGAAACAATGATGGAAACCGCTGGCTGGTGAATGTAGGCATTCGTAGTATCAATGTGTATTGGACACCTTACGGAAGAGGTTGGGGCATCTGTACGGTCAATCCGAAAATGTGGACGGCTTACAATACCGGAGATACACGTCGTGAAGCGTCTATGGTGAACCTTTTAAGCGAGGGCATTGCCGAAGACCCGAATTATGAAAACGGTTATAATGACCAGCGTGAATATACAGGCTATACCATTAAGAAATATACTCCGATGTCGAAATGGGAACAGAACGAATCGACCGGTGCATGGGCGTTGACCGATGAAACCACTGGATTGGGAAGCGGGGGCGACTATATGGTTTCCCAATACCAGGACTTTGTGGTAATGCGTTATGCCGATGTGTTGCTCATGGCGGCTGAGTTGGGAAGCTCCAATGCACAGGAATACTTGAACCAAGTACGCCAGCGTGCCTTTACCGAAGAAGACGAGAACGGCGATTTGGTTTTGTCTACTTACTATCGTCAGGTATCCGTTACGCAGGAAAATATCATGAACGAGCGTATGCTGGAGTTTGCTTTCGAAGGGCAGCGTTACTGGGACTTGCTCCGTCAAGGTGTGGACTATGCCGCTTCTCAAATTGCGGGAAATACATCAGTAGTTAGTGGTGGCAATCCGGATAATGTAAGCGTTACGGCTTCAAATATCACTAGCAAACAAGGTTTGATGCAGATTCCGAATAATCAGATTACCTTGTCGAACGGTGTATTGAAGCAAAATGCAGGTTGGTGAATAATAAGTTTTTGAGTTCTTAAGTTTTTAAGTTTTTGAGTTGACGAGGCTTACAAAACTGATAAATTCAAAAACTTAAGAACTAACAAACCATTTTTTAAATCGAAACATTATGAATAAACTGATACATACATTGCAAATGGCGCTGCTGGCGATGCTGATGGGTATGACAGCTGCCTGTACGCCCGATTCATACGACTTGGAAGCTCCGGATGTAGCTTCTGAAGATTTGGTAGAAGGCATTGCCTATACCATTACTCACGATTCGGAAAATCCGAATATCGTTTATTTGAGAAGCCTGATGCCTTCCAGTTATCAGGTATGCTGGGAACATCCGCAAGGACGTGCACAAGGAGCCGAAGTGACTTTGCAGATGCCTTTCGAGGGAGAATACGAAGTGCGTTTCGGCGTACAGACCCGCGGTGGTGTGGTTTATGGTCCTACTGCGACTTTTACCATTGACAGCTTCTATGCAGGTTTTGTGAATGATGACCTGTGGACGTATCTGACTGGAGGGGTAGATCAGGAGAAAACCTGGATTTTCGATAACGGAGAATACGGATTTGCAGCCGGTGAACTGACATACGCCGATCCTTCGGGTACGGTGACTTGGAATAACTGGACTGCCAATTGGGATCCGGGAGTAGGACATACAGGCGATGATGCCATTTGGGAGAGCACCATGACGTTCAACCTGCAAGGCGGTGCAAATGTGACGGTGTATAATTCTTCATCGGATGAAACTCAGACCGGTACATTTATGTTGAATACCGACTCGCATACCATTACCTTTACCGATTGTGACTTGCTGCATACACCCGGTTGGACAGACCGTACGACAAACTGGCGTAGAGATTTGCAACTGTTGGAACTGGATGAGAATCATTTGCGTATCGGCGTGATGCGTGACAACAGTGAAGGGCCTTGGTGGCTGATATGGAATTTCGTATCGAAAGAATATGCTGACAATTATGTACCCGAAGACCAACCCGATCCGGAACCTTCGTTGCCCGACGGCTGGCAGGATATGGTTTCAGAAGTGGTTACAAGCGAAATCAAGTGGACCATGTCGGCTGACGTGCCGTTTGACTGGGCTAATCTGGACGGAAGTCTGATGAACAACTTTACCGCAGGCAATTATCCCGACTGGGCTACACCGGTAGATGGACTGGAAAACCTGAGCATGACACTGAATTCGGCGGATATGACTTATACGTTCGAAATGCCGGACGGAACGACTACCAGCGGTACTTATACCTTGGATGAAGACGGTATCTATACGTTCAGTGCCGGTGTGCCGACTTATCATATCGGTGGCGGTGACATCATGTTCAGTGCTACGGCAGAAAACCAATTGCGTATCTTGAGCATTGAGACGGCAGGAAACAGCGTGATGGGTATGTGGTTAGGAAACCGCAGTACGGAGAAAGACGAATACTTGGCTTACCACTTCTTGCCGAATGCCGGTAGCGGAAGCGGTACGCCGACGGCTACGGAGATTGCCGTAGACAATAGCAAAATTGTTTGTGGGCATCTGGAAGAAGCTACGAATAATTTCCGTATCGAATTGTATAACATGTATGGTTCCACGGCTTCCAACCAACCGTTTGACCCAGCTTCCATTGTGTTCGATTATTCAATGGAGCTGACGTTTACAATCAGTGGACTGACCGGTGCGGCTGCAACCAATGCCTATACCGCCCAACTGATGTGTACGGCTGACGGCTGGTGGCCGTCGGTAGGCGAAGGTCAAGGTACGACAACCGTACAGGGTGACGGCACTTATACGATTCGCTACAGCCCTTCGGCAGCCTACAACGGTGTGATTGTTTTCTGCATCGATATTCAGGAGATGTTCAGTGATATCGAAAATCCGGATGCCGTAACGGTTACGATTGATAATCTTTCTATTCTGTAATATTTGTGGGCGCAGGTGTATGCGGATAGAACTGCATGGGCCTGCGCCTTTCTACTAATCAATGATTAACCTATGAAAACTATGCGAAATTATCTGACATTATTCTTTCTGTTGCTGACGGGGATAGCCTTGTTTGCTTCTTGTTCGGATGACGAAGGCGGAGGCTATACGGGAGAAACGAAAATCTCCGCTACGGAAATGACTTTCCCTAAATCCGGTGACACACTCACGCTTTCTGTCTTGTCTTCGGTTGAACCACAAGTGACCAGTAATCAGACTTGGTGCAACGTGTCATTCGTGAGTGTAACCGAAAGAGGAACTTATACCTACAATGTAACGGTAGATGCTAATTCGGAAACCGATGACCGCGTGGCTACGCTTTCGGTGGTGGCAGGAAGCTTTACGGCTTCGGTGCAGGTGACACAGACTGCCGGAGACGGTTTGATTGTGGCACAGACTGCATACGATATGCCGGCGGCAGGAGGTGCGCTGAGCATTACGCTGACCACCAATGGCGATTATGCCTATACAATCAATGACTCGTGGATAGCTGAGGCAGAAGTGACCGATGCGCGGGCAATGACGGAATATACCTTGCATTTTACCGTATCTGCCAATCACGGCGCGGAACGCACCGGAACCATTACGTTTACGTTAGGCGACTTGACGGAAACCGTTACTGTAACACAGGCTGCCGGACAGGCTGCAGCCGTGTCGGGAGAAACGCCGTTGGAAATAGCCGCCAGCTTGGGACTGGGATGGAACTTAGGCAATCAGTTGGATGCACATAATAATGGAGTGGCAGATGAAACAGCTTGGGAAAACCAACCTGCTACACAGGCCTTGTTTGATGCTTTGGCAAATGCCGGTTTCACTTCTGTCCGTATTCCGGTTACGTGGCTGGGACATGTGGGCGAAGCTCCCGATTATACCATCGACGAGACTTACTTGAACCGGGTGGCAGAAGTGGTAGGCTATGCCGAGAGTGCCGGACTGAATGCCATTATCAACATTCACCACGATGGTGCGGACAGCCAGTATTGGCTGGATATCAAGGATGCGGCAACGGATGAGACGGTCAATAGTGCGGTAAAGGCACAGCTGGCTGCCATGTGGACCCAAATAGCCAACCGATTTGCAGACAAAGGAAACTTCCTGGTGTTCGAGGCAATGAACGAAATCCATGACGGAAGTTGGGGCTGGGGAGACAACCGTACGGATGGCGGCAGACAATATGCCGTACTGAATGAATGGAACCAAGTGTTTGTAGATGCCGTGCGTGCTACGGGTGGAAACAACCAGACCCGTTACCTGGGCGTGCCGGGGTATGTGACAAACATCGACCTGACGGTAGAAAACTTTGTCTTGCCGCAGGATGTGGTGGATAACCGGCTGATGGTAGCCGTTCACTTCTACGACCCGATAGACTATACCGAGAATGCCGACAATATTTATTCGCAATGGGGGCATACCGCAGACCCGTCGCTGAAAGCGGATTGGGGTGATGAAGACAATGTGACCGGACAGTTTGCCAAGATGAAAGAAACGTTCATCGACCAAGGTATTCCTGCCTATATCGGCGAGATGGGATGCGTACACCGTGCGGATGACTTGTCGGAATCGTTCCGTTTGTATTACTTGGAATATGTATGTAAGGCAGCGAAAGAGTATGGGATGCCTCCATTTTATTGGGATGCAGGAGGAGACGGAACCGGAACACAATCATGGGCACTTTTCAATCACGCTACAGGCGAGATGCTGAATAATGCTCAGGAAGTGATTGACGTGATGAAACGGGGCATCTTTACCGAGGATGCATCATACACCTTGCAGTCGGTATACGACAGTGCGCCGCAATGAGAAGTTTGCTGATTTTATACTTGCGTGTTTCAGCATAGATATGCTGAGATTTATAGGCAGAGGCAGATTGTGAAGTCTGCCTCTGTTTTTTATGTCCGTATTCAATGGGCATGCATAGAATAAAAAATTTGAATATCCGCATTTCACCCAATTGCCTTGTAGGGGCGTATTGCATACGCCCCAAAAACATCCACGTGGATTAGTTGGCGTATTCGGGCGTATGCGATACGCCCCTACATGGGATGTTTGCGGATATTCAACATGAATATATTGCTTTGTCGAGAGTGTATTCCTCATCCGTTTTTTATTTCTCCCCGGAACAGTCGTTTCCGTATTTGGATTACATTATCGTTTCATCCAGCTTCTATTTATGGTTTTCATATGAAAACCGTACGGTTTCCATATTGAGAACGTACGGTTTCCAATTCAAAACCATACGGTTTTGATATCGAGAACGTAAAAGTATGCCTTCTGAAAAAACGATATGACTTACATGCAAAACCAAATGTTTCTTAATACCGTATTATTCCAGAATAGGGACATTGATTTCTTCGTTTGACTCGTTCCATTCGTCAACGGTGAAACTGCCCGAATCTTCTTCTTCCAGGATATTGCCGATGCTGATATCAAGTGTCAACTTATTGTTGGCTTCCAGTGGGGTATTCAGTGTTTGTTTGAATGTCTTGACCTTTCCGTTGGTCAATGTGATGAAGACTTGGAGTTCGGGTGTACCGAAAGAAGGGAATAGCATCACGGTGCCGTTGCTCATTTCTGTATTGTCATCGGAGCGGACCAGCGGGAAAGCTACTGTGCAGGATTTGCCTTCGGGTTGGGCTGAATAGAAGTTCAACTTTTCAGCAATGTGTGTTACCCGTACTTCTACGTTTTCGATAGTATTGCTCAAAGCATTGCCTTTGTTGTCTTTTAACGTTACTTTCAGTCCGCTCACTACTCGGTGCAGGTCTGCGTCCAGGTCTTCTGTTCCGACATTTACCGGGCGGCGGGCATGTACGAGGTCGAAAGTGGGATAATAGGTCGTGTCATTGGAAATGGCAAGCAGGCTGAAGTCTTGTTGGGCAAAGTCTTCACCGATGCTGTAGTTGGGTTCTCGTACATTCGGATAAGCGTAAATGGGTTCGGTATACTGAGGCGTACCCCAATAAATCATGTCGTATGTACCGGCAGGCAGGCTTACTTCCTGGTTGTTTGCATTGGGATAAACGGAACCGTCTTTGATGAAATAATATCCATGGAAGGGTGTCAGTTTCTGGTTTACATAATTTCCATAATAAATGGATGTGCTTTCGTTGCAGGGAGCTACGCTCAGTACTCCTGTAAAAGGTTTGTTCCCGTCACGGGTAGATATGCCCATGTACATGGCAGGACTGATCAGGTCGGATGTCGGGTTTTCGGGTGCTACCGGAATGTCATCGTTGTGGCAGCTTGTCACGAATAGGGCAAGTACTGTCAAGAATGCTAATTTTTTCATTACTTATTGGTTTTTAATTGGTTCTATAGATATAACACGCCGGTTGTCCCTTTTGTTCTTACAGCAGGAAGAAAATGTCCGAAAGCCTGTGTCTTTTGCTGTTGCCTTCATGTCTGTGGGCTATGATACGCTCCTGCAAAAAACGCTTTGACGATATTCACAGTCCATTTCTGGTTGGCTATAATCTATTGCATTTTATAAAATATATCATTACCTTTGTGGCAAACCCCTAATTAACTACGTACATGAGATATTTGGACCCTAAAGCCGACCTGACTTTCAAGAAAGTTTTCGGCGAACACCCCGACTTGGTTATCAGCCTGCTCAATGCCTTGCTGCCTTTCGAAAAGCCCGAAGAAGAGATTGCGGAAATCGAATACCTGACACCGGAACTGGTGCCGGAAACGCCACTGAAAAAGAACAGCATCGTAGACGTGCGCTGCAAAGACAAAATGGGCAGGCAGTTTCTGGTAGAGATGCAGATGCTTTGGTCTCCTGCATTCATGCAGCGCGTGTTGTTCAACGCTTCGAAGGCATACGTGCGCCAGCTTGGAGGCAGAGAGAGCAAATACGAACTGCTCCAGCCCGTGTATTCGCTTAACTTGGTGAACGACATCTTCCTGCCGGATGTGCCGGAGGCTTACCACGACTATAAAATCGTGCAGGTGGAACATACTGACAAGGTGATTGAAGGACTGCGCTTCATCTTCGTAGAGCTTCCCAAATTCAAGCCACAAGATTTCAAAGGCAAGAAAATGGCGGTACTTTGGTTGCGGTATCTGACGGAAATAGACGAGCATACGCGGCAAGCCCCCAAAGAGTTATTAGAGAATCCGGAAATCAGTAAGGCGGTGACGCAAATCGAAGAATCCGCCTTCAGCGATGCCCAACTGTGGTGGTATGATGACTTTTGGGATGCCGTGCGGGTGGAAAACACTCTGATTAGCGATGCTTTGCGCGAAGGCAGACAGGAAGGCAGACAGGAAGGCAGACAGGAAGGTATACAGGAAGGTATACAGGAAGGTATACAGGAAGGTATCCGACAAAACAGCATCCAAAATGCCCGTGGCATGAAAGCGGAAGGCATTCCGGCGGGAATCATCGCGAAAATAACCGGACTTACGCCGGATGAAATTGAGAAACTGTAATCAATCTAAACTTACGCGGCAATACCTGCCGCACATAAATAAAGCAGCTAATCCGCAAGGGCTGGCTGCTTTATTTTGATGTAAGAAGACTATTTCTTTTGATAGATATTCATCACACATGCCGCATAAAATTCTCGCCCCAGAAATGATATG
Organism: Phocaeicola intestinalis; assembly: GCF_014837065.1. Classification (GTDB taxonomy): domain Bacteria; phylum Bacteroidota; class Bacteroidia; order Bacteroidales; family Bacteroidaceae; genus Phocaeicola; species Phocaeicola intestinalis. The sequence continues at coordinate 102,956 of NZ_JACSPP010000005.1, forward strand.
CTAACTTCTCTAGTATATTGTTTACCGACGCCAAAATTTCCGGTAGCAGGTAAATCTTCTATTTCCATATTAAACTTATGTTCTGGCCAATATTCTGAAAAATCAATACGCCGTCCATCTATGACCAAAAATTGATCATAACATCTGATGAACACTATTACTCTATACAACGGTTGGTACTGATTATTGTAACACTAAAATATTATTTAGATTTTCTACTTCTACTGTTGAAGTCAAGATTTTAAAACCTTCAAAATTTCCACCTTCTGTTGCTCCTTCTATGGAAATAAGCACTACTACCATCAGCATAAGAAGCTGTTTTGAATTTATCGTGCGATGATTTGGGATGAGTTTTTGAGGCATTTTCGCTTCTGTGATGAGGAAGATAGCGGGCTATCTGACGAAGAACAGGAGCGAAAAGGACCAAAAAATCGCCCAAAGCACACACGAAAACGAACACATCAAGCCAAGAAAAACTTTTTGGAGAAATTCAAAACAGCTTCTAAGTATCTTCTACTTCTTCAACAGGAGAATTTTTCTGCGAGGTCTGTGCTCCATAATTGGTAAATAGCAGATGTGCGTGTAGCCCAATAATAATCCGTAAATTGGCTGGTTGTAAGTGCATGTCAGCTGTATATGTTTTAAATGAAAGAGCCGTGGCTTCTTATTTAGAAAAAAACGGGTGCGCTTGCTTTTTTCTCGTTTTTTTGTTTCTTTTGTAATCGAAAACAAACAAAGCCTTTCATCTTATTATGCTGAAAAAACAGATTCTTATTGCATTGTTTATTATACTGGCATGTGCCGGAAGTCGTGCACACCGCTATATGTTCAAGCATTTGGAAGTAGCCGACGGGCTTTCCAGCAATACGGTTTATTCTATTTATCAGGATCGGGACGGATTTATGTGGTTCGGTACGCGGAACGGGTTGAACCGTTATGATGGGTATACTTTCCGCGTGTTCCGGCATTTGAATAATGACCCGTATTCGTTGCCCGATAATGTGGTAGCGAATATTTGTGAGAGTCCCGAAGGCATGTTTTGGGTAAAGACTGAGCGTGGATATGCTTTGTTTGAGAAAGATAAGGGGGTTTTTGTCAATGATTTGAGTGGTTTCATGAAACAATTGGGCAGCAACGCTAAAAATCCAATGTCTGTCTATGTGGACAAGAAAGGATATACGTGGTTGTATGTTGCCGGAGAGGGGTGTTACCGGTATAAGCAGGGAGAAAAGCCGAAAGTCTTTGTATTGCGGGAAAACGGCTTGCCTGTATCGGGAATCACTGCGGTGGGAGAGTGCCGTGACGGCATTTTGTTGTTGTATGATACAGGGCTGCTGGTCTGCATCGGGCGTGACGAACTGGACCTGAAATGGAAAAGAGATGATATACCGGCTCAACTTCCGAAGGGGAAATACGTTCAGTTTTCGCTTTTTACGGATGCTGATGACTGTGTGTGGATATACAGCGTGTTGGGGCTGTGGGTATATGATGTGCCAACCGGACGCTGGCGTGATGATTTGGCCGCTCCCTGGAAACATCAGACAGACTTTGTACATGCGATGGCGCAGGATAAGACCGGACGCATTTGGCTGGCAAAGGAATATAAAGGCATTGACGTGTTCGACAAAAAGACAGGTGAGGTCGTAAATCTGACAAATCATGAAGACGACGAACGTAGCTTGTGCCACAATACGGTGTATCAGCTTTATGTCGACCGTAACGGTTTGGTATGGGCAGGTACTTACAAGAAAGGCATTTCGTATTACGGGGAAAGTATCTTCAAGTTTAACTTCCAGTCTTTGGGGGATATTACGTGTATCGAGCAGGAAGATGCGCAACGGCTGTGGCTGGGTACTAACGATGACGGGTTGCTTTTGTGGAATATCCAGACAAGGAAGTTTGAGGAATATGGTTCCCGTCGGATGGGTTCGAATCCGATAGTTACATTGCTGAAGACCCGTGACGGGAAATTATGGGCTGGCACTTTCAACGGTGGGTTGTATTGTCTGGATAAAGGAAATATTATCCGGTACACGATGGCAGATGGCTTGTCGAGCAACAATGTTTGGGATTTGGTGGAAGACCGGGAAGGTAATCTGTGGATTGGTTACTTGGATGCAGGATTGCAATGTTTTCATCCGCAGACAGGAGAAATGGAGACTTATACAACTGCCAATTCGGATTTGCCCGATAACCTGATTAATTCGCTTTGCCTTTTACCCGATAATACCTTGGTGATTGGTACGGTAGGAGTCGCATTTATGAACTTGCAGGACCGGAAAATTCGCAAGATGCCATCGGCAGCTGAAGACAGAAACGATTTTGGGGTCAATCAGGTATTTGGAGACAGCAGGGGACTGGTATGGATTGCTACTCTCGAAGGATTGAAGATGTATGACCCGAAATCGCAGGTATTGAAAGAGTTTTCCGATATTACAAGGGAAGAAGGGGAGATGATTTCGGGGATTGCTGAAGACCACAGACATAATCTGTGGATTTCGTCAACCCGGAGGATGGTTCATATCAACGTGTTGCAGCAGGGCGAGGAAGGCTATTCGTTTGAACCGCATGTGTATGGTAATGCAGACGGGCTTCAGAATTGCGATTTCAACTTGCGTTCCATCAAGACTCTGAAAAACGGAACGATTGTGGCGGGAGGACTGTATGGCTTGAATATTTTTAATCCAAGTGAAATCAGTTACAATAAGCAGTTGCCCAATGTCTTGTTCTCCGGCCTGTCCTTGTTTGACAAGGAGGTGGAGGTAGGCAAAACGTATGACGGCAATCTGATATTGCCCGAAGACTTGAACAAGGTCCGTAAGGTGGAATTGGATTACAGGCAGAATATTTTTTCCATTGAACTGGCTACGGATAATTTCATCTTGCCGGAAAAGACCTTTTTCCGGTATAAGCTGGAAGGAATCAGTAAGGACTGGTTATCGCTTCCACCAGGTATCCACAGGCTTGTATTCACCAATCTGAATCATGGCGTTTATACACTAAAGGTGAAGGCGGTCAATAGCGATGGCTATGAAAGCAAGGAGATGGCACAACTGAAATTGATTGTGCGTCCTCCCTTTTGGTTGTCGTGGTGGGCTTACCTGCTTTATATAATTATAGGTGTAAGTGCCTTGTTGTTTGCCCGGCGTTTGACTTTGAAGCGTGAACGTGAAAAGTTCCGCATGCAGCAGATAGAGCAAGAAGCAGCCCGGAAGGAGGAAATCAATCAGATGAAGTTCCGTTTCTTTACCAACATCAGCCACGAATTGCGTACGCCATTGACTTTGATTATTGCTCCGCTGGAAGATTTGTTGAAGAAAACGGCAGAGGATGAATCGCAGCGTAATGTGTTGCAGCTGATGTATCGCAATGCGCAGCGTCTGCTGATGTTGGTCAACCAGTTGCTGGACTTCCGGAAAGGAGAGATGAGCGGGCATCACTTGTCGTTGTCGGAAGGAGATATTGTGGGGTATATCCATGAGGTCTGCAATTCGTTTTTGTCAATGGCAGACAAGAAGCATATCCGGTTTTCTTTCTTTTCGGGGGTGGATGCGTTTTCGATGGCTTTCGATGCCGACAAGATAGGGAAGGTGGTGATGAACCTGCTTTCCAATGCCTTTAAGTTTACTCCTGAGGGCGGACGTGTCACCGTGATGCTGGAGTATGTGGAAGGCGATTCGAACGTATTCGAGATAAAGGTTTCAGATACAGGAATCGGCATCCCCGACGGTGAAAAGGAACATATCTTCGAGCGTTTTTACCAGATAGAGCATAAGGGGCAGGATGAAATGACGGGAAGCGGCATCGGCTTGAGTCTGGTGCGGGATTTTGTCAGGCTGCATGACGGTACGGTGGAAGTCTTTGATAACATCGGTACGGGAGCAGTATTTGTGGTATGCTTGCCGGTAAGGCATGTCGACGTAAAGGCAGAATTGCCTAAACCGGTATGTGTGCCTATGGATGAAGGGCAGGAGACGGCAATGGCATCGACCGACCGGAAGGATTTTCCGCTTTTGCTTGTCGTGGATGACAACGAGGATTTCCGTTTGTTTATGCAGCACAGTCTGGAACTGCAATACCGGGTAGAGGTTGCCTCGAACGGGCAGGATGCCTTGACGAAGGTGCAGGAACTGCAGCCCGATTTGGTCATCAGTGATGTGATGATGCCCGGTATGGATGGAAACGAACTGTGCAGGCTGATAAAAGGAGACAAGCGTACGGCACACATCCCGGTTATCCTGCTGACGGCGCGTCAGGCGGTGGAATCGAAAGTAAAAGGACTGGAGACGGGAGCAGACGACTATGTGACCAAACCTTTCAACATGACTGTATTGGTGTTGCGCATCCGGAAACTGATAGAATTGAGCCGTTATCATCGGTCTGCACAAACATCGACCATAGACCCGGCTCCGAGCGAAATACTCATTACGTCCTTGGATGAAAAGCTGATAGAGAAAGCAGTGAAATATGTGGAAGAAAACATTTCGAGAAGCGATTTGTCGGTAGAGGAATTGAGCCATGAACTGGGGATGAGCCGTGTGCACCTTTATAAGAAGTTGTTACAGATTACCGGAAAGACTCCCATTGAGTTTATCCGGGTTATCCGGTTGAAAAGAGCAGCCCAGTTGTTGCGTGAAAGTCAGATGCATGTATCGGAGATTGCCTATGAAGTAGGTTTTAACAACCCTAAATATTTCAGCCGTTACTTTAAGGAGGAATTTGGCGTTTTGCCCTCTGCCTATCAGGAAAAAGAGGGTAAATAACAAATGATACCCCATACGGAAACAAATGAAGCCCGAATGGATGATATACGTTCCTTGTATAAAACATTTGAAATCATTTGTTGAGAGAACAATGATTATCTTTGTAATCAAAGAATTTTATTGTTTAACTTTAAACATGGGTATATGGTGAAAATGAAAAACATTTCTTGTTGCCTGCTCGCCGGATTATTGTTTGGTGCATGTTCCGGAAACGTTTATGAAGAGACAGACAAGGGTGTAATCGTAAAAGTACAGCAAAAGGGCGACACAGATGTGCGTCTGGTTCGTTTTCAGGTGATGGGTGAAAAACTTATCCACGTGTCGGCAACGCCTGAAAAGAAATTTGCCGACCGGCAAAGTCTGGTTGTTGTTCCTCAAACGGAGCAGACTCCCTTTACGGTAGCGCAACAAGGCGATACCATTACGGTATCTACCGATGAGGTGCGTGCTTCGGTGCTGGCGTCTACGGGTGAAGTATGGTTTACCGATGAAGACGGTAACCTGATTCTGCAAGAAAACAAAGGAGGAGGGAAGACCTTTACCCCGATTGAAGTGGAAGGAACCAAAGGATATACCATTCGGCAGGTATTCGAGTCGCCCGATGACGAAGCGTTCTATGGTCTGGGACAGCATCAGGCAGACGAGTTCAACTACAAAGGTAAGAATGAGGAGTTGTTCCAATACAATACGAAGGTGTCTGTGCCTTTTATCGTATCGAACAAGAATTACGGTGTGCTGCTTGACAGTTATTCGCTCTGCCGTTTCGGTAATCCCAATGATTATTCACAATTGGGGGAAGTGTTCAAACTTTATGACAAGGATGGAAAAGAAGGTGCCATTACCGGTACATACGTGCCTGCAGAAGGTTCAGGTGCGGAGACCTTGGTGCGCCGTGAGGATTCGCTCTATTTCGAGCATCTGGTAAGAGGCGATTTGGGACATGTGGTGAACTTGCCTAAAGATTTTCCTTTCTATGGTTCGAAGGTGACGTATGAAGGTTCTATCGAACCGTCGGAAAGCGGAGAATTCAAGTTTATTCTGTATTATGCGGGATATACAAAGATATACATCGATAACCAGCTGGTGGTACCTGAACGTTGGCGTACGGCGTGGAACCCGAACAGCTATAAGTTCTTGGTCAATCTGGAAGCCGGAAAGCGTGTGCCGCTCAAAGTGGAATGGGTTCCCGATGGCGGCGTGTCTTATTCCGGACTTCGTGTATACAGTCCGGTAGACCCGAAAGAACAGGGCAAGCAATCGTGGTGGAGCGAAATGACGCGGCAACTGGATTATTATTTTATCGCGGGTGACGATATGGACGAGGTCATCAGCGGCTACCGTACGCTGACGGGCAAGTCGCCGATTATGCCGAAATGGGCGATGGGTTATTGGCAAAGCCGTGAGAAATACAATACGCAAGCCGAGATGCTGGGTGCTTTGAAAGGGTTCCGCGACCGCCGGATTCCTATTGACAACATCGTGCTTGACTGGAACCACTGGCCCGAAAACGCTTGGGGAAGCCATGAGTTCGACAAGGCACGTTTCCCCAATCCGAAAGCGATGGTAGATTCTATCCATGCCATGCACGGACGGATGATGATTTCCGTATGGCCGAAATTCTATACGACAACCGAACATTTCAAGGAATTTGATGAGAAGGGCTGGATGTACCAGCAATCGGTAAAGGACAGCCTGAAGGACTGGGTAGGTCCGGGTTATACGTACGGATTCTATGATGCCTATAGTGCCGATGCACGCAAGTTGTTCTGGAACCAGATGTACGAGCATTATTATCCGTTGGGCATTGATGCCTGGTGGATGGATGCCAGCGAGCCGAACGTGCGCGATTGTACCGACCTGCAATACCGCAAGGACTTGTGCGGTCCTACGGCATTAGGTCCCTCGGCTGAATATTTCAATGCTTACGCTTTGATGAATGCCGATGCTATCTATAACGGCCAGCGTGGAGTAGACAACAATAAACGTGTATTCTTGCTGACCCGTTCGGGCTTTGCCGGATTGCAACGTTATTCTACCGCTACGTGGAGCGGTGACATCGCTACCCGTTGGGAAGACATGAAGGCACAGATATCAGCCGGACTGAACTTTGCCATGAGCGGCATTCCGTATTGGACGATGGACATTGGCGGATTCTGTGTAGAAAACCGTTACGTGGCAGGTCAGAAGCAATGGAACGAGACAAAGACCGAGAATGCTGATTATAAGGAATGGCGTGAGCTGAATACGCGTTGGTTCCAGTTCGGCGCGTTTTGTCCGCTGTACCGTGCCCACGGCCAGTATCCGTTGCGCGAGCCATGGGAAATTGCTCCAGAAGGGCATCCGGCTTATAATTCCATTGTTTATTATACGAAGTTGCGCTACAACCTGATGCCGTATATCTATTCTCTGGCAGGCATGACCTGGTTTAAGGATTATACGATTATGCGTCCGCTGGTGATGGATTTCACATCTGATACGAATGTAAATAACATCGGTGACCAGTTTATGTTCGGTCCTTCCTTTATGGTATCTCCGGTATATGAATACGGTGCCCGTTCGCGTGAGGTTTATTTCCCGAAAGCGGAAGGTTGGTATGATTTCTATACCGGCAAGTTCCAGCAGGGTGGTGTGAAGGCAGATGTGAAAGCTCCTTACGAGCGTGTACCGCTTTACGTACGTGCCGGTTCTATCGTTCCGTTCGGTGAGGATATGCAATATACCGATGAAAAACCGGCAGATCGCATTGTACTTTATGTATATCAAGGTGCCGATGGAGAGTTTACGCTGTACGAAGACGAAGGTGTGAACTACAACTACGAGCAGGGTAAGTATGCCATGATTCCGATGGAATACGATGAGGAAGAAAAGACTTTGACCATCGGCAAGCGTGAGGGTTCATTCCCCGGTATGCTGGAGAAACGTACCTTTACCGTGGTAAAGGTGAATCCCGATAAGGCACAGCCTTTCGACTTGAATGCCAAAGGTGTAACGGTGGACTATACAGGCGAAGAAGTTTCGGTGAAATTATAAATGTGATGATTGTGTGAAACGCAGATTAGCGCGGATTTCCTCAGATTAATTATAGTCAATCTTTCGCAAAACAATTTTGTTCTACTATAATAATGATATCTGCGTTAATCTGCGGGAATTTGCGTTTCAATAATTAATTAAGATAAAATGGTGAAGAAATTAGCTTCTCTTTTATGCGGAGTATGTTGCCTGCTTTTAGCTTCGTGTGCGGCATCTCCGGAAAAAGTCCGTGAGAAGATAGACTTCAACGACGGCTGGCGTTTCCTGTTAGGAGACGAACCGCAAGCGGAAGAAGTCGGTTTTGCTGATACGGCGTGGCGTGCGCTCGACTTGCCTCATGATTGGGCGATAGAGGGCGACTTCAGTCAGGATAATCCGTCCGGTACAGGCGGAGGGGCTTTGCCCGGAGGCATCGGGTGGTACCGTAAGACCTTTGTCCCCGATAAAGCCGATGCGGACAAGAAGTTCCGTATCGTGTTCGACGGGGTCTATATGAATTCGGAAGTATTTCTCAACGGCGTATCTTTGGGGCATCGTCCGTATGGATACATTACTTTCAGTTACGACCTTACCCCGCATCTCAAGTGGGGCGAAAAGAATGTGCTTGCCGTGCGTGTGGACAATTCCGAACAGCCTAATTCACGCTGGTATTCGGGATGCGGCATTTACCGGAATGTATGGCTGGTGAAGACCGGTGCGGTGCATGTGGCTGAATGGGGAACGTATGCTACGGTGAGTGAGGTGAGTGATGCGCAGGCGGATTTGGATATTCAGACCCGTGTGGCAAATGAATCAGCTATGCCTGCTCAGGTGAAGGTGCATTCTTCTTTGCTGGATGCGGAAGGGCTTATCGTTGCAAGTGGAGAAACGGACTGTTTCGTAGAAGCCGGGAAGGAAACCGAGGTCTCGCAACAGCTAAAGGTCGGGAATCCCGAACGGTGGGATATTGATACACCTTATTTATATACCTTATTGACCGAAGTGGTACAAGAAGGGAAACAGGTCGACCGTTATGAAACGCCTGTAGGTATCCGTTCGTTTTCTTTTGATGCCGAAAAGGGATTTATCCTTAACGGAAGACCGATGAAGATAAACGGGGTATGCATGCATCACGATTTAGGATGCTTGGGAGCGGCGGTCAATGTGCGTGCCATGGAACGCCAGCTGGAAATCTTGAAAGAGATGGGATGCAACGGCATCCGGTGTTCGCACAATCCTCCTGCGCCCGAATTGCTCGACTTGTGCGACCGGATGGGGTTCATCGTCATGGATGAGGCGTTCGACATGTGGCGCAAGAAGAAGACCTCGCACGACTATGCCCGCTATTTCGATGAGTGGTATGAACGGGATTTGCGCGATTTCATCTTGCGCGACCGCAACCATCCCTCCATATTTATTTGGAGCATCGGTAACGAAGTGTTGGAGCAGTGGAGCGATGCCAAAGCCGATACGTTAAGTCTGGAAGAAGCGAATCTGATTCTGAACTTTGGGCATTCGGCGGATATGTTGGCAAAAGAAGGGGAGATGAGTGTCAATTCATTGCTGGCGAAGAGGCTGGCTGAGTTTGTAAAGGCACTTGACCAGACACGTCCCATTACGACCGGATGCAATGAACCGAATCCGGCAAACCATTTGTTCAAGTCGGGAGCTATGGACATTATCGGGTACAATTATCATAACGCGAATATTCCCGATGTACCTAAGAATTTCCCTAACAAGCCTTTTATAATCACCGAAAGCAATTCGGCTCTTGCCACACGTGGGTATTACCGGATGCCGAGCGATAAGGTTACCGTTTGTCCCGACCGTTGGGACAAGCCGTATTACGACCCGACTTTCGCTTGCTCGGCATACGACAATTGCCATGTGCCTTGGGGAAACACGCATGAGGAAACCATAAAGCTGATTCGTGACAATGCTTTCATCAGCGGGCAATATGTGTGGACGGGATTCGACTATATCGGCGAGCCTACTCCTTACGGATGGCCTGCACGCAGCTCGTATTTCGGCATCGTCGACCTTGCCGGATTTCCGAAGGATGCCTATTACCTCTATCAGGCGGAGTGGTCGGACAAGCCTGTGCTCCATCTTTTCCCGCACTGGAACTGGACGCCGGGACAGGATATTGATATGTGGTGCTATTACAACAATGCCGACGAGGTGGAACTTTTTGTCAACGGCAAGTCGCAAGGCGTGAAGGCGAAGACTCCTGATTGCCTGCATGCGGCATGGCGTGTCAAGTTCGAGCCGGGAAGCGTGAAGGTGGTGGCACGTAAAGAAGGCAAGGTAGTAGGCGAGAAAGAAATCCGTACAGCCGGAACTCCTGTCCAAATCCGCCTGACTCCCGACCGTTCCAACTTGTATGCCGATGGGCGTGACTTGAGTTTCGTAACGGTAGAGATTTTGGATAAGGATGGCAATCTGTGTCCGAACGCCGACAATTTGGTCCGTTTTCAGGTAGAAGGCAATGCCTTTATAGCCGGAGTGGATAACGGAAGCCCCATTTCGATGGAGCGGTTCAAGGACAATAAGCGCAAGGCTTTTTACGGCAAGTGCCTCGTGGTGTTGCAAAACACGGGAGATGCCGGAGGTGCCCGCCTGAAGGCGGTTTCCGATGGCTTGCGTGATGCAGAAGTATCGATAACAGCAGAATAAAATTATAAAACAGAAAACCATGAAAAAACAATTATTGACAATATGTGCAGGTGTGGCGTTATCCCTGTCTGCACCGATGGCGCAAACGGTGGAAACGCTTCCGGTATATTTGGACGACAGCCAGCCGATAGAAGCGCGCGTGCAGGATGCCTTGAGCCGGATGACGGTAGAGGAAAAGGCACGCCTGAGTTATGCGCAGGGAAAATTCAGTTCGCCCGGATGTCCGCGCCTGGGCATTCCTGAACTGTGGTATTCCGACGGCCCTCACGGGGTACGTGCCGAAATCAATTGGAACGACTGGGGATATGCCGGATGGACCAGCGACAGTTGTACGGCTTTTCCGGCATTGACATGCCTTGCTGCTACATGGAATCTTGAACTTTCGGGCAAATACGGAAAAGCATTGGGAGAAGAAGCCTTATATCGTGGCAAGGACGTGCAGCTGGGACCGGGCGTGAACATATACCGCACGCCTTTGAACGGACGTAATTTTGAATATATGGGCGAAGACCCCTATCTCGCCGCCGAGATGTGTGTGCCTTACATTCAGGAGTTGCAGAAGAACGGAGTAGCGGCTTGCGTGAAACATTACGCGCTCAACAATCAGGAATTGTGGCGCGGGCATATCGATGTGGAGGTGAGCGACCGTGCCTTGTACGAAATCTATCTGCCTGCATTCAAGGCGGCGGTAGAGCGGGGCGGGGCATGGAGCATCATGGGAGCTTATAATAAAGTACGCGGTACGCACGCCACGCATCACAAGCTTTTGAATAATGACATTCTGAAAGGCGAATGGAAGTTCGACGGGTGTGTGGTGACCGACTGGGGAGCGGCACACGATACGTACGAAGCCGCCATGTACGGGCTTGACCTCGAAATGGGCTCTTACACCAACGGATTGACCTCGGAGTCGGAGTTCGGTTATGATGACTATTATTTGGGCAAAGCTTACTTGAAGATGATAAAAGAAGGCAAGATTCCGATGGAGGTGGTCGATGACAAGGCAGGGCGCGTGCTCCGTCTGATTTTCCGCACGGCGATGAACCGCAAAAAGTCTTTCGGCTCGATGGCTTCGCCGGCGCATTATCAGGTGGCATACGAAGTGGCAACCGAGGGGACAGTGCTCCTGAAGAACGGAAACGGGAAAAAACAGGCAGGCTTGCTTCCGGTTGTCCCCGGCGCGTATAAAAACATCCTTGTGGTAGGCGACAATGCGGTGCGCAACCTGATGCAGGGAGGAGGCTCTTCGGAACTGAAGCCCAAAGATTTCATTTCTCCCTTGGACGGTCTGCGTAAAAAATACGGCAATGTGACGTATGCGCAAGGTTATAAGGCAGGGCGTCCGATGTATGGCAATGTGGAAGAGATTCCGCAGGCGGTGATGGATTCGTTGCGTGAGGATGCCGTGGCAAAGGCGAAGGAAGCCGACTTGGTCATTTATGTAGGCGGACTGAACAAAAACCATCAGCAGGATTGCGAGGCGGGCGACCGCATTACCTACAACTTGCCTTTCGGGCAAGATGAACTGATTCGTTCGTTGCTCGGAGTGAACAAGAATATGGTAGTCGTTTTGATAAGCGGGAATGCGGTGGCGATGCCGTGGCTCGATGACGTTCCGTCTGTGGTGCAGACTTGGTATTTGGGTACGATTACCGGAAATGCGTTGGCAGATGTGCTGAGCGGCGAAGTCAATCCCAGTGGGAAACTTCCTTTCTCTTACCCTGTGAAACTGGAGGACTGCCCAGCCCACGCTTTCGATGCGCTTTGCTATCCGGGCGACAGCATCCGTGAAGTATATAAGGAAGACATTCTTGTGGGGTACCGCTGGTATGACACCAAGAAAATCGAACCGATGTTCCCGTTCGGCTATGGGATGAGCTATACGACTTTCGAATACGGCAAACCGGCGGTTTCGGCTAAGGCGATGAATCAAGACGGAAGCCTTACGGTTTCGGTAAAAGTAAAGAATACGGGAACGGTAGCCGGCAAGGAGATTGTCCAGCTTTACATCGGCGACGAGAAGTGCTCCGTGCTTCGTCCTGTAAAGGAGCTGAAAGGCTTCCGAAAAGTGGCTCTTCGTCCGGGTGAAGAAAAAGAAGTGACTTTCACCGTTACTCCCGATGCTTTGAAATTCTTCGATGATAAGCGTCACGAATGGGTAGCGGAGCCGGGTAAGTTCAAGGCGTATATCGGCGCATCGTCTGCGGATATACGCGGTACGGTTTCGTTCGAACTGCTGTAAGTCTTTTGAGGATAATAGATCGGACGCAAAATATAAAGTCAAGGATGTTATGTTTTTTGGCTTTTGCAGAAGCAAAAATAAAAACTCTGTGTCTTTGTATCTTTGCGTTCGATTTATTTTTCTAACTTTGCATCCTCAAAAAAGAAGATAATGGCAGAAGTACGAAGAACGACGCGCATCCCGAAGGCTGTAAAGACCAAGCCGGTGGATGAATATGGACATCTCCAGCCTCAGGCACCCGAGCTGGAAGAAGCGGTATTGGGGGCATTGATGATTGAAAAGGATGCTTATTCACTGGTGAGTGAAATATTGCGTCCTGAATCATTTTATGAACATCGTAATCAGCTGATTTATGCAGCTATAACTGACCTTGCTATCCAACAGAAGCCGATTGATATTCTTACGGTGACCGAGCAGCTGCGTTCAAGAGGCAATCTGGAAGAGGTGGGAGGACCTTTTTATATCACCCAGCTTAGTGGTAAAGTGGCTTCGTCTGCCCATATCGAATACCATGCACGCATTATCGCTCAGAAATTTCTGGCACGTGAATTGATATCATTCACCAGCGCCATTCAGACCAAAGCTTTCGATGAAACACAGGATGTAGACGACTTGATGCAGGAGGCCGAAGGAAAGCTCTTTGAGATTTCCCAGCAAAATATGAAGAAGGACTACACACAGATTAATCCTGTCATTCAAGAAGCATATGAAATGTTGCAGAAAGCAGCAGCACGTACAGATGGTCTGAGCGGTTTGTCCAGTGGCTTTCACCAACTTGATAAAATGACGTCAGGATGGCAGAATTCCGACCTTATCATTATTGCAGCCCGTCCGGCAATGGGAAAGACGGCGTTTGTACTTTCGATGGCGAAAAATATGGCGGTCAATAATAAAGTTCCTGTTGCTTTGTTTTCGCTCGAAATGAGTAACGTACAGCTGGTGAACCGTTTGATAGTGAATGTATGTGAAATACCTGGTGAGAAAATCAAGAGCGGGCAATTGGCTCCTTATGAATGGGGACAGCTTGATTATAAAATAAAAGAATTGTATGATGCCCCGCTTTATGTGGATGATACACCTTCGCTTTCTGTTTTCGAATTGCGGACTAAGGCACGGAGATTGGTGCGTGAACACGATGTGAAAGTGATTATTATCGACTATCTTCAGTTAATGAATGCCAGTGGTATGTCGTATGGAAGTCGACAGGAAGAGGTGAGTACAATCTCCCGTTCGCTTAAGGGACTGGCAAAGGAATTGAATATTCCTATTATTGCATTGAGTCAGCTGAATCGTGGTGTAGAAAACCGTGAAGGCATTGATGGTAAGCGTCCTCAGTTGAGCGATTTGCGGGAATCAGGAGCCATCGAGCAGGACGCAGATATGGTGTGTTTTATCCACCGCCCTGAATATTACAAGATTTATCAGGACGAGAAAGGTAATGATTTGCATGGAATGGCAGAGATTATCATTGCCAAGCACCGTAACGGTGCCGTCGGAGATGTGCTTCTCCGTTTCCGGGCAGAGTATGCACGTTTTCAGAATCCTGATGATGACCTGATTGTGCCTATGCCAGGAGAGGAACATACTTCGCCAGTACTTCGTTCGAAGATAAATAGTGGTGGAAGCCAAGGATATATGCCTCCTACTCCTGCTGATATACCTCCTCAGTCGGAGAATCCCTTTGGTGCTCCTATGCCTGATGTCCCGTTTTGAAAATTGGAATGAATCCCCCAATTGTCCAAAGCACACACGAAAACGGAAACATCAAGATGGGAAAAGCTTTTTGTAGAGATTCAAAACAGTTTCTAGGTCTTGGATAATTTTGATGAACAAGAATATATGATATAAATATGAAGTCGGATATAGAAATAGCACGCAGCATTGAGCTGAAGAAAATCAAGCAGGTGGCTTGGAGTTACGGGTTACCCGGAGATGAGATTTTGAACTACGGGCGATACATTGCCAAAGTGCCCGAAACATTGATAGATGAAGAGAAGGTAAAGCGGAGCAACTTGATACTGGTGACAGCCATCACGCCCACCAAGGCCGGTATCGGAAAGACTACGGTTTCTATTGGACTTGCCTTGGGGTTGAATCGCATTGGACGGAAAGCCATCTGTGCCTTACGTGAGCCATCGCTTGGTCCTTGTTTCGGAATGAAAGGCGGTGCTGCTGGAGGTGGCTACGCACAGGTGCTCCCGATGGACAAAATCAATCTTCATTTTACGGGTGATTTCCATGCCATTACCTCGGCACATAATATGATTGCTGCCTTGTTGGATAACTATATGTATCAGAATCGCGATAACGGCTTTGCCATGAAGGAAGTGCTGTGGAATCGTGTGTTGGATGTGAACGACCGCGGTTTGCGTTATATCGTGACGGGATTGGGAGGAAAAACCAATGGCATTACCCGGGAGTCAAGTTTTGATATCACTCCGGCATCTGAAATCATGGCTATCCTTTGCCTGGCAACAGATGAGGCGGATTTGCGTCGTCGTATCGAGAATATTTTGCTGGGTTTCACCGTTGATAACAAACCTTTTACGGTGAAAGACTTGGGAGTGGCAGGAGCTATTACCGTATTGCTGAAGGATGCCATATCCCCCAACTTGGTGCAGACCACTGAGCACACACCGGCATTTGTTCATGGGGGACCTTTTGCCAACATTGCTCACGGTTGTAATTCCATCTTGGCCACCAAGTTGGCGATGACCTTTGGCGACTACGTGATTACGGAAGCCGGATTCGGTGCGGATTTGGGAGCAGAGAAATTTTACGATATCAAGTGCCGTAAGTCGGGCTTGCAACCCAAGCTGACCGTTATTGTAGCTACGGCGCAGGGATTGAAAATGCACGGCGGCGTGAGTCTTGACAAAATCAAGGAGCCAGATTTGGAAGGATTGGAAAAAGGCTTTGCCAATCTTGACAAGCATATTGAGAACCTGCGCTCGTTCGGTCAGACGATTGTAGTGGCATTTAACCGTTACGCCAACGATACGGAAGAGGAAATTGAAGCTATCCGTCGCCATTGTACCACGATGGGTGTGGGTTTTGCCGTTAACAATGCTTTTACCGAAGGTGGAGCCGGAGCTATGGAATTGGCAGAGCTGATAGTGGACACCATTGAGAATAAACCTTCACAGCCTCTGCGTCTTGCATACGAAGATACCGATAGCATCGAGGAAAAGATAGAGAAAGTGGCTTGCAACTTGTATGGTGCCGCTGAAGTGACTTACAGCATCACGGCGCGCAAGAAAATCAAGATAGCTGAAGCACTGGGTTATGAGAAATTCCCCATCTGTATTGCCAAGACTCAGTATTCGTTTTCCACTGACCCCAAGCTCTATGGTGTGGCGAAGGACTTTGAGTTTCATGTGCGTGACATTGTTCTTAATGCCGGTGCTGAGATGCTGGTGGTGATAGCTGGCGAGATTATGCGTATGCCGGGATTGCCCAAAGAGCCACAAGCCCTACACATTGATATTGTGAATGGGGAGATAGAAGGATTGTCGTGAGTGTCTTATTTATGACTATTGTTTTTTCCTTGTGAATGTCCTATTCCGCCAATAAATATGTCTGCAAAACGAAGATATACTTCATCGGCAATTTCAAATAACTGCTACAGCCCACGAAGATAACTGAAAAGGCAAAGTAAGATATCTTCATTGGGCGTGTCATTATTTTACCTGCAATCTGTATAAATTATGAACAAACGAAATATATTCATAGCCGGAGTCGTAGCTGTTGTGCTGGCGGTTGGCGGGACTTTTTATTATATGCATCATATGGCGCAACCGTTGGACGAAGTTGCGGTAACTGATTCGGTAGAAGTCGACAATATCGTGCGGAAATATGGGATACCTGTTTCGCTTTACGACATTAAGTACGGACTTGTAGAACCGGGACAGAACCTCTCGATTATCTTGCGGAAGCATGGTTTGTCGGTAGGTGAAGTACACCGGCTTACCAAGAAAGCAGAAGGTGTATTCGATGTCCGTAAGGTAAAAGATGGGCAGGCATACGCCGTTTTTACGACCCGCGATAGCATTCCACAGACGGTGTACTTTGTTTACGAGGAAAGTCCGAAGTCATATATCGTCTTTGACCTGAAAGGTGATTACGGTGTGAAGCGCGGTGAAAATCCAGTGACGTGGGAGCGTAAGACTGTAGGAGGAAGGGTAAAAACATCGTTGTGGGTGGCGATGCAGCAGTGCGGAACCTCCCCGCAGCTTGCCCTTGACCTTTCGAATATCTTCGGCTGGAGCATTGACTTTTTCGGGTTGCAAAAAGAAGACGAGTTCCGTGTGTGGTATGAACAGGAAACCGTAGAAGGAAGGGAATTGCAGAACTTCCGTGTGCTGGCAGCCTCATTTTCGCACGAAGATAGTGTGTATTATGCTATTCCCTTTGTGCAGGATGGTGAGGAATTGTATTACAATGCTGACGGGAATAGCCTGGAGGGTGAGTTCTTGAAGGCTCCGTTGGATTATTATCGCATCTCGTCACGCTTTTCGAATAGCCGATTCCATCCGGTATTGCGCCGTTATCGTGCCCATCATGGTGTGGATTATGCTGCTCCGAAGGGTACGCCTGTGTATGCTATAGGCAAGGGAAAGGTGATAGCTAAAGCTTACCAGGCGGGTGGGGCAGGAAACTACCTGAAGATTCGTCACAATAGCCGCTATACTACCACTTATATGCATCTCTCGGGATTTGCTAAAGGAATCCAGGTGGGCTCGGAAGTAAAGCAGAAAGAAGTGATTGGCTACGTTGGGAGCACGGGGTTGTCTACTGGGCCACACCTTGATTTCCGTGTTTATGATAATGGTACCCCCGTTAATCCTCTTACTATCAAGTCGCAACCTAAAAAGCCTGTAAGTGAGGATAATAAGGAGCAATTTGCCGTTGTGCGCGATTCGTTGCTGCAAATACTTGATGGGATAAAAGTGCATTGAAAGTAACAGGCTCTAAAAGATTGATAGGATATTGGAAGCGAGAGGCGAGAGATTTGATACTTCAATTATTATTGTTTGAAAATTTTGTCAATAATGAAAAAAGTTGTATCTTTGCGCACACGTGTCATATTGGTTAATATGCAGGGACAAATTAGATTAAAAAGTAATGTTTTGAATAGGTAAGGAGTCAGAACTTTTTATACCGGTTCCTTAAATTAAATAATGAGTAATTGATATGCTTATAGCTGTAGATTTTGATGGAACTATTGTAGAGCATAAATATCCCGCCATTGGTGCAGAGATACCTTTTGCTATTGAAACTCTAAAAAAACTGGCTGCGGAAAAGCATAAGCTGATTCTTTGGAGTGTGCGTGAAGGGAAGCTTTTGGATGAGGCTGTTGAATTTTGCCGCCAGCGGGGATTGGTCTTTTATGCAGTCAACCGTGACTATCCGGAGGAAGAAAAGCAACAGAACAATCATTATTCGCGCAAATTGAAAGTGGATTTGTTCATAGATGACCGTAATTTGGGAGGATTGCCTGATTGGGGCACTATTTATGAAATGGTAACCAAGCGTCTTTCGTATGAAGATTTGTTGGACCGCTACGAAACGGACGAACAGGATGACAAGAAATCACGAAAGGGCTTTTTGAAAAGATTGTTTACTTAAACAATAATGTCGGGCTGATACAGTGACTAAGTATTATTGGAAAAATAGAGGCAATTAATATTTTTAAAGAACATAAGATGAAACTCAAACAAACACTTTTCGCATTTGCTATTATGGCATTGCTGGCAGGATGTACCTCTTATAAAAGTGTACCTTACTTGCAGAATCCTGAAATTGTAAATGAACTGGGAACGGAAATCCCCCTTTATGATGCGAAAATCATGCCTAAAGATTTGTTAAGTATTACAGTGAATACGACCGATCCTCAGGCGGCTGCTCCATTTAATTTGACTGTGCAGACTCCTTTGAATGCGGCGTTGACTAATATCAACACGACTACCCAGCCAACCTTGCAACAATATCTTGTAAGCAATCAGGGAGAAATTGATTTTCCAGTCCTCGGAAGGTTGAAAGTAGGAGGGTTGACTAAGAATGAAGCGGAGAATATGATTCGCGAACGGTTGAAACCTTATCTGAAAGAAGCTCCGATTGTAACCGTCCGTATGGCAAATTATAAGATATCAGTGTTGGGTGAAGTTGCACGCCCTGGTTCTTTTACGGTTAGTAACGAAAAGGTTAATGTGTTGGAAGCTCTTGCTATGGCAGGGGATATGACGGTTTACGGTGTACGTACGAATGTGAAGCTGATTCGTGAAGAACCCAATGGCAAACGGGAAATCGTAGAGCTTGATTTGACGAAAAGTGACATCGTCCTTTCACCTTATTTCTATCTCCGGCAAAATGATGTCATTTATGTTACTCCCAATAAGACAAAGGCGAAAAACTCAGATATCGGTAATACGACCACTACGGTTATATCGGCAACTTCAATCTTGGTATCTATCGCAAGTTTGCTAGTCAATATTCTCAATTAATTCAACGGATAAAAAAGTTAGAAAAAAACATCTATGGAAGAACAAAACATCAATGAACAAAACAATGAAGAAAATGCTATCAATCTATATGCTATTTTTTTCAAATACCTTGCTTATTGGCCGTGGTTTGTCATAAGTGTAATTGTCTGTTTGATATTGGCTTTCCTTTATCTGCGCTATCAGGCGCCAGTATACAATGTTACGGCGGCTGTTTTAATTAAAGAAGAAGAACAAAAAGGTAGTACTTCTGCTACATCGCCTTTGGCTGCTATACAAGACCTTGGAATGTTTTCCATGACTAATAATTTTGATAATGAGGTGGAAATTCTGCATTCACGTACTCTTATCAAAAAGGCAGTAAATGAATTACGGTTGTATATCAGTATAGCCGAAGACCGCATGAGCGGTTATAATATTCCTTTGTATAAGACTTCTCCTGTCAATGTTTTCATGACGCCTGAAGAAGCTGATAAATTGGAGGCACCTGTTAAGCTGAAAATGAAATATACGCTTGATGGCAAATTGAATGTGGAGGCCGAATACACTCTTGAAGAAGAAGAGGAAGAAATCAGTAAAACATTTGATAAACTTCCGGCTGTACTTCCAACTCCTGTCGGAGTGGTGAACTTCGTTAAAAACGACTCGCTTCCAGAGCCTATGGAAGAAGATATGAGACTGGTTGCGTATATTAATGCTCCGACGTCTACCGCGAATGGATATATGGAGAACCTGACCGTGGAAGCGACTTCGAAAACCACAACAATAGCTCAAATCGGAATACAGAATACGGATAAACAACGTGCTGTGGATTTTATTAATTGCCTGGTGGCTTTCTATAACCGCGATGCAAATGATGAAAAAAATGAAGTGGCACAGAAAACAGCTGAATTTATTGAAGAACGCATTGGAATTATCAATCGCGAATTGGGTACAGCCGAGACGGAATTGGCTGATTTTAAACAGCGTTCGGGATTGACAGATCTTACCAGTGATGCGCAATTGGCTTTGGAAGAAAGTTCTAAGTATGGACAGCAGCGTGTAGAAAATGCTACGCAAATCCAGCTGGTAGAATTCTTGAAGAATTACATAAATGATCCTCAAAACAATGGAGAGGTTATCCCTTCAAATGTCGGGTTGCAGGATCAGAACCTTTCATCGGTAATTGACCAGTATAATACGATGATTATCGAACGTAACCGTTTGTTACGTACTTCTTCTGAAAGTAACCCTGCTGTTATTAATATGAATGCGGGGATAGAAGCCATGCGGCATAGTGTTCAGACTACTGTTGAAAGTGTATTGAAAGGTCTGAATATTGCAAAAATAGACATAGACCGTCAGGCACGTAAATTTGAAGGACGCATCAGTAATGCTCCTTTGCAGGAGAAAGAGTTCCTGAGCATTGCCCGTCAGCAGGAAATCAAGGCGGCACTTTATACGATGCTTTTGCAAAAGCGTGAGGAAAATGCTATAACCCTTGCGGCTACAGCCAATAACGGGCGGATTATTGAAGATGCTTTGGCAGATAAGGATCCTGTTTCTCCGAAAAAGAAAATCATCGCACTTGCCGCATTGATTTTGGGATTGGGAATTCCTGTCGGAATTATTTATCTGCGTGACATGTTGAAGTACAAAATTGAAAACCGTGAAGATGTAGAACACTTGACAGATATTCCTATTATTGCAGAACTTCCACGCTGCAAAAAACCGGAAAAAGGAGCGATTGTTGTACGGGAGAATAAAAACGATATTATGGAAGAAACATTTCGTGGCTTGCGTACCAATTTACTCTTCATGTTGCCTAAAGATAAAAAAGTGATTCTCTTTTCTTCTACTCAGCCAGGTGAAGGTAAATCGTTTGTTGCCGGCAATACAGCTGTCAGTCTTGCTTTCTTAGGAAAGAAAACGATTATTGTAGGTATGGATATCCGTAAGCCGGGATTGAATAAGGTATTCAATCTTTCTCGTCGTGCAGAAGGTATTACTAATTATTTGGCGGATCCGAATCATGTGAATATTTTCGATATGATTCAACATTCGGATATTAGCGAGAATTTAGATATCTTGCCAGGTGGTCCTGTTCCACCCAATCCGACAGAACTGGTGGCTCGTGATGTTCTGGACCGGGCTATCGAGCAGTTAAAGCAGCGTTATGATTATATAATTCTGGATACTGCGCCGATTGCCATGGTTACTGATACTGCGATTATCGGACGTGTGGCAGACATGTGTGTGTATGTTTGCCGTGCAGATGTGACCCCGAAGGCTGGGTATCGGTATATTAATGTTTTGCGTGATGGGAAGAAATTCCCTGTACTTGCCACTGTTATTAATGACATAGACATGAGCAAACGGAAAAACAGTTATGGTTATGGATATGGTGCAAAGTACGGATATGGTGGCAAGGCATATGGCTATGGTTATGGATACGGATATGGATATTCCGAAGCCCAAAAGCAAAAAAGCAACAAATAATTAAGAATTATAATCAACACTTATACGCATGTCGCATCAGTTTACACTTTTCTGCATGTATTCTTCGCAGAGTAATGTAAACTGGTGCGATTTTGTCTTTAAATCGTTATTATTATGAAAGATTTGAAAATAGCTGTGGCTGGGACAGGCTATGTAGGCCTTTCTATTGCCACACTGCTGAGTCAGCACCATCAGGTCACGGCGGTTGATATCGTTCCGGAAAAAGTGGAATTGATTAATCAGCGGAAATCACCCATTCAGGATGATTACATAGAAAAATACCTGTTGGAGAAAAAACTGAACCTTACTGCTACATTGGATGGGGTTAAAGCATATAGTGATGCTGATTTTGTGATTATTGCAGCTCCGACCAATTATGACCCGATAAAGAACTATTTCGATACCAGCCATGTAGAAGAAGTCATTAAGTTGGTTATGCAGGTCAATCCGGATGCGATTATGGTCATTAAGAGTACGATACCAGTAGGATATACCGAAAACATCCGTAAGAAGTTGGGAAATAATAACATCATATTTTCTCCCGAATTTCTGCGGGAAAGCAAAGCGCTTTATGATAATCTTTACCCTAGCCGCATCATTGTGGGACGTCCTGAAGGAGACGCCCGTTTGGACAAAGCTGCACATACTTTTGCCGCTTTACTTCAGGAAGGTGCTCTTAAAGAGAATATTGATACATTGTTCATGGGATTGACAGAGGCGGAAGCCGTGAAACTGTTTGCCAATACTTACCTGGCTTTGAGGGTATCATACTTTAATGAATTGGATACTTATGCTGAAATGAAAGGATTGGATACAAAGGCGATAATCAATGGGGTCTGTCTGGATCCGCGCATTGGAAGTCATTATAATAATCCAAGTTTTGGCTATGGAGGTTATTGCCTGCCTAAAGATACCAAACAGCTTCTTGCCAACTATGCGGATGTGCCTGAAAATTTGATACAGGCAATAGTGGAAAGCAATCGTACACGTAAGGATTTTGTTGCCGATAGAGTCTTGCATAAGGCAGGATATTACGATTATTATAACCGGAGTGATTATAATCCTGATGAAGAACGGCAATGTACAATAGGTGTTTTTCGTCTTACAATGAAAAGCCATAGTGATAATTTTCGGCAAAGCAGTATCCAAGGGGTCATGAAACGTGTGAAGGCTAAAGGTGCAATTGTAATAATTTATGAGCCGACATTGAAAGATGGGAGCACTTTTTTTGGAAGCCGGGTTGTAAATGATTTGGAACTTTTCAAGCGCCAGAGCCAGGCTATTATTGCTAATCGCTATGATGCATGTCTTGACGATGTCCGGTATAAAGTGTATACCCGTGATATTTTTCGGAGAGACTGACTGATAGTAACACATCTGTTTGGCTTTTACAGAAATAAAGATTACCTTTGTCCGAAAAGATTTTGGAATTATGAGAAAAGTAGCATTAATCACCGGTATAACAGGACAAGACGGTTCTTACCTTGCTGAGTTTTTGATAGAGAAAGGCTATGAAGTGCATGGTATTTTACGCCGTTCTTCGTCATTCAATACAGGACGTATCGAGCATTTGTATCTGGACGAATGGGTACGTGATATGAAGAAAAACCGTTTGGTGAATCTTCATTGGGGCGATATGACAGATTCCAGTTCGTTGATTCGTATCATCAGTGACATTCATCCTACGGAAATCTATAATCTGGCAGCACAGAGCCACGTAAAGGTCTCTTTTGATGTACCTGAATACACAGCCGAGGCTGATGCCATCGGCACGCTTCGTTTATTAGAGGCGGTTCGAATCTGCGGACTCGACAAAACTTGCCGTATTTATCAGGCTTCCACATCTGAACTTTTTGGAAAGGTTCAGGAAATTCCCCAAAAAGAAACGACTCCTTTTTATCCGCGTTCACCCTATGGAGTGGCAAAGCAGTATGGTTTTTGGATAACGAAAAACTATCGTGAAAGTTATGGTATGTTTGCTGTAAACGGTATCCTGTTCAATCATGAAAGTGAGCGGCGTGGAGAAAATTTCGTGACACGTAAGATTACGCTTGCGGCTGCACGTATCAAGCAAGGGTTTCAAGATAAACTGTATTTAGGCAATCTTGACGCGAAACGTGATTGGGGATATGCTAAAGATTATGTAGAGTGCATGTGGCTTATCCTCCAGAATGATAAACCAGAAGACTTTGTGATAGCAACCGGTGAGATGCATACGGTACGAGAGTTCTGTACGCTGGCATTCCATTACCTGGGTATTGATTTGGAATGGCAGGGAAGTGGTGTTGACGAAAAAGGTATTGACCGGGAAACAGGACGTGTATTGGTAGAAGTTGATCCGAAGTATTTCCGCCCGTGTGAAGTGGAGCAGCTTTTAGGAGATCCGACCAAGGCCAAAGAAACATTAGGCTGGAATCCGACAAAAACATCTTTCCCTGAGTTGGTACGTATAATGGCTGAGCATGACATGAAGTTTGTAAGGAAACTTCATCTGAAAGCAGAAATGGATAAAGAAGAATAATTTTAAGTTGACAAGGTGTCAGATAACGAATTGACAAGGATGTAATGGTATTTGACAGGTAATGCCTCGTTTTCTGATACTTTGTCGGCTTGTCAACAAAAAAGAATATGTTGGACAAATCATCAAAAATATATGTTGCCGGACATCATGGATTAGTTGGATCGGCTATTTGGAATAATCTTCAGCAACGGGGGTATATGAACTTGGTAGGGTGTAGTCATAAGGAACTGGACCTGTTGGATGGAGTGGCTGTAAAACGTTTTTTCGATGAAGAACAGCCTGATGCTGTAGTATTGGCTGCCGCACATGTAGGAGGCATTATGGCGAACTTGCATTACCGTGCAGACTTTATTTACCAGAATCTTCAAATACAGCAGAATGTCATCGGTGAAAGCTTTCGTCATGGCGTCAAGAAGCTTCTGTTTTTGGGTAGTACCTGTATCTATCCGCGTGAAGCTCCCCAACCGATGAAGGAAGAAGTACTGCTCACTTCTCCTTTGGAATATACGAACGAACCTTATGCCATTGCTAAAATAGCCGGCTTAAAGATGTGTGAAAGTTTCAACTTGCAATATGGTACGAATTACATTGCCGTTATGCCTACAAACCTTTATGGGCCGAATGACAACTTTCACTTGGAAAACAGTCATGTGCTTCCGGCAATGATTCGCAAGGTCTATCTTGCAAAGTGCCTGAATGAAGGCAAGTGGGATGCTGTGCGTAAAGACATAAACTTGCGCCCTGTAGAAGGAGTAAATGGAAATAATACGGACGAAGAAATCTTAGGAAAACTGGCAAAGTTTGGCATTGCGCCCGAAGCTGTAACTTTATGGGGTACAGGCAAGCCTTTGCGTGAGTTCCTGTGGAGTGAAGAGATGGCAGATGCCAGTGTACACGTATTATTGAATGTAGATTTTAAAGATACTTACAAGAATGGCGAGACAGAAATCCGTAATTGTCATATCAATGTAGGTACGGGCAAGGAACTGTCCATCCGGGAACTGGCTGAGAAGATTGTAAAAGAAATCGGCTTTAAGGGTGAGTTGCGTTGGGATTCTTCTAAGCCAGACGGAACGATGCGTAAGTTGACGGACGTAACGAAGCTTCATAGCTTGGGGTGGCATCATCAAGTGGAGATAGACGAGGGAATTCATCGTTTGTATGAATGGTATCTGAAGGGGATTTGTATCAACCATCAGACAATTTGATGTAATGGCATAACGATATAACACTTATTGCTGTCTGCTAACGCTTTTATCAGTGTTTGGCAGGCAGCAGTTTTTTTGTAACGCAAAGATTACGGATTTCTGATGCTGACCGTATGTCTTTACCTTCTGCTTTAAAAAGAGAAAAGCTACAGCTTCCCTTTAATGCATTGGAATGCCTCCAAGAAAATGAATGACCCGGTTCGCATGCAACGGTTTCTATGCTGATGTGATATTCATGTTCTGAAATAAGTTTAAATCACTTCATTTAATGATAAAATCTCTTTGAATTTTCGTTTATTACTGCCATTTTATTAAATTTGCCGCCACAAATTTATAGCAAGAAGAATGAAAAGGATAAGATTGTTTGTAACAGTATTGGCTATCGGGACTTTGTTATTCCAAAGTTGTGACGATAGCAAGACGTATGCTGAACTGAGAGATGATGAAATTGATGCAATCAATGCATGGATTAGTACGCACGATTATGAAATAATAAGCGAAAGCGAATTCTATGCCCAAGATACAATGACCAACGAGAATCAGTTTGTGCTTTTTGATGAAAGCGGTGTGTATATGAATATCGTGAAGAAAGGGCAGGGTACTTCTGTCTTGGCAGATGGGTCGTATTCCATACTTTCCCGTTATTTTGAGATTGCGATGCAGGATCGTGATGAACTGTTCAGTTTGGGTGATACGCTGACTGGTAATACGAATCTGTA
Source organism: Phocaeicola intestinalis (assembly GCF_014837065.1). Lineage (GTDB taxonomy): Bacteria > Bacteroidota > Bacteroidia > Bacteroidales > Bacteroidaceae > Phocaeicola > Phocaeicola intestinalis. The sequence continues at coordinate 129,072 of NZ_JACSPP010000005.1, forward strand.
CAATTATCCGCTTTATTTTGTAAACTCATCGTGGTCGCTTCCAATGTATATGCTTCATCCCGAAGAATATAAGCTTACCATTGATGGTGATTCTTATTCGGCAGCTTTTACGCAGAGTTATATTATGTATTCCATTTACCAGACAACTTCGGTACCGACGGGCTGGTTATTGCCTTTGCGGTATGTAAAACCTTCGCGTACATCTTCGTCGACTGATGTGGCTCGTGTACGTCTGATAGTTCCTCACGCTGAAGGGACTAGAAATGCGAGCCGTTATGTATACCCGTGTTATTACGAGATTACTTATAATTTAGGTAAATAAGAAGGCTGGTGTGTCAGAATGGAATGGGATTATCAAAATGAACGTTGATTTTTGTTTTGGCACATCCGCCTTATGTTGTAATGTCTGTTCCGTTTGTCAGGGAGGACAACCCAAGACATTGCCTGAATGTTGGTGAGAAATTATAAACCCAAAAACTTAATAAACGATGACTTTGATAAAATCAATCTCCGGTATCAGGGGAACTATCGGGGGAAAAGCAGGAGAAGGGCTGACCCCGTTGGATATCGTAAAATTTACTTCTGCATACGCTACACTGATTCGTCGTATTTCTTCTTTACAAAGCAATCGCATTGTGGTGGGACGTGATGCCCGTGTATCGGGTGAGATGGTGCGGAAAGTGGTGTGTGGCACTTTGATGGGTATGGGTTTTGATGTCGTTGATATAGGATTGGCTTCTACTCCTACTACCGAATTGGCGGTGACGATGGCAAAAGCCTGTGGTGGAATTATTCTGACTGCCAGCCACAATCCGAAACCGTGGAATGCACTTAAATTGTTGAACGAACGTGGTGAGTTCTTGAATGCTGAAGAGGGGAAAGAAGTGCTCCGCATAGCCGAAGCAGAAGACTTTGAATACGCCGATATTGATTCGATAGGGCTCTATACGGAGGATTTGAGTTATGGTGAAAAGCATATCGAGCACGTCTTGTCTTTGCCTTTAGTAGATAGCAAGGCTATCCGTGAAGCAGGTTTTCGTGTCGCAATTGATTGTGTAAATTCGGTAGGTGGTATCATTCTTCCACAATTGCTGGAGCGTTTGGGAGTGGATTATGTAGAGAAATTGTATTGCGAACCTACAGGAATTTTCCAGCATAATCCTGAGCCCTTGGAGAAAAATCTAGGTGATATCATGCAGTTGATGCGGAAAAAAGAATTGGATGTGGCTTTTGTAGTAGACCCGGATGTGGATCGATTGGCTATGATTTGTGAAGATGGAACAATGTATGGCGAGGAGTATACGCTAGTTACAGTGGCCGATTATGTATTGAAGAATACACCAGGCAATACGGTATCCAATTTGAGTTCGACTCGTGCATTGCGGGATGTAACTGATAAATACGGGATGAAATATTATGCTTCGGCAGTAGGCGAAGTGAATGTGGTAGCAAAAATGAAAGAGACACATGCCGTAATCGGCGGTGAAGGTAACGGCGGTGTCATCTATCCGCCTGCCCATTATGGTCGGGATGCACTGGTAGGCATAGCTTTGTTCTTAAGTCATTTGGCTCATGAAGGCAAGAAGGTGAGTGAACTGCGTGCTTCTTATCCTACTTATTATATGGCGAAAAATCGTATAGATTTGACGCCGGATACTGATATTGATGCTATTTTGGAAAAAGTGAAGGAAGTTTACCGTAATGAAGAGGTAAACGATATCGATGGGGTGAAGATTGATTTTGCTGACGGGTGGGTACACTTGCGTAAGAGCAATACCGAACCCATTATCCGTGTATATTCGGAAGCCCGCACTGCAGATGAAGCCGACCGCTTGGCGAAAACTGTTTGTGCAATCGCCTGTGAGAAAAATTGAAAAATGAATGTCCGTAAACAGTCAATACATACCCTTGAAAAATGAATATATACTTCATCGGCTGATGAATATATACTGCATTCACGGTTGAATATATACTTCATCGGCAGATGCAGTACTACTGCGTTTTCAACTCAGTCGAATTGGTTTATTACGGACATTCATAACTTGAAGTGCATTCGTTTGCCCTATCGGCAGATATAATCTGATTTGAATACGGTCGTATAGTTTTTGTACGGCCGTATGTTTTTTCATAGACAATAAAAACGCACCTTTACAGGAGATATTTCTTGTCTGCGTCTTAGAAGCTGTTTTGAATTTCTCCAAAAAGTTTTTCTTGGCTTGATGTATCTGTTTTCGTGTGTGCTTTGGGCGATTTTTTGGTCCTTTTCGCTCCTGTTCTTCGTCAGATAGCCCGCTATCTTCCTCATCACAGAAGCGAAAATGCCTCAAAAACTCATCCCAAATCATCGCTCGATAAATTCAAAACAGCTTCTTACTTTAAGTCTTTTTCTATTTCTTTATACGATTCTGTCATCAACATTTGCAAGTTTTCTTCTCCTTTTTTGCCGATAGGATAGATTGGTGTGTGTATGGTGAGCTTCATAGGATGCCAGGAGAGCAATTTGCCTGTACGTGGCAGAATCTGGAAAGAACCGTTGATAGTCATCGGAACGACAGGCATTTGTAACTGGTCGGCAATGAAGAAAGCTCCTTTCTTGAAAGCATTCATCTTTCCGGTATAGGTGCGGGCTCCTTCCGGAAAGACCATCAATGACGTTCCTCCCTGTAGCACTTTTTCTGCTTGTTTGATGGTTTCGTATATCTTTCTCGGACTGGATTTGTCGACGAAGATAAAGCCGGCTGATTCACATGCTTTCCCGACAAATGGTATTTTCCGTAAGCTTTTTTTCATCATCCATTTAAAGTTACGTCCCAAGAATCCATAAATCAGAAATATATCGAATGCTCCTTGATGATTGGCTACAAAGACATACGAGGTGTTTTTGTCCAGTACCTCATGTCCTTCTACTTTTACGGGGAGCAAAAATAGAAAACAGGTTAGTTGTGACCAAAGTTTTCCGGGGTAATATCCCCAAAAATGTCCGTTTCCTAACCAGCATCCTAGCATTGTGGTTAGGGCTGTCAGGATAGTGGCTACTACGAAAATCGGTAATCCAATGCAGATTTGATAGATGATGTAAATGAGTCTCATGTTTATGATTTTTAAGTTTATAAATCTTTTTAGGTTGAATGTGTTCCGGTATCGTTTTTTTGTGTCTGTAATCTTTTTATTTTATTGTTTGTTTTTGAGGGTAATGACCGTTATTTCAGGCCATGCACCAAGGCGCATGGGGAACATGACGAAGCCCAGGCCTACATTGACATAAAGGCCGCGTCCGTTTTCCAGATACATGCCCCGATGTTCCGGATAGACAAATTTGGAGAAGGAAAATCCGAACAGATTAACCTGCATGTCATGAGTATGACCGGCAAGCATGAGCTGGACATCTGTTTCGGGCAAAACATTGCGTTTCCAGTGTGTGGGATCGTGACTGAGCAAAATTTTGAACATTCCATCGGTATGCTGTAATGCTTTAGGAAGATTCCCCCGATTAGGAAAGGGAGGGTTTCCACTGTTCTCGACACCTGCTATTGCAATGGAGTCATTGCCTCTATACAAGATGCGATGTTCATTCATCAGTACCTCCCATCCCATTTGTTTTTCTCTGCAAATGAGGGTGTCGATATTTGCCAGGCGCTCAGCTTCGCTGTCCCAATGTGTGTATGTTGCATAATCGTGGTTGCCCAGCACGGCATATACTCCGTCTTTGGCATGTAACTGAGATAGAATAGTCATAAAAGGTTTCATCTCGTCAGCACGGCTATTTACCAAATCACCGGTAAAGGCGACCAGGTCTGGATATTGGGCATTGCATAATGTCACGGCACGTTGCAAGGCTTCACCATGGTCGTCCCAACTTCCTGTATGAATATCGGATAATTGTAAGATCCGATAGCCGTTAAAAGCATCGGGGAGGTCGGGAGATATGAAAGTGACTTTGTTGACTTGGAAAAACTCTTTTCCGAAAGCAGCCCCGAATACGATGTAAATGCAGGTAATAAGTGCTGCTGATGACGGGATACAGATTCTTGCAAGTCTGTATAAATGTACGATGGATAATGGCATCGGCTTCTTGATGAAGCATTGAACAGACTTTTTACAAAGATAAATCAGTAAGTCGCACAGCATGAATACCATTTTGGGAACAGCTATGCATAATGCTACAATCAGGTAAATGCCGAAAGCATGCTGAAAAGAGTCGCGGAAAGAAACAAAAACAAGCAGGGCTAGCAGCAAACAGATGCTTGGCATCCACCAGAGTTTTCTTATCCATTGTTTTGCGCAATACTTGATATGGAATCTGTAAATATACCAATCGGGCAATAACAGCAAGATTAAAAAGAATAATGAAATGCGTAATATAATCATATCAGTCGGGATGTTGTTATAAATTGGCGGTTAAAAATTTGCGTAAATAATTGCTGTCCATGCCTCGTCGTGTCGCGTAATCAGCCAATTGGTGTTCGTCGATTTTTCCTATGGAAAAATAGTGTGATTGTGGATGCGCGAACATCAGTCCACATACCGATGCATGTGGTCGCATCATGCCGTTTTCGGTAAGATGGATGCCGATTTTGTTCATGTCAATCAGCGTGTTAAGTAAAAACGTTACCGATAGGTCTGGAAGTGAAGGATAGCCTACTGCCGGGCGGATACCTTGATATTCTCCATTCAGCAGTTGCTTGTGGGTCAAATGTTCGTCTTTGGCATATCCCCAAATTTCTTTCCGAATGGTTTCGTGTAGTTTTTCAGCAGCAGCTTCAGCCAGACGCTCGTTTAAGGTCTGTACAAGCAAGTGCTGATAGGTATCGTTTGCGTAGCTTTTTTCAAAAGTATTATCAACGGTGGTGGCAAATGCCCCCACCGTATCGACAATTCCTTGTGACAATGGACGTACAAAATCGCTTAAACAGAGAAATGGAGCGTTGGGATGTATCCGTGTCTGTTGACGGAGCAGAGGGAACCTGATTCCGTCTAGTAATAAATCATCACTATCAGCATTGGCATCCATGAGCCTGTATATTGCCTGTATCTTGCACTTTTCATCCATGTGTCTCAGCAGGCGTTGGGCTTCGTTATACAGAAGTATGGCTTCGGTAGCTTTAGCTGTATCTGTTTGTGGAAAATTTGCCGCCCATCTCGTCTGGCAGGTGTCACATCCAGCTATGTCTGCTATTGCAGCAAACCGAGGCTGGAATCCCCACGCATGGAAAAAATAGATCCAGTTGATATAACCGGCTAAATCCTGGATTGTATAGCTGACAGTGGTATTTGCAATTTTCATACGTTTTTTTATCGGTTAAAACGGAGTGGTTCTCCTCGATATGCTTCATTTACTTGTCCATCGGTATATACTAAATTCCCGTTGACAAATGTCTTTTCCACTTTTGTATGGAAAGTTTGGCCTTCATACGGACTCCACCCGCATTTGCTCAATATGCAGTCTTTGGTAACAGTCCATTCTGCTTCCGGATTCAGGATAACCAAATCGGCTTTATAGCCCGGGCGGATGTAACCTCGTTTGTCTATCTGAAACAAATCAGCAGGTGTATGGCACATTTTATTTACCATTTGTTCTATAGTGAATATACCTTGTCTTACCAATTCCATCATGCAATTCAGTGAAAATTGGATGGATGGCATGCCGGAGGCCGCTTTTAGTGCTCCCCCTTCTTTTTCCGAAAGCAGATGAGGGGCATGATCTGTCGCTATGACATCAATAAGGTTTGTGCGTAAGGCCCGGTGTAAAGCTTCACGATCCTTGGATGTCTTGACACTCGGATTACATTTGATGCGAGCCCCATAATTGCCGTAATCGTCTTCGCAGAACATCAAATGTGAAACACATGCTTCTGACGTTATTTGTTTCTGCGAAACCGGAAGGTCCGTAAACAAGCTCAACTCGCGGGCAGTGCTGAGATGGAGTACATGTAGCCTTGCTCCTGTTTCTTGTGCCAGAAGTACTGCTTCTTTCGTCGATTCCCAACACGCTGCTTCGCTTCTGATACGGGAATGGTATTTGATGTCGGGATCTTCTCCAAATTTCATTTTGGCAAGTTCCGTGTTCCATTCAATGATTTCAGGATTCTCACAATGTGTGGCGATTAAGATGGGAGCAGCTTGAAATATTCGTTTCAATGACTCTCTTTTTTCTACCAGCATATTGCCTGTGCTGGCTCCCATAAAGAGTTTTATGCCACATACGCGTGTCTTGTCTAATTGGGAAAACAAATCAGTGTTGTCATTGGTTGCCCCAAAGTAGAAAGAATAATTGACAATGCTTTTTTGTGAAGCAAGGTTGAATTTTTCTTCTAACGCTTCGATTGTGACGGTCTGAGGCTTGCAGTTGGGCATATCCATGAAGGAAGTGACACCTCCTGCTGCAGCTGCAGAACTTTCTGTAGCTATATCAGCCTTATGTGTCAGACCGGGTTCGCGAAAATGTACATGGTCGTCAATAACTCCCGGAATCAGGTAATATCCGTTGGCATCGATGACTCTGTCACATTTTGTTTGGGGTTCAGGATTGCCTTTTATTACCGCATAAATCAATTCATCTTCAACAATGACCGTACCAACGTATTTTTCTCCTTCGTTTACGATGGTTGCATTTTTGATACAAATCCGCATAATATTTATATTTTTATTAAAGGTTTCTCAAATGAAGAGCCTGTATCTTTCCAGTAAAAAATCACAGATGAATGTTTCTTTACTGGGAATATATGAACGTTTAGAAGCTGTTTTGAATTTCTCCAAAAAGTTTTTCTTGGCTTGATGTATCCGTTTTCGTGTGTGCTTTGGGCGAT
>NZ_JACSPP010000060.1 GCF_014837065.1 Phocaeicola intestinalis
TGTAACTTTGTGCAAGGGCATAGGGCTGAGTAATGTTTTGATTTGCAACTATAAAATTACTCATTTTCTGCGATATGCGGAAATCCCTGTGCCTCTTTTATATCCCAAGAAGAAGGTTATCTATTAACTTGCGAAACTTGAATCAATTAACTTTCCATCTACATCACCTATAAAACGTGCTCCACCTTTTGACGTTTCAGTCACCTTATCAACCTGCTTGGCTGCTTTCACTGCATCTACACTCTTATCCGCAGCCTTCAGAGCTTTAGTTGCACCTGCCGGAACAAATGGAACAATAGCCGCTGCGGCATCCATTCCCAAATCAACCCAATGGCTTTGGGCGGAAGCATGGTCACCGCGAATATGGGCTGCTACAGCTGCACCTGCATCGTAAAGCATATTGCCCACATCCCAAACCGTTTCCCAAATCCTGCCGTCCTTGTCGATACGGAGAATGGATTATTGCCACAATAAGTGTAAGGAGAAACCGCATAGTCTTGCTCCGATAACGGGTCAACACTCACAAACCTTCCTAATGCCGCATCATAGTGCCGTGCACCGTAATCGTACCAGTTCAAGCCGTTCTTGTTATCGAACTCCTTACCATTATACTTATAAGGCTGCATATTGTTCGTTGCCGCGAACACCCCGCCGAACGAATAATAATGATTCGTCTCCTCAACAGTTCCCGTGGAACTGATGACCACACGGTTATTACCTTGGTGGTCCTTCAAGTAATAATGGTACTTGCTGTCAGCCAAGGTGACATAGCCCTCTTCCGTCAACAGGTATTTCTGCGTGCCGTTTTCATAGACCACATTGCCGCAATAGTCAGTCGTGGTGGTCGTACTTCCTGTTTTATGCACCGTGCGTAGCTTTGTGCCGTCAGCAGCATATAAATAAGTGATGGTATTACCGTCCTTAAACGTGACCTTGCTTGGCAAATTTAAACAATTATATTGAATACCTGTAACATCCTTGTTCAAATCTTTTGTCAGGTTGCCATTTTGTCGTAGGAGTATTGATACGATACACAAAAAATAAAAACAGCCTAAATATCGAATCATTATTTGATTACAATATCAAGGCTGTCTTTATTAGAAACAAGCAAATTGTTACTTATTGCTTAAATATTTCAATTGTAAATCAATGCCATACGTTTTTATTGTCTTATAAAAACTAATAGAATCAAGCGGACCTGTAGTCTGACGTTGCAATTCTTCCCTATAACCTAAACGAGAAAAATTATACTGCTTGTCAATTATCCAGTATTGGGAATTATCTCCCGCCTTTGAATCTGATTTAGCAATAATCCAACGGTCATTAAAATTATAGGCAACAACTTCAAATGGCACAACTTGTACACTTTCCGAACTTGAAAAACATTCTTTGTCTCCATTGCGGTCATATACAATATCTGTATCATCCCATTGAAGCAATGCAAAATTATTCCCTAAATTCACAATCCAAAGGAAAGGACATTTACAACTAACAATCCACAAAACAACTAAACCAAGCACTAAAAACTTTTTCATATTTCTACTCTATTTTCTTAAAACTCCATAGCCATAATAATAAGCCCTAAATCCATGAGTGTCATTTAATCCTGTCCGCATCCGTTCCAAAAAAATTGCAGATCTACGGACAAATGAATCTCCTTGATTCCAATCGTAATACGTTGCTTCATCATTTACTACTGATATAGTACGCAAAACAGGGTTTTGTAATGTAACATTTACTCTTCTTAAAGCATATACTGTAGCCCTCAATCTTTCATTATAGATAGATTCTAATGTATTTGGGACAGTAAACAATTGAGTTCGTACAGGTTTCCCTATATTAGGAATGCCAATTTTGTCAACAGAAAGTTCCCCAAAATCCAATAAAGCCGCATTGATATATAATGCATTATTAGGGGTAGGATAATTCAACGCATTCGGATGGTTCTTAGCCCATTGAATGCCTTCGCTTACCGTCACAAAGCCATCATAATCCGGTCTGTTCACTAAACTTCTAACACTTGCCTCAACTATTCCACGAGTCCCTTCGTCAAGGCTGGAAAGACCTAAATCAAGTCCTTCAGCAAGTTCATGTTCCATACCTTGTTGGAAGAACTTCGAATCCATTATGATAGCGTCTCCTTGCAAACCTCTATTGTCCGTCCCTAAAAAGTTTCCTTCTTGATCGTAAATGGGATTTGCCAATCTGCCATCAGGGTCTATATACATAATAGGATTATTGACACAATAAGAATAAGGAGTAAAAGTACAATATTTTTCAGCCATCGGGTCAATAACATGCCACCTTCCCAACGCCGCATCATAGTGCCGTGCACCGTAATCGTACCAGTTCAGGCCGTTCTTCGTGTCAAACTCCTTACCGTTATACTTGTACGGCTGCACATTATTCGTTGCCGCGAATACTCCACCGAAAGGATAATAATGGTTCGTTTCCTCGACCGTTCCACTTTGGTTAATGACCACACGGTTGTTGCCTTGATGGTCCTTCAGGTAATAATGGTACTTGCTGTCAGCCAAGGTGACATAGCCCTCTTCCGTCAGCAATAGCTTCTGCGTACCGTTTTCATAGACCACATTCCCGCAATAGTCTGTCGTGGTGGTCGTACTTCCTGTCTTATGCACCGTGCGCAGCTTTGTGCCGTCAGCTGCATACAGATAAGTTATCGTATTCCCGTTCCCGAACGTGACCTTGCTTGGCAAATTTAAACAATTATATTGAATCTCTGTGATATTCTTGTTCAAATCTTTCGTCAGGTTGCCGTTTTTGTCATACGTGTACTCATTCGCCTGCTTTACGGCATCTTTGAACTCGAAGCCGTTGTTGTTGAGCTACTGTACCAATGACATTGTCTACTTTCATTACTTGATTGACATTTAACATACAAGTCAATTGTCAGTCAAGCCGTAAGCAGTTGATGCATTCTCATTTGTCTCTTTCAAACGAACAAAATTTCTATAAGCAACTAATCAGAGACTAGCACTAAAGGTAATACTTTTCTAACTTTGTGAGAACGATTTTCTGACGCAGACCATTTCAAATGTTCTTGAAATAAACGAGTGATTTCATCTTGTAATGAATTTGAAACAAATTGATTTTTCCATCCTTTTATGGATACATCTACAGTATGACCTTTTCTATCAATACAAAAATCAACTATAATCTTTAAGGAATCTATCTTTTCTTTTTTCATAATAGGTAAGCATCTTTGCCTAACATAATTATAAAAAACATCCTGCTTTATCAATAAAATAGGAGTATGGGTTATTATCGTATCATTCAAGACCTTTTCCCCTTTTAAAATAAGTTCTTTCACTTTATCAATGAATAGGGTATTTATTTTATAAGAATTACCATTATAACACAAAATATATTTCCCTAAACACATCACCTTTATTCCTTGTGGAGTAAACATATAAATCTTGCATCTAACATCAATAGGTTGTTCCGTTTTACATTTTTTTCCCAAAAAAATATCTGTCAATTCTGCAATGCAACTTGAATCACGAAGTACAACTGTTTTATAAACCAAAGCTGATTCAAAATTGTCACAACTAATATCAACCATTGTCATAAGATTAAAATCCACATAATGAATGAGTAGACTATCTATTTCCATATAATGGTTTTGCGCAAAAATTGTTCGTGAGCTTATATTCACAAAAGTTATTAATATGAATGCACATAATATTTTTTTCATACGGCAATTTGTTTATAATATCGTATCGAATAAGATTCTATAATACCAACAATCAAAAGCATTGTTCCTTATTCTATCTACATTCTATTATTGCTTATCTTTCTCTTCGGGTTTTATGATAATTGGATCTTTCCATTCGGTTGTTGTTGGTCCTACTGTCTCATAAAGAGTTCCAGCATGATCTGTACGAGTGACTTCTGTTTTACCAATTTCTCCCAATTTTTTCGCCCGTTTTTACCAACGAGGTGGCAGAACTCTATAACCTGATTAAAATCGTAGACCGGAGTGCAAGGCTATAAGCTGATTTTAGTGCATAACGAGCTGCGCAACATAAGACAATCAGTCAAAAGAGAGAAGAGAATAAACTGCATGTCCAGTCCCAGTAGTATAGGACTACTGTCTTACAGCGTCAGGACTGCAGTCCTATATATATTAGGACTGCAGTCCTGGTATCTTAGGATTTTAAGAGGACTGGGATGTAAAGGACCATGCTGCTAATTGACTTCCCAATTCCTGCTTGCTTCCTGCTTATTTTCTTTTCAACTCCTCGGTCGGGACCATCCGGTACAGTTTGTCACTGGGGCGGATGCGTCCGGGCACCTTGAACGACACGTGCACGCCTTTGGGCACTACGTCCACCGGTTTCAGGTCGACACGGGCTTCGTCGAGGGTGACAAACATCGCGCCCGTAGTAGGACCCGTTATCAGCAGCTTGTCGCCTACCTTGATTTCGGACGCTTCTATCAGAAACTCAGCCACGCCGATGTTGGAGAAATACTTGATGCCCCGTCCGGCGTACACCTTGCGTTCGGTAGCGCCCGAACCGTAATTGCGGCTCCACTCTCCCAAGCGTTGCCCCAAGTAATAACCGTTCCAAAAGCCGCGGTTGAATACCGTCTTCAAGCGTTCGTCCCATGCGTCTTTCTTCGCTTCGGTAAACGTGCCGTCCAAGTACGACCGGATGGCTTCCTTATAGCACTCTACCACCGTCTTCACATACTCGGGTCCGCGGGCACGTCCCTCTATTTTGAACACCCGCACGCCCGCTTCTATCATTTCGTCCATAAAGCGGATGGTCTTCAGGTCTTTGGGCGACATGATGTACTGGTTATCCACTTCCAGTTCGATGTCGCTTTCCTTGTCTTTTACAATATAGGCGCGGCGGCACACCTGCATACAGGCACCGCGGTTGGCGGAAGCGTTCAGTTCGTTCAGGCTGAGGTAACACTTGCCCGATACCGCCATGCACAACGCTCCGTGGCAGAACATCTCGATACGCACGGGTTGCCCCATCGGGCCGGTGATGTGCTGCTCATGGATGGCATCGTATATCTTGCGCACCTGTTTCAGGTTCAGTTCACGTGCCAGCACCACCACGTCGGCAAACTGGGCATAAAAGCGCAGTGCCTCCACATTGCTGATGTTCAGTTGGGTAGAAAGGTGCACTTCCTGCCCGATTTGGTTGCAATACGCCATTACCGCCACATCGGCGGCAATCACCGCACTGATGCCTGCCTGTTTTGCCGCATCGATAATCCGGCGCATCAGCTCCAGGTCTTCATCGTAAATGATGGTATTCACCGTGAGGTAACTCTTTACCCCGTGCTCGTCGCACGTGCGTGCTATCTCGCGCAAGTCGTCAATGGTAAATGTGCTTGCCGACCGTGCCCGCATGTTCAAACTCTCGATACCGAAATAGATGGAATCTGCTCCGGCATGAATAGCCGCCGCCAGTGATTCGCGCGAACCTACCGGTGCCATAATCTCAAAGTCTTTTATCGAATAATCCATATTTCTTCTGATTTAGGCTGCAAAGGTAGCGATTTTCCAGCAATCATTGTGTATCTTTTATGCATAATGATAGAATAAATACCCAAAAACGAAACCCGATGTGCGCATATTTTCACTTTTCTATGTCATTTATTCAAAGAATTTACTATTTTTGCGCCCGTTTTTTGGGAAACAGACAAAACTATTCAATAAACCATAAACAATGTTTCTCCACAAGAGAGAGAGAAACCAACTGTAAACTATAAACACATAACAACCAATTAAACACTTATGAGCAGGTCACTAACTCTGCTATGCATGCTTTTGTTCTGCATAGCGACGTATGCGCAACGCATCACTGTTTCGGGAAAAGTCACTGCCGGAGGCGAAGGTTTGCCCGGCGTGACAGTAGCGGTAAAAGGAAGTACTAACGGTACAATCACCTCCATGGATGGCGACTATTCGCTACAGACCGAACCACAAAACACATTGGTATTTTCATTTATCGGCTACGAAACTCAGGAAGTTCCTATAAATGGGCAGAAAACCATTAACATAGAAATGCACGAATCCAGTATTGCCATCGATGAGGTGGTTATCGCCGTGCCCTACGGTACTGCAAAAAAATCTACCTTCACCGGTTCGGCAAGTGTAATCGACAAGAAAATCATTGCCGCCTCACAGGTATCCAGCGTGTCGAAAGCATTGCAAGGAACCGTAGCTGGTCTGCAATCGTTCTCTACCAGCGGACAACCGGGTGAAGATGCCAGCATCTACATTCGCGGCGTAGGTTCTGCCAATGCCACCACCACACCGCTGTACGTAGTGGACGGCGTGCCTTACGACGGTGCCTTGTCGTCTATCTCTTCGCAAGACATTGCTTCGGTGACTGTACTGAAGGATGCCGCCGCCGCTTCACTGTATGGTTCACGTGCTGCCAACGGTGTGATTATGATTACTACCAAGCAAGGACAAAACGGTTCGGCTCCTACCATCCAGCTTTCAGCCAAGTATGGTTTTTCGAGTCGCGCCGTACGCGACTACGACCAGTTGAGTACGAACGACTACTTCATGCTGCAATGGGAGGCACTCCGCAACAGCTATATGGACAACGGTCAAAGTGCTGAATCGGCTGCACAGACAGCTTCTTCTATTCTTGCCACTACGGCAACAGGTGGCTTGGGTATCAACCCTTACGGCACACAATATCCCCAACCGGTAGGCACGGATGGCAAAATCGTGGCAGGTGCTACTCCGCTGTGGGATGACAGTTGGGAAGATGCTTTAAGCCAGGATGCCCATTATACTGATATCAGTGCCAGCATCTCGGGTGGTAGCGAACGTACCAAGTATTATTTCTCGCTGGGCTACCTGAACGACCAAGGTGCTTACATCTGTTCGGGCTTCAAGCGTTATAACCTCCGTACCAATATCACGACCGACTTGCGCAAATGGTTGCAGGTAGGACTGAACGTATCGGCTACCCACTCTGTTCAGGATTATCCGAAACAAGACGATACGGCTATCGGAAACATCGTACTGGCCGCCCGCAGTATTCCGTCGTTTTATCCTGTGTATGAACGTGACTTGACCACCGGCGAATATTTGCTGGATGAAAATGGCAACCGTATTTACGATTACGGAAACTACCGCAAAGGTTCGTACAACGGTTATAACTTCGCGCAATCCATGTTGTACGACAAAAAAGAATACAAGCGCGATGCGGCTTCGATACGCGGTTATCTGCAAATCACTCCCCTTGAAGGATTGAGCTACAAAATGTCGCTCAACATCGACTACAACAGCCGCTTCGCACATTTTTACGACAATCCCACTTACGGCAAAGAACCATTGACCGGTGGAGTGGAGAAGGAAAACGTGCGTACAACGGGACTTACTTATAATAATGTCATCAACTGGAACCATACGTTCAACGAAAATCACGACGTACGCCTGATGGCTGGTCAGGAATATTACGAATACAACACGTCCAATTTTGGAGGTTCCCGTACCGGTGTCATTACCGACGGTTACTACGAACCCGATGTAGCTTCTACACTGAGTTCTTTCTATGGCAACAGCGACCAATACAAATTGTTGAGCTTCTTCGGCAGTGCGGAATATTCGTACCAAAGCAAGTATTTCGTATCGGCATCGGTACGTACCGACGGCTCGTCACGTTTCCACCCCGACCACCGCTGGGGAACATTCTGGTCGTTTGGCGGTTCGTGGAAGATTTCACGTGAAAAATTCCTTGAAGAGGCTGCAAACGACTGGTTGACCAACCTGACCCTCCGTGCCAGCTACGGTGCACAGGGTAACGACAATGTGGGTTATTATGCCTATAAGGCACTGTATGAAATAGGCAGTTCATTCGGCGAATCTACCTTGCACGCTTCACGTCTGGAAACACCGGAACTGAGTTGGGAAACCAATCTGAACCTGAACGTGGGACTTGACTTCGGTTTCTGGAGCAACCGCCTCAACGGAACCATCGAATTTTTCCAACGTGCATCTAAAGATCTGCTCTTCGCACGCGACCTCGTTCCATCGGGAGGATTTACCAGCATCGATGCCAATATCGGTAAACTGAAAAACTATGGTTGGGAATTTACCATTAACGGTACGCCTGTACTGACCAAAGACTGGACGTGGAAACTCAGTGTCAACGCTACGACATACAAGAACGAAATCGTTGAATTGCCTACTGACGTGATGTGGCAAAGCACCAAGAAATGGGTGAAAGGTGGCTCGCTGTACGACTTCTGGTTGTATGAATGGGCAGGTGTGAATCCGGAAAACGGTAATCCGCAATGGTATTATACCGATACCGACGGAAGCCGGAAAATCACCGAAGACTATTCCAGCCTGACTTCGGACGACAAGGTGAAGATGGGCAGTTCGTTGCCGAAAGTAAGCGGTGGTTTCCAGTCAGACCTGACCTGGAGAGACCTTTCACTCTCGATGTTGTTCTCATACGCTATCGGCGGCAAGCTGTATAACAACGACTACAAAAGCATGATCAGCGTATCGGGAGGAAACGGTTCTACCTTAAGCAAGGATATGCTCAACCGGTGGACACCTGAAAACCGCTATACTGACATCCCGCGTCTGTCGTACGACCAGACCAGCTACTTCACCAGCAGTTCCAGCCGCTGGTTGGTAAACCGTTCGTTCTTGCGCCTGAAAACCGTTACATTATCGTATAACCTGCCAGAGAAATGGCTGCACTATGCCACTATCAAGCAGGCAAGCATCTTCCTGCAGGGCGAAAACCTGCTGACTTTCTGCCACCAGCAGGGACTTGACCCCGAACAGCCTATTAATGGTATGGTTTCATACCGTTATCCGGCAATGAAGACATTCTCTTTCGGTATTAATGTAACACTTTAAAAAACACTTTTAAACTATGAAACTGAATTTTAAGACTATATGCTTTGGGGCACTGGCTGCCTGCACCTTTACAGCCTGCGACCTGGATACGGCTCCCACGACTTCACTCGATGCAGATGCCGTTTACAAAAACACAGAAAATGCCGACCGTGTGATGCGTGGCGTATGGAACTATATTTTCAATAGCGGTTCAACGTATGCTTCCATCGGCTATGGTGCCATCATGATGAACGATGACTTTGCCGGTTCGGACGTAGTGCGTACCACCAGTTACGGATATTCATCCAGCTATAACCTGACAAACGGCTATGGACGCGGCGAAATCAATGACGTGATGTGGGACATGGTATACGACCCCATCAACAACTGCAATGCCGTATTGGCAAACATTGATAACATCGAAGGCGAACAAACAGAGAAAGACCGTATCAAGGGACAGGCTTACGCTACACGTGGTTTCCTTTACATGCTGTTGGCAAGCCACTATTCTTTCGCTATCGACAAAGACCCTAATGCCGTATGTGTACCCATCTACACCGAGCCTACCAGCTACGATATGGCAGTAACCGGGAAACCCGCATCCAGCGTATCGGAAGTATATGCGCAGGCACTTGCCGACCTGAAAGCCGGATATGATTTGATTCCGACGGATTATAACCGTGGAAGTAACGCGACCGACCAGTATAAAATAGACCATACAGTAGTAGCAGGCTTGCTGGCACGTACTAGCCTGTACGCCCGCGAATGGCAGGAAGCCTACAATTATGCCGATGAGGCCATGAACCTGAAAAACCGTTACCTGATGAATGAAACGGAATACAAGAGCGGATTCAACAATGCCTTAAACCAGGAATGGATGTGGGGTTACTCATGTACTATTGACGACAACCTTCCCGCCTATAACTTTCATTTCAAAGATAGCACGACACCAGGAAGCGGTTACTCTTGCCTGAATGTAGACCCTTATTTCAAAGAACTGTTTGATGATAATGATTACCGTAAAGGAATGTTCTTTTGGGGGCCCAATGCCGGATACGGTGAATGGACCATGCTGAGTTCGAAGTTCAAATTCGCCGATGTCGACAATATGCTTGCCGACATTGTGATGATGCGTGTAGCCGAAATGTACCTTATCAAGGCAGAAGCTGCAGCACACCTGCCGGGAAAAACCAGTGAGGCACAAAGCCTGTTGAAAGAACTGCGCGACGCACGTATGAAACCGGGCTATACCGCAGCCGAAATTACAGCTACAGGTGATGACCTCCTGAAAGAAATCTGGCTGGAACGCCGCAAGGAATTGTGGGGGGAAGGATTTGCACTGACTGATATCATCCGCAACCAGCAACCGGTAGAGCGTAAGGCATGGCAACACTTCGTAGAATGTACTTATAACGAACATGAAGACGGAAGCGTAACCGACAAGACACCTATCGTAACCGAAACCGGAGATGTCATCTTTGCCGATGATAAAGACGAGGCTTACCAAAGCAAATATTGCGTTATCCTGCAAGGACACTCTACCGTGAAGCTTCCCGACGGAACAGATTTTGTTCCGAACAGCAAGTACTACTTGTTCCGTATCACTGAACAGGAAGAGCTGCAAAACCTGAATCTGTACAACGACCATCCGAAACTGGATATTTACAGATAATCTGGCAAACGGAAGGAAGGCATAAATACTCTTCAATGCCAGCCAGACAAATAAAAAGAGATGCTTCATACGGAGCATCTCTTTTTATTTTACTACTTTTGCAAACGAAAACCATCCTAATGAAACTTTACCCCATGAAGATACGAACCATCGACTTAGGAGAGAGACCCGTAGTGCTGGCTCCTATGGAAGACGTGACCGACCCCGCATTCCGCCTGCTCTGCAAAGAGTTTGGTGCCGATATGGTATATACCGAATTTGTATCGAGCGATGCCTTGATACGTTCGGTAGACAAGACGATGACGAAACTCAACATCAGTGCCGCCGAACGCCCCGTAGCCATCCAAATATATGGCAAGGATACCGATACAATGGTAGAAGCGGCACGCATCGTTGAACAGGCTCACCCCGACATCCTCGACTTAAACTTCGGTTGCCCGGTAAAGCGGGTGGCTGGTAAAGGGGCAGGGGCAGGCATGCTTCAGAATATCCCCAAAATGCTGGAGATAACCCGTGCCGTAGTGAATGCGGTGCAGATTCCTGTTACGGTAAAAACCCGCCTGGGATGGGACGAGAACCACAAAGTCATCGTAGAACTTGCCGAACAGTTGCAGGATTGCGGCATCGAGGCATTGACCATACACGGGCGTACCCGTGCACAGATGTACACCGGCGAAGCCGACTGGACCCTGATAGGTGAGGTAAAAAATAATCCGCGTATGCGCATTCCTATCATCGGGAACGGTGACATCACTACTCCCCAACGTGCCAAAGAATGTTTCGACCGCTACGGTGTGGATGCCATTATGATAGGCCGTGCCAGTTTCGGACGCCCGTGGATATTCAAGGAAGTGAAGCATTATCTGGAAACGGGCGAAAAACTTCCTCCACTTTCTTTCCGCTGGAAGCTGGACGTATTACGCCGTGAGGTACAAGACAGCATCAACCTGCTCGACGAGCGCCGGGGCATCCTCCACGTACGCCGTCACCTGGCAGCTTCTCCTTTATTTAAAGGTATTCCCAATTTCCGCGAAACCCGTATCGCCATGCTCCGTGCCGAAACCCAAGTGGAGCTTTATGCGATACTGGACCATATCGAAACAATATTGGAAGAACAAGCGAACCTGCAACAGACCTATGGACATGAATAACATGAAAACAACTTACAAGAAAAGCTTACAACTATTATCTCACCTGACGGGCATCGCCTGTCTGCTCCTTGCGCTGGTTTCTTGCGAGAAAGACTCATCCGCCCCCGCAAGCGACACAATAGACTATTCGGACAACCGATGCTGGTTCGAGAATAAGCAAGACGCTACGGGAAAAGACGTAGACCTGTTTTATGTAGTCCCGACCTGCATTTGGGACTATACCGACTCGTTGGGGCAAACCCGGCACCACATGGACATCTTCAGCGCGGAACAACGTGCCTTGACAGACCCTTCCATCCAATTGGCTAAAAGCGTATTGGCAGATAGCTGCAACTTCTTCTCTCCTTATTACCGCCAGATTTCGATGGACAGCTGGCTCACCTTGGACACGGCACTCATCGAAGAGCGTTTCAAGCTGGCTTATCAAGACGTGGCGGACGCTTTCCATTATTATATGGAGCACGACAACCAAGGGAAACCGTTCATCCTTGCGGGACACAGCCAAGGAGCCAAGGCGATTATCGAACTCCTGAAACGGGAAATGACACCCGACATCAGCCGGAAGCTCATCGCCACTTACGCTATCGGCTATACCGTGACACCGGAAGAGCTTGCCGGTTATCCTACCTTGCGCCCTGCACAAGACTCCATAGATACGGGCGTGCTCATCGGATTCAATAGCGTAACCCGTCCCGATGCCGTATCGCCTTTGTTCCGAGACAATGTAGTGTGCATCAATCCTGTCAACTGGCGCACCGATGCTACCCCAGCTACCTCTTACCAAGGATTTACCGTCGCGCAAGACACTACGATTCATACACTTATCGTGACGGGCATCGATGAAGAGCAGTATTTCATCCCCAGCGTAGCAGCCCTGTTGCCTAAAGGAAACCTGCACGTGCAAGAGTTCAACCTTTATAACGAAGACCTGCGCAAGAACGTATTGCAACGCATCCGGGCATTCCGTCAGGCACAGTAATGCATTTCCCTATGAAAAGAGATGAATACCCTTTTACTGCTCCCGCACATAGACTTTCTTTTCCACCCCTACTCCTGTCACCGTAACCTTTTTCCAGTGCAAAGGCAAAACCGAAGGCAACTGTATAATGCCTTCTTCGGTTACTTGAAGCCCACAAAATCCATTCAGCACGGCTTGAAGCAAGCCTCCTGCTCCAGTCATGAAATAAGGGTTGTTGCTTGAAGGTGTTTCAGACAGTACCCCGAAAGGAGGACGCCAGTTAGGCTGATAACAACGGCAGAACATTTCATAGGCTTTTGCCGCATTGCCCATTCGTGCATATTGTACACAAAAAACGGCATACGACATCATTGGACCATCGCGCTGGTCAATGCGTTCAGCATAATAGGCAAGGTCTTTTTGCTGCTGCCTGACATCGGTGATTTTTCCCAACGGGTAAGCCAGCAGGTTGACATCTGCCTGTTTGATGGTTTCACCTTGATACGTGGCATGTTCACGCGTAACTCCATCTTCAAACTGCAAGATACGCAAACCACGGCTCACCTTACCCCATACAGAAGGTACTTGCTCACCACATACCCATCCGGCACGGGAAGCATAGTCTAATACCAACGAGGCGGAAGCGTTGGTAAAGGCATTATCGGTTACACCATTGGCATATTCGTCTGCTCCAGTTACCCCGACAATCGAATAGGAACCGTCGGCATTACATACCGAACGACTTACCCAAAACTCTGCTATCTCTTTCAGCAACGGAAAACCTTCACGCTTCAGCCAAACAGAATCACGGGTCACACAATAATAATTCCAGCAAGCAATGCCCACATCTGCTGTAATATGATGTTCGAATGCTCCGGTCAGGGCAAATGTCGGTGTGGCTTCTTCGCCCGTATCGTCGCTTTCCCACGGATACATTGTTCCCTTATATCCGTATGCCATTGCTTTCCGGCGTGCAGGCTCTTTTCGGTCTACACGATAATCAAGCATCGACCGTGCCATATCGGGTTGCAGCAAAAGCATCGGAGGATACATCCAAAGTTCAGTATCCCAAAAGATATGTCCATTGTAACCTTGCGAAGAAAGTCCCATCGGTGGAATACTCAACCGGCTTCCGGCACGGCAGGATGCATATAAATTGAACAAGGCGAAACGTACCAACCGCTGGGCATCATCATCTCCTTCGATACGAATATCGCTTTGCCACAAGGTATTCCATAACCGTTCATGTGCCTGTATCAATTGCGTCTTTCCTTCGTGAACAGCGTATACCACCTGGCGTTCGGCTTCATTATAAGGATCAGTAAAGTCTCGTGACGAACAAATACTGCCTACCAACGAGAACGAAAGTGTTTCACCTTTTTTCAGAGACAACATAAAAAGCAGCTCGCCGGTTGCTTTATCAAACGAAGGTTTCCAGTGTTCAGCACCGTCGAACATAAAAGTCGATGCCGCTGCTACCTGCCTGTACTTTCTTGCAGAAACAGCTTCTGCCTCCAACAGATACAAGCGTGTACCATCGGCATCCAGTTCGCGATAGCGTACGGTATCTGCAGCATAATCATCGGGCACATTCATACCGTTCCGTATCTCCAGCACTACATCCGTCAGTGCTTTCACCTGCACCGATACCAATCCAGCGTATGGAAGGTTTCGCAAAGCACGTAATTCAGACACTACTTGCACTTTCCGTCCTGCCTCAAATGTTGTGCGGTGCACTGCCTGGCGCATATCTACCGTCTGCTCCCAAGCCTTAATACAGGTAGTATCTATTATCATGCCATCTATTTTCATCTGTATTCCAAAAGGATTGATTCCTTTCATCACCCGGCTTACTACACCTGGAGCAGCTGCATCAAACACATGATTCAGCACTACCTGCCCTATGCGGAAAGGTTCTTTATCCGGCAAAATGCCAATACATCCGCTTGCCATCGGAGCCGAAGCATACGGAGCATGCAAATCTGTAGCCCGTACCTGCCACAAGGCATCGTTTTCTACACTTGCTTTCATTATATTCCAGCTGAATATACACGACAAAGCTATACCTAACCAACGTAGATTCATAATATTTAGCAACTGAAGTTATTACAACAAAATGATTGAAAACAAAAAGACACGAAGACGCACTGTTTTTTCACGTTACATTTTCCTGTGTCTCCGTGTCTTTTTATTCATTGGTATATGTTCAAGAATCAAATTCGCTCCAATCGGTAAGCCGCATGTCGCCTTTCTTCAAGAATATCTGGTGCATACCCAGAGCAGCAGAAAGACTATGACAAGTCTGTCCTTTGGTAGAAATCTTCAGGTAATCCCATAGAAGTTGTTTGTAATCGGGGTGTGCACAGTTTTCAATGACGGCCTGTGCACGCTCCATCGGGCTTTTTCCACGCAAATCGGCAATACCCTGTTCGGTAATGATGACATTAACCGAATGTTCGCTGTGGTCAAGATGCGATACCATGGGCACAATAGAGCTGATACACCCGCCCTTAGCAGTAGAAGGACATGAGAATATGGAAATGTAAGCACTGCGGGTGAAATCGCCTGAGCCACCGATACCGTTCATCATCTTCGTGCCGCAAATGTGGGTAGAGTTCACGTTACCGTAGATGTCGGCTTCGATGGCGGTATTCATCGAGATGACTCCGATGCGGCGGATTACTTCGGGACAGTTGGATATCTCGGACGGACGAAGCACCAGCTTGTGGGCAAAGAAGTCCATGTTTTCGTAAATGTCTTCCAGGCAATCATTTGTTACACTGAGCGAACAGGTACTTCCGAACTTGATACGTCCCTCTTTAATAAGGGTAATGACTGAATTCTGGATAACTTCAGTATACATTTCGAAAGGAGGAATACTCGAATCACGGCCTAAGGCGCTCAATACAGCATTGGCTATGTTGCCTACCCCCGATTGCAAAGGCAGAAACGTAGAAGGAATAATGCCCCGTTTCATATCTGCCGAAAGGAAATCGGCAACGTTTTGCCCGATTTTATCCGTTACCGGATCGGGGGCACTGAATCCGCGTGCTTCGTCGGGAATGTCTACTTCTACCACTCCCACGATTTTTTGAGGATCTACCTGAATGTAAGGAAGTCCGATACGGTCACTGGGACGTACGATGGGAATCGGACGACGGTAGGGAGGACGCTCCATTTCGTACAAGTCATGCATACCAATGATGCGTTTACTGTGTGCAGCGTTCAGTTCAATAATGACCCGGTCGGCAAGACGGGCGATGGTAGGTGTAATGCCTACGCCGGCAGTAAGGTAAATACGTCCGTCATCAGTCAATTCACAAGCTTCCACAATGGCAGTAGTGACATGTCCCAAAAAACCGGACCGTAAGCGTTGAGCCACTTGCGAAAGATGAATGTCGGTGTAATTGATTTCTCCATTGTTCACCGCTTTGCGGAAATCGGTGTTGGTGGTATAAGGGGCACGGAACTTGATAGCATGTGCCCGTGTCAATACCCCATCACACGAGTCGCCTGTTGAGGCTCCTGTGATGATTCCAATGCGGAACTCTTCACCCCGCGCATGTTTTTCTTCGGCTTGTTTAGCGAGTTCGGCCGTAACGGCTTTGGGACTTCCTGCCGGAGTAAAGCCGCTAAGAGCTATGATTTCACCGTTTTGTATCAGGCTGGCAGCTTCTGCCGCCGTCATTCTGTTGTAGTTCATAGTGTTCAGGTATTAAAAATATGTATTAGTATTTCCGTTTGAATATCTCCGAATAAATGAATGCTTTCCGTGCTTCCGAAGGAGTACGGAACCGAATGCCAGACCGGGGCTGGCAAGAAAAGTCTGACGAAACAGGAGGTGGTGTATTCCGTGGTTTTGAGACACGACGTGCCGGCTTAATGAGCTGTGCCGGTTGTACTTTCTCTACAACATTTTCTGCTTCCTCTACAGATTCTATAGGAAATGGAACCGTCGTTTTCGGTTGTTTGGACGGCCGTTTCTTAGGTTCCTTTGTCGCTTGCTTATAAATGGCAATGGCAATAATGGCAAGTATGATAAGGAAATTCGACATATTCGTATTATTAAAAAAGGATTTTGCCAAAGATAGTAATTTTTCACCGAAGAATCATAAGAACTGTTTGCTTATTGTGCGATACGGAATAGAATTATTATCTTTGCACCCGTTTTGGGTATGTATTATGATAGGAAAGTGAGTCACAGGTGGGCAGAAATGCGGGAAATGGGTAACAAAGGTTCTGTTTTTGTGTATTTCAATCTGTCTTGATGACTTTGAATTTGTTAATAATTAATAATACATGGCGAATGGCAGATAATTTTGTCATCCATTCCCGCCGTGCTTAGAATCTATAATATAAATAATTAATCGTATGACAAACCAGATTGCGGGAACGGACTTTAAATCCGCGACCGGAAAAGAAACAAAAAAACTGTTTATCGAGACCTACGGATGCCAGATGAACGTAGCCGATAGCGAAGTGGTGGCTTCCATTATGCAGATGGCCGGATACACGCCTTGCGACACACTGGATGAAGCCGATGCTGTGTTTATGAACACATGTTCCATCCGCGACAATGCCGAACAGAAAATCCTAAACCGGCTGGAATTTTTCCATGCCTTGCGGAAGAAGCGTAAACACCTTATTGTAGGTGTGTTGGGCTGTATGGCTGAACGGGTGAAAGAAGACTTGATAACTAATCACCACGTCGATTTAGTGGCAGGACCAGACGCTTACCTCGCTTTGCCTGACCTGATTGCTTCGGTAGAAGCAGGAGAGAAAGCCATCAATGTGGAACTTTCTACTACCGAGACATATCGCGATGTGATACCTTCACGCATTTGTGGCAACCGCATCTCAGGATACGTATCGATTATGCGCGGATGCAATAACTTCTGTCATTACTGCATTGTTCCTTATACCCGCGGACGTGAGCGGAGCCGTGATGTGGCAAGCATCCTGAATGAAGTGAATGACCTTCGACAGAAAGGTTATAAGGAAGTGACCTTATTGGGACAAAACGTAAACTCGTACCGTTTCGAGCAGGAAGACGGCAGCGTTATTACTTTTCCAATACTATTGCGCACAGTGGCAGAGGCGATACCTGATATGCGTGTCCGTTTTACCACATCACATCCCAAGGATATGAGCGACGAGACACTTCACGTAATAGCCGAAGTGCCCAATGTGTGCAAACATATCCATCTTCCTGTGCAGAGCGGCAGTTCACGTATTCTGAAACTGATGAACCGGAAATATACCCGTGAATGGTATTTGGAACGGGTAGCAGCCATCCGACGCATCATTCCAGATTGCGGACTGAGTACTGACATTTTCTCCGGTTTTCATTCGGAAACGGAAGAAGATCACCAGATGAGCCTTTCGCTGATGCGCGAATGTGCCTACGATTCTGCTTTTATGTTCAAGTATTCGGAACGTCCCGGCACATATGCCTCGAAACATTTGCCCGATGATGTACCCGAAGAGGTAAAAATCCGCCGGCTGAATGAGCTGATAGAACTTCAGAACCAACTTTCGGCAGAAAGCAATGCGAAAGACGTAGGCAAGACATTCGAAGTATTGGTAGAAGGAGTTTCCAAACGTTCGAAAGAGCAATTGTTCGGACGGACGGAACAGAACAAAGTCGTAGTGTTCGACCGTGGCATGCATCGGATAGGAGATTTCGTAAAAGTCCGTATTACCGACTCAAGTTCGGCTACACTCAAAGGAATAGAAGTGGTTTGAGAAAAAGCAGAACACTACATTTAATAAAGTAATATAAATAAGAACCTAACTAAAAATAAACCAAACGAACAATGAAAAAAAGAATGACACTCAGTTGGATGTTTGCCCTTTTGTGCTGTTTGCCGATATTTGCCCAAATGCAAGACCCGGTACAGTTCAAAGCTGAATGGAAAAATCTTTCGGCCACAGAAGCCGAAATTGTCTTTACAGGTACAATCGATGCCGGCTGGCATGTATATTCTACCAACCTTGAAGAAGGAGGACCCACTTCTGCGACATTTAATGTAGACGAAATAGTTGGAGCAGAACTGGTGGGCAAACTCATTCCTGGTAATGGAGAAATAGAGCAGATTGACCCGATATTCAACATGCAAGTGCGTTATTTTGAAGGAACGGCAAAGTTTACTCAAAAGGTGAGACTTACAGGAGGTGACTATACTGTAAAAGGTTACTTGGAATACGGAGCCTGCAACGATGAAAACTGCCTGCCTCCTACCGCTGTTGACTTCTCATACAGTGGAAAACTTGATGCACCTTCGGCAAACGCACCGGTAAAGAGCGACGTAGTACCTGTCTCGTCTGCTCCTGCCGATACAACTTCAGTAGCATCAGCCGATGTTCCAGCTCCTTCTGCACAGCTGAAAGGAACGACAGACTACTGGAAGCCGGTTATTAAGGAATTATCCGAGTTCGGCGAGACCCAGCAACAGGATACGCATTCGTGGGTATACATCTTCTTCGCCGGATTCATCGGCGGGCTGCTCGCCTTGTTCACTCCCTGTGTATGGCCTATCATTCCGATGACGGTCAGCTTCTTCCTGAAACGCTCGAAAGACAAGAAAAAAGGCATCCGCGACGCGTGGACATACGGTGCGTCTATTGTAGTAATTTACGTGGCATTAGGGCTTGCCATTACATTGATATTCGGCGCAAGTGCACTGAATGCCTTATCGACCAATGCCATCTTCAATATTTTCTTCTTCCTGATGCTGGTGGTATTTGCCGCTTCGTTCTTCGGCGCGTTCGAAATCACCTTGCCTTCGAAGTGGAGCAATGCGGTTGACAGCAAAGCAGAATCCACAACAGGTTTGCTTAGCATTTTCCTGATGGCATTTACCTTGTCGCTGGTATCCTTCTCTTGCACCGGACCGATTATTGGATTCCTGTTGGTAGAGGTATCTACTACGGGCAGTATTATCGCCCCGGCATTGGGCATGTTGGGCTTTGCCATAGCGCTTGCCTTGCCGTTTACACTCTTTGCGATGTTCCCCTCGTGGCTCAAGTCGATGCCGAAGTCGGGAGGCTGGATGAACGTTATCAAGGTAGTCTTGGGCTTCCTCGAACTGGCTTTTGCCCTCAAGTTCCTTTCGGTGGCAGACTTGGCATACGGTTGGCGCCTGCTGGACCGCGAGACTTTCCTTGCCCTGTGGATTGTCATCTTCGGACTGCTGGGCATGTACCTGTTGGGTAAAATCAAGTTCCCGCACGATGATGATAGCAACAAAGTAGGTGTAGGTCGTTTTTTCCTTGCGCTTATATCTCTCGCCTTTGCTGTCTATATGATACCAGGACTATGGGGAGCACCCTTAAAAGCTGTAAGTGCCTTTGCACCTCCCATGCAGACGCAAGACTTCAATCTTTACAAGAATGAAGTACACGCCAAATTCATGGATTTCGATGCCGGCATGGAATATGCACGCCAACAAGGCAAACCGGTAATGATAGACTTCACGGGATACGGATGTGTGAACTGCCGTAAGATGGAACTTGCAGTATGGACAGACCCGCAAGTAAGTAAGCTTCTTACCGAAGATTACGTGCTGATTACACTCTATGTAGACGAAAAGACCAAGTTGCCCGAACCTATCAAGGTAATGGAAAACGGCAAGGAACGCACGCTTCGTACTGTAGGTGATAAGTGGAGTTACCTGCAACGGTCTAAGTTTGGTGCCAATGCCCAGCCATTCTATGTCTTGTTAGACAATGAAGGCAATCCGCTCAACAAGTCTTATTCATACGATGAAGACGTAGCGAAATACATTGATTTCCTTCAGACAGGACTGAAGAACTACAAGAAATAAAAACAGACGCCTGTTGTTTGATGTAGGTTTCATCAACAACAGGCGTCTTCTTATCAGGACACCATGCCTCATTTATCCAGACCAAACTTTTTCCTGTAATAGGATTGTGCAGTATAAAGTGCCGCAACAGGATTATTTCCAGTCACCCGGTCTTTGGTTACAAGCGTAGTGACATACGCATCCGAATATTTGTAAAACAAGCTGTCATGACCTACACAAAGACCGATGACTACATTCAAGTCGGTTTGTGCCCGATTAAGCAACCTTGCCTGCAGAATAGGATTACACATCGCACTGCCAATGCGTTCGCATTCTTCCGGTATACCCACCGAAGTTTTTGCCTTTCCTGCCACCTTACAAATAACCGAATAAGGTTCGAAACCATTAACACGCAATATACGCGCAAAAATGCGTGCCTCGTTAATCAATCCTATGCAGTTGGCAATACCTATCTTGTGTGCTCCTATCTTCCGGGCAAACTCCATAATCTCCTGCACTCGCGTCCACTGGCAATAACCTTCGTATTCCACCTCAGCACTTGCCACCATAATGTCATGATTCCTCCCTTCTTCATACTTATTCATTGCCCAGGCATCATCTTCTGTGTCCAGACTGGTTGTCAGGCAAAAATCGGGATATGTACGGTCTTTATACTTACAATTCTGTGTACCACAATCCACACAACTCCAATCGTGCCTGTTTTCTTCCTCACTCATAACTTTCGAAAAAATGTTTTGTTACACAACAATAATGCTTTTTACTTACTTAGGCTAATCAGAAGTTAAAGATGATCTCCGATTTTCTATTCTCTTATTTGCTTTTCAATAAACGAATATCCGGCCCGACGTATGTTTCCTTCAGTCCGCCCCAGTCTACAATGATACGCTGTATCATCACACCGGGGTCACCACAACTTAAAGTCAAAGTGTGTGATTTACGCCTAGGGTCTATCGGGAAAGAAAACGTAGCTTTTACTCCATTTTGTAACACATTGTCTTTCCAAGATTTAGAGTATTCTTTAGGTATGTTATTCGTCACTTGCACCGGATGTCCGTCTACAGACACACCAAAGCGCGTCCCTCTACCTTTATATATAGGGAATACCGGCAACGAATAAACATGTACGGTTACCGAATCGGCATCTATCTGTGGCAATGCATACTCAATCTGAGGAGCCGAAGGAGAAGTGGGATCGGCCAAAGCTTCTGTCGCCTCTCCTAACTGAATGATGTTCCAGTCGTAACCCAATCCTTTTACCAAACGCAACGTATGACCGGAAGCCGACTTGACCTGATAGCGTGTCAAGTCTACCAGCGTACAACGCTCCAACACATCTTGTTCAAGACGGAGAGACAAGTCCACAGGCATTTCCCCTTTTCCTTTCGTATAAGTTACTTCCGGCATATGCTGATACTTAGCCACCCATCCCGGTGCCAGCGTCATCATGTAATTCCATTTCCCATCCAATTGCGTATTATACCGGTGGTTCAACGAAGCGATGCTGTCGTATGCCAATTGCGATTGGCTTGCCGCCCAATTAGCTTGCTCAACCTTGCCTTCGGCAAGCAATTCACGATTTAATTGCGCCATCAAGAAATTTCGGTTCATCTGATATGAAGCCAAAGCCTGATAACCTATCAGTCCGAAGAATGCCGGACGAGAAGCCTCCGGAAGCTCATGATACAAATGCAACGCTTCGTCCGACAAACGTTGGTAATCGTCCAAGCGACGGAGCGCGTCATTATAATTTTGGAACGAATAGTCGGTAGAAGCCAATTCTGTGTATTCCGGCTCATCCCATTCACGTTCCCATCCCATGAATTCCGGCTTACGGCTCCATGCCAACCGATAATATTCATCCAGCATCCGCTGGAAACGAGGCTTGTACTCCTCTCCGAACAACTTCGCCATAAACGCCGACTGGTGTTCATTGATGGAATGGATATCATATTTGTCTATATCCCATGCCATATCGAAAAACGTCTTGATAGCAAGTTCCGCCGGCTTGATGTCGCCTACGTTCAGCAGCCAGTAACGGTCGGCACCCGTATCGTAAGCCTTCTTCAATTCTTCGTACATCAACACAGGAGGAATGGTGCATACCCAAAGATAATCGTGCGGAGCACCCAGATAAGAAGTATGGTAATAAACGCCTGCCCTTCCGCTACGTTGTTGCTCTTGCGGATTACTCAAGCGTTTCATATAACCGTAATTATCGTCTACCCATACCAAAGTCACGTCATCGGGTACCTTCAAACCACGTTCGTAAATGTCCAGCACTTCTTTATAAGGAACGAACTGTTGCGGAATGGAGTCAATCGGATGCGGAATATATCTCGACAAAATGTTCCGTTGATCTGCCAACACTTCTTCTATCAAACTTACCTCACGTTCCTTAGGCACTCCCACCAATCCGGCATCGTGAATGCCTCGCATGGCAAGGGTATAGAAATTCTCATAAGGAGCATTCTCCGAGATACGTTTATCAAGTACCTTATTGATGCCGTCTTTATTGGTTACATAATTCCATTCACCCATTGTTTTCTCGTCCCATTCTGTCACATTGTTGAAAAGCAAGGGTTCGCAATGCGAAGAAGTCATGACAATGGCAAAACTGTCTGCCACCAATTTGTTTTCAGGATATTTGTTAAATGATCCCGAACTGGGATGCATGGCTGGAGCCAGCATATTTCCTTTCATACGAAGAATCAGTTCACAGACTTTCGCATACGTTTTCGGACCGATGTCTCCTAGTTCCTTATCGAATGTCTTCGAAGCCCACGGTGTAATACCCCACCCTTCATCGTTGATAAAGAAGCCCCGGTATTTAACACTAGGAGCCTTAGAAACATAATCTGTTTTTTGAAGATATAAAGCATTCTTTTTCTTAACCGGCACATCCGCCCACCAATAAAGAGGAGATACACCGATGGCTTCTGATAAAGCAAACGTCCCGTATGCCGTTCCGCGACGGTCGCATCCAGCAATTATCAAAGCCCGTTTTATGCCTTTAACAGGATTCTCAACGGTCTTAATAAGATATTAGAGTTTATGTAATTTAGATTTGTTATATATCGCGCATACGCGTACCTTTGCAACATGAATTACCACAACCATAAAGACAACAGCAAAAGTTTCCGTGCCTTGACGGGAGTTAGCCATGAACAGTTTTGTGCGCTTCTCCCTTAT
>NZ_JACSPP010000061.1 GCF_014837065.1 Phocaeicola intestinalis
AATGAAAACCTTTAATAAAATAAAAAAATTCTCTGGATATTTGGATTACAACATAGAAGAAACTGTTTTGAATTTCTACAAAAGTTTTTCTTGGCTTGATGGTTCACATGATAAATTCGGAACAGGCTTTTATTTTCCCCAAATCTTGTCAATCATTTTCCGGTTGGCTTTCATTACGCCGTAGGTGTTTTGTTTTTTATGTTACTTTTTTGTTAGCCGTTTCTTGGAACTTTCAGATGGTTTTGTTATCTCTGCATTATCAGTTAAACTAACCAAGAAACACGCATACGGGCTTCACTATGCAATGCGGACAAGACAAATTTCTTTTCATGCTTCTGCAATTGCCCCGGAATCTCTTCAAAAATGGCGGCGACTTTCGTTTCTTGATTGTCAGCATATTTGCGGATGGCATTGCGGTAAAGAGCCAATACGTCGCGTTTCACCTCATCCACCTTTTCAAAATCTCGCGTTTCCACATATTTCATACAGATGCAAATTAGAACGTGGAGACCGGGATATTTTCAAAGAATACGTGTCTTTTCGAAAATGGAAAGGAAAGGTCATTCCCGGCATTGAGCGGCGCAGGAGGGTCGAGTTAGCCTTGCTGTTCGAGCCTTGAAACTGGAAAGAAGGAAATAGGCAACCGAATAATGCCCGGCATTACACAGACAAACTATTCAGGACAAAATGCTAAATAACGACCGCTTCTGTATATTTTCATTTGGACTACAAATTAAAAATCAGACATCATGGCAACATTCAAACTAAAATTCCGCCCTTCTACCGCTGAAGGCAAGCCGGGCACTATGTATTTCCAAGTGACTCACCGCAGAAGCACGAGAGCTGTTTATACCGATTATCATATCACACCAGAGGAATGGGACGGGCGGACTTCGTTCATCCGCATCACCGGCACGCCGGAACGGCAGGCGGAACTGCAACTGATTGCCTCCAAGGTACGGTGGGACTGCAAACAAATCACTTCATTGATTACGGAAAAGGAGCAGGCAATGGTGGAATATACGGCGGACGACATTGCATCGGCCTTTCGGCTGCTCCCACCTTGCCCAACGTGGTTCGGCTTTATCCACGGCATGGTGGCGAAAAAGCTCCGCATCGGCAGGCTGGGAACAGCCAAGACCTATCGTGATGCCTTGGCGAGCTTCTCCCGTTTCCGTAACGGCGAGGACATCGCCATAGACGCATTGGACGCGGAACTGATGAACCAATATGAGGCATGGCTGAAAGAACAGGGCGTGAAGCGAAATTCATCATCGTGCTACCTGCGCACCTTGCGCACCCTTTACCGCAAGGCGGTGGAAAAGGGGCTGGCAACCGACAAGGACATCTTCCGCCATGTCTTCACGGGCTTTGCCTCTACTGTGAAACGCGCCCTCCCGTTAGATACCATACGGACCATCAGAAGGCTCAACTTGCCGGACGGTTCCGACCTTTCCTTTGCCCGTGACCTATTCATGCTCTGCATCTACCTGCAAGGCATTTCGTTCGTAGACATGGCGTATCTGAAGAAGAATGACATCAAGAACGGGCTGCTGCAATACAGCCGCAAGAAGACAGGGCAGAGCATTTCCATCGGATGGGAACCGGTCATGCAGGAGATTGTGGACACCTACGCCCACCTGACTGTCGGTAGTCCTTATCTGCTGCCCATCATCACCAAGCAGGACGGCACGGAACGCCGGCAATATGAGCGGATGGAACATAAGGTGAACCGTCTGCTGAAAAGAATCGGCGACATGGTGGGGCTGCAGGTTCCGCTCACAACGTATGTAGGAAGGCATTGCTGGGCAAGCACGATGCGGGACATGGGAGTCAGCCTGTCCATCGTTAGTAAGGGTTTGGGGCATGAAAGTTTAAAAACCACGCAAATCTACCTTTCGTCCATTGACACGGAGGGTGTTGTGAAAGCCAACCGTCAACTGATTGGCAAGATTTTTCGCAAATAAAACGACTGGAATCTGTTCGACAAAACCTGCCACTGTATATTATGAAGCGGCAAAACACGTTGCAAATGTAATAAAAAGATTTAATACTAAGGAATTTACGGCCTAATTTTTTTCAAGATTAGTGATTAAAATTTTCCAAAAGCTGCATTTGTTCGACTAATTAAGAAAACCAAGGCTTGATATCCGCTGAATATCAGTGTATTATAAAAACCTGCCGTTTCATAATATAAAACTATGGTAAAGCGGCGAACTATAAGATACTTAATTGATTGAAAACTAAAGATTTGTGATATGGGAACAAAAATGTTAAAGCGCATTGCGCTTTGTTCTTCTCGTCACATAACAACGGCAGGCCATTGTTGCTGAGTTTTTACTCCGGAATGCTGCCGCTAAACCTAAAGAATACTGTAAACAACGCCTAAGAACGTCCTAAAAATGTTTACAAAGCGTGGTGATTCAAATTCGGAGAGGTATCAGTCAGCCATCATGCGATTGTCATGGGGGTAGCGTAAGGAACGCCTTGTTCATTTACAATTCGTCTATTTACAATTTACGATTTGGTGTGTTGTAAATGGGATAAACCACCGTAAATAGTACTTTGCAAATCGTAAATCCATCATGTTGTCCGACAAACTCAACACAGTCGATTACCATTGGTTTCTTGTTTGCACCAAACCCGGACATGAAACGGAACTGTGTGCACTCATCGAGCGCGAAAAGGGCAAGATACGGAATATATTGGAAGTCTATTGTCCTACGCATACCAAGGTCTATGTGCGCCGTGGTGACAACGAGCAGCGGCAGCCCTTTTTCGACGGCTATGTGTTTGTGCTTGCCACCCAAGGCGCGTTGGCTGAGTTTCTCCGTGACAACGATTCCGGTGCTTATATTTGGTACAACCGAAAGCGCACTCCAGACGAGAAAGCTGTCGCTTGCATCATACCCGAATCCCAAATTCGTGCTTTCCGTGACTACAACGAGAACTATGCCGACAAGGTGATAGTGTTGGAGCGTTCTTATACGGATTATGCATTCAATGCGAAAACGGACGAGCCGAACGAGATAGTCCGTGTGGTTGATGGCCCACTTGCCGGGTGTGAAGGATACATCTGCCGCTTCCACAAGAAAAAAGGACTGGTGTTCCGTGTTCAGGGCATAATGCCGGGCAGTTGGCTGACCGTCACCTACCCAAATGCTTCCGACCTCCATGTCGTCCGCCTTCACAATGCTGAGGGTGACCGATTGTCCATCGGTACGGAGAAAGGGCGGGCTGTTGACCTGCTTGTCGGCATTCTGCAAGGCTGTGGCTACAGAGAACGCACACAGCCCATGCTGTATGAGCTGATGGAGCATCTTGCCGCCGACCTGTCGTTGGAGGCTCTTTGCAAGTATCTTCAGAAGCAAGGGGAGAAGGCTTTGGCTGACCGTCTTGCCAAACTGACCACCAAAGAAGCCGAACTCCTGATAAACCTTGCCCGCTACGAGCATGACACGCCCGGATATGTGAAGGAAAACTGGCCGCGGATTACCTTCCGCCCGTTCCTTACGCCCACATCCGGAATAGAGATGGAAGAAGACAAGAATGAGGTAGAGTTGCAACATAAGGATTTTACGGAAATCATCCGCAAGGTGGACATCACCGAAGAGGTTTATTACCCCAGCCGACAGGAGGACGGAAAAACCAACACTACGTATTATGCCCATATCGGCATGAGGGAAGAGATGGGAAACCTCGTTTTCTTCGCCAACTGGGACGATTTTCTCTGCGGATATTTCCTCACGGCAGGAAAAGCCAACGAGAAGTTGGTTTCCGGTAAGGTGCAGAAAGTCCGTAACGAGGTTACCCTTACAGAAACGGAAAAGCTCATCGAGTCTTTCCGTAATTACGCGCCTACTTTATATAAGGTATTGACGGAACCTGATTCAGCCGTAAAAGCAGTACCGAATTTCAAGGTCGGCGAAGAGTTGCTGAACGTATTTGCCATCCAATCGTCAGCGCAAGAAAAAGAGGCGGCAAAGGACCAATTGATTAAAACCTGTGTCCGTATCTGCAAGGAAATAAACACCACCAACCATCTTGCCGTATGGCGCAGGTATCTGCGGACGGTGTGGTTGCACAATTGAAGTTGACAAGGTATCAGTTGACAAGGCAACAAGGTCCTGAATAGTTTCACTAATGGCATCTAAAACCTCGTTAACTGGTCAACTTGTTACCTAAAATAAAATGTTTACATTTGTCCAATTCTCCTCCGAATGGAAACGCCTTCACCATCCGTCCATGAACGTTGACGGCGATGTGGCTTTCTTTTATGAAATCTACGTCAGGCTGCACCGTTTGGTAGAACAAGAAGCGGCGGCATTCGACGAGCAGCTTATTCTTTTCTTGCTGCTCTATACGGAGAACACCGTTTCTATCGGGCTTGACGGCGTTTACGAGTACAGGTACCGCAGCGTGGGCAATGTGGTGTCCAGCTGGTGCGAGAGTTTGGACATGAGCGCGGAAGCCACCTCCCAAGTGGACAGGTTCGTATCTGCGGTCGTGACAAAAGCTCCTTGCAGTGCCCTTCGTGGGTGGATGACGGCATGTGTACTGTCAGGCGATTTCTCCCGTTTGGGCGAAATGCTGACATGGTTTCCACAGGAAGACCAAGTGATGTGGCGCATCTTCCCAGACTTGCGTTTCAGGGAAATGATGTTCCGCAGGCTTACGGGAGACTGGCAGACCGCCCGGCAAATGCTGTGGGCAGACCTTGCCTTCAACTGGCGTGACAAGCGCGGTGATTCCTTGGCGGTTACCATTGCCAAACAGTTCCGTTATGAAACTTCTTTTGTGGAAGCGGAGGAAAAGGCTTTGCTGATGGAAGCGGCAGAAACACTTGATGCCATCCATGCCGAACAGTTGGACACTTATACGGTCATAGAACGAAACAATGAAAATGTGCTTACCTTGCGCCATAGGGACGGTCGTGTGTTCCAGAATGTAATTTTCCCGACACCCGTTCCCAAAGACGTGCCCAGCCATTATCTTGCCGTCCAGCTTGTTACCTATAATAACAAAACATACATAAGCGGTTCTGCCGTATGGCTCAACGAGGAAGCCTTGCCGATATGGAACGGTGAAGCCAATTGGAACGACATCGTGAAGAAAGAACAGGATGCGGCAAAGCTTACTTATTTCACCACCACCTTTGGCAAGCGGATCAGTCTTTATGAAGACCTCTACACCGTGCCTGAAGACCCTGAGGAAGCCTATTACGCCGACATGGGCATCTATTTTGACGAGCCGAACATCTTTGATTTCTTGGGAGGCAGGCCGAATGGCAGGGTAATCTATTTTGGCGGCTGACAGACAAGGTAAAATTGAAATAAAAGTGGATAACAACAGAAAAAAGAACATGCAGACGGCAATCATAACCCTCTCTCCTCCTGGGGATAGTTGGAGAGGTGCTGGAGAGGAACTGGAAGGTTTCGGCTTCATCGCCTACGCCAACTCCCGCGTTGAGAAACTGAGGGATGAGGGACGGTATGACGCCGCCAATAAGTTGAAAATGTATATCAGGAGGTTCATCGCCTATCTGGGAAAAAACGAAGTGCCTTTCAAGGACTTTGACGCCCTGTTGATACGCAACTACCACACGTGGCTGAAGAATCAGGAGCTGGGGCGCAATACCATTTCCCTCTATATCCGGAATTTGAAGCGGGTGTACCGTCTTGCCGTTGATGACGGCCTTGCTGCCGACAGCAACCCCTTTGAAGGCATGGACGTGAGCTACCGCGTCAAGAAAGACAGGAACGGGTTGACGCTTGATGAGGTGAAACGCCTGCGTGATTTGGACTTGAGCGGCGAGCCACAGCAGGTCGTATTCGCCCGTGACATTTTCCTGTTCACGGTCTATACCAAGGGCATGAGGAGCGATGACATTTTCCGGTTGACAAGAAAGAATATCAAGAACGGACATCTCACCTACTGCCAACACATCACCGGCAAGGAGATTTCCATTCCGTGGGAGCAGGCTCTGCAGGAGATTGCGGACCGCTACAAACAGGAAGGGACGACACGGCTTTTCCCTGTCATCACGGCAAAATCTCCGCGCGAGCAATGGAGACAGTATGACGGCATCCTGCACCGCATCAATTACAGCCTGAAGAAATTGGGTGAGATGATGGAGCTTGGTTATCCGCTGAACCTTACCGTTGCCCGGCATTCGTGGCAGAACATGGTGAAAGGGATAAGGATAAGCGACATCCTATAGAAAATAGCCTTGCTTCTGAAAGCGGTGCAAAAGGTATTGGCATCTAACTCCCAGCCCGCACTGGCGGGCGATAACTGCCTGTAACTCCCTTTTTTGAGATACCTTACCTCAGGCAGATAGCCGCCGCTCAGGAATACCTGAATGAAAACCGCAACGCCGACCTCTCGCACGTGAAGTGCCTTCTCCGCTGGATAATGCCCAAGGAGTACCACGATGAGATAGACAAGCTCCACGAACGGGAAGACCCCCAGTTTGTCTGCATCATCAACGGCGGTCAGAACCTCATCGCCCCGAACGCGCAGCAGGCAGAACAGAACATACAGGATAGTACACCCGAAAAATGAATATATACTGCAACTGCTGATGAATATATACTGCAACTGCCGATGAATATATACTGCAACTGCTGATGAATATATACTGCAACCGCTGATGCAGTATATATCCTTTAAAAAAGCAGTACGAATGTCTTCATTTTGCCAAAATTTTTCATTCAGACATTTGCTTAATAAAATAGAAACGGCTATATTTGCCTTGTAGAGTTATATTTTTTCACTTATGGCAACAACTGTAACTATTGAACCAAACGACAAAATGGCGGATAAACTGTTTGATATTATTCGTTCACAAAGCCTTGACGTAAAAATCAAGTTGCAACGCCTTTTGTCCAAGGATATAGACAGGCAGAAGAAAGAAGAGATATTGTCCGGCCATGTTGACAAACCGTATTCATTAGACGAGCTCTACGGTATACTGAACCATGACGATGGTTTGTCTTACAAAGAAATGAGGGATGAATACTTAAAAGACAAGTATCAGCTATGAAAGTGTTTTGTGATACTAACATCATTATAGAATATCTCTTCAAACGCAAAGAAGCTGAAACGATAAGGCGAATATTCCATTATTTGAGCAGGATGGATGTAGAGAAAGTCTTGTCATGCGGTTCTTTTTATACGTTGACTTACCTCATAGAAAATTATCTGAAAAAAGATGGACTTGAAAAAGACGAACGTATATCTGAATTAAGGCGTATCTTGAATGGCTTGCTTCTGGAATATCACATTGAAAGCGGAATAAGCTGGAAAGCTGGTATAGACGATATTCATTTTAACGATATTGAGGACAGTTATCAATATCAGGCTGCCTTATCATCCGGTTGCGATGTCCTGTTAACATTGAACATACATGATTTCCAACATGTCTCGCCTACTTTATTAAAAATATACACTCCTGTCGAATTTCTAGCTGAATATGGGGATAATAATGTAAGCGTCCAAAACTGACGTATTGCCCGTTCAGATAGATGTGCCTGCCTTCGCACTGTAAACATTAAAATTATAATGATATGTACAGCAGTGAAGATTTTGAAAGGCTTTTCATCCGTTACAAGAGTGAGGTCTACCTTCACCGCCCCGCGAAGGTATCTTCATAAAAACAAGGGCAGGATGTCAACTCACAAACTCATAAACTCACAAACTTAAAATGAGCTATATCCGTCAGCGTATGAAAGACAAATTACGTACTGACATCGAATTGACTCCGTTGAAAGCGGAAATTGAAGCTGTGTTCAGCAAGCGTAATATTGACGAGGATTTAGACACCATCGCCAACCTGCTTTCGCCCTATCGGAAAACGGTTTGTGAATCGATCAGTCAAGGAAATTATGCCGAGGCCGTAACCGTCCTGCTGGAAGTACTTGAAAGCCTCACTTACCACTTCGTAGAAGACGAGCTTTACAACTATTTTGATGACATGTACAGTCCTGATTACGTTTGTCAAGACATGATGGAGGCAATCATCGACTCTATCAAGAGCGGGAATTTTCCAGCGGCTGAGTTGCAGCGGTTGAAAGACGAATTGGAGAAGTTGAAACATACGGAGGCATACGAGGATTATGGTGTGCCGTTTGCGTTGAATATATGGGGAAAGTTTCAATGTCAATAATATGCAAGGACATTTCCATATAACGTTACAATGTTATAGCCATGCACAACAAATCGATTAGAGGGACATCGTTCACCCTTCCTTCTGTGAAGAAGCTTAAGAAGCAATTAGGTGAA
This sequence comes from Phocaeicola intestinalis, assembly GCF_014837065.1. Classification (GTDB taxonomy): domain Bacteria; phylum Bacteroidota; class Bacteroidia; order Bacteroidales; family Bacteroidaceae; genus Phocaeicola; species Phocaeicola intestinalis. Next base: position 8,284 of record NZ_JACSPP010000061.1, read on the forward strand.
ATGGATGCTTTCACACAATATATTGAAGTTGCTTTAAGGCATCTTGAACAAGGGTATAATGCAACAGAAATGACCTATAATCAATATGTCAAAGCTACCGCAACTGAACTGGGAGTGAATTTGCATAATATAGATATAGAACATTACAAACAGAAAATTATCCTTCGCCATCTGATTATTCCTCGTGCTTTTCTTGAATCATTTGTAGAAGACTTGCAAGAAGACATAAAAGGAATAGGATATCCCATGTTCGATATAGGTAAAAAAGCTCCGGCAGGTATGCCTAATACAGAATTGAATAGGCTTATCAATCATATAAATGTGGATTTACATATAACCGTTGATCTGACAGGTTTTCAAAAAGACTTGTTTGATTATTACCGGACATTGCGTAATGCATTGGCACATGCTTCAATCGATTCCACCAAAATAGAAGATGCATACAATGCTCTTGATATAGATGCCATACATGCTTTCTATCCAACTCTATCAGCCCCCAATAAGATAGAGAATCTGACATTTGATGATTTTACCCTTTGTACAGCCAATATCAAAAATATAGCAGATATGATTGTATGCTCGCTTGAAAGCGCAATACGCTGGAATTCTCCAGAAGTATTGAGCAATGCTTGCTTTGCAAACGTCAAACAAAAGGCAAAGGTAAGGACGAAAGAAAGAATGTTAGGATATATCAAACATTGTGCCAATATGACATGGAACATAGTGCCATCGGATGCAGATTGTGAAATAATATACAGTTCACTCGTATAATGGTCAGTACAGCATCCTCTGGACAGGGATAATATCATATCCTTATCTAAAAGATGCAGGTCAGAGTTCGAATCTCTGGTGGACTACAAAATAATTTGTATGACAGATTATTCAACCAACAACAAGCGCATAGCCAAGAACACACTCTTCCTTTATCTTCGCCAGCTTATCACGATGGCTGTGTCCCTTTACACGGTACGAGTAATACTGGACGTATTGGGAGCAGAAGACTATGGAATTTACAACGTGATTGGAGGCATTGTGTCATTGTTCAGTTTCCTGAGTGGAACTATGGCTTCTGCCACGCAGCGGTTCCTGTCTTTTGAAATGGGAAAAAAGGATAATGGTTCCCTTACCAAAGTCTTTTCTGTTTCCATGTACACTTATTTGTTACTGGTTGGCATCATTTTGTTATTATCAGAAACAATAGGATTATGGTTTGTCAATAGTCAATTGACTATTCCAGCGGAACGCTTGACAGCGGCTAACTTTGTTTATCAAAGTTCCATATTGTCCTTTATTGTTACATTATTATGTATCCCCTACAACGCTTCCATTATAGCGATGGAGCGCATGAATGTGTTCGCCTATTCAAGCATTGTTGATGCCGGCCTTAAACTGGCAATCGCTTGGTTGCTGCCTTATATCGCAATGGATCATCTGAAAATATATGCTTTATTGATGTTCATCGCCATAGCTTCTGTTCAGCTTTATTATGTATGGTATTGCCGACGGTATTTTGATTTTTGTCGGTATAGCCGTTACAAAGATCCAAGTCTGTTTCGGAATATGCTTTCGTTTGCAGGATGGAACATGATTGGGGCATTAGCCAATATTTTACGGAGTCAAGGCTTGAACGTCCTGATAAATTTGTTTTTCAATCCTGTATTGAACGCGGCATACGGTATAGCACTGCAAGTAAACAATGCCATCACTAATTTCACCAATAATTTTTATACGGCTGTCCGTCCGCAACTGGTAAAACTGTATGCAGGGGGAGATAAGAAAGGAATGTTAAAATTAGGTTATCAGAGTTCTAGATTAGCATTTTACTTGATACTTGTTGTAGGAATTCCTCTTTTGATTAATACAAGAGAAATTCTTGAAATATGGCTAAAAGAAGTTCCAACATATACGGTTATTTTCTTTAGAATAATTATTGTAACTTCGATGATAGAAGTGTTAGCTGTTCCATTGGTAAATATGCTGCAAGCAGCAGGAAAGATAAAAATGTACCAGTTAACTGTATCTATACTTTTTCTTTTGAATATACCTATATCTTATGAATTGCTTCGTTTAGGGGCAAAGCCAGAAACTACATTATGGGTCAATTTAATTATAACTGCATTTTCTTTGTTTCCAAGGTTATTTATTTGCAAAATTGTTATAAGGTTATCAATTATGGATTATTTAATTAAAGTTCTTGTACGTGTAGGTTTTACATTGATTTTAATCATTATATATATTCATTTATCCCTTTCCTTTATTACTTCATCACCAATATTGATTTCTATAGCTTCTGAAATAGTAACTTCTGCATTAATTATATATATCGTTGGATTAGAGAGCTCTGAAAAAAAACTTATTATTAACCGAATAAAAAAAATAATGAAATGAATATTTTAAGAAAATTAGTAAACCGATTTGAATACTTGAGATTTAAGTATTTTGGAGATAAAGTTATACCAATGTCTCAATATCCTTTTGTATCTCCAAATGGAATAATCGCGACCCATATTTCAGCCTGCAATCATTATAATGCGGGAGATACATTTCTTCCAGTAATACTTAGAAATCTTTTCAATGACTCTATAGGCATCAAAAAATGGATAGACAAGCCTGTTCAGAAAAAAGTTAAACCATCAGATATTTCTATATATAATTCTTCAGACATAGTCATAATAGGGGGTGGTGGATTGTTTCTAAAAGACACTCACCCTAACAATACTTCTGGTTGGCAATGGAATTGTAGTATTGATATGTTAGACAAAATAGAAACACCTTTAGTAGCTTTTGCAATTGGATATAATCGTTTTCGAAATCAAGAAGATTTTGAACCAATCTTTACGGAACATCTGAACAGATTTGTAGAAAAGGCTAAATTTATAGGTATAAGAAATCATGGAAGTATTACTAAACTGAAAAACTATCTTTACACACAAGAATTGAAAGATAAACTTACCTTTCAGCCGTGTATGACCACATTGACATCTATATTATATCCTAAATTATTCCAATATTCTAAGAAAGAAAATTTTATAGCATTGAATTGTGCCTTCGACCGTCAAGATATGAGAAAAGCAGATGATAAGGTTCTTACTTCAATCGCTAAGGTAATTTCGCAACTATCTGAAACAACCAAGATAAAAGTTTATGCCCATATGACATCAGATGGAAAAATCTGTTCACATTTGGATAAATTGTCTGTGCCATACGAATATGTGGAATTTAAAGATACAACCAATATGCTTTCTGCGTATTCTCGTCCAAGGCTTGTGATTGGCATGCGTGGACATGCACAAATGATTCCCTTTGGGTGTAATACACCAATCCTTTCCATTATTTCCCATGATAAAATGCAATGGTTTTTAGATGACATCCATCATCCTGAATGGGGTGTGGATGTATTGAATCCGTCTTTTGAAACCGAATTATTTGAGAAAGCAAAGGAATTATACAATTCGACAGAGAAGTTAATTCCGATCCTTAAAGAGGAACAGCAACTTTTATGGAATATCACACAACAAAATATGAATTTTATAAAATCTATAATCAAAAACAAATGAAAGCTCCAAAAATCATTGCGGAAATCGGTTGTAATCACAAGGGTGACATGACAATCGCAAAAGAGATGATAATGACTGCGGCTACTTATTGCAAGGTAGATGTTGTCAAGTTTCAAAAACGTTGTGTCAAGGAACTGTTGACACCGGAAGAATACAATGCCCCGCATCCTCATCCGGAAAATTCATACGGAAAGACTTACGGCGAGCATCGGGAATTCCTGGAGTTCAACCTTGACCAACACCGTCAGCTGCAGGAATGGTGCAAGGAGTTCGGCGTGGAATATTCCACTTCGGTATGGGACATCACTTCGGCAAAGGAAATCTGCACGCTGCATCCCAATCTGATAAAGGTACCTTCCGCCTGCAACCTGAACAAAGGCTTGTTGGAATATCTGTGTGATAACTTCGGCGGTGAAATCCATTTGTCTTTCGGCATGACCACCCGTGACGAGGAAGAACAGATAATCCGGTTCTTCGAATCGAAAGGCCGCAACAAGGATTTGGTCATCTATGATTGCACATCGGGGTATCCCGTGCCTTTCGAGGACATTTGCCTGCTTGAAATCACTCGCTTGCGTGAACTGTATGCCGACCGTGTAAAGTCCATCGGTTTCTCCGGTCATCACTTAGGCATAGCCGTAGACAGCGCTGCCGTAGCTCTTGGTGCTGAATGGATAGAACGCCATTATACGCTTGACCGTACTTGGAAAGGCACAGACCATGCAGCTTCCTTGGAACCGGATGGTGTACGCAAACTGGCTCGTGACTGCCGTGCCGTGGCAAAGGCATTGACTTACAAGAAAGAGGATATTCTTGATATTGAGAAAGTCCAAAGGGATAAACTGAAAAAACATCAAGTGAAATGGTAGTACCCACCAAAAGAAATATTCAGTACGATTATATAAAAGGGATAGCTATATTTTTAGTCATATATGGGCATACTATATCCCACATTGATATTGGACAAACAAGTTGGTGGGAAAATCCTATATATATGTTCATTTATATGTTTCATATGCCTTTATTTATTTTCTCTGTCTGGTGATAAAATGACTAAGATATGTTAATCGCATTTTCTGCCAATAATAGGCGCATTTGGCTCTCATGTGCAACGATTTGTTTATGTATCAGTTGAAATACTTCTATATTCTGAAAGTAAAACGCAACTCTAATTATCAAAAATGGGCACATTTATTGTCTTTCTGTTGTTTAACTTTTGTTAGTACATTTATCACCACACGGAATTTATTTTCGTATCTGGATATTTCTTTAATGCCAATAAGAATCCAAGAAATTATGTGGGAAACAAGGTAAAAGCCCTAATTGTCCCGGCTATCTGTGCAACCCCTTTCATCTTTATAGCAGACTGTTGTAATAAAGGAATATTTGATATACATCAGTTTTTCTCCTTACTAAAAGGGGATTTGTGGTTTCTCAAATGTCTGTTTATTTGCTCGATTTGTACATACTCCATTGTATTTATTTGCAATAAACAGAAATTAACAATTGGGGGGGGTAAGATATTAATATTCATTGTTTTATTCCTAATGCTACAAATTATCGGATATTATAAGCCTGGGATATTATTTAATGCACAGCACCTTTATTTGTTTTTTATTTTGGGATATTTCTTTCGCAATTCTTGTGCCGAGAGATTGGTGTTAAAACACAAACGGGTATCTTTCCTTGGGTCGGTTATACTTCTTGGCATTTCATTTCATTATTGGGACTATGAATGCTATATGTATAATTCACAGCCGATGGACGTATTGCGGGCGACTTTAAGATTAATGGCGGGCTGTGCTGGAATTCTGTTGACAATATCTTTAGTACATTCTCTGAAAAAGTTCAATATGTTTGGAAATTTAGGGCAATATACATTAGGAATATACATTGTTCAAACCGTAGTGTTTCAATTTTATGGTAGAAAAGAATTAGGCTTGAATGAATATCTCTATGATTGGATATTTGTACCAATTACTTCTGTTTGCATTCTTTTGATAAGCTACATCATCGTCTTATTATTGTCCAAATTTAAAATAACCAGACATTATTTATTAGGAAATTGGAAATAGATGAAATGAACACGTTAAAAGTACAACATCGAATTGCTTCATTGGATTTACTAAAGTTCCTTGCTATTTGTGGGGTTCTTGTAATACACATGATTGGGAAAACAGCTTATGGAGGTGTGTTTTGGTATGCGCAAGCTGTGCCAATATTCATGGTACTTATGGGATATAATTGTAAGGAGAAGATAAATTGGCATTCATTTGGCAAGTCTTATATGAGCTATTTCATGATTTATATGGTTTCATTAATAATTGCCATTATCCTCCATAAACCATTCTCCATACATTATCTTCCTATAGGATTGTTGCCTTTCGCCGGTCCTGGAACCTATTGGGTTTTGTTGTATTTTCTATTCCTCTTGATTTCTCCTATAATATATCACATAAGAGAACACATGACTGTGGCGACTTTTCTCAGCTTGCTATTCATTTTAGGATGGATGTTTGATGTAATTTATGAATCATCAAGTCTATTGGGGGGGGGTAAAAATAATTTATTCGTCGTGTCCATTACGGTATATCCTTTGCTTTGGATTAGGGATGATTATAAAAGAGAGATCACCTCTATGGTTCATTAAAAGAATGTGGTTTTTTGCACTGTTATCTGCCCTTTATCTTTATTTGCGGAATTATTCATCTTTGGACATCCCATATTTGTTTTTCAAAAATGCTGGTTGGAGTACAGGAGAAAACGGCTTTGCTGCATTCTATCCTGCTATGCTTGTTGCTTTAAGCATGTTTTTATTTAGAAATATGAAAAATAATAGAATACTAATTTTGGGAAAATACACTTATTACATATTTCTATTTCAAATTTTATGGTTTGCAATCATGCCACATTATATCAGTCGTGCAATAATATTTGCATTCTTAACCTTTTTAGGATGTTTTTGGGGTGGTTATTTATTTTATAAGCTATCTAATATAATATACAGAATTGGCAGAAAGGATTGAATAAAAAATTTTAAATTATTATTCAAATTTGATCAAATAAGAAATCGTGCAAAGTATTTACGGATAAAGAAATGAAGATATGTCATAGTTCTCATTTTCATTTATGTAAAACCATTATAGTAGATAAGAATGCTATATACTGAATTTCTAATTCCTCAAAGTGGTTATTTATTATGAATAAGATCTATTCAAAATATATTATTCCTTATATATATATATTAGGTATTATGCAACTTATGCAAATTAGAGGTGTTGGATGGGGATGTGTTTTATTGACAATCCTTAATATTATAACAATTCTATCTAATTTCAAGTTGATTTTGCACGATAAAACTGGCATAGTAAAATTTAGTTTATTTTATGTGGGAATAGTTGTGATATATCAGTTACTCACTCCTCCATTAGACAAAATGTATAATCCGTACTATCCCTTATTTTATCATGTTTTTATCACGACAGGTATCTCTTTTTGGATTATGGGATACAAAGGATATAACATATTGTCTCCTGATATAAGAAAAATTATATTATACGCAATTATTTTTGCATTGTTATTTGCTTTTACTCTAATGTTTAAAACAGGTGGTATAGTAAATTTACTTGGAAATTCTGAAATTTATGAATTTTTATATCAAATAGTTCCGTATTTAATGTTATGGATGACTTCAGCGTTATTTTTGTTTAATAAAAAAACAAGAGTTCTTATCGTTTTTTTATTTGTTATTATTATTTTAATTAGCACTAAACGAGGACCATTGGTTACAATGGGATTAGGGTTCTTATTTATATTGTTTTTTGCAAGGAAAGTTAGTCTAAAATCTGTTATACTGACATTGCTTTTCATAACGATCTTTTATTTATTCCTTACAACCTTTGATATCTTCTATCTTGATTGGTTTAACCGATGGAATGCTTCTGATGATGTATCTAATGGACGCGAAGAAATATGGAATCTGATATTAAATCAAATCGATAAACAAAACGTTTTAACCACATTGTTAGGGAATGGATATGAAGCATCACATAAGATAACTTACAAGTATTTGTGGGGAGCAATTGGTGCACATAATGATTTCATAGATATATTATTTAATTTTGGTTTAGTTGGACTAACAGCATTTATTTTGCTTATTCTAAGTTGGATTAAAATTGTATTTTTTGCTAATAAAGTGAATTATGAATATCGGGATATGATGATTTACATATTAGTATGTTTCCTGGTAGGCTCCATTATTTCCTCAAATATGACAAGATATGCTACGATTTATTTTGGAGCTTTTTTTTATTACTTTTCTGGATTATTATCGTTTAAACAGAATAAATACGTATTGGGACACAATAAGTCAATATAAAATTATAGATATATGAAAATAGCATTCATACCTGTACGAGGTGGTAGTAAATCCATTCCTTATAAAAATATCAAGTTATTTTGTAACAAACCTCTTGTTTGTTGGAGTATTGAAGCTTTAGAGCAGTGCGCTGATGTAGATGAAATTATAGTTGCTACTGACTCTGATAAAATTGAACATGTTGTAACTTCCAATGCTTACAAAAAGACAAAAATCTTTCGCCGTTCTGCCGAAACTGCCAGTGATACTGCAAGCACTGAAAGCGTAATGCTGGAATATATCCATTATGCACAGCTTTCTACCGATGACATATTTATGTTGGTACAAGCCACATCTCCATTAACTGAAACCATTCATTTTTCGGAAGCGTTAGAGATGTATGGCAAAGGAAAATATGACTCCATCCTGACCTGCGTGCGGAACTACCGTTTTTTTTGGAATGAGGATGGCACGAGCATGAACTATGACTACAAGAATCGTCCACGACGGCAAAACTTTTCTGGAATGTTGATGGAGAATGGTGCCTTTTATATTAATAAGGTGGGGAATATTCTTGAATCAGGCAACCGCCTCAGCGGACATATTGGCATTTATGAAATGCCGGAATATACTGCAACTGAGATAGATGAACCTGATGATTGGATTGTATTAGAGAACCTTATGCGCAAGCATGTCTTATCCAAACACACAAAAAAAAGAAGTCGGATCAAACTTTTTTTATGCGATGTGGATGGAACGTTAACTGATGGTGGTATGTATTATTCTGAAAACGGGGATGAACTGAAGAAGTTCAATACACGTGATGGTATGGGATTCCAATTGCTGCATGAAGCTGGTATAAAGACTGGCATCATTACTTCTGAAGATACTAAGATAGTAGAAAACCGTGCTAAGAAACTGAAAGTGGATTTCCTATATCAAGGGAAGAGAGATGGTGGAAAACTTGCGGTTGCAAAAAAAATATGTGAGCAACTTGGCATTACATTGGATGAAGTAGCTTATATCGGCGATGATATAAATTGCATTCAGTTGTTGGAAGCGGTCGGTATGAAAGCTTGCCCTGCTGATGCATATGAGGATGTTAAGGCTGTTCCAAATATTTTAGTGCAAAATAAACGTGGAGGAGAAGGCTCTGTTAGAGATTTTATATCATATATATTATCACATCTAAGTAGTAATCATGAATAAGATTATATATATATCGATGGAACCTTTAACGAAATATCAAAATGAGGCAATGTATGTATCAAATATGATTGATGCAGGATTCAATGTTTCATTTTGGGATTTATCGTGGTTCTGGTATGCCGATAATAAAGTCCAGGACAATTTAAGTACTGATTCTCATGTTGTTATATTTAAATCTCTTGAACATTTTAATAGAATGTTAAAAACTGTGTCCATCGAGGATACTGCATTTATTGTAAATTGTTTCAAAGACTGGCATTCCCGTAAAATATTTAGGTTACTTTCTAAATACCGATGTTATACGATATCTTTTGACTATAATGCTAATACAAGACTACAAGAATCTATCTCATCAAAAATAAATAGACTATTCTCTAATCAATTCATTGGTATTGTTTATAAAAAAATACAGAGTGTCAGTTTTGCTATCTACAGAAAAATTTATTCTGTGAAGAACTTTAACGACTACATTTCTTCATCCGCTATAGCGAAATGCACAATTAGGATTAATCATCAGGATTTTGAAAGATTTAAATTTAATAATCAGCGGCCGATAATTAGTGGACCGTATATTGTTTTTTGCGATAATTATTTTCCTTATCATCAAGATATAGTTTTTTTAAGTGGTAAAACAACTATTAATGCAGAAGATTACCATAGGACAATGAGAAGATTTTTTGACTATTTGGAAGAGCATTTTAATATGCCTGTAGTTATTGCTGCTCATCCGAAATCTAAATATGTAGGGAACGAATTTGGGAATCGGAAAATTATAAAATATCAAACAGATAATTTAGTATATAATTCGAACAGAGTCATTTTACATACAAGTAATACTATATCTTACGTTGTTTTGTCTGACAAACCCATATCATTTGTCTCAACGGATGGTTATGAGAAAGTTGACAGATTAAAAACAATGATACATTTACTTGCAAATACCTTTGGAAAAAGAGTATATAATTTGGATAGAATCCCATTTGAAATGATTGATAACAATAAGATAGATAGAAAATTAAGAGAAAAATATATTTATACATATCTTACATCCGAGGAAACTGAAAATACCAAAAACATTGAAATTATATCTAATGCAATTAAAGCGTTAACATATAAATTATGAATATATTGTTTGTTACCATGTTCCAAATCTCGGAACAAAAAGGCGGAACTGAACGAACAACGGCACGCATCAGTAATGAATTGCGTCATCGAGGGTATAAATGCTTCAATTTATATGCTAAGCCTATCGGTGATATGTTTGAGATGACAAAGTTTGATGGCATATACAAAGACTGTTCGGCTAATGCTATAAAAAATATCATTGATACTCAAAAGATAGATAAAATCATTATAGAAGGTGCTTTTATTTTGGTGAGGAATGTTTCGGAAGGACGTTCGAAAGCCTCTTATAAGCCAAAAATACTTTTTGTTCATCACTTTGCGCCTGGATATGAGCCTTACTTTAACGCTTTCTCTTCTATCTGGAAACAAATGTTGTATGCTCAATCTGCGACCAATAAGATGAAAGCGTTTGTGAAAGTCTTGATATATCCATTATTCAAGCCCTATATGGATGCATCTTTCCACAAACTTTATAAAACGGCTTATTCATCGTGTGATAAAATAGTACTCTTATCTCCTGAATATGTGGATGACTACTGTAAGTTTGGGAATATAAATGATAAAACAAAATTCGTTTCTATCCCTAATGCTGTTTCTTTTAATGAATTTATCCCTATAAATGAATTGAAAAACAAGCAGAAAACAGTCCTGATTGTCACTCGATTGGATGAAGTTCAGAAGAGAATTTCATTGGCTATTAAAATTTGGAAGCGGATAGAAGAAGATGCAGATTTGAAAGATTGGAATTTCAAAATTGTCGGCTTTGGCGAGTCCGAACATGAATATCGTAGGTTGATTTCACAATTGAGTTTGAAGCGCATCTTTTTAGAAGGAAGACAAAACCCAATCAAATACTATAAGGAAAGTTCGTTATTTATGATGACATCCTTATTTGAAGGATGGCCTATGACGTTAAATGAATCCTTGCAATTTGGTTGTGTTCCATTTGTGTATGATACGTGCGCTTCATTTCATGAAATTATCAATAATGGTGAGAATGGATTCCTAATTACCGACAAGAATGAAGAAGAATTCTATCACAAGATGCGCGAAGTGATGTTGGATGAAAACAGGCGAATGGAATTGATGAAAGTTGCAGTAGAGTCAAGCACACGATTTACATTAGACAAAATTGTAACCCAATGGGAAAAACTTCTAAGTGAATAGTTATGATACCAAAGAAAATACATTATTGTTGGTTTGGAAGAAAGCAGAAACCTAAAAGTGTCTCAGAAAATATAGAAAATTGGAGACAGTTGAATCCAAATTATGAGATTAAAGAATGGAATGAGGATAATTTCGATTTAGATTTAATGCCATTTGTAAGCCAGGCTTATAAAGAACAGAAATATGCATTTGTTGCAGATGTCGCAAGACTTTATGCTTTGGTGTATGAAGGTGGAATATACCTTGATACAGATGTTGAACTGTTGCGAGCATTTCCAGAATATTTATTGAAAAACGATTCTTTTGTTGGATTTGAACTATCTCGTCAATTAATGATTGGCACTGCAGTAATAGGTAGTGTGGAAAACAATTCTTTTTGGAAGGAATTTTATGACAGATATAAATCAATGAACTTTATAAATCCTGATGGTTCATACAATATGATTCCAAATGTTGATTATCTTACAGAAAAACTAATAATGAAGGGTGCTATCTTAAATAATCAATATCAAGAAATTGCAGGAATACACATTTATCCTCGGGAGTATTTTAGTCCAAAGAATTATGCAACAAAACGTCTCAAAACAACTGCAAATACGATTGCTATACATCATTTTTCTGCATCATGGCAGCCTGTATGGAAAAAATTTCTTTTGAGAATATGGGTACCATTCTCTGCAAAATATCCGGCTTTAGCAAAAAAATTAAAAAACATTTTTAAGTAATAATCAAAATCTATGTTTACTAAACGTTTAGAATATATTGATGCCCTTCGTGGATTTACCATGATTCTCGTCGTATTGGCTCACATTATCAATTTCGGCTATCATATTACTGATTCCACAATGGAAGAAATGGAAACCTTTAATAACTTATTTGTTCGTTTCCGTATGCCATTGTTTTTCTTTATAAGCGGTTTCGTTTTATATAAAAGTGATAGAATATGGGATAAAGCAACAAGAAGAACTTTCTTGAAAAAGAAATTCATGGTTCAGATAATCCCTACTTTTGTATTCTTTTTCCTCTTTTGCTTTTTACATGGCGGAGAATATGTTGACCGATTAGGCGAAATGAAAGCAGGATATTGGTTCACTATCGCTCTTTTTGAATTCTTTGTTCTGTATGTGATTTCATACAAATTAACAACTGGGGGGTAAAAGGGACATTCTTTTGATTGGAACTGCAATTCTTTTATATCTTGTTGGTTCTGCATATAGGTTCTATCAACTTCGTTATGAAGGAATTTGGTTGTTAGATTTTGTGGGAATTATTCATTGGAGATTTTACTTCTTTTTCGTTTTCGGTACATTAGTCAAGAAATATTTTGAAGTATTTTGCCGTTGGATGGATAATCAGCATATTTCGGCAACCATAATCGTTGCTATGATAATAATTCATGTGGTATTATCTCATTTTTTCCCAATTCATACGTATAATACCATCACCTTTTTATTCCAAGGGACTTTAGGGATAATTATCGTCTTTACGTTTTTCAGACGTTATCAAGATTCGTTTAACAGTAGCACATTTATTGGGAAATGGCTACAGTATATAGGCAGACGTACTTTGGATATTTATCTTTTGCATTATTTCTTTTTACCAAGACATCTTGAATATGTGGGATTGAAATTCTTGCAGCATACCAATCCTGTGATAGAACTTTTCCTGTCTTTGTTCTTGGCATTATTGGTTATCATCGTTTGTTTAGTGGTAAGCAATATTATTCGGTTATCACCTTTTTTAGGTCATTACTTATTTGGCGTGAAACGTGCAGAGTCATAATAAGATGAAAATAAAATTGTTGATATTGACCATATTCTTGTCCGTCCATTTTCTCTATGCACAACAGCCTCAGTGGTCAGAGTATTACGTTACACCTGAAATGTTTGGCTGTGTCAGCGACAATCGGCAAGCTGCTGAACGGAATTCACAAGGATTGCAAAAAGCGATAGATTACGCGATAGAGAAAGGGGTAACTTTGACATCTGCAAGAAACAAGAAGTATTATATTGCCAAAGGACTTATCATTACAGGTCATTTGGATATGGATTTTGGTAAAGCCACCATTATAGCAACCGATACTATGCGGATGTTGATTTTCAAAAATGGAGTAGCGCGTAAATATGCAGGAAGCATCCATAACTTCCGCTTAGACATGAATAATAAAGCCCAAATTGGAATATATTGTGAAAATGCTATCAAACTGCGCTTTACTGATGGAGAGATTATCGGTATTAAAAACGGAGGAATTGGCTTTTATATGGGAAAAGGATATGAGGTGTTTGTTGACAACATACATTTTCATGGCGGGCAAAATAATGCTACGGGCATAATGATGCGCACCAGCGATTGTCATTTCTCGGATTGTGTAATGATAAATTGCCACACAGCAATAGACAATCTTGGATGTAATTTCTATAGCCGCATCCATGCATGGATGACTGCCCGTTATATCAAGGAGAGCACATTTTATCGTAGCAGAGGTGGTTTGGCTTATTTGTCGCAATGTTTTGGTGACACTTTTGACCGTGCTTTTGATATCGTAGGTACTTCAGAGTTGCACATTTCGCAATTCAGGGTGTTTCATAATAAAATAATGTGGAAGAAACCTTATGATAAATTGTCTCCTGTTGTTTTCTATTTTGCCAATAGTTCTGTTGCGAACAAGTCATATATCACCTTGATAGATTCTAATATAGGAGGACTGGTATTAGATGGAAAAAATAGACAAATATTCACCAATATGGATAGTAACTCAATACACCAATACGGCACAGTAGTACATAAATAAACAATATGAAATCGATACTTGTACGTAAGATTGTTTTTACAGAACAAATAACTCTTACCGATATTCTATCAAAGAAAGGGAAAATATACACTTTCCTTAATCCGGTATCATATCTTTCCGCCTTAGAACATAAGCTTTTGTTTGGAGGATTTGACGGTATTTTTGCTGATGGTTCTATTTTGGTTGCAGCTATCCGTTTGATATACGGAAAGCGTATTACAAGACGAAGCTTCGACATGACATCGCTTGCACCCGAACTGTTGTCATATGCAAAGAAACATGGCAAATCTGTTTACATTGTTGCTTCGCGACAAGAACAGGTGAAAAAGGCTGTTGGCATCTTCAAGGAACGTTATCCAAAGCTAAGTGTCGCCGGTTACCGGAATGGCTATTTTGTTTCGGAGAAGGAACAAGAGGAGGAAGCACGGCATATTGTTGATGTTAATCCTGATTTCCTGATTGTAGGAATGGGCGCATTGATGCAGGAACGCTTCCTGCTAAAAGTGAAAGATGCAGGTTATCGGGGCATCGGTTTTACCTGCGGAGGTTTTATCCACCAAACGGCTAATAACGAGATAGACTACTATCCCGCATGGGTAGACCGGATGAACCTTCGCTTTCTTTACCGGATGTTCAAAGAGAAGCATACCCGGAAACGTTACGCACAGGCAGCATTACTGTTTCCCGCACGTTTCATTGCCGAAAGATTTTTCGGATAAAGTCCAGCACTTCACCGCATACAAATTTGCCTATCTCATCAAGTTTCCTTATCTTTGAGGCATGAGGAAAAGTGAAAGATATATGGCCCATTTTGTAAACCCGTTTACCGACATCGGTTTCAAAATTATCTTCGGGCAACCTGCCAGCAAGGAACTGCTCATTACCTTGCTGAACGAGCTGCTTGCGGGGGAGCATCACATTGA
>NZ_JACSPP010000062.1 GCF_014837065.1 Phocaeicola intestinalis
CCTTTCAAGATCTTCACTGCTATACATAATTCTATAAATTTGGTTGGCAGCGAAGTTACCCATTTCAATCAATAGCCATTTTTTGACTACTTACAGAAATATCTTGCTAAAAAATCATCTGGTGTCATAACCGGAAGTTTAGACAAGGAAAAGTCTTTAACATTTCGGGTAACAATGACACTTACGTTTTCTTTTATAGCTGAACAATACTGCAACGCATCCTCAAAATCATCAAAACCGGAAGACAGCGCATTGTCAACAGTTTGTTCATCAGCTAAAGTTACATGCGAAAGTTTACGCAAATTAGATAAGAGTATACGTAATTCTTCAATAGGATGTTTTCGAAGGACATAAGCTGCTGTGGCATAAGTCAAAGGAGAGATATATAAAGACAATTCCCTTTTATAGGCCAACGTAAACAATTTTACAGCAGCAGGATAGAACCTTTCACGCTTATCCAGCAAATCTATTACAACATTTGTATCAAGAAATGCCCTTTTCATTGATGCTTCTGTTCTAAATGGCCATAATAGGCTTTCCGTCCGTTGATGTCGTCATCATCTACCGGAGCCCCAGCTCCTAACAGACTCAATACAATATCCGGAATTTCTTCCGTCTCTTCTCTTGAAGAGGTGAAACGCGAAAGAAAATCTTCAATAATGGAAGAAAGGCTTTTCCCTTCTGCTGTAGCGTATGCTTGCGCCTTGTCTACCAATTCCTTGTTCAGTCTGATTGCTGTCGTTGCCATAGCTTTATCCCTTTTCTGCAAAAATAAAAATTATTTTTGTTATAAGCAAGGAGTATGTTTCAAAATCAGTCTCTTCCAAACAAATCCCTCGTATAAACCTTTTCCTGTACATCATCCAGACAAGCGTCATAGCGGTTGGCGATAATCGCCTGGCTCTGCGCCTTGAAAACATCTAGGTCATTCACCACCTTGCTGCCGAAAAACGTACTGCCATTCTCCAGCGTAGGCTCGTAGATTATCACTTCCGCACCTTTGGCTTTCACCCGTTTCATTACACCTTGGATGCTTGACTGACGGAAGTTGTCCGAGTTTGATTTCATTGTCAAGCGGTAAACACCGATGACGCACTTTTTTTCTTCTGATGGATTGAAATCGCCACGGTTATAATAATCATAGTAACCAGCTTTGTGAAGTACACGGTCAGCAATAAAATCTTTTCTTGTCCGGTTGCTTTCCACGATAGCTTGAATCAGGTTTTCGGGCACATCGGCATAGTTGGCAAGTAGCTGTTTCGTGTCCTTAGGAAGACAATAACCACCATAACCGAAACTCGGATTGTTGTAATGAGTGCCGATTCGTGGGTCAAGACAAACACCGTTGATTATAGCCTGTGTATTGAGTCCTTTCATTTCTGCGTAGGTATCCAGTTCGTTAAAATAGCTTACACGCAAGGCAAGATAGGTATTGGCAAAAAGTTTCACCGCTTCGGCTTCCGTTGTACCCATGAACAAGGTGTCAATGTTTTCCTTTATTGCTCCTTCCTGCAATAATTCCGCGAATGTGTGGGCTGCTTCATCCAGCCGTTTATCCCCTTCGGGTCTGCCTACGATGATGCGGCTGGGATAGAGGTTGTCATACAATGCCTTGCTTTCGCGCAGGAATTCGGGTGAAAAAATGATGTTGTCGCACTGCATTTTCTTGCGGATGCTTTCGGTATAGCCTACGGGAATGGTGCTCTTAATCACCATGATGGTGTGCGGATTGACACTCTTTACCAGTTCAATGACTTCTTCTACATGGCTGGTATCGAAATAATTCTTTACCGGATCGTAATTGGTCGGTGCGGCGATGACAACAAAATCTGCATCGCTGTATGCCTTTGCTCCATCCAAGGTTGCGGTCAAGTTCAGGTCTTTTTCCGCCAAATATTTTTCAATGTATTCGTCTTGGATGGGTGACTTGCGTTGGTTGATCAAGTCTACCTTTTCGGGTATCACGTCTACAGCCGTTACCTGATGGTGTTGTGCCAAGAGCGTGGCAATGGAAAGTCCTACGTAACCTGTTCCGGCTACGGCTATTTTTATATTCTTCATATCGGTAAGTTTATGTTGTTCTATTGTGGTTGTAGGCAATCGCTCATGATTGGCTTTTATATCTGCCTTTTTAGGGATATATACTGCATCGGCAGTTGCAGTATATATTCATCGGCAGTTGCAGTATATATTCATCAGCAGTTGCAGTATATATTCATCAGCAGTTGCAGTATATATTCAACTGCCGATGCAGTATATATTCATTTTTCGTGGATACTATCCTGTATGGTCTGTTCTGCCTGTCGCGCGTTTGGGGCGATGAGGTTCTTGCCGCCGTTGATGATGCAGGCAGACTTGGAGTCTTCCCACCCGTGTAGCTTGTCTGGCTCATCGTGATACTCCTTGAGCATTATCCGACGGCTTCAGCCATTCCAGGAAATCGAAGATGTTGGGTTCGTCCAGGTAGATGCCCATGCCGGCATAGCTGTCTTCATCAGGGTCTTCCGGGATGGTATACAGGTCTTCGTAAAGGCTGATTCGTCTGCCGAACGGTGTGGTGAAGTAGACCTGCCTTGCTGCCTCATGCTCCTTTTTAAAGATGTCGCTCCAGATGGCCTCCCCGTTCCAGCCGGCTGCGGCGTCATCCATAAGCCGGACAGCAGGCCCACTGATGTATGCCTTGTCCTTATAAAGGACGAGCTGGGCGGCGAGACAGCCGGTCCGTACATCCTCAGGAACAGAACTATGGGACGTTACGTCCTTGAACAGCCTGCCGTCCCTGTGGCGCAAAGTGAATGTACGTCCGTCTTTTACGCCAATGACCGTATAGGTATCCAGCCGTTCGGAACGGACGGTATCGAGAAGGCCTGCCGCTTCCTGCAGCGGGAGCCTTTCCCACTCCTCCATTAAAGGAGCCGTCAGACGGCACTGCCTTGCCAAAGTAGCCGGCAGGGAATTGCCGTGTTTGTCCTGCCAGTTGAAGGCAAGGTCCGCCCATAACATCTGCCGGGCTGCCTGCTTTTCTCCGGCGATCCGCAGGAACATCGGCTTGCGGCAGTGCAAGTCCGGATAGACATGCCGCAGGACCCTGTCTTCCCGTGCAAAATAGGTCAGCACATCGCTCAGACGCTGGAAGTCGCATGACAGCACGCTTTCCGTTATCCATTGCCTGAGGGCGCTGCAGGGGGCATCCGCCACAGCCTGTGACACAAGGTCGTGGACCTGTGAGGTGGCATTGGCACTCATGCCGGATCCGTCGCACCACCGGAACACCACATTGCCCAGGCTGCGGTACATGTCTTCGTAAACGCCGTCAAGCCCGATGGCGACGGTATTTTCCGTATAAAGCAGCAGGGAAAGGATAAGCCGCCCATCGAATGCCCGTGCATCCTGTTCCGCCAGATGGTGCAGCCTGACATAGATCCCATAAAAGAAAGTCACGTCGCCGTCCACGTTCATGGACGGATGGTGAAGGCGTTTCCATCGGGACTTGAACTGGTCTATCGTATGCATTTTATTTCAGGTGACAAGTTAACGGGTTGACAAGTTGACGAGGTTTTAGATGCCATTAGTGTAATCAGAACCTTGTTGCCTTGTCAACTGATACCTTGTCAACTATAAAAACAGGATGTATTCCGGCTGTACCTCAACGGAAGCGGTCAGGAGGTTGGGGAGTCCGACGAACAGACGCCTGATGCGTGAACCCTGCAGTTTTTGCAGATATCCTTCATAACCGTCCAGGAAACCGCCGATAATACGTACTTTCCTGCCTATCATGTCGGAGGATATTTCATCCGGCGTGTAATAACGTGGACTCTCGGAGGACTCTACGGCGTGGATGAAACGCTGCATGTCGGCATCCCTTACCGTCATGGGGATCCTGTAGCCGCCACGCACATAGCGGTACTGGATAGTGTTGTACGATTCAACGACTGAGTCGATGGAATGCCGGGTGTCATGCACGAAAAGCAGGTCCTGCATGAAAGGGACTTTCTCACGGCACCGTTTGCCATGTCTTACCGAAAGTTTCCACACCATCGGTGTAAAAGCCTCTATCCCCAGCTCCTTGAACAGCCTGTATGCCGGTAGCCTGGCGTTGCATCTTTTAAGGTCGCGCATGACGAACCATTTCAAACGGTCGTGTTCATCGGGCAAAGCGGCGTCTGCCGCCGGGATACCGTCCTGTATGTTAGGGTAAGATTCATTCATGGTTCAGGCAGGGACATTTCTTCTAATCCTGCAAGCTATTGTAAAATACTCAATAATAAGCAGTTATACGCGCCGGACTGTTGGCTTCTCTTTATTTTCATAAGATTGTTCCAGCTCCGTCACTGCTCCCAACAACGCCTGCATCGGTGTTGGTTTCCATGACGGATTCCATCCGTCTCATAATAGGAGATGTTCATTTTTCCCCTGGTTGAATTGTTATATATTATGCGTGATACAGATTTGTGTATTTCTCACCACTGACCCAGGTACACAGAGTCTTTTAAATTTTTCCTCTGTGGTACTCTGTGGCCTCTGTGGTGAATAGTTATGTTTCATTAAAATACATAAGTCTATACCGCATATAGTATAAACTATTGTCCGTGCTAATCTGGGTTAATCCGTGTTTCAAAACAAATTCTGAATGGATAAAAAACAAGGAAGGTGTGCCGAAAAGTTAGTTTTCATTTCGGCACACCTTCCTTGTTTGAATGGGGTAGTTGTCGTTAGAAGTATAAATAACGCTGGTCGGTTACTTTACCTTTTTCACGCAGTTCGGAGATGCATTGATTTGCATAGGCTGAACTCATGGATGAGAGTGCAGATTCTTCTTTTTTAGCATCAAATTCTTCGCTGCCTTTGTCTTTGGCGTATACTTGAATCATATAGACACCTGCGTTGCCTTTGATAGGTGCCGATACCTTTTCTACGTCGGTTTTCGAAGCGTAAGCACTGATGGCAGGTTCGCTGGCATGTGTAACAGAAATGTATGCCGGGGCATTGAACGTTACGTGTTTTACGCTGTCGCTTACGGCATCTTTCATTTCTTTTATTTGTGCCAGGCTGTTGAAGTCCTTCATTTGTCCCATCAATTGTTCGGCTTTCTTGTTGCGGATGATTTCGTTACGCAGCATGTTTGCCACTTTGTTGATGTTGACGTAACCTTTTTTGTTGATGGCTTCTACGCCTACCATAATCATGTGGTCATTGTCTCCACATTCGTAAAGCGGAGAAACTTCGCCAGCTTTAGCGTTGAAAATCCATCTCAAGGCTTCCTGGGTAGAGTGGATGTTGCCTACGTAGTGTGCATCGCTGGTGAAATCGGAACGTGGAATTACTGTGTAACCGGCTTCTTCTGCGTTCTTTTTCATGTCTTCCAGCGTTGTGTTCTGTGCTACGAACTGGCTGAATTTGTTATAAGCATCATTGTATGTTTCTTTGCTGAATTCAACCGGGCATTTGATAACGGCTACATCATATTTCGGTTTCATAGCCTTTTTGCTCATTACCTGAAGAATCAGGTTGGCTTGTCCTACTTTCAGGTTCTTCAGTTCGTTTACCGGCTGGTTGATAAGTGTCTGGATGTACTTCAGGTTGTCAGCATCCAATGCAGCACCTTCCCAGCTCATGGCATTCACCCATGTAGCTTCGCCTGTCTGTCCGTATGCTTTTGCCACTTCTGCAAAGTCGGCACCTCCCTTGATAGCATTGAAAATGCTGTCTGCCAGTTCGGTACGTCTTGCTTCTGTGTCTGCCATTACCTGAATCTGACGGAATTGGATAGAGTCGGGAGCCGTAGTCTTGGCAAGAATCTTGAACGTGTTGTACGAGTCATCGCCCGCATTGTAATAAGGACCGTATACTTCGTTGACTGACGCAGAGTCAAGACGGGCTGCTACATCTTGTGGCAGTGAAGTCTTGTTGATGGCTACGCCTGTATAGTTGACGGTAGAACCGGTAGAGCGGACAAATGAAGCATAGTCTGTAGTGGTTTTGTCCAGTTGGTCTGTAAATTCGGTTACTTCCTTCAATACGGCACCGCGGTCTTCGGCAGAAGGTATTACATGTACATCGATGTACTGGATGTCACGGGTCTCGACCGGTTGTTTGTAAGATTCCTTCCGTTCGTTATATAAGTTCTTGATTTCTTCATCGGATACGGTGATGGTAGAATCGCTGATGCTGGCATAAGGAACCCCAGCCAGAAGCAGGTCGCTTTGTTCGGTGCGTCCCTTGAAAGCATCTTCTGCTGCCACCGGGTTCGAAATCAAGGATTTTGCAATCAGATTCTGGTATTTGGATGCCAGCAAAGATTGTCTCAATGTCTTTTCTACAAATGTCCAGAAGTTACCTAGTTTTTGGTAATACTCTACATATTGTGCAGGCATTTGTGATGAGCCCAGGTTGGCATATTCTACCAGGAATTTTTTCAGCATATCCTTGTCGAATGCTCCTGTCTGTGGGTTACGGAACGGAGTCTGCATCAGCAGCGGGTTCGTACCTTCATCGATGATTGCCTGAAGTTCTTTATCGGTAACAGTCAGTCCCAGTTTCTCTGCTTCTCCTGCTATCAGCTGGTTGGTGACATAAGTGTTCCATACCTGGTCTTTGACGTTTGTCAGCTGGTCTTCGTTCAACGAGTTCAGCCCGTTGGTCAGCTTGATGACTTCGCTGAATTCATCTACCATTTTTTGATACTCTTGTGCGGAGAGTTTTTCTCCATTGACTTCTCCGACGTCTTGTCTTCCCTGATGCGGCTGGAGAACTTTCCATGCATCACCCGCAATGAAAGCGAATAAGGCAAGACCGATTACGATGACCAAAAGTGGTCCTTTGCTTCTAATTGATTGTAAAGTTGCCATTTAAAGTTATTATTTTGTTTATTGTTTTTCCTTTTAGCGCACGAAGATACAAAAAATGTACGTAGCAGTGTCGTTTTTCCTCAAAAAAATGATGTTTTCCTTATGTTTGAGGCATAACTTTCAGTTTGACCAGCTCTATTTTCGTAGCTGTGACCTTGATTATCTTGAAATGAAAATGATTGATGTTTACTATTTCATGAGGTTTGGGAAAGCTTTGGAATTCGTGGAGAATCAGCCCTCCGATGGTTTGGTATTCGTCGCTTTCGGGCAGGTTGAGTCCGAATTCCTCGTTTGCCTTTTCAATTTCAAGCCGTCCGGAGAAAATGTATTCGTTGTCACCGATGGCTTTGGCTATGGTAGATTTGGTATCATGTTCATCTTCAATGTCACCCAGGATTTCTTCTACCAGATCTTCCATGGATACAATACCCGATGTACCTCCGAACTCATCGACTACTACGGCAAGTGACCGTTTTTGCTGCATCAACAGTTTCATCAGTTTATGGGTACTCATCGATTCGGGTACGATAGGGATGCGGCGTATGTTTTTGTGCCAGTCGGTGAGAGGCTTGAACATTTCAGAGGAATGGATATAGCCTACGATATTGTCAATGCTTTCTTTATAGACGATGATTTTACTGATGCCATGCTCGATAAATGTTTCTTTTAGTTTTTCGAGCGGAGTATCGAGTTCTACAGCTATGATTTCGGTACGGGGAATCATGCAGTCGCGTACCTTGATATTCGTAAAGTCGAGGGCATTGCGGAACAGTTCGATTTCGGTGTTGATGTTCTCCGGGTCATTCGTGTCTTTCAAGCTGTTTTCAATAAATGTGTCGAGGTCGACTTTGGTGAATGCCTTTTCTTTTACTTTTTTATCGACTTTATGTCCGGATATGCGTAAAATGCCGGTGGAGAGTAATGCCACAAGCCAGCTGATGGGATACAGGATTATATAGAAGATGAAGGCGGGTACGGCAAAAAGTCGCAACATGTGTCCTGGAAACATCTTGAACAATGTTTTGGGGATAAATTCGATGGTGAGAATCATGATTGCCGTAGAGGTCAGGATTTCGATGATTATTATCCAGGCAGCAGGCAGGGATGTACGGGGGAATGCATATTGCCCGAACAATTGTGTCATCCCGATGCAGAACATTACCAACGAGAGGTTGTTTCCTACCAGCATGGTAGACACGAAGTGATTGGCATCGTGGTAAAATTTGGAAAGAATCTGTGCCGACAAGCTATTGTCTTTCCTCATCTCGAAGCGTAACTTGCTGGAGGAGAGGAAAGCTATTTCCGTCCCTGCGAAAAAGACGGAAAGTGTCATGCATATGATTAGGTTAATGATAAGGCTCGTCATGTCACTTAATTGGTTTTCGGTTGTTGGACGGTATCTGCCGGTGCTGTATCTTCTACGGTAAAGATACCGGTATTATTGAATATTTGGTATTCGCTCATTTGCTGATTCGATTCGAATCCGTATCCGGTTAGTATTTTGTCAGGCTGTTCGATCCGGATATAGCGGTCGGAATAGATTCGTTCTTTGCCTTGGTCCCAATACATCAGTTGGGTGTCGAATTTGTCGCCCCGTTGGCTACGTATATGTACATTGCCGCGAAGTTCCCATAATTTCTTGGGTTCGTAATAAAAAGCCGTATCTGCTTTGATGCTGGCGTCTATGTGGAACAGGGTATCGAACTTTTCCAGGTAAATGCCTTTCTGGAATGCCCAATACGGGGTGTCTATCCGGCTGTAAACAAGCCATTCGGCTGTAATGATTTTATAGCGTATCATTCCAGAGTCGGAGATGTAGGTGGTTACTCCGGTGGTGCGCATGTCTGGGATGGAGTCTCCTTTTCCTACAGCTTCTGCCAGATTTTCTTTTTTCCCGCATGAAGGCAGTAAGACAACCATTAAAATTGCCCATACGGCAATCGTCAGGCACAGCGGTATCATGTATTTCTTTTGGTTCGGTTTATGTTGTATCATGTCGGTTTATCTTAAGATTATGGTTTCGTTTATCCATCCGCCCAAAATGACGGCGTTGCCTTTCTTCAGTCCCAAGCCGGCAAGTGCTTTTTCGGTAGGGATATGTTTCTGGTAGGTATTGATGAGCTGGGTTGCTTCATCGGCTGTGCTTGTATCGACTGATTGGGCTTTTTGCAGCTTGTCGATTACGGCAAAGTAAGTGCATTGGTTCAGGGTAGCTTCTTTGCACCAGTTGGGGTTCGAAGCATACATTTGCGCAATCAATATATACGGTTTACCTTCGTCTTTATCAAGGGATATGGATTTGAGTGCATATTGTTTTGCCCGTTTCCATTGTTTGTCTTGAAACAAGACTCTTGCCGCACGATAGCAATATTCGGCTTTGTCCGCAGGATTGGCGGCCAGCATTGCCGCCTCGTCAAAGTAGGTTATGCTTTCTTCTATTTTGCCCCTTTGATAGCATAAGCGTCCACATTCTGCTGCAAGTCCAGCTGTAGGCGTTAAGGTATAGGCGGCTTCTGAAGCCGTCAGATATACTTCTTCACCCGTGCACTTCAGTTGTCTCAGGGTAGAAAGAACCAGATTGATATATGCCAGGTCGGTTCTATGCTGTTCTATTTTGGGGGCATATAGTTTTTGTAAGTCCTCACAGGTTACACATCTGCTCTCGATAAAGCGGGTGTCTATGTAGTCTTTTGTTATCGACCATAGATGTTGCTTCTGTGGGTCGTTTATGGTGCTTTCCAGCCGGAAGCGGATGTAGCGGGATGCCTTCAAGTAGTCTTGGATAAACTGTTCGATGTGTCCGGCATTTGTTTTCAATTTTTGCAGCGACAGGTCCATGAGGTCTTCCAGCATATAATAAGTGGACTTTTCTTTTTCCATGCCGATGGCTTCTTGTTCTTTTCTGTATGCCTTGTCTATATTGATGTCGGTACCCGAGAACATGACATAGTCGTGTATCTTCATCCCCAAGACGAATCCGGGGGTAACCGGTGTATGGGTCAATGTGTTCAATGAATCCAAATATTGTATGTGCTGGTCATGTATATTCATCAATTCTGTCAAGTAATCCTCTTCCTTTGTTTCGTTATCCGAATCGGCAATCAGTGCACGCAGGATTTGGGTGCCATCGGTGTAGATATTGGGAGATGCCCAGGGGGCTTCGGTAAATACCGATTTCCATGGGCTGTAGGCTTGGGCAAAATCATTTTTTTGCAGATAAGTTTTATACAGGGCAATATGCTGTATGCACCGGACACTATCTTCACCGTGTCCGAAGCGTGAACCATCTTCTATTCCTTTTTGTGCATTGGCTGAAAGGGAACAGAGGAGCCATATTACCAATAAACCTGCATACTTCATGGCATTGCGGATAACCGCTTCCTTAGTTGACTTTCCATTTCATGAACCAGCGTTCGTTGAAGGTCAGGCCCAACTTGATGACAAAGCGGTTCTCTGATAATACATTGGCAACTGAAGGCTGCACGCGTACATATTCTCCTGTCAGGCTTAAGACAGTCCTGTATTGAAATACATTGAGAGGGAATCCGAATCCGGCACTGACACTGTATTCGGAAGGACCTTCGAATTGGGGAAGCTTCAGGTAAGGAGTGGCATAGTTGAAGCCTACGCGGTAACGTACCCGTGCCAAGTAGTTTCTTCCGATGGGGTTGGGCAGGTATTCGGCTCCTATCGCGATTTTGCTGCGGTCTTTATACATATCGGTTTGGTTGTTGTATTTTACCGAACCCCATTTTTGCAGGGTATAGTCGGCACCGATGGTCAGCCTGTTTTTATGCATATATGCCACACCGGCACCGAATGTGTGCGGAATGCCATACGAATCGTATATGTTCGTTTCGTTTGTTGTAGAATAATTCGAATTGTCGGTAACTTGAATGCCTCGCGTGTCGGTCGAGTTCAGGGTATGTCCCAGTTCGTACACCAAGCCCAGTGTCAGGTTGTCAGTCTTGTTGATCTTCTGGGTGTATTGCAAGCCAAAATTGGCCACATAGCTTTTTACCCTGACTTCGTTGTAGACAATGGTCTGGTCGCTGGTAGTGTTGAATCCTACACTGGACTGGTAATTGAGCGAGCCGTACATGTATCCGGCACTTGCTCCGATAGAAAGGTTATCCAGTATCTTGAATCCCAGCCCTGCGGTAATCTGTTGCAGACCTCCGTCGCCATAAAATGTATTGGTAGCCGTATAGCTTTCGCTTCCTTCTACAGGGGTAGTGGTCGAAAAGTTATATCCTACGTTCGAAAACGGAGTGAATCCGACGGCAATACCCAAGCGCTTGTGCAGGCGGAACTGCATGGCGATATAGTCAAAGCTGGAGTTCTTGGCATTGGAACTGATGCCGTTTTCCTTGTAGTTCGAACTTTTCAGGCTCATTCCCATATCGAACATGAACGAAAGAGAGTCGACCGAAGATATGGATGCCGGATTGGTCAGGTTGATGTGTTCGCTGTAACGCAGGCCGTAACCGATGCCTCCCATGGCTGCATTGTTGGCAAAACCGCGGTCGGACAAGTCGCCCAGGCCATATCGTGTATAAGGAGAATTCGTGCTTGACTGGGCAGAGGCCGTCAACCAGCTTCCTATCATCAAGACGCTGAGTAGAAGTGCTTTATTTCTTAACATTATAATTCAATATTCTGTTTAAACCTTTCAATACTAAAAATCTGTCTGCAAAGATGATACTTTTTAAGTTTGTATCAAAAGAAAATTTATCTCCTCCGGTTAAAAAAACCAAAAGGTCAGGGTATTTTTTTTGCATCAGACGGATATAGCCCATGATTTCGAACTCGATGCCTTTGATGACACCTGCGCGGATTGCGGTTTCGGTACTGTAGCCGAACTCGGGCAGGTCGCCTCCTTTTTCTATCAGAGGAAGCTTGTCGCAACAAGCGTTCAAGGCTTTGAAGCGGGTATAGATGCCTGGCGAGATGTTTCCTCCCCAGTAGCATCCTTGTGCATCGATGAACTCATAGGTGAGTGCCGTACCCGCATCGACGACCAGCAGGTTCTTGTCCGGACATAGGTAATTGGCTCCTACTACTGCTGCCAGCCGGTCCATGCCCAATGTTTTCGGGGTTTTATACATATTCCGGATGGGTACAGGAGTTTCGTACGTCAATTCCAGAATGGGCAGGTCTATCTTCTTCAGCTGCCTGCGTATCGTATTGCTGAGCGAGATGACAGATGCAATGATGATGTGTCCGATGGGGTATTTGTGGCATAGCATGGGAAGATAGTCCAGCGAATGGTTTGACCCGCGGAGCACTTCTACCATCTCTTCTTTGTCGAATACGGCAAGTTTGGCAACAGTGTTGCCTATGTCGATAACTAAGTTCACTTCTTTTCGTTTTTTGCGGTGCAAAGTAAATTAAAAAATGAATAGGTCACGCAATAAAACTCATAATTTCTTTCGAACATCTGAATTATTCCTTGTATTTTTGCATCCGGATTGAGACAGAAACGAATATAGAATGAAGAGGAAACTCATATACTTGCTCTTGGCGTTGCTTATAGTCGGGTTTGCCCGCGCAGCCAGCTTCAAGTCGGACAGCATACGGTTCAGCTTGCTTACCTGTGCGCCGGGAAGCGAAATTTATGCGCACTTCGGGCATACGGCTATCCGGTACGAGAACTATACGAGGGAGATTGACCTGGTGTTCAATTACGGGATGTTCAATTTCCGTGAGCCGCATTTCGTGTGGCGTTTCGTGAAAGGAGAGACCGATTATCAGCTGGGTATTACACCTTATATATATTTTAGGGCTGAATATGCCATGCGTGGCTCTTCGGTGTATCAGCAAGTACTGAACCTGACACAGGAGGAAAAGTTGAGGCTTCTGGGATTGCTCGAAGAGAATTACCGTCCTGAGAATCGGGTGTACCGGTATAATTATTTTTATGATAACTGTACCACCCGTGCCCGCGACCAGATAGAGAAAGCTATCGAAGGAAAAGTGGTGTATGCCGATTCCATCGGCGGAAAGACATTCCGTAGCATCATTCACGAGTTTACCTCCGAAGCTCTGTGGGACGAATTCGGTATCGACCTTTGCCTGGGTGTGGAGGCGGACCGGGAGATAGGAAAACGCCTGCAGATGTTTGCTCCTTTCTATATGTTGCATTATGCGGATAGTGCTTATATTGTGTCGTCCGCCGGAGTGAAGCGTCCGTTGGTGTCCGAAAAGACAACTATCGTCAATGTCGATCCTGAACCAGTGGAACCAGGTTTTCCTTTATCTCCGGTGGCGTGTGGTATCTTGTTCCTCATTGTTTGCATCGTGATGGGATGGGTACAATGGAAGCATCGGTGTGTGTGGTGGGGATGGGACGTAGTGTTGCTCTTGCTGCAGGGGCTGGCAGGGTGTATCGTCGCTTTCCTGTTTTTCTTCTCTACCCACCCCACGGTAGGCTCAAACTGGTTGCTCTGGTTGTTCAATCCGGTGCCGTTGTTCTACCTCCCATTCCTCGTTTTTCATGAGAAAAAAGGGCTGAAAGACCCTTATCATGTCATAAATATCGTGTATTTAACATTATTTATGGTGATTATCCCGATTTGTGGGCAAGAATTTAATTTAACAGTATTACCTTTGGCACTCGGTTTGCTGGTGAACTCCGTGAGCCGTATATTAGTTTGGAACAAAAAGTAATGAAAGAACGCATACTGACATCTTTAATCACCGTGATTGTACTGACCGGGCTGCAGGCACAGACCGCGTCACCCGTACCCCGTCTGGTAGTTGGCCTTACCATCGACCAGCTCCGTTCGGATTACATCGAGGCATTCTCTGCCTTGTATGGCGAGAAAGGCTTCAAACGGCTGATGAAAGAAGGGCGGGTGTATTGTAATGCGGAATACGACTTTATCAATATCGACCGCTCGTCGGCAGTGGCATCGGTTTACACGGGCACTACACCTTATTATAATGGCATTGTGGGCAACCGCTGGATGGACCGTAATACACTCCGGATGGTAAAGTGTGTAGACGATCCTGCCTATATGGGCATTTATACCTCCGAAAGCACTTCGCCCCAGCACTTGTTGGTATCTACCTTGTCGGATGAGCTGATGGTGGCATCGAACGGGGCTGCCGAAGTATATTCTATTGCTCCTACACGCGAAATGGCGATTCTTTCCGCCGGACATGCAGCAAAGTGTGCGCTTTGGCTGAATGATGAAACAGGTAAGTGGTGTGGTTCTACTTACTATGGTACGTTTCCCGACTGGGTGACTACCTATAATGACCAGGAAGGGCTTGATTTCCGTATCGGTAGTTTGACATGGGGACCTTATTTGCCAGTCACTTCGTACCGTTATGTGACATCTACCGCCAAGCAACTGACTTTCAAACACGATTTTTCGGATGAGCGGTTGGAAAAATACAGGAAGTTCAAGACCAGTCCGTATGTGAATGATGAGGTGAACCGTTTGGTAGATGCATGTCTGCTTCATACTCAGGTGGGAAAAGACAATATTCCCGACCTGCTCACCCTTTCGTATTATGCGGGCAACTATGCGCACAAGCCGAATACGGAATATGCAATGGAAATTCAGGATATGTATGTGCGCCTGGATCATTCCATCGGCGAATTGCTGGAACTGATAGACCGCAGGGTAGGGCTTGCCAATACGCTGTTCTTTATAACTTCGACGGGGTATGCGGATTCGGAACCTAAAGACCCTGAGCAATATCGTATC
The DNA here is from genome assembly GCF_014837065.1 of Phocaeicola intestinalis. GTDB lineage: Bacteria > Bacteroidota > Bacteroidia > Bacteroidales > Bacteroidaceae > Phocaeicola > Phocaeicola intestinalis. The sequence continues at coordinate 14,567 of NZ_JACSPP010000062.1, forward strand.
CCCAGCGGTGAATTTCACATCGAGCGTTGTGCCGCTTTGTTGAACATGTATTTGATGGCGATATACGGTCCCGGGCAATACGTGGAGACGTATTACGACCGTCAAATCTACTTGAACCATAAACTGATAGAAGACCGCAAGCTGAACCTGACGGAGATACTGAACTGTGCTTCTGATTTTATTGTGCAGATGAGTGGCGTGCGTACGGCATATTCTTCACAACGCCTGTTGTTGGGAGCATGGACTCCGCGTATCGATAAAATCCGCAATACATTCAATCCGAATTGTTCGGGAGATATTTACGTGGAGGTGATGCCCGGCTGGTCGGTTATCGATGAGGTTTCACATTCTACTCATGTAGTGCGGGATACGTATGCATCGGTTCCGCTTATTTTCATTGGTAACAACATCAAGCCGGAAATTCTGTATACTCCGGTAAAAGTAGCTACAATAGCTCCTACGGTAGCTCACTTCATGCGCATTCGGGCGCCTAATGCTGCGATGTCAGCCCCTCTTACAGGCATTCGCAAGTAATTTTGTATCAAGAAGCTTTTCGGATACATGGCGAATTGCTTATCTTTGCAACCGAATTAACAAAATCATTTTTAATAGAAATAATAAAAACAACAACATAAAATGGGATTTAATGAATTTATAAGTAAGATTTTCGGAAACAAGGCTACTCGTGACATGAAAGAGATTCAGCCGTGGGTAAACAAGGTAAAGGAAGTATATCCGGAAATCCAGAAGTTGACGAACGATGAGTTGCGTGCCAAGACAGAAGAATTGAAAAAGTATATCAAGGATTCTGCAATTGCAGAGACTCAGAAGATTGCAGACTTGAAAGCAACTATCGAAGCAACAGACATCGAAAAACGTGAGCCGATTTTCAATCAGATAGACAAGCTGGAGAAAGAGGTGCTCGACAAATACGAAAAGGCATTGAATGATGTGTTGCCTACAGCTTTTGCGATTGTAAAAGATACGGCACGTCGTTTCGCCGAGAATGAAGAAATCGAGGTCACAGCTACCGAAATGGACCGCAATCTGGCTGCACAAGGACGTGATTTCGTACGGATAGAAGGTGAAAAGGCTGTCTGGAAGAATCATTGGATAGCTGGTGGTAATGAGATTACCTGGAATATGGTGCATTATGATGTACAGCTTTTCGGTGGTGTGGTATTGCATCAAGGCAAGATTGCCGAAATGGCAACAGGTGAAGGTAAGACTCTGGTGGCTACGCTTCCGGTATTCCTCAATGCTTTGACCGGAAACGGTGTGCATGTCGTAACCGTAAATGATTACTTGGCTAAGCGTGACTCGGAATGGATGGGGCCGCTTTATATGTTCCATGGTTTGAGCGTGGATTGCATTGACAAGCATCAGCCCAACTCGGAAGCCCGCCGCCGTGCTTATATGGCAGACATTACATTTGGTACCAATAACGAATTCGGCTTCGATTATTTGCGTGACAATATGGCAGTAAGCCCCAAAGACTTGGTACAGCGTCAGCATAATTATGCCATTGTCGATGAGGTCGACTCGGTCTTGATTGACGATGCACGTACGCCGCTGATTATTTCCGGTCCGGTGCCCAAAGGTGACGAGCAATTGTTCGAAGTGCTTCGCCCGTTGGTGGAAAGACTGGTAGAAGCACAGCGTAAACTGGCTACTCAGTATCTGGCAGATGCCAAGCGTCTGATAGCTTCGGACAAGAAAGAAGACCAGGAAGCCGGTTTCCTTGCCTTGTTCCGTAGTCATAAGGCGTTGCCGAAGAACAAGCCACTTATTAAGTTCTTGAGCGAACCGGGTATCAAGGCAGGCATGCTGAAGACCGAAGAAATCTATATGGAGCAGAACAACAAGCGTATGCCCGAGGCGGTAGAACCTTTGTATTTCGTAATTGACGAAAAACTGAAGAGCGTAGACTTGACCGATAAGGGTATCGACTTGATTACCGGAAAATCTCAAGATCCTACATTGTTTGTGTTGCCCGATATTGCAGCCCAACTTTCGGAACTGGAAAATGCTCCCGGATTGAGCGATGAAGAAAAGCTTGCCAAAAAAGATGAATTCATGACGAACTATGCCATCAAGGCAGAACGTGTACATACCATCAACCAGTTGCTGAAGGCATACACGATGTTCGAAAAAGATACCGATTACGTAGTCATGGACGGTCAGGTGAAGATTGTTGACGAACAGACCGGCCGTATTATGGAAGGACGTCGCTGGAGCGATGGCTTGCATCAGGCTGTAGAAGCCAAAGAAGGAGTGAAGGTGGAAGCTGCTACCCAGACTTTTGCAACGATTACACTCCAGAATTATTTCCGTATGTATCACAAGCTGGCAGGTATGACCGGTACAGCAGAAACCGAAGCGGGTGAATTCTGGGACATCTACAAACTGGATGTGGTAGTAATCCCGACCAACCGTCCGATTGCCCGTATTGATATGAATGACCGGGTGTATAAGACCAAGCGTGAAAAGTATAAGGCTGTTATCGAAGAAATCGAGAAGATGGTGCAGGCAGGCCGTCCGGTATTGGTAGGTACTACTTCGGTCGAAATCTCGGAAATGCTGAGCAAGATGCTTACCCTTCGTAAGATTCCTCACAACGTATTGAATGCGAAATTGCATCAGAAGGAAGCGGAAATTGTTGCAAAGGCAGGACAGAGCAGTACGGTGACCATTGCCACCAATATGGCAGGACGTGGTACCGATATCAAGCTGAGTCCGGAAGTGAAGGCGGCAGGCGGTTTGGCTATCATTGGTACAGAACGTCATGAATCACGTCGTGTAGACCGTCAGTTGCGTGGTCGTGCCGGACGTCAGGGAGACCCGGGTTCTTCTGTATTCTTCGTATCGTTGGAAGACGACCTGATGCGTCTGTTTGCTTCCGACCGTCTGGCTCATTGGATGGATAAGATGGGCTTTAAAGAAGGCGAGATGATAGAGCATAGCATGATATCGAAATCTATCGAACGTGCCCAGAAGAAGGTAGAAGAGAATAACTTCGGTATCCGTAAGCGTTTGTTGGAATACGATGATGTGATGAACAAGCAGCGTACCGTGGTTTATACGAAACGCCGTCACGCTTTGATGGGCGAACGTATCGGTATGGATATCGCAGATATGATTTGGGATCGTTGCTACAATGCAGTAGCTCAGCCGGCCTACGAAGATGCCAAGATGGAAATTCTTCAGACACTGGCAATGGAAACTCCGTTTACCAGCGATGATTTCCGCAACAAGAGCAAAGACGAACTTGCCGAACAGACTTTCCAAAGTGCGATGGACCTGTTCCGGCGCAAGACCGAACGTATGGCACAGATTGCCAATCCGGTAATCAAACAAGTGTATGAGAACCAGGGACAGGTTTATCAGAACATTTTGATTCCGATAACCGACGGTAAGCGTATGTATAACATTTCGGTGAATCTGAAAGAAGCTTACGAAACCGAAGGAAAGGCTATTGTCAAGGCTTTCGAAAAAGCGATATTATTACACGTGATTGATGATGCCTGGAAAGAGAATCTCCGTGAACTGGACGAATTGAAACATTCGGTACAGAATGCAAGCTATGAGCAAAAAGATCCGTTGTTGATTTTCAAACTCGAATCAGTCAATTTGTTTGATGCTATGGTGAACAAAATCAATAACAATACCATATCTGTATTGATGCGCGGACAGATTCCAGTACAAGAACCTCAGCAAGTGCGTCAGGCTGCTCCCGAACCTCAGCAACCCCGTCAGCAATACCGTGAGGAAAAGCAGGACTTGAATGATCCCGACCAACAGGAAGCTGCTGGAAAAGATACACGTGATGCTAAAAAAGAACCTTATCGTGCCGAAAAGACGGTAGGACGCAATGACCCTTGCCCTTGTGGAAGTGGTTTGAAATATAAGAACTGCCACGGACGGAACTTGTAAGTATTTCTATTGACATAATAACTTAAACATGCATTGCCGTAAAGATACGAAAGAGGATTGTTCCTCTTCGCATCTTTGCGGCAATGTTTTTTTAAAGGTCTGGCGGTTGTGTGTAGGTTTGTTGGGAAAATAGACACCTGTGGACCACTTGTACGGGTACTTGTGTGGTTTTGTGTTCAAAAATCCCTTTTTTCTTGTTGGGGCGAATGATAATTTTCTTTAAGTTTGCACATCATTATCATTTGATACCGTGAAGACATGAAAAGGATAGTATTGTTACTTGTGGGTTGGCTGGGAATATGCACTGCAGTTTTAGGGGGAGTTGATGTACGTTCGGAGCGATTGACCGTTGCTGAAGGTCTGGCGAATAATTCAGTACGTTGTATTTATCAGGATGGGAAAGGATTTATCTGGTTTGGTACGCTTGACGGACTTAACCGGTATGACGGTTTGTCTTTTCTGACATTCTTGCCTGAAAAGGAGATGAAGATTTCGCTTGCCGACCATCGTGTATACCGTTTGGCTGAAGATAAAAACGGCTTCTTATGGATACGTCATACCAACTCGTTATATAGTTGTTACGATTTGCGCAAAGGACAGGTAGTTGATTTTACCGGGTGTGGAGAATATTTGGATTCATACAGTTCTATTTATATTCCAGAGAAAGCAGACGAAGATGTTTGGCTATGGGGCACTCAGGACGGATGCCGTAGGGTTGTCTGTAAAGGAGGGTCATTGACTTCAGAATCTTTTAAGAAAGGTAAATGTTTGGCATCGGATGATGTGAATCAGATTTACCCGGATGGAAAGGGAGGTGTATGGATTGCTACTGCTCACGGTTTATACCATTGGCTGGACGGAAAATTACTGACTATCGATTCTCGTTTGAATATCCGGTATATTTACCGGTATGAGGGAAAGGCATACTTTTTTGCTTCCGATGGTTCTATGTATGGGACAGATGCGGCAGGACAGATAAAACAGCTGGATCAGCTTGCCGTACATAAGTCTCTTCGTTTCAATGGTCAGGTATATTACCGTGATGAGTGGATGATTTATACATCGGCTGGTAATTTTTGTTTTAATTTCCGTCAAGGATGTTACGTAAAACCCAATCCCATGTTGGATATACGCAATGTGCAGATTCAGCAAGATAACAAGCATGATTTCTGGATTTATAACAATTCCGGGAAATTGCGCTATCTGCAGGTAGAAAGTGGGAAAGTATTGGAATTCCAGCTTATGACGAAAGAGGATTTGGATTACATTGATGAGGAACGTTATTCGATTGTACATGATTCGCGTGGCCTTTTATGGATTGCTACATACGGGAATGGTTTGTATGTATATGATTTGCAGCATGATGAGATGCAACATTTTACAACAGGTGAAAAGGATAACGGAGTCATAAGTTCTGATTATCTGCTATGTCTGATGGAAGACCAGTTGGGTAACATGTGGGTCAGTTCGGAGTTTACCGGGGTGGATAAATTGAACATAGTCAATACAGATGTAGCCAGGGTATATCCCAATGGAGAAGAGAAAATAAACCGTTCCAATGCTGTACGGTTTGTTTCTTGTCTCGATGGTTCCGATATCTATTTGGCAACACGTACAGGAGATGTGGTCGTTTATGATACTTTGCTGGCAGTAAAGAATGTATTGAAAGCCAATACCAATGTATATGCCATAGCCGAAGACAGGGAGGGCACGAAATGGTATGGCACGCGTGGAAAGGGAATCATTGTCGGTGAAGAGCGTTATATGCACCAACGGGACGATTCGACTTCACTCTCTTCCAATCAGATTTATAACTTGATGTGCGACAGTCGTGGAAGGATGTGGGTCGCTACTTTTGGAGGAGGATTGAATCTTGCTGTACGTAAAGAGGGGAAATACCAATTTCGCCGTTTTTTCCAGTCGGAGGCACAAAACCGGGTACGTATTTTGTGTGAAGACCGTGGAGGATGGATATGGATGGGGACAGACAAGGGTATCTATGTATTTCAGCCAGACGAGCTGATACGTAATCCGAATGCTTATTATCATTATGCATTGGAGAATGGCAGTCTGTACAGTAATGAGATACGGAGCATTGTTCTTGATTCGGAAGGATATGTCTGGATAGCTGAGACCGGAGCCGGATTTTCATATTGTGCGCCGGGTCAGGATTATGCCCGTTTGAAATTTGTGCATTGTGGAGTGACCGATGGTCTGGTAAACAATATGGTGCAGGATTTCGTAGAAGACCAGCAAGGCAATATGTGGATTTCTACAGAATACGGCATTTCCTGTTTCGACCGGCAGACGGGGATTTTTGAAAATCATTTCTTTTCTTCGAATGTATTGGGGAATATCTATTGTGAGAATTGCGGTATCCGTTTGCCTGACGGGCGGCTTGCTTTCGGCACGAACTATGGATTGAGTGTCATCAATCCGATATTGGTGTCTGAAGCCGGAAATGAAAGTGTCGTGACATTTACCGATTTGAAACTGAACGGAGTATCCGTACGTCCCGGTGATGATTCCTCTCCGCTGGAATTGGCTTTGCCTTATCTGTCCGAAATCAGGTTGGATTATAATCAGAATTCTTTTGTTGTCAATTTTTCTACCTTGGATTATGTACGGCCGGGCATACAAAAGTTCTGCTATATGTTGGAAGGATATGAAAAGGAATGGAGTATTCCTTCGCCATTAAATTTCGCAGCATATAAAAACCTTCGTCCCGGAACATATCGTTTGCATGTCAAGGCTAGCAATTCGCTGGGAGTGTGGAATGAAAAAGAATCGGTATTGAAGATTGTTGTAGTTCCTCCGTTTTGGCGTACAATATGGGCATACCTGATTTATATCCTTCTGTTGGGAGGGGCGTTGTATTTGACATATCGCATTTTGGCAAGGATGAATGCCTTGCGTAATCAGATTAAGGTGGAAGAGCAGCTGACAGAATACAAGCTGGTGTTCTTTACCAATATATCGCACGAGTTTCGTACACCGCTTACACTGATACAAAATGCGTTGGAGAAAATACATCTGTCTGGGAAGCTTCCCAAGGAGATAGCTTCTTCGGTACGGGTTATGGACAAGAGTACGATGCGTCTGTTACGGCTTATCAACCAACTCTTGGAGTTCCGGCGGATGCAGAACAACAAGCTCACTCTTTCATTGGAAAAAATAGATGTCATGGATTTCTTGCACGACTTGACTTTGAATTTTAAGGAAATGGCAGAATCCAAACGCATGAAATTCTGTTTCGAACCTTCGACGGACCATTATAATATGTATGTCGACAAGGAGAAGCTGGACAAAGTAGTTTATAATCTGTTGTCTAATGCCTTCAAATATACTCCTTCCGGTGGGACAATTATCCTGACGGCAAAGGTAGATGAGGCTGGCAACCGATTTATAGTCCAGGTGTCAGATACCGGAGTGGGTATACCGAAAGAAAAGCGTGAAGAACTGTTCAAACGTTTTGCCAAGAATCGTATCTCTGGAAGCAGTATGGGAATCGGTCTGCATCTGACTCATGAATTGGTCGTTGTTCACAAAGGGACAATCACTTATCGGGAGAATGCAGGGGGAAAGGGTTCGGTTTTCATCGTTTCTTTGCCATCGGATGCATCGGCATACGATGAAAAAGATTTCTTGATTCCTGATAACGTGATTTTGCGGGAAGAAGAAAAGACGGAGAAACAGCAGACGGAATTATTCTTGGAAAATGTTTCCGATGCATCAAAAGAAGACTGCGAGGAAAAGGATGTCGAGATACCTGTTCCGCTGAATAAGCGTAAAGTACTGATTATCGAAGACGATACCGATGTGCGTGAATATTTGAAACGGGAGTTGAGTACTTATTTTGAAGTGGATGCTGAAGAAGATGGCATATCGGGGCTGAAGAAAGCTTTAGAATATGATGCAGACCTGATTATCAGTGATGTGATGATGCCTGGCTATTCTGGTTTCGAAGTGACAAGACGGTTGAAAGACAATTTCGAAACCAGTCATATACCCGTTATCTTGCTGACAGCATTAGGTACCGATGATAAGCATGTAGAAGGTATCGATTGCGGGGCAGATGCTTATATTACAAAACCATTTAGTCTGAAACTGCTGTTGGTAAGAGCCTTCCGTCTTATCGAACAGCGCGACAAGTTGCGCAAAAAGTTCTCGAACGACCCGACGATGCTTGGTTCGGCACTTTGCCGTACCGATAAAGACAAATTGTTTACCGAGCGTCTGACATTGATTGTAGAAAAACACATGGAGAACCCTCAACTGTCGGTAGACGACCTGGCGACAATGATGGGGGTAGGACGGTCGGTTTTCTACCGGAAAGTACGTGGCATAACCGGCTATTCGCCTAATGAATACTTGCGTGTCATGCGTATGAAGAAAGCGGCCGATTTGCTGGCACAGTCCGATGAGTTTACCATTGCCGAAGTGGCTCGTCAGGTAGGCATAAACGACCCGTTCTATTTCAGTAAATGCTTTAAGACCCAATTTGGTGTCACTCCTTCTGCTTATCAGAAGAGTGGGGGAGTGCTTCCGGGTAATGGTGATGCTGACAGAGAAGAAAATGCCTCCAAATAGGTTCATCAAATGTTGTTTTAAACGAAATACATTCTATGGTGGTTTTTATGTATGGAACTGCCATAGAATATAACGGTGTGCAATTGTGCTTTTTAATGGAATACACACAGTTGGTGTTACTCCTCTGTTTCCTGTGTCACACAGGATTGCCAATCCGCTTCTTCAATTACGCTGGCTTCCACATCCGGCATGACAAGCAAGCTTTGTTCTATCCGCCATATAGCTGCATTGCCTGTAAGATTATTATAGTCAAAAGTAAGTGAAATGCGAATAATTCGTTTAAAAGTTGTATCTTTACGGCATGGAAATGCAGTTGTC
>NZ_JACSPP010000063.1 GCF_014837065.1 Phocaeicola intestinalis
GAAAATACAGGACGAGGGCAGACTTGACGAATGGTGTGATGACAACCTGCAATGGCTGCACTATACCTTCGGCAAGGGAAATACAGTTTCGGCAGTCCTACACATGGATGAGCACACACCGCACATTCATGCCACGGTCGTACCGATAGTAACAGGAGAACGCAGGAAAGCCAAGAAAAAGCAGACGGAAGGTAAACGCTCCTACCGCAAGAAAGCCAATACCGTGCGTTTGTGTGCCGATGACCTCCTGACCCGTGAAAGGCTTGTCGTTTACCACGACAGCTACGCCGCAGCGATGGCGAAGTACGGATTGCAGCGTGGCATACGGGGTTCGGAAGCACGACACACCACTACCGCCCAATACTACCGTGACCTGAAACGGCAGACGGGAGAGCTTGAAGCCAACGTGCGGCAGTTACAGACCGAACAGCAACAGGCGGAACAGCGACTTGATGAAGTGCGAAAGGAAATCAAGTCGGAGAAGTTGGAAGCTGCCAAGACCGAGGCGAAAGCGGCACTTGTGGCAAAGGTCGGTTCTCTTTTGGGCAGCGGAAAGCTGAAAGCAGAAAGGGAAGAATTACAGCAACGAATATTCACCCTTGAAAGTCAGAACGAAGAATTGATACAGCATATCAAGACTATGGAACTTGAACATAGAGACGAACGTACCAAGTTCAACGAGTATATGGACAAGATACAGCGATACTTTCCTTACGTGGATAAGTTATTGCCGTTGATTGACTTCTGCCGAAACACCTTGAGATTCTCTGAAAGAGTAATCCAAGAGCTGTGTAAGTTGAAGAAGGTAAGGTTGAAAGGAGATTTCTATTCTCCTGAGTTCAACCGAAAGTTCCGTGACGAAAATGCAGCATTCTCGTTTGAAGAGGACAAAAGCAGAAAAGGACACTATCACATATGCGTAAATGATATACCACTTGTGCAATGGTTCAGGCAGAAAGCAAATGAATGGAGAAACTGTTTGGGGATTGCACCTACAAAGCAGGATAAGGGGCTGAAAATATAGGATGAACTCAGAAATCCATTCCGAAAGCAAATAAAAGTATTAGAAGATAGGGGATTATCACAAAAATCCTCTATCTTTGTATTCGGATGGAGCTAACTCTGTCTAAGACATGTTAATAAAAAGAAGCGTTATGCTTATCTTGTACTTGAAAACGTAGGAAATTTTCAAATTAGATGCAAGGATAGCATAGTGGTTCTCACGCTATAGCGTGGGCTGCTATTGTTACATCTGCATCTATGGTTTCCTACGACCTTCAAGTAAGAGTGTGGCATACAGTTCACGCTTTGTGTTGATTTATTAAATTAAAAAATATTGTATGAGAAAGAAATTTTATTATTACACTATTATTATAGTGTCAATGCTTGTAACAACGACAAAATTATATGCGCAAATATCTCCACGAAACGTGGAAGAATTAATGTCTTACTTTGCGAATAATACACAGAATCTTGACCCAATAGAGGGAGTATATGATGTAAATATTGAGCAATGGGGAGAAAATGCATTCAGAAAATTTCCTTCAGAAACGACAAATATAACAATGGTAATATATAAAGATAGAACTGGTATTTTTAGGGTCTTTAAAAATGAGCAAGTTACAATTAAAAAGATTGGAAGCACTCCTATATACAATTATAATATATTTTGGTCTGGTAGTAATATAACAGATTCCAAACGTTTTGTTTTACACGAAAATACATTGTTTGATGTAAATTATTCCATTCCTGATAGACAACTACGCTATGATTTAGGAAAAAATTATCAAGCTGGATTTAAAGTAAATTATAAATGTTCTTTTATTAAAACTTATCCAACACCTGAAATGTATGCAAATAGTCAAAAACAAGATAAGTCACAGGAATCGTTTAACCAATGGTCTGGAACTGGATTTGCCCTTAAAGATGGTTATATTGTGACCAATTATCATGTAATTGAAGGAGCAAATTCGATAACAATACAAGGTGTAAATGGAAATTTTAACATACAATACAATACTTCAATCGTAGGTACTGATAAAATTAATGATTTAGCACTTTTGAAAGTAACTGATCCAACGTTTAAGGGTTTCGGAATAATTCCATATTCAATTTCATCTGCTATATCAGAGGTCGGTGAGGAAATCTTTGTTTTAGGGTATCCGCTAACTTCAACCATGGGAGATGAGATTAAGTTAACCACAGGTGTTATTAGCTCCAAGACAGGTTTTCAAGGAGATATTGCATTATATCAAATATCTGCACCTATTCAACCTGGTAATAGTGGTGGTCCTTTATTTGACAAGAATGGCAATGTAATAGGAATTGTCAGTGCTAAACATAAAGATGCTGAAAACGTTGGCTATGCAGTTAAAACATTATATCTACAAAATTTGATTGAGAGTTCTCTATCATCCGCAATTATACCAATGACTAATAGCATCTCAGAAAAGACTTTACCAGATAAAGTCAAAAAACTTAAGACATTTGTTTATATGATAAAATGCTCAAAATGACATGACATATCCCTGTTTTTCAGTTTTTTATTCTTGGCAATCTTATATAGGAGGTTATGCTAACCGAGGATATATAAGAGATAAAATTAATTCTGCATTTGCAAAAATGAAGGTCGAAATAAAGCTTCTTGAGGACTCAAGAGGTTCTATCGGAACACCTGATATTCCAGATGCAATTTTAACAAAAATAGCAAAATCTGATATTTTTATTTGTGATGTAACTCCAGTATATATCCTTGAAATAGGAAATAACCGATATCGTGCTCTTCCTAATCCAAATGTTATGTTTGAATTAGGATTTGCCGTGCGTTCACTTGGTTGGGAAAGAATAATATGTGTATGTAATGAAGCATACGGCAATATTGAATCTTTACCTTTTGATATTTCTACACATAGAATAGTAAAGTACCGTAAAAAAGATGGTGAAAAGAAATCTGTTTTGTCATTACATCTTACCGATTTATTATATGATATTGTATCTAATTACGATAATATAATAATTAAAGAGAACGGTTATGACTATAAAAAACATGACATTGAGATTTTCAATAAAATGATGTCTTTTGCTTCTGAAGAAGAGTTTATCAATGGTATCACAGATTTCCGTTCTTCTGGAAGATTCTTTCGATGGTATGAAAAGTGCTGGGATTATATACAATACTTTCAAGACTATCCTCAAAATAAATTTATTAATTCTCATCTCAATGAAAGCTTTTCTAAATTGGCAAAAGCTTTAGATGATTTAAAAACATTGACATGCCGGATTTGTATTGCCTATAATACCAAGTGTTGGGAGTATGAAGAACCAGAAAAAGTATATTCTCAAGAGCAGTTAAAAGACATTTTAATGACACAAGAATATCGTAAACGAGAAATACCATATCCTGATGATGATAACGACGAGAATATTCGCGAATACTATAACAAAATAGACAATGACGAAACTGATGTTATCAAATATTCGAATAATGTGTTAGGTGCTTATATGGCATTCAGAGAGGACGTGAAGCGAGAGCTAATAATCTAAATTATCAATTGTGATTATGAATAAAGTTCCGATTTCAAGATTATCTCGTATTATATTCGTATATTTGCATTGTTAAGAGTTTCCCGAACAAGCAAAGCGATGCAGACTGCGGCAATTAGGACGGTTGCCAACTCATTACCTCAAAACGAGGCAATTCTTCTAACTCTCTTGATTTCAAAGAGGTATATTCCTTATACAGATTTACGGAAATTTTTTTGCAGATCAAACATACACAAACCGAGAAACTTGCGTTATAGATAGAAAAAACATATACCTTAATTAATATGAGTTACACTAAACATTTCTATCTACCTCTTCTCCTGACGTGGCTAACTTGCGCCTGTGGAGAGTATCAGCTTGAAGAAGAGACGGGTGAAACCATCGAAAACGTCCCCCACACCGTACAAGTGGTCACCCGAAGCGACAACAACGCCCCTATTCATTACCCCCTCACTGTTTACCTGTTTAATGAAGAAGGTAAATGCATCCAGCAAGACATCATCGCCGATAAATCCGCATCATATAGCAAAAGCATTGCAGAAGGGAAATACACCATTATTCTGCTATCCGGCATCACGGAAGACGAATACTTCATGCCACTCGACATCACTCCCGAAAGTTACATCAGCATCAAGGAATCTAATTTTGCCAAAGCTCCCATCCAGATAGCACAAGCCCAAATAAACCTGACAAAATCAACAACAGTACAAATGACCCTGTCATACGCTGTAGCTTCTGTCAGTTTTGTTATCAATGACGTACCCGAAGAAGCCACCAACGTCAGTATAGACATATCTCCAGTCAGTTCAGGCATCGCCTTCAATAATGCATACAAAAACGACCAGCAATCATGTACCATACCTTGCGCAAAAGAAGGTAACCAATGGATGAGCGAAACCGTTTATATCCTTCCTCATGAAAGCTCGTCTACCCACCTGTCTGTACAGATAGACCAACCTGAAGGAAATAAAACCTACGGCTACACTTACCAATCAGCACTGCTAGCCGGATATCCATACCAGTTTACCGGCAATTATAAAGACGGAATCACGCTGAACGGAGAATTTCAAGCCGAAGGCTGGCACCCATTGGTAGGCGTAGAGTTCGGCATAAGCGAAACCATCCCCGATAATCCCGATGATACAGAAGAAAATCCTGGCACAATTACAGGAAATGCAGATACTTATTATGTATCAACATTACCCGAAGAAGAAGAAAGTATTTGGGAAAATTTCTTTGTATGGAAAATAACCGAAATTTCCGACACTGAATGCGAAGCCTTTCTTATTGCCCCTGAACAATGGGAAACACAGGCAGACAAAGGAGAAGAAATCCTGGCGGATTACGAAATAAGCGGTATCGATGGCTGGCGGGTATTCACTAAGGAAGAAGCCAAAAACTTTATCGCTCAATATAGAGACCTCGATTTAAACCAATTGCTGCAAGATAACGGGCTGGCACCCTTCTATGGCAATGAAGATGATGAAGACCGATACCTATGTAATGATTGCCAGTCAAGTTTTGCTTTCTGGAGTTCAAGCATATCAAAAGTCGGCTCCAAACGTACCTATTACCTCCGTCCCGTAAAAACTGTACACCTGACAGTCAGGTAACAAGTCAAAATAACAAGACAAGATATCAGTTGAAATGTTTTTAAACAGCAGGCAACTGATATCTTGTCTACTCATTTACCGGCATATTTCCGCAATTCTTCTGCCACCAGTTCCAGTTCAGCATACCAGTCTTCACCGAACCGGCGGATAAGAGGTTCTTTCAAGAACTGATAAACCGCCACGTCTTTCTTTTCGCCCAACACTACAGCAGCCTTGCAAATATCCCAACGATGATAATTTAATGCCGTGTAAGGTCCGCACTTGCCAAGGCGGACCGGATAGAGGTGACACGATATCGGTTTGTAAAAAGCGCAACGTCCTTCACGAAAAGCTTTTTCTATAGCACAATAGCAATATCCCTTCTCATCGTGACAAGTGAATACACAATCTTTCCCGTTCACGATAGAAGTCACCAAGTCACCTTCCTGATCAGTATATACCACTCCTTGCCTGTCGATTATCTCCCGCGCCTCGGGTGACAAGTCTTCCCATACCACCGGCAACACTTCTTCCAGTTTCTCCACTTCCTCCAATTCTACCGGAGCTCCAGCATCGCCCTCAATACAGCATACACCTTTGCAGGCATCTAAGTCACAAAAAAACTTCCCGGTAAAGATGTCAGATGAAACTACGACATCTCCAACTTCAATCATCATATCTTTTGGTGATTTATAAACAAAGTTCCTTTTTAAATAAGAAGGTATCAATTGATACGACAACAAGGCTTCAAGAATTCTAACTCCTCAAAAGCTTTGCCATCTTATCAACTGATACCCTTGTCAATTGTCTTTCTCAGATTATTTAATCAAATCTTTTCCTGTCATGTCTGCAGGTTGTGGCATCCCCATGATATGTAAAATAGACGGAGCCACATCTGCCAGTACACCATTTGCCACCTGAGCATCCTTGTTTGCCGTCACATATACAAACGGAACCGGATTCAGCGAATGGGCTGTGTTCGGTGTACCGTCTTCGTTCAAGGCATGGTCGGCATTACCATGGTCGGCAATGATGATAACCTCGTAATCATTTGCCTTAGCAGCTTCCACTGTATCGCGTACACAGTTATCAATAGCCACTACAGCCTTCTCGATAGCTTCGTAAACTCCCGTATGTCCTACCATATCACCGTTGGCATAGTTCACTACGATAAAATCGTATTGCTGTGTATTAATTGCTTCCACCAGCTTGTCTTTCACCTCGTAAGCGCTCATTTCCGGTTTCAGGTCGTAAGTAGCCACCTTCGGTGACGGAACCAAGATACGGTCTTCCCCATCAAACGGAGCCTCGCGTCCACCATTAAAGAAGAAAGTAACATGCGCATATTTTTCAGTCTCAGCTATGTGGAGCTGCTTTTTACCATTCTTCGACAGATATTCACCCAGCGTATCTGCCACGTTTTCTTTCGGGAAGATGATATGAACCCCTTTGAACGAAGCATCATACGGCGTCATGCAGTAATACTGCAAACCTGGAATAGTTTTCATGCCTTCTTCCGGCATATCCTGCTGGGTCAATACTACGGTCAACTCTTTCGCGCGGTCGTTACGGTAATTGAAGAATATCACCACATCCCCCTCTTTGATGGTACCATCGAAATTGGCATTGTTAATCGGTTTGATGAATTCGTCAGTCACACCTTCGTCATACGATTCCTGCATTGCCTGCACCATATCCGTAGCCTGCTTACCTTTGCCTTCTACCAGCAAATCGTAGGCTTCCTTCACACGGTTCCAACGTTTATCACGGTCCATAGCATAAAAACGTCCTACGATAGAAGCAATTTTACCAGCCGACTGGGCACAATGTGCAGTCAGTTGTTCGATAAATCCTTTACCGCTCTTGGGGTCGGTATCACGGCCATCCATGAAGCAATGGATGAACGTATTTTCCAAACCATATTCTTTGGCGATATCACACAATTTAAAGAGATGCTCCAGCGAAGAATGTACCCCGCCGTTCGAAGTCAATCCCATAAAATGGATATTCTTGCCCTGTTCTTTAGCATAAGAGAATGCAGACACGATTTCCGGATTCTTCAGAATGCTACCGTCGGCACATGCGCGGTTGATTTTCACCAGGTCCTGATACACAATACGACCCGCACCGATATTCAGATGACCTACTTCCGAGTTGCCCATCTGCCCATCTGGTAAACCCACGTTTTCACCACTTGCCTGAAGCTGGGAGTGTGGATACGTAGCCAACAGGCTGTCCCAATACGGAGTAGGGGTATTGAAAATCACATCGTCTTTCTTGTGGTCTCCACAACCCCAACCGTCCAAAATCATTAAAAGAGCTTTCTTAGCCATAATCTTATTTTGTTTAAAAGTTGATATATCCTGTTTTACAACACGCAAAATTACAAAATCTCTTCCTTATAACATACTTTTTTAAATGAAAAATCGTTTAGAAACACAAGGGCACGCCTAATGGGCACGCCTAATGTAATCCCGATAGCGGTCAGAATGGTAATCCGTATTCCCACAAATGTTTTTCAATATCGGATAATCTGCACAAATTAGATGCATTTACCCTGTCAATCGTCCATTATCCATTGTCATTGACAAAGTTTTCTTTACCTTTGCCGATAAAAATCGAAAGATATGTTTACAGTAATCGGACTTATGTTGGGAGGAATGTGTATCGGCTTTTTGCTACGCAGGCGGCAACTTACTGGAATACACCAGATTATCACGGTACTTATCTGGATCTTGTTGTTTTTATTGGGCATCGAAGTCGGGGAAAACCGGCAAATTATCGAGGGGGTTGCCACATTAGGCCTGGAAGCATTAGCTATCACCATAACTGCCGTTATCGGAAGCTGCCTGGCAGCCTGGGCGTTGTGGAAATCTGTATACAAACGAAAAAGAAGAGAGGCATGAAAGGAAGTTTGATTATTGTGGGCTTTTTCGCATTGGGATGTTTATGTGGATTATTCCATATCATCCCTGTTTCTTTGGCTAAGACTGACATTAGTTTTTACACGTTGTGTGCCCTGATGTTCAGTGTAGGACTAAGCATCGGCAATGATCCACAGACGCTGAATAATTTCCGTAGTCTGAATCCTCGTCTGGCATTTCTTCCCATAATGACCATCTTTGGCACTCTTTCTGCCACGGCACTGGTAAGCTTGCTGCTTCCACACCGCAGTGCAGCCGACTGCATGGCAGTAGGTGCCGGATTCGGTTATTACTCGCTGTCGAGTATCTTCATTACCGAATATAAAGGTCCGGAACTGGGCACCATCGCCCTCTTATCGAACATTTTGCGCGAAATTCTCACACTGCTGTGCGCACCACTACTGGTTCGCTGGTTTGGCAATCTGGCACCCATATCAGCCGGAGGAGCCACCACGGCAGACACCACCCTGCCTGTCATTACTCAATGTGCAGGACAGCAGTTTGCCGTAGTATCCATCTTCCATGGTTTTATAACAGATTTCAGCGTACCGTTTCTGGTGACTTTTTTCTGTTCGATTTAAAACATCTTCGCTACCCGCTCTATGCCTGCGACCAGCACATCGATTTCCTCCTTTGTATTATATAGCGCGAAAGATGCACGTACAGTACCTTCAATACCCAAACGATGCATCAAAGGTTCGGCACAATGATGTCCCGTACGAACAGCAATACCCAAACGATCGAGCAAGGTGCCCATATCAAAATGATGGATATTGCCAACCAAAAAGGATATAACTGAACTTTTCTGTGCAGCCTCGCCAAAGATACGCATCCCCCGCACCTCTTTCAGGCGCTGCATGGCATACTGCGTCAGTCCGTGTTCGTAAGCCTCTATCTGTTCCATCCCAATTGCTGATACATAGTCAAGAGCTTTTGCCAATGCCGTACTGCCAATATAATCGGGAGTACCCGCCTCGAACTTAAAAGGAAGCTCATTGAATGTGGTTTTTTCGAAACTTACGTTCTTAATCATTTCGCCTCCTCCCTGATAGGGCGGCAACTTATCCAGCCAAGCCTCTTTACCATAAAGCACGCCAATACCCGTAGGACCGTATACCTTATGCCCACTGAACACATAAAAATCGGCATCCAGTGCCTGTACATCTACCGGGATATGGGGAATACTTTGGGCTCCGTCTATCAACACAGGAACATTGTGAGCATGAGCTATCCGAACTAATTCACTGACCGGGTTAATAGTACCCAGTACATTCGACACATGAGCAACCGACACAATACGGGTACGCGGCGTGAAAAGTTTCTCATATTCAGCCAGCGACAGTTCGCCACGTTCATTCATCGGAATCACTTTCAAGACGATTCCCTTACGTGCTGCCTGTAATTGCCACGATACGATATTGCTGTGATGTTCCATTACCGAGACTATCACTTCGTCACCTTCTTTCATCTGGCTATCGGCAAAGGTGGAAGCCACTAAATTGATGCTCTCTGTCGTCCCCCGTGTAAAAACAATTTCAGAAATACTGCGCGCATTGATAAACTTACGTACCGTTTCGCGTGAAGCCTCGTGCAGGTTAGTTGCCTGCTGCGAAAGGAAATGCACTCCACGGTGTACATTGGCATTCACCGAATAGTATTCATCGGTTATCGACTCCACTACACACCGAGGCTTTTGCGTAGTAGCCCCATTGTCCAGATAGACCAGCGGTTTGCCGTACACCGTTCGTGAAAGTATCGGAAAGTCTTCTCTGATTTTTGTTATGTCGTACATATTCAGATTTTGAGTTTTTAAGAGCCTGTTTTAAATGTTCCAATAAAGCAAGAAACTGTTTTGAATTTCTCCAAAAAGTTTTCTAGCCTTGATGCGTTCGTTCGCGTGTGCTGATTGGAAATGAGTTTTTAAGTTCTTTAATTCTCAAATCTTTTAACCACATCAACTTAAGAACTTATAAACCTAAAAACTCAAAAACTCATTTACATATCGCACATCCCTGGCACTTGTTCAGTTCGCCACGGAAACGCTTTTCTACCAGACGGTGCAGACGGTCTTTCAATGCCTCCATCCGGATACAGTCGATAACTTCACCCACAAAGGCAAACATCAGCAATAGACGGGCTTCCTTCAGGGGGATGCCACGCTGTTGCATGTAAAACAATGCATTCTCGTCAAGCTGACCTACCGTAGCACCGTGCGAGCACTTCACATCATCGGCATAAATTTCCAGCTGAGGCTGCGTGTACATCCGTGCTTCACGGGTAGCACATAAATTTCGGTTGGTCTGTTGCGAAGACGTATGCTGAGCACCTGGACGAACCAATACTTTTCCGGCAAAAGCACCTGTCGCCTGGTCATCGAGCACATACTTAAAAAGCTCGTTGCTTGTACAACCAGGCACTTTATGGTCGATAAAAGTATTGTTATCTACCTGTTCGTTCTTGTCGGCTATTGCCATACCACAAAGGTTCACCTCGGCTCTCTCTCCCGATAGTGTCACACGGGTAGTATTCCGGGTAGTTCCATTATGCAACGTAATGCCATTCAGCAAGACATTACTTCCTGCCTGCTGATCGACAAACAACTGATTGAAACGCACCGTACTGTTGTGAGTTTCTTCCAACTCATAAAGGTCGAATACAGCATTCTCCCCCACAAAAACTTCCGTCACTTGCGTGGAAAGGAAGTTCACATTATCCATTGCATGGTCGCATACCAGCAGCTTCGCCTGCGCATCTTTTTCTACGATAACCAATAAACGGCGGTTCACCATAAAATCAACATCGGCACGCAGGATATTTACCAACTGGACAGGCCGTTCCATCACCACGCCACTCGGGACATACATCAGCACACCGTCTTGTGCAAACATCGTGTTGAACGCGGTCAACCCGTCTTGCGATGTATCGGCAAGCTTTCCATAATACGACTTTATCAGGTCCGGATAGAGTCTGGCCATCTCCTTCAAGCTACCGAACAATACTCCTTCGGGCAATTGAGCCGAAGGATGCACATGCTTATCAAACGTGTCATTGACTACGAAATAAAGCGAAGTACTCATATTCGGCACATCACACTTGAACACTTCATACGGGTTGACAGGAAATTCCAACCTGTTCAGATTCAACCCGAAGTCGGGAGCAAAATACTTCCCCACCTCCGTATATTTATAATCCTCCTCTTTACGCGTAGGAAAGCCCAAGCGTTCGAAATCGGCAAAAGCCTTGGCACGCGGGGCATTCATCGCCTCAGCACTGTTACGGCAGAGAAGTGCCTCATACTGCGTAAAAAGGTCGATATACTGTTGTTCCGCTTTCATACACTTACTCTCCCAATTCTTTCTTGATCCAGTCGTATCCTTTTTCTTCCAGTTCCAGTGCCAATTCAGGTCCAGCCGTTTTCACTATGCGTCCTTTATAAAGCACATGTACTATATCTGGCTTGATATAATCCAGCAAACGTTGGTAATGGGTAATGACAATGCAACTGGTTTCCGGTGTCTTCAATTTGTTCACACCTTCTGCCACAATGCGCAATGCATCGATATCCAGCCCCGAATCTGTTTCATCCAAAATGCTCAGCTTCGGTTCCAACATAGCCATCTGGAAGATTTCGTTCCGCTTCTTCTCACCACCCGAAAAGCCTTCGTTCACCGAACGGTTTGCCAACTTGCTGTCCAATTCCACTACCTCGCGCTTCTGGCGCATCAGTTTCAGGAATTCACTTGCCGTCAGTGCAGGAAGCCCCTTATACTTCCGTTGCTCGTTTACTGCCGTGCGCATAAAGTTCACCATGCTCACTCCCGGAATCTCTACTGGATACTGGAACGATAAGAACAATCCTTCATGGCTCCGGTCTTCCGGACTCATAGCCAAAAGGTCTTTCCCGTCGAAAGTGACCGAACCGCGAGTCACCTCGTATGCCGGATGTCCTACTAATACATTACTCAGCGTACTCTTTCCCGAACCGTTCGGTCCCATAATGGCATGCACTTCGCCAGTCTTCACACTCAGGTTGATTCCTTTTAATATCTCTTTGCCGTTAATCGAGGCATGTAAATCTTTTATTTCTAACATAAACTTTTATAAATTAAGAATGAAGAATGAAGAATGAAGAATCAACAGATTCCTCATCCCCCATCCCTCATTGCATATTTAATTCATCATTCTTCATTCTTAATTCTTCATTATCCTACGCTTCCCTCCAACGAAACCGAAAGCAGCTTTTGCGCTTCCACGGCAAACTCCATCGGGAGCTTGTTCAACACTTCTTTAGCATATCCGTTCACAATCAAACCGACTGCGTCTTCGGTAGAAATACCACGTTGGTTACAATAAAAAAGCTGATCTTCTGATATTTTCGAAGTAGTAGCTTCGTGTTCTACCACTGCCGTCTCGTTATGGATATCCATGTAGGGAAATGTATGTGCACCACACTCGCTACCCAACAAGAGTGAATCGCACTGGCTATAGTTGCGCGCACCATCCGCCCGTTCAGCCACACGCACCAGTCCACGATAAGAGTTCTGACTTCGTCCGGCACTGATGCCCTTGCTGACGATGGTAGAACGAGTGTTACGTCCCAGATGAATCATTTTCGTTCCCGTATCTGCCTGCTGGTAATTGTTCGTAACCGCCACTGAATAAAATTCGGCAGTCGAGTTGTCACCGCTCAGAATACAGCTGGGATATTTCCAAGTAATGGCAGAACCGGTTTCTACCTGCGTCCATGATAACTTACTGCCTTCACCTTTACAAATGCCCCGCTTGGTAACAAAGTTATATACCCCTCCCTTACCCTCGGCATCACCGGGATACCAGTTCTGCACTGTAGAGTATTTCACTTCAGCACGGTCAAGCACCACAATTTCCACAATAGCTGCATGAAGCTGATTCTCGTCACGCATCGGAGCCGTACATCCTTCCAAATACGACACATAACTGTCATCATCTGCCACAATAAGTGTCCGTTCGAACTGTCCGGTACCAGCAGCATTAATACGGAAATAAGTAGAAAGTTCCATCGGACACCGGACACCTTTAGGAATATAAACAAACGAACCGTCACTAAACACTGCCGAATTGAGAGCTGCAAAGAAATTGTCACGATACCCTACTACCGAACCTAAGTATTTCTTTACCAAGTCAGGATGTTCGCGTACCGCTTCACTGATAGAGCAAAAGATAATGCCTTTCTCCATCAATGTTTCCTTAAAGGTAGTCTTTACCGACACCGAATCCATCACCGCATCTACCGCCATACCACTTAATGCAAGCTGTTCTTCCAACGGAATCCCCAGCTTATTGAATGTTTTCAACAGTTCGGGGTCTACATCATCAAGACTCTTCGGACCCTCTTTCTTACGTGTAGGGTCGGCATAATACGATATAGCCTGGTAGTCGATATCAGGAATCGTAAGATGTGCCCAGGTGGGCATATCCATTGTCAGCCAGTGGCGGTAAGCTTTCAGGCGGAAATTGAGCAACCATTCAGGCTCGTTCTTTTTTGCCGAGATAAGCCTTACCACATTTTCGTCCAGCCCACGATCGATAATATCGGTATGAATGTCCGTAGTGAAGCCATATTTATACTTCTCACGGGTCAGTTCTTTTACATATTTATTGGGTTCTAACTGCATAGTTCAGTCGGTTAAATGATTAGTCATATCTTTCATTGCCGGGTAGAAATAGCCCGACACATCCTTCACCGGAATATAGAACAACGATTGTTCCTTTGTGGTTCGGCCGATTAAATAATCTTCACCATCGGCAAATGCAAGGATACGAAGCACAATACTTAGCAGCAATACAAATTTCAAGCCTCCCAACCCTGCTCCCAGACACCGGTTTACGAATCCCAACCGAAGCCCTTCGGCAAGCCGGGTGAGCAACGAGCCAAGTATCAGAAAACACAAAGGCACCCCTACACCGATAAGCACGAAAGCCAAGCCACGTGCCAGTGCCACCGAGGTACCTAACGCTTCGCCTAGCCGGTCACCTACGGCCACAAACAGAGCACGCGCCAGCAACAAGCCAGCCAAAAGCCCTACGATGGAAGCCAATTGACGGATGGCACCTTTCCAAAAACCTACCGCCGCCCCCATTGCCACTATTGCCGTTATTAACCAATCCAGCGAAGACACTTCCTAATTAATAATTAATTAATACTTAACAATGAATAACTAACAGTGAACTATGAATAACGGTGAGACAAACATAGTTCCGTTATTCATAGTCCACTGTTAGTTATTCATTGATTACAACGTTTGTTTTACTTCCACTTCTTCGTAGGTTTCTATCACATCACCCACCTTGATATCGTTGCAGTTCGTAAGACTGATACCACACTCGAAGTTGGTACCCACCTCCTTCACATCATCCTTAAAGCGTTTCAAGGCATTGATGTTTCCTGTATAAATCACGATACCGTCACGGATCAGACGTGCCTTGTCGGTACGTTTCACTTTGCCGGTCTTTACCATTGCACCGGCTACCATACCCACTTTGCTGATATTGAATACCTCACGTACTTCGATAGTGGCAGTAACCTGTTCTTTCACCGTAGGAGCAAGCATACCTTCCATTGCAGCCTTCACCTCTTCGATAGCATCGTAGATGATGGAATATTTGCGGATATCTACACCTTCCTGCTCGGCAAGCTTTGCCGCACTGCCCGAAGGACGCACCTGGAATCCCACGATAATGGCGTTCGAAGCTGCAGCAAGCGATACATCCGACTCCGAAATCTGTCCTACGCCCTTATGAATGACATTTACCTGTATCTGTGGAGTAGAAAGTTTGATAAGTGAATCGCTCAATGCCTCTACCGAACCGTCCACGTCACCTTTCACAATGATGTTCAGTTCATGGAAATCACCTAATGCCAGACGGCGCCCTACCTCATCCAGTGTCAGCATCTTCTGGGTACGCAATCCCTGTTCGCGTTGCAACTGTTCACGCTTATTGGCAATCTCACGTGCTTCCTGTTCACTATCAAATACATGGAATGTATCACCCGCTGCCGGAGCACCATTCAATCCCAAAATCAATACAGGCTCCGACGGACCGGCCTCTTTCATGCGTTGGCCACGCTCGTTGAACATAGCCTTCACCTTGCCATAATATTTTCCAGCCAGCACGATATCACCTACGTGAAGCGTACCGTTCGATACCAGTACCGTAGCTACATAACCACGTCCTTTATCCAGCGAAGATTCAATGATAGAGCCTGTAGCTTTACGGTTCGGGTTCGCTTTCAAGTCAAGCATCTCGGCTTCCAGCAATACCTTTTCCAAAAGTTCTTTCACACCCGTACCTTTCTTGGCCGAAATATCCTGCGACTGGTACTTGCCTCCCCATTCTTCTATCAGGAAGTTCATCTGCGCCAGCTCTTCCTTTATCTTATCAGGGTTGGCATTGGGCTTGTCTATCTTGTTGATGGCAAACACAATGGGCACGCCTGCCGCCATCGCATGATTGATGGCTTCCTTGGTCTGCGGCATCACGTTATCATCTGCTGCAACAATGACAATCACCACATCTGTTACTTTTGCACCGCGGGCACGCATAGCCGTAAATGCTTCGTGTCCCGGAGTATCCAGAAAAGTAATGTGGCGCCCGTCCTCCAGCTTCACGTTATAAGCACCAATGTGCTGTGTGATACCTCCAGCCTCACCAGCTATCACATTCGCTTTACGGATATAGTCGAGCAACGAAGTTTTTCCGTGGTCTACGTGACCCATTACCGTTACAATCGGTGCCCGAGGCTGTAGGTCTTCTTCTGCATCAGCTTCTTCCTCAACCGCCTGTGCCACTTCTGCACTTACATATTCTGTCTTAAAGCCAAATTCTTCCGCCACCAGATTTATGGTTTCTGCATCCAGACGCTGGTTGATAGATACCATGATACCCACGCTCATACACGTAGAAATGACTTGTGTTACCGGCACGTTCATCATGTTCGCCAGTTCATTAGCTGTCACAAACTCGGTCAGCTTCAACACTTTGCTTTCCTCTTCCTGCTGTTCTTCCTGCTCCAGCTGGCGGTTCTGTATGATTTCACGTTTTTCTTTCCGGTACTTGGCAGCCTTATTCTTTCCCTTGCTGGTCAGGCGTGCCAAGGTTTCTTTCACCTGTTTTGCTACATCCTCGTCACTCACTTCAGGTTTTGCTACGGCTTTCTTAAAACGGTCTTTGGCATGCTTGCCGCCCCCTTGGGCATTCTTTCCCGATTTTCCACTACTTTCTCCACCCCGCGAAACCTGACTTGCAGCTGTATTGATGTCCACACGTTCTTTTCCTATACGGTTACGTTTCTTCTTACTGTTTGCCGTGTTATCACCATCTCCTGCTTTTTCAGTTTTTTCATCGGTTTTCCGTATTTCCTTAATAATGGCATCTTTCATCTGCCGGCGTTGCTCTTGCCGCTGGCGGTCTTTTTCCTCCCGTTCCTTACGTTTTTCTTCTTTTGTTTTTTTCTTCGGGCGAGTCGACTGATTCAGCGTAGCAAGATCAATCTGTCCCACTACATTGATTTTCGACTTGAACTCGGTAGGACGTATCTTGAATATCCCGTCTTCTGTCTTACCCTGCACATTCTGTGCCTCTATTGTTTCTTTCTTTTCTTCCATCGGCTCCGGTTTCTGTTCCTCAGCTTTTTCTTGTTCTGGTTGTTCCGGCTTTTCATCCGGCTGTGCTGCCGGTCGGGGAGCCGTCCCCGTTTCCGTTACTTCAGGCTCCGCCTGCGGTTGTACAGGTTTCACTTCCGTATCTGCCTGCTGTTCTTTTCCTGAAGCAGAAGAAACCTTTGCATCCTTTTCTTTTGCGCTTGCCTGTCCGCCTGCAGACTTCTTTCCAGTACGCAGACTGTCCAAATCAATCTTTCCTACGGGCTTGAAGCGTGGACGGCTTTCCTCTGGCACTTCTATTTCTATCATTTCAGGCTGTGCCTTTCCCCCGTGCAGGTCTTCTATCGAAACAGAAGCCTTACTACGCTCTTTATTCTGGCGTTCCTGAAATATTTTTTCCGACTCTATCTTCAAATCCTTGTCTTTGCTGAATTCTTTTACGAGTGCAGCATATTGTTCATCGGTTATTTTCGCATTCGGATTCGCTTCCACAGCATATCCCTTCCGTTGCAAGAAGTCGACCGCTGTAGCTATCCCCACATTCAAATCTCTTGTTACTTTATTCAGTCTTATCATCATTCCCTTTACAATTTACCATTTACAATTTACCATTCGGGCATTCACCGTTTGCAGTCTACCATTTCGGGACCATTTACAGATGTACAATTCTGCGCACTGTAATAAAGACAAATTGTAAATTGTAAATGGTAAATGGCAAACGTTACTGGTTGCCTTCAAACTCTGCCTTCAGTATTCTCAAGACATCGTCTACCGTATTCTCTTCCAAGTCGGCTTTCTCAATCAACATCTCACGCGGAGCGTTCAGCACACCCTTGGCTGTATCGATGCCAATGCCTTTAATAGCATTTATCACCCATTCGTCTATCTCATCCTTGAATTCGTCAAGATAGATATCCTCATCTACTGTACCTTCTTCCACCTCGCGGTATACGTCTATCGTGTATTCGGTCAGCATACTTGCCAGCTTGATGTTCATACCTCCCTTACCGATAGCCAGTGATACTTCTTCCGGTTTCAGGTACACTTCTGCCTTCTTCTCTTCTTCGTGCATCACGATGCTCGACACCTTGGCAGGGCTCAGTGCACGCTGGATAAACAGCTGCAAGTTGGCCGTGTAATTGATAACATCAATGTTCTCGCCCTGCAACTCACGCACTATACCGTGAATACGCGAACCTTTTACTCCCACACACGCACCTACCGGATCGATACGATCATCGTATGACTCTACTGCAATCTTTGCCCGTTCGCCGGGAATACGCGCTATACGCCGGATAGTAATCAACCCGTCTGCTATTTCAGGCACTTCCTGTTCGAACAACCGCTGCAGGAACATCGGCGAGGTACGGCTCAAAATGATTTTCGGGTTATTGTTCTTGTTGTCCACCCGTGCTACTACGGCACGTACCGTTTCACCTTTACGGTAAAAATCACCCGGTATCTGTTCGGTACGCGGCAGCAACAATTCGTTCCCTTCATCGTCCAACAGCAAGATTTCCTTCTTCCATATCTGGTATACCTCGGCAGCCATCACCGTACCTACACGGTCGATATACTTGTTATACAAGCTATCTTTCTCCAGCTCCAATATCTTCGAAGCGAGCGTTTGCCGCAGGTTCAGGATGGCACGCCGCCCAAACTTCTCGAAGATTACCTCATCGGTCACTTCCTCACCCACTTCATACGAAGCATCTATCTGCCGTGCTTCACTCAGTGCTATCTGTCGGTTAGGGTCGGTCAAGTCTTCATCTGCCACCACCTCACGGTTGCGCCATATCTCGAAATCCCCTTTATCGGGATTCACAATTACATCGTAATTCTCATCCGAACCGAACATCTTGGCTATCACGCTGCGGAACGACTCTTCCAGCACGCTTACCATCGTGGTGCGGTCTATGTTTTTCAACTCCTTAAATTCCGAAAACGTGTCAATCAAACTGACTGCAGGTTCTTTCTTCGCCATAACATCTATTTAAAGCTAATTAAGTATTTGGTGTATTTTATCTCATCGTATGCAAAAGCCTTGTCCTGTTCCTCCAGCCGCGGACGTTTCGCCCCTTCCGGCTTCACCTTCACTTTTATCGCAATCGTAAAACCAGCTTCGTCGGCTGCTTTCAGGATACCGGTCCATTTCTTGCCGGCAGCATCCATCACCTCTACCTCTTTACCGATATGCATCAAGTATTGTTTCAACACTTTAAAAGGCTGTCCGATACCTGCCGAACCGACCTCCAGTTCATAATCCTCTTCTTCCCGGTTCAGCCGCGACTCGATAAACCGGCTCAACTCTACACAATCGTCAATCCACACCCCTTCGGCATGGTCTATTTCTACTACGATTTTGTCATCTGGGCTTACAGAGACATCTACCAGAAAATAATCTTTCCCGTCCAGCCATTCTTCAACTATACGGGTCACTGCTTGTTTGTCTATCATGCAATATTAATAGTGAATAAAAAAAGGAGCCTTACCGCCCCTCCACCTTCTTTTTCATCTCGCCTGCAAAGATACAAATAATCTGACGCACTACAAAATATAAGAATAATTATTTCATTTTTAATTCAATTTAACACAGCTGGATTCCTGCCTTATCCCTTCTTGGCTTTCCGGTAAGCATAAGGCGACATGCCCATAATCTTGTTGAACAGACGCGAAAAGTAATAGGCATCATCTATGCCTACCTTGTAACAGATCTGATTGACCTTCATGTCAGTCGAGTCAAGCAAGAAACAGGCCTCCTGTATCTTCATCAAGTTGAAATACTCCAACACACTGTGTCCTGTCTTCCGTTTGAATAACATCGAGAAATGTGAAGCCGAATAACCACTTTGCGCCGTCAGCTCCTGAAGTGTAAGCCGTTTTTCCAGATTCTCTTTCATATAATGTATAGTCACATCAACAAGTCCTTCATCATCTGTCCGCCCACCATAAGCCGCACGGTATTGTTGGACATAACGCAACGAGCCTAAATAATGATGAAAAAGCGAAGATGCATAATACAGATTCTCGTTGCTATAGCCCGACTTCAGTGTAAGAAAAATCTCCTCAAACAAGTTGATGCGATTATTGATGCGCGAATGTTTCTCGGGCAAAATTTCCATAGGCTGCGCAGCATTTTTAGCATAACAAGAAGCCAAAGTTCCCTTGAAATGAATCCAATAAATCGTCCATGGATTACCCTCGTCTGCCCCATAGGCATGTGGCATTCCTGCCGGAAGTATAAAATACTGGTTTTCGTGCACCTCGTAAGTATATCCGTTAACACGGTACCAACCCGCTCCATCTATACACTAAATGAATACAAACTGATTGATAGGAGTTGTCCGTTCCCTAAAGTGATGACTTGCCTTCGGGTAATAACCGATATCAGTAATATGGAGGGCGGCGAGCAACGGGTCTTTTTCCATAAACTGGGTAATGAGCTGCGGAAGCACCAACGCCCTTTCACCGTCAAATCCGTCTTTCAATCGTATCATGGCAGAAATATCTAAAGTTGTTTTACGTGCCGAATATACAAAATTATTTTGTAATTCCTATCTTACAATCTCTTGCAATATCACCATCAAAAACATAAGGGCTTTAGATGTTATTTCGGTTCGGCGATCAGATAATAACATTCTTCATGAAAGTCATCACCCTCGAAATGAAGAAGCGCTACACGTGTAGTATCATTGTCGTAAGTTTCCACGATGCTGGCATCTTCGGGCAATGTCTTGAAACTGGCGGTTGTCTCGGATGTTTTTTCCAAATATTTTGTCAGCAGCCAACGCAGCCCGTCTTCCTGCCTTTGAAGATTTTCGGCATCAGTAAGATGGGATGCGGCCGCTACCCTGATTTCCACGAAAGGGGTATTGTTGCGCTGTTGGGTGTTGGTCAACAGAAACTCATAACGGGTATCAAGTACACAATAAATGGTGTGAGTCTGTGGGTTGGCAACCGCAATACTTCCTCTTTCCCAATCTATACCGAGAAAATCCCTTTCACGCATAATCTGTTCAATTGTATATTCATACTTCACCTCGCCATCCTTGTATCCTTTAAGCGATATCAGGAAATCGCTTTTCTCGAAAAAATACGAGCTCCATTGCGATGTGTAGCTTTCAGACGTTCCACTATCACCTTTTTCCCGTTGAAGAATAGGATAGGTGTCAGGCATGACCGGAGACGACATCACAATCGAATCATAGTATTGCAGGAACTCCGGATTGCCAAAGGGAGTGTATTCATCCCGATGGTCGAGTATTCTGAATGTCAACAAGTCGAAGGGTGCCGCCAGCGGTGTATCTAAATACATAAACGGAGTCAGTTGCACCATTTTAAGCTTGAACTTTGCTTCTTCGGGCCATTCTTCGGGCGTGACAGGTGTGTCCGGTTGTGTATCGCTTAGTATTTCAATCAGCCGATAAGTGCAATTCATCCCGTCCTGCGGTGGATTGGCGAGAGTGGTTTTGCGCACTTTCAATTCGTAGGCATGTCCTTGCACGTATTCAAAGCCTTCGATGCTGCCCATGACAAGACGCTGCCATTCCGTATCAGACGGCTCCTTTACAAGCATGTATTCCATTGGAACATTACTTCCCCATACGGACTCCCAAACCGTTGTTTCGGATACCTGCATGATGATATCCGCATAACTGTCTCCTGAAGTATCTTCATTGTCACAACCGCCCCATATAAAACTTAGGACCGTCAATAAAACGAAAGAAAGATTCTTGATTGTCACGACTTGTTTATTTAAAGGTTTTTGAAATCTGTTCACCCACACGTTTAAGAGCACCTTTGATGTCGGCATCGTGACTTATTCCTAACGTGGTATAAGCACCTCGGCAGGAAACTAAAGGGCGGTCGGTGTTGAAGTCGATGAAGTTGACCGTGATTACGGTTTCTTCTTGGCTTACAGCGACACCGAATGTCGCCAGCAATAACGCCGACTGCTCACTCTGTGTCAGTTCGTTAATGCGATATTGGTTTATCAATGTTAACCCCGACTGTTCGACAGCATCGTATAATTGTATCTGATATTGTACAAGTTCGGGGGGCATTCTGTACGTATCATCGTCTATAACCGCTACGTATTTATACTTAGATAAATTGACACCTTGTGAGACGACGGATTTAGATGTAGTACAGCTTGTCAGAATCATCAGTATACAGACACCGATGAATGTCGGGAGTTTTCTTAAAATGTTTTTCATCTTCATCGTTATAAAATTCTTGTTGACTTCCTAAGAATTTTCATTTGTATTACAGGAAACGTGAGCCAACTATGCCACGTCTTTACTTGGAGGTCGTAGGAAACCTTGTATACAGATGTAGTTATAGCAGCCCACGCTATAGCGTCAGAACCACCATGCCATCTGAATATGCAATTTGAAAATTTCCTATGTTTCCAAATACTTGATGCGCATAACGTTTCTTCTTTTTCTCGCATGTTTTGGGAAAGAGTTGGTTCTACCCGAATACAAAGATAGAAGATTTTTACGATAATCTCCTATTTTCAAAAGTTTTTTCCCTGAAACACGAAATTAGTTCCTGCTTTATGCGAGCCAATAGTCAAGAATGTACGATGAGCAAGGCGCATTGGTTTTATCAGTGCATATCTTTTAATAAAAGGTTGCTGCTATTATCTTCTTGCTTCACCCACCGTCAAGTTAGAAGTGCAACTCCGCCACCGCCTTCCTCCGTCCTTGGAGCGTAGCGGAAAGGGCGGAGGAAG
>NZ_JACSPP010000064.1 GCF_014837065.1 Phocaeicola intestinalis
TTCCTCATCACAGAAGCGAAAATGCCTCAAAAACTCATCCCAAATCATCGCACGATAAATTCAAAACAGCTTCTTATCAAATCTGTGTATTCTGTGGTGAGTTTTATCACAACACGCCGAAATGTTTCAATGCGTTCAGGATGCCGTCTTCGTCTACCGATGTCGTTACATAGTTGGCGGCCGCCTGCACTTCGGGAGCAGCATTTCCCATGGCTATGCCTGTGCCCGCATGACGTAGCATCGGGATGTCGTTTCCGCCATCGCCGAACGCCATGGTGTCTTTCAGGTCGATGCCGTAATAGGCGATAACTTTGTCGATGCCGTGGCTCTTGCTGTTTCCCCGTGCGATGATGTCAGCAAAGAGGGGATACCAGCGCATCGGTTCGCAGTGTTTCAGTATACCCGAAAATACTTTGTTATCATCATCCGCCTTGAAGTAGCCCATGATTTGCAGAATTTCCTTGCCTCGTGCATATTCGATGGGTTGTACGGGAGGTATGTCGATTTTTATCAGGTCTGCTACTTCCTGTACAGCCTCGTTCACCCCTGTGATGAACCATGTATCGTCGTGGACGAATACGAACGGGAGTTCCGGATGTTGTTTATTGAACAGGATGAGGCGTTCGATGTCATCTTCCGGAATGCTGCCTTTGTAGATGTCTTTGTGGTCGGAAGTGAAGCAATAGGCACCGTTCAAGGTGATGTAGCCGTCAAAAGGCAGATTGCCCACTGCTTTTTGCATCAATACTTTGGGGCGTCCGGTTGCGATGAATACCTTGATTCCCTTTTCGCGTACAGCGGCAAGAGCTTGGCGGGTAGATTCGGGAATTGTATGGGTATGAAATGATACCAATGTCCCGTCTATGTCGAAAAAGATTGCTTTGACCATAAGTTGACTTGTATTTCTGGGTACAAAAGTAGACAATTCCCTGCATATTTACAAATGAAGCGTGGTGGTTCCTTGTATCAGGCAAAGCAACAGTACACCTGTCATGGCGAGGATGACCACTATCACCAGGCAGTAAGTGAACATCAGGACCGTCTTCCAGAAGCTGCGCCACCATGTGTAGAGGTATAGTTGGTGATAGTCCCACCAGAAAAGGAGGAAGATGAACCAGAAGGGGACTTCATAGAGGTCGTCTACGTGTGCCGTGCCATTGAACGGTACTACAAGGGTACTGATAAGCAAAATCTGTGTAGCGATGTATGCCTGTATGAGGATATGTTCCATCAGGTTGAACATGTCGGGTTTCCTGCGCCGGTAGAATGCCCAGCGGGTGGCGACGGCAAGCAAGGGCAGGGTAAGAAGAATGTGAAAAGCCTTGTTGCCGTGCCCCCATCGTTTCAGCAGGTTCCATACATTCGCCAGAAAGGGTACATCTTCCAGCCATGTTTCTACTTTTGTGTAGACGGAGGACGATATTTCATCAAGGTCGCTATTAAACTGGGGCTTGCCGGCAATGGAGTCTTGGCGTTGTATTTCGGCTAGTGCCTTTTCCGTTTCGCTGATGGAAATTTCAAGGCTCTTTTGCATGGCTGGATTGTCTGTCTGTCCTTTTTCGAGTTCCAGCTTGTCGATGGTAGCTTGCAGGGTTTCTGCTTTTGTGAGTGGAACATCGTTTTTCTTTGCGGTCTGTTCTTCTTTCTTTTCCCGTATTTCGGGTATTATCAGCTGGGCGGTGAGCGTATAGAAGGCGGTCATCAGGAATACCATTGCCAGCGGGAGGGTATAACCTATGCGCCGTCCACGGATGAAGTCGCGCATCATGTGTCCGGGACGGTAGAGTAGTTCCAGCAGGGTATGGGCGAACTTCCCGTCTACGCGGAACACGGTTCGGAGTATATTGCCCACAATGCCTCTCAGTACATATCGCGGAGTGTTGCGGCTTTGTCCGCACCGCGGACAGTAGTTGCCCGTGAACGTATCGCCACAATTCTTGCACGTGCAAGGTTTAGTGTTCAGTGGCGGAGCTACATTGCCACGTATCTGCCAGATATGGAATACACGCAGGCGCACCGTGAGAGGATGCAGGAAAGAGGCAAGTGCGTTATGCCATGCAAGGGGGAGTATGCGCCGGCGCTGTGCGGTGAACCACAAGCTGAGGAGAAACAAGGTCGGGAAGAAAAATGTGTCAGCTTCCGACAGGGGAAACAACTCGTAATAGCAGAAGAACAGTAGCAAGAGCAACCAAAGGATTTGTCTGATATGAATAGGTTTTTTTGTACGTGAAGTTCGATTCATAACGTTTTTTGTTTGCAAACTTAACAAAAACCTTTGTATTTTGTATCCGGTTGTACTAAAAATCCGTGTATTGCTTTTCGTTTGACGTCCGCTTTGTTTTACGCGATAAGATAAAAATCCGATGTCTTCTGTATGCCTTTCCAGAG
The DNA here is from genome assembly GCF_014837065.1 of Phocaeicola intestinalis. Taxonomy (GTDB): domain Bacteria; phylum Bacteroidota; class Bacteroidia; order Bacteroidales; family Bacteroidaceae; genus Phocaeicola; species Phocaeicola intestinalis. Next base: position 2,389 of record NZ_JACSPP010000064.1, read on the forward strand.
GAAGTTATAAGTGTCAGTAGTTCCAGAGCATTGAAACCATAGTTTCATATTATTAAAACTATAGTTTCATTGCACTTAAACTTTAGTTTCTATATTATGAAACTAGCTGATACTGTTATCTCCTCTGTTCGATGAATATCGTATGGAATGTCGGTACAGCTGTGTGGATTAGCCGTCCTTGCGGTAAGCGAATATGCCGAAGGAATGCTGGAGTGCCGGAACTGCCTTTAAGCGAAGGTATAGAGTAACGCTTTCCGCCTATCGGAAAATGAAAAAAAGAAACCTTCTTGGCTCAATCCGCTGAAAAGTGCAAGGTTATTCCACGGAAATTTTATACTTTTGTATTCCTGTTGCCGGAGTGTGGATGGCAGAAATGAAAGGTACGAATCTATGTCGTCTGTGGTGCGGCCAGGGTGAATCAAGTATATATAATATAAGGTATAGGGAAATATGGCATATCAATACAGTCGGATAACGGTAAAAATAGGAAGCAATGTGCTGGCACGGAAGGACGGGACGCTGGACGTGACCCGTATGTCGGCACTGGTCGACCAGGTAGCAGAGTTGCACAAGGCAGGAGTGGAAGTGGTGCTGGTCTCTTCAGGAGCAGTCGCTTCGGGGCGGAGTGAGATAAAGGTTTCGCGTAAGCTGGACAGCGTAGACCAACGGCAACTGTATTCGGCCGTAGGGCAAGCCAAATTAATCAACCGTTATTATGAACTGTTCCGCGAGCACGGCATAGCCGTAGGGCAGGTGTTGACCACGAAAGAAAGTTTTGGCACACGCCGGCATTACCTGAACCAACGGCATTGCATGCAGGTGATGCTGGAGAACGGAGTGATTCCCATAGTCAATGAAAACGATACCATTTCGGTGACCGAACTGATGTTTACGGATAACGATGAGCTTTCGGGCTTGGTGGCTTCGATGCTTGATGCGCAGGCGTTGATTATCCTGAGCAACATCGATGGCATTTACAATGGTTCGCCTTCAGAGCCTGGCACTTCGGTGATACGGGAAGTAGAGCAAGGGAAAGATCTGTCCGACTATATACAGACCGAAAAATCCGGATTCGGTCGGGGTGGTATGCTTACCAAGACCACTATTGCCCGTAAAGTAGCAGACGAGGGTATCACGGTTATTATCGCCAATGGAAAACGGGATAATATTTTGACCGATTTGCTGGAGTATCCCGAAGACACGGTTTGTACACGGTTTGTGCCTGCATCCGAAGCTGTATCGAGTGTAAAGAAATGGATAGCCCATAGTGAAGGGTTCGCCAAGGGAGAGTTGCACTTAAACGCTCAGGCTGTAGAGGCATTAAAAGGCAAGAAGGCGGTAAGTATCCTGCCGGTAGGTGTAACATGCATCAAGGGAGATTTCGAAAAAGATGATATAGTGAGGATTATGGATGCCGGAGGAATACAGATAGGGGTAGGGCGTATCGGAGTAAGTTCGGCAGATGCCAGACTGATGTTGGGCAAACATGGAAAACGTCCGCTGGTGCATTACGATTATTTGTATCTGGAATGACAGATAATGTATGGATGAAATGCATTTGTTTTTTGCAGGCATTCTTTTTTTATCTATATTTGCCATCAAAATGTGGTTTTTAGAGACATGAAAATTATCTGTTTATTCCTTTTCCTATTGGGAGTGGGGCAATGTTGGGCAGTATCGGAGGTGCCCGATAGTGTCATCAGTTTTGAATACATACAACGGATTCATTTGCAGGAACCCAACCAGACATTACAACTGTTGGATTCCATCGAAGAGCATCATGTGCCAGGGTTACAGCCTTTCGAGATAGACATGTTGCGAAGCATGTGTTATGAGGTAAGGGGTGAATATCTGCTGGAGGAAAGATTTGCGCGGAAAGCTTTGGCTCAAGACTCTATACGGTTGGTTCCCATGCGGAAACTGAGAGTGCTGGCAATGTTGCTTACGACTTTGGTCGAACAGGGGAAAAACGAAGATGCTATCCGTTTCGGAAAGCAGATGATGGAGCTGGCACGTCAATTGGATAGACCGGATAAAGAGGCTAGCGTATATTTTAATTTAGGACGCATGCACCGGAATATGGAGCGGAGGGATGAGGCTCTGACATTTTACCGGAAGGGCATCAGTCTTATCGAAGATACCAAAAATGTAAGTGTCATGGCACGCCTTTCTACAGCTTATGGTGGAATGATGGGAATCTTTATTGATAGTGGTAATTATGAGGAAGCCATTAAAATAGGCAAACTGCGTGAGGCATTGATACATCGCATGAGCAAGATGTCTGGTCCGCCTGCCGGATACATTGACCAGCAATATGGGTATTGTTATTCGAAAATGGCATACATTTTTTTACTGGCAGGTAAAAAGGAAGAAGCGGCTGAATATTACAATCGTTTTGAACAGACCGAAATGTCAAAGTCACCTTTCGGTGCCAGTGAGATTGTTCCATACTTGTTGGAGATGCGGCGATATGAGGAAGTGCTGCGTTTGAATACGGTTGATATGCTGGCTTACCGGCAGGGAGGAAATGGCAATGATACGTTAAACTATAATTATAGTGTGATATTAGACCGTTTTGCCCAGGCATATCGTGGGTTGAAACTTTATGAGAAAGCGGATGCCTACCAGCAACGGCTTACTGTGTTGCTCGATAGCATTTATAGCCGTGAACAGGCGAGTCGGGCACATGAGTATGCTACGGTTTTCCGCTTGCATGAGAAAGAATTGCAACTGGCAAATACGCAGGTTGAAGTGCAGAAGCGCAATTTCCTGATGGGTGGTTTATGTTGCTTATTGTTCTTTTTGGTAATCTTTTTAGTGATTGCTTGCCGGAATCTGACTATTACCCGTCGGAAAAACCGCATAGCTGTAAAGCAAATCGAAGAACTGTTGGCACAACGTGAAGAATTGCATAAGGTTTGTTGTGGAAATCCTGAAGCATTGAAAAATCAGGAAAGCCAACCTGATGGAACAGGAATTTCGGACTCGGTATCGGATTGTGCAGATAACATCTCGATGGAGAACAGGCGTTTTTTACGTATGGAATATGCTGTAGTGAAAGACAAGCTTTTCCTCCAGCCCGATTTTGGCCGAGATGAACTGATAAGCTTGAGCAATATCAATAAGAACGATTTGCCGCGTATCCTCCGTAAGTATGCCAATGCAGATAATGTGAGTTCTTATCTGAATCGTTTGCGTGTGGAATATGCGATAAAGTTGATGAAAGAAAAACCGAACCTGTCATTTGATGCGATAGCCAAAGAAGCAAGTTTCAACAGTCATAGCACTTTTTACCGTGCTTTCTATAAGGTCTGCGGCATGACTCCGGCACAATATATGAAGGCATTCGGAAAAGAGAACGACTCTCAGTTTGAATGAAATCACACAAACTGAGAGTCGTCCGGATTCCGGTCGGTGTGCATGGATTATTGAAGGTTGATTTCTAATGGGAAACTTACGTAAGAGATAAAGTCGTCTCCCCAATTCCCTATAAGTCCTACTTGATAGCTGATTGTTAAGGTGACAGGCTCAGAAACACTGAGTCCGGCATCCCGTATTACCTGATTATAATCATGTTTTCCCATGTTTTGGATGGCTTGGTAGCTTGCCTGCATAGCCATATCCCTGAGATCTTCGTCTGTAAGTTCGGCATGGTCGATGGTGATGGGGATAGAGTTATTTATCAGCTGTTGCTGGTCTTGGTATTCCAAGATGGTTTCAACAATGGCTGGGTCTATGGTCCAAGGAGAGTGTTCTTGGTATCTCACTGTAAAATTTGCAGTACTGCTTTCATCCGAAGAACAGGATGAAAAGATGGGTAACAAACAACAAATGAGAAGCATCATTTGTTTCATTCTTTGAATTTTTTGCTTTGTTTTCATACTTTTTATTTTAGGATTATTAATCTCATCTTCTGACGGTAACCACTAATGTGCTTCCGTTGTCTAATGCCGTTTTTATTTCTTTCTCTCCTTTTGTAACTTTGCATAGGCTTAATTCCTCTCCCAGTACTTCTTCTACTTTCAAACGGCCGATTTCAATCCGTGCCTCTTTCCCGGCAATCTCCTTTACCGAATAGACATCAAACTGCTGGCCTTTGTAAGCACTCAGCGAAGTGCCTAAATCAATGTATACCGTTTTTTGTTTTTCTTTTTTTATTTCACCCCGCTCTATGATAGTGGCATTGACGGGATACCTGGCATTGAAATAACCGGCAATGATTCCGGAAAGGTTACTGAGTGCTGCCGTCACCGCCTTGTCTTCGCTGGCTGTATCAGAACCACTGGCATTGAAAGTACGGCTGTCTTCCATCACGCCGGTATATGCATTCTTTACATTAACGGTTACGCTTATGTTGGCTTCCACATTCGTATAAGGTGTAAACGCTGAATTTTTCAGCCTTTTCCGTTCTTTAAGCGAAGGACCGTTGGATGTAGCACTGATGCTGACAATGGTTCCGTCTGTGTAAAGAAGATTTTTGTCTTGAAGTTTTTCGTTTTGAAATGTTTTCCCGTCTATCACCTGCAGTCTGACTACATTCCCGAATCCTTTGGCGATACTTGCCCTTACATCATCGGCATAATCGGACAGCTGGGTGGTATTTTTCCCTTTTATAATTGATGAAGTGATATTTTTCAATACTTTGCCGGCATTGTCATTTTCTCCTTTCGGAGTGTAATTAAAGTGCCCTATACCTATTTTATAAATGGCGTTTCGTTCTACTTGTGCTTGTATGTCGTGTACAGTTGATAACATAAAGCATGTTGCCAATAAAAAAAGAAGTCGTAAATTCATAAGCCTAAATTGTTATAAGATATTAATTTTTTGCAAAGTTATTGATTCTTTATATCAGACAAAGTGCTAAGAGTTACTTGTCGCTTTCACTTTGTCCGTTATTGTGTCTCATTTTGTCTAATGAAATGAGTAAGAGGCCTTTTTGACTTGAAGGCGTACTATTTTTATAATTTTTCCAATTTTCTGCCGTTCCTTATCAAAATCTTTCGTAATTTTGGCAAGAACTAACAGAATTATAGATATGGATGAACAGATAAAACAAATTGCCGAGCGTTTGCGGGGATTGCGCGACGCATTGGAGCTAAGCGTGGAAGAAGTGGCATCGGACTGTAAACTGACAGCTGAAGAATACCGTGCCCTTGAATCAGGAGAAAGCGACCTCTCGGTCAGTCTTTTGCAACGCATCGCCCACAAATATGGCATTACGCTAGATGAACTGATGTTTGGTGAGGAGCCGAAGATGAAATCGTATTTCCTTACCCGTAAAGGGACAGGAGTTTCGGTAGAACGTACCAAGGCTTATAAGTATGAATCACTCGCTTCGGGATTTAAGGACAGGATAGCCGACCCGTTTATTGTGACGGTAGAACCTAAACCCGAAGGTACTGCCGTATACTTTAACACACACGAAGGACAAGAGTTCAACTTAGTAATAGAAGGCCGCCTGTTATTGAACATCAATGGGAAAGAACTGATACTGAATCCGGGTGACAGCCTGTATTTCGATTCAAGCAAGCCGCACGGCATGTTGGCGCTTGATGGAAAAACCGTGAAGTTCCTTGCGGTAGTGATGCAATAAAATTGGTTTATATAATGGAAATTCACCACAGGGGACACAGGGTATCACAGAGGTTTTAAATTTTCCTCCGTATGCCTCTGTGTTCTTTGTGGTGAAAAAAACGAAACACGTATGTTAGAAAGATTTGTAAGTCAGACAACTTTCTCCTCGCAAGAGGATTTCATCAAGAATTTTAGAGTAAATGTGCCTGAGAATTTCAATTTCGGGTACGACATCGTGGATGCTTGGGCAGCAGAACGTCCGGAAAAGAATGCACTGTTGTGGACCAATGACAAAGGCGAATGTATCCAGTTCACTTACGCCGATTTGAAGAAATATACCGATATGACCGCTTCTTATTTCCAGAGTCTGGGAATAGGCAAGGGCGACAAAGTGATGTTGATATTGAAACGCCGCTATGAGTTCTGGTTTTCGATTATCGCTTTGCACAAGATAGGAGCTGTGGCGATCCCTGCTACCCACTTGCTGACGAAGAAAGACATTGTCTATCGGTGTCAGGCTGCTACTATCAAGATGATTGTAGCTGCGGGTGAAGGAGTGATTCTGAAACATATCGTAGATGCAATGCCTCAGTCACCCAGCGTAGAAAAGCTGGTCAGCGTAGGTCCTGAGTATCCCGAAGGATTTGAGGATTTTCATAAAGGCATCGAAAATGCTGCACCTTTCACACGTCCCGCGAATGTAAACACCAACGATGACATCATGTTGATGTACTTCACCTCGGGCACTACCGGCGAACCGAAGATGGTGGCACACGATTTCACCTATCCTTTGGGACATATCACTACGGCGAGCTTCTGGCATAACCTGCACGAAGACAGCCTGCATTTTACCATTGCCGATACAGGCTGGGGCAAGGCTGTGTGGGGAAAACTGTATGGGCAGATGATAGCAGGGGCTAACATTTTCGTCTACGACCACGAGAAGTTTACACCTGCTGATATTCTGAAGAAGATTCACGATTATCACATCACTTCACTTTGTGCACCTCCCACCATTTACCGCTTCCTTATCCGTGAGGACTTGAACAAATACGACTTGTCTTCATTGGAGTATTGTACCACGGCGGGTGAGGCGTTGAACTATTCGGTTTACGAAACCTTCCTGAAGATAACGGGCATCCGTTTGATGGAAGGATTTGGACAGACCGAAACTACCTTGACACTTGCCACTTTCCCGTGGATGGAACCCAAGCCGGGAAGCATGGGCGTGCCTAATCCTCAATATCAGATAGACCTGTTGAAACCTGACGGCCGCTCTGCCGAGGATGGCGAACAAGGACAAATTGTGATACGTACCGACAAAGGCAAACCGCTGGGGTTGTTTAAGGAATATTATCGTGCGCCCGAACTGACCCGTGAGGCTTGGCACGATGGAGTATATTACACCGGTGATGTGGCTTGGCGTGACGAAGATGGTTACTATTGGTTTGTAGGACGTGCCGATGATGTCATCAAGAGTTCGGGGTATCGCATCGGTCCGTTCGAAGTGGAAAGTGCCCTGATGACCCATCCAGCCGTAGTAGAGTGTGCCATAACGGGAGTGCCTGATGAAATCCGCGGTCAGGTGGTGAAGGCTACCATTGTATTGGCAAAAGATTATAAGGCAAAAGCCGGTCCCGACTTGATAAAGGAACTTCAGGATCATGTGAAGCGGGTAACTGCTCCTTATAAATATCCGCGTGTGATAGAATTTGTCGAAGAATTGCCTAAGACTATCAGCGGGAAAATCCGCCGCGTGGAAATCCGGGAAAAGGACAATGGATAAATAAAACAAGACCGGGCATCGTTGCTGGAATGCAGGATGCCCGGTCTTGTTATGGAACAAAATACGAAATTTTATTTCTTAATGCGGTTGTAACGGTTCATGAACTTGTCTACACGTCCTGCGGTATCAACCAATTTTGATTTACCTGTATAGAACGGGTGAGAAGAACTGGAGATTTCCAACTTTACCAAAGGATAAGTTTCGCCTTCGAATTCGATTGTGTCTTTGGTTGCACAAGTTGAACGTGACAAGAACATGTCGCCATTTGACATGTCTTTAAATACTACCGGACGGTAGTTTTCAGGATGAATGCCTTTTTTCATTTCAGTATATACTTTTTATTGTTATTATTCAATGTTTTGTTGGTAACATCCGATTCTCTTTTCGGACATTGTTGTGTAATGGTTTGTTTCGGGTTGCAAAGATACGGCTTTTCTTTGAAATAGAAAAAGTTTTGGATGTTTTTTCACGAGAGAATTCGCAGATTTCTTGATTAAGGAGATGAAAACCGGAAATAAACAATGCTTTCTTTGTTTTTTATTCTTCAAAGGGGGGCAGGGTGTTTGGTTGTCAGCCGTTTGTTGTTTTTGCTACCTTCACTTTGCATCCTTGCTGATTCTTAAAAAAAACGTGTGAATTTTAATAAAACACCTTAACATGGATTGTTTTTTCGGGAAGAATGTGGTGGATTTGCCACATTTCTTTTTACATTTGCAATGGAATTAATTTCACTAACAATTATAAAACGTACAACAATGGTTAATTACAAAGACTTAGGCTTGGTAAACACCAGAGAGATGTTTGCTAGAGCAATTAAAGGTGGATACGCTATCCCGGCTTTCAACTTCAACAATATGGAGCAGCTGCAGGCTATCATCAAAGCTTCGGTAGAAACAAAATCTCCGGTTATCCTGCAGGTTTCTAAAGGTGCGCGTAACTATGCAAACCAGACCTTGCTTCGTTACATGGCTGAAGGTGCTGTAGCATTTGCTAAAGAATTGGGTTGCGAACATCCTGAAATCGTTCTTCACCTCGACCACGGAGATTCTTTCGAACTCTGCAAGTCTTGCGTAGACCTCGGTTTCTCTTCAGTGATGATTGACGGTTCTCACCTGCCTTACGAAGAAAACGTTGCTTTGACTAAGAAAGTCGTTGAATACGCTCATCAATATGATGTAACTGTAGAAGGTGAACTGGGTGTATTGGCTGGTGTAGAAGATGAAGTTTCTGCAGAACACCATACTTATACTAACCCTGAAGAAGTTATCGACTTCTCTAGCCGTACAGGTTGCGACTCGTTGGCTATCTCTATCGGTACTTCTCACGGTGCATACAAGTTCAAACCCGAACAATGCCACGTAGATCCGAAGACAGGTCGTCTGGTTCCTCCTCCTTTGGCATTCGACGTATTGGATGCTGTAATGGAAAAACTTCCGGGCTTCCCCATCGTATTGCACGGATCATCTTCAGTTCCTCAGGAATATGTAGACATGATTAATAAGTACGGAGGCAAGCTGGAAGCTGCTATCGGTATTCCTGAAGACGAATTGCGTAAGGCTGCTAAATCTGCAGTTTGCAAGATTAACATCGATTCTGACTCTCGTCTTGCCATGACAGCTGCTGTTCGTAAGGTATTGTTCGAAAAACCGGCTGAATTCGACCCGCGTAAATATTTGGGCCCGGCTCGTGACGAAATGGAAAAGATGTACAAACACAAAATCGTTAACGTATTGGGCTCAGACGGCAAGTTGGCTCAATAATCATTGCTTGTAAAAAGCATAAAAACTTTATACACCTATAACTATAAATGTGAGCCGCCCCTTCGTGATGGAGGAGCGGCTTTTTTGCATCATGCTAATCAGGATTGAAAAGGAGTTGGCAGAAGTTATCGGCCACCGGGCTGGGAGTTATACCATGCGCGGTATGGATTTGTGCATTGCTCAGCACATTTCGTACCGCTTCCGTAGAGTGCACATCCTCTCTATCCTGTGGCATATACAAAATACATAAATGAATGCCGCGGGAATATATCAGCCATTTGAGGCTTGCATTTCAAGTAGGAAGAAAGCTTATTCTACTACCCATTTCGGGTCGTGCGGGAAGGTGACACGCGGATTGTAGTACATTCTTTCTTTGTCAGGGATGCGGAGGTAGTACGTTTTCGAGCCGTGAACGTGCAGGGTACGTGAGCGGAGCCAGGGATTCATCGTGCGCAGCAGGGCGTATGTGATGCCTTGGCTCTTGGCGAAACGGGGCAAGTCCTCGATGGTTTCTTCTACTTTGATTTCACGATAAGGGATGGGAGGATAGAGATCGGATGCGTGCAAGCGGAAACCAAAACGGGTGGGGTCGGCAAACAGCATTTTGGCTGCAAGGATGCGGTAAACATAGCGGGCAGTTTCTTCAACCAGTTGGAGGTCAAGGGCATCTTCTTCGTATTGCCGGTCGAGCTCACGCGAGATACGTCCTTGTCCGGCATTGTAGGACGCAGCTACACTTATCCAGCTTCCGAAACGTGCATAAGCTTGTTTCAGATAGCGGCAGGCGGCACGGGTAGATTTCTCTACGTGGTAGCGCTCATCGACTGAATTGCCTACTTCCAGTCCGAATTCGCGTCCTGTGGCGGGCATAAATTGCCATAGACCTGCTGCGCCGGCAACTGAACGTGCCAGTGGATTGTTGTTGCTTTCAATAGACATCAGGTATTTGAAATCATCGGGCACGCCGTTTTCGCGCAGGATCGATTCTACAATGGGAAAGTAGCGGTTGGCGCGTTTAATCATCTGCAAAGTGGTACTGTGCATATATGAAAAGGCTAGCAGTTCGCGGTCCATACGTTCGCGGCGGTCAAAGCGGGCAAGCGAGATGGTTTCGCCACAGAAGGTCATGCTTTGTGGCACTTCGATGCAACTGTTGGACAATGTGGCAGAAGAGGATGGCTTTTCGGAGGTTTGTGCCCATAAGGATAGGGTACAAGCAACCAGTGCCAGAAAAAGAGCAGTCGCAGACAATCCGAAAGGGAATGATATTTTCATTTTCTTATGAGGGTTATTCTTCAAGGGTAAAACTTTTCAGTATGGTTTCAGGAAGTGGGTCGGCAGGGTCGGTGTATACAATAGAAACATAGAAGCCGCTCGTGTCTTCTTTGGTGAGCAGGTAACTGTACAGACATTGGTCGCTTTCACAATTTCCGCGTAGGAACACTCCGTAGAATTGCGGAAGTTCGAAATCGACGGTAGGGCTTTGCTGGGTCACTTCGTCATCTGTCGCAACGTTTTTCAGTTCCTGTGCTATTTCCGAGCGTTGAATGCCTTCACCGTCGAGCAGTTGCACTGTGATGAAATAAGTGGGGGTGCTGATGATGTAACCTTCTTCCGAGTCGTCTTCTACGGTATAGCCTGCGGGTGCCTGGAAGGCAATCCCGTAGGCTTGCCATGCAGCAGGTTGTAAACTCTCGGCACTTACGTCGCTTATGGCAAGTGTGATGATAAGAAGAAATGCCACGACAATTGTTTTCATACCTGTCTCCGTTCTACTACTTTTCGTGCATATACTTCTTCTTCCTTATTCACCATAACCAATACTTCTCCTCCTATTCCGGAATAAGGTGAGGTTACGGCGGAAAGAGTTTCGTCTTTCAACATTGCTGATACGCCTGCCGATTCCAATAATCCTTTTATCAGTTCGGCTTCCCACAGACCACCTCTGTAGACTTCTACTAATGAACCATACGATTTTGCTTCCATAACTGTATATTTTTAGTTTATCTATAACCAAAGATAGGAAAGTTTTATGAAAAGAGGAAATTAATGGGCAAAAAAGTATCGGATTCATCGAAAGAATCTTACATTTGTGTGGATAAAAAGGACTTGAATGTGTAAAAAGGAATAAGTGTATGAATATTACCGACACCTTACAGAAAGTGAGACAAGCATCGCGTATGTTGCCTCTGCTGGAAGAAAAACGTATCAATGAAGTGCTGCGGGCTGTATCGGAAGCTATTATCAGACAGACTGATGACTTGTTGAAGGCGAATGCCGAAGACTTGCGGCGCATGAATGAGAGTGACCCGAAATATGACCGGTTGAAATTGACTCCCGAACGTTTGAGAGGCATCGCTTCGGATATGATGAATGTGGCTTCGCTGCCTTCTCCATTGGGCAGGATATTGGAAGAAACAGTGCGTCCTAACGGATTGCGCCTGAAAAAGGTGAGTGTGCCTTTCGGGGTTATCGGCATTATCTATGAAGCGCGTCCCAATGTGAGCTTTGATGTGTTCTCGCTGTGTTTCAAGAGCGGAAGCGCTTGCGTATTGAAAGGCGGGCATGACGCGGATTGTTCGAACCGTGCCATCGTATCTTTGATTCACGAAGTGTTGCAACGGTTTAACCTGGATGCACATCTCGTGGAACTCCTTCCGGTGGAGCGGGAGGCTACGGCGGAACTGCTTCATGCCGAAGGGCTGGTCGACTTGATTATCCCTCGCGGGAGCAAAGGATTGATAGACTATGTGCGCCGTGAAGCCACCGTGCCGGTTATCGAGACAGGGGCAGGTGTGTGCCATACGTATTTTGATGTAGCGGGTGACTTGAAAAAAGGTGCTGCTATCGTGAATAATGCCAAGACACGCCGGGTAAGCGTATGCAATGCGTTGGATTGCTTGCTGGTGCACCGGGAACGTCTGGCGGACTTGCCTGAATTATGTGCGCCCCTGCAGGCATCGCAGGTGATTTTGTATGCGGACGGACCTGCCTGTCAGGCACTCGAAGGGCATTATCCCGCCGCATTGCTTTGTCCTGCCTCGCCGGAAAGCTATGGCACGGAATATATGGATTATAAAATGGCTGTCCGTACCGTGTCGGGTATAGAGGAAGCACTTGCCCACATCGATACCTATAGTTCGAAGCATAGCGAATGCATTGTGACGGAGGATAAAGATACCGCTGCTTATTTCCAGCGCATGGTAGATGCGGCATGTGTGTACGTCAATGCACCCACATCGTTCACCGATGGCGCCCAGTTCGGGTTAGGGGCTGAGATTGGCATCAGTACGCAGAAGCTCCATGCCCGCGGACCGATGGGCTTGCGCGAGATTACCACTTACAAGTGGTTGATAGAAGGAGATGGACAGATTCGAGATAATTAATAATAGACAATTAATAGTTATAACTGTATGAGAACTTACACGAATGTATTTGACTTGGGCGACCTGAAGACCGCCCTTTCCGAAGCTTTTGAAATCAAGAAAGACCGGTATAAATATGAGGCATTGGGCAAACACCGCACTTGCTTGCTGATATTCTTTAATAATAGCTTGCGCACACGGCTTAGTACCCAGAAAGCCGCACGCAATCTGGGCATGGACGTAATTGTGCTCGATGTGAACCAGGGAGCGTGGAAGCTGGAGACCGAGCGTGGCGTGGTGATGGACGGAGATAAGAGCGAGCATCTGTTGGAAGCTATTCCGGTGATGGCATCCTATTGTGATATTATCGGCGTACGCTCGTTTGCCCGTTTCGAGAGCCGCGAGGATGATTATACCGAAAAGATTCTGAATCAGTTTATCCAATATTCGGGCAAGCCGGTATTCTCCATGGAAGCAGCTACGGGACATCCGCTTCAGGCTTTTGCAGACTTGATAACCATTGAAGAATATAAGCGTACAGAGCGTCCGAAGGTGGTATTGACATGGGCACCTCATCCGCGTGCCTTGCCTCAGGCTGTGCCCAATTCGTTTGCCGATTTCATGAACGAAGCCGATGTGGATTTTGTGATTACGCATCCTCACGGTTACGAACTCGACCCGAAGTTTGTACGTGGCGCCAAAGTAGAATACGACCAGATGAAGGCTTTCGAAGGAGCGGATTTCATTTATGCAAAGAATTGGGCATGCCCGGGTGTGACCAATCCTGCTGATTATGGTAAGGTATTAAGTAAGGATATGAGCTGGACGGTAGATACAGCGCACATGAAGGTGACGAATGACGCGTTCTTCATGCACTGTCTTCCGGTACGCCGTAACATGATTGTGACCGATGATGTGATAGAAGCTCCTACTTCGTTGGTAATCCCTGAAGCTGCGAACCGTGAAATTTCGGCAACGGTCGTGCTGAAGCGTATGTTGCAAGCGTTGTAAGTTAATAGTTGCTAATGAATAATGCGAATCAGGAGTTAAACGTAGTTATGTTTCACGGGAGTTATCACTTCGTTCAGGAGTTATACTTCACGCGGTATTTATTTTGTGCATTTTGTATATGCCACGTAGTAGAGACGATGTGCACATCGTCTCTACAGAAGCGGCGCAAAAAGGTATTGGCATCTAACTCCCAGCCCGCACCGGCGGGCGATAACTACCTATAACTTCCTTTTAACTCCTGATAGGCATAATTTACTATTTTTCCACTTCCTTGCCGTATTCTTTCCAATTGTCAAATCCTTTGTCGAGGTTGTAGACTTTATATCCTAAGTTGGTAAGGATGCGGGCGGCGTTCCGGCTTCTGCGTCCGCTTTTGCAGTATACAGCCACAGGACGGTCTTTGTCGAGCATTTCTTCGGAAGCAGCAGCAAAATGGTCTTCCAGTGCATTGATGTTCAAGCTGCCCGGAATGTGCCCTTCACTATATTCTGCTACCGTACGCACATCTACCCGTTGCACGTTTTCATCTTGAATCAAGCGGTCGAACTCATCGGCTGTGAGATTCTTGAATTTGTCTTGCGGTCTGGCACTGCATGCCATCAGTCCAAGCAGGCAAACAATTACGAAAAAAAAGAAATAAAGTGGTTTAATCATAAGGCTTGGTGTTTTTTTTTGTTGTTATTTGTGAGGGAGGGCGTTATTTTCTCCATTTTCAATAAGTAAAATCTCTGTAAGTTTCTCCCTCTTTATATGTATTGAGCCTGAAGCGTATTTTGTCTCCTGTATGCAAGGTGTCCCGATAGCGGCGGAGCGGTACGGAAAGATAAGCCTGTTCCGTAAAAGCTTCATAGTCGTTGTTGCTGTTATGGAAGAGTTGCAGGTTCAGTGTACGTATGTCCGAAGCATCGGCTGATATGCTGTCTTCTATGAAATAGAAAGCATGTGTCTGGTCTTTTCGCCGTACTTCTAAAATCAGGTTCAGGTAATCGCCCGAACGCCAGATGCTCTGTATGTCCACGGGATCGGTATAAATGCTGTCTTTCCATGCACCTGCCTTGACGGGGTAAGGAGAAATTACCGTTCTGCTGGAATAGAGTATGGCTTCTGGTTCATTTCCGTCCGTTTGCTCATTCAGAATTTGATATACAGATACCGTGCGGTATAGGGTATCGGCACGAAGACCGTCCAGACCTTCTCGAGGTTGTACGGCATAATGTTCGCCATCATCAGCTATCAGGTGGGTAATGGTTCCGGTTGCATCGGTCTGGAGATCGATGAATTCTGTTATGACGCTGGGGTATACATAGGTTTCTTCCTTGCATGCAGCCAGTAACAGGCATAGGAAGGAAATGTATGCGAAGATACGTTTGGTCATGTGTGTAATGCTTTCAGGTGGTTGATGACAGGGTTGGCATACATCGTAAGAATGCAGCGGCGTAAGAACGGCAGGTCTTTATTGGGTAAGTCAATCAGTTCGAGCCTTTCTTGCAGGTATGTTTCAAATTTTGTCACGTCGGCAGCATTGTATTGTCCGGTAAATTTTTGTGTATCTTCCAAAAGGTCGCAAGCGATATAGTTTCCCGGATATAAGCGATAGTTGAGGTGGATATGCTGGTCGATAAGTTGGGCAATCTTTAAGAAAAGTTCGTTTTTGGGGCATCCTCGTAAGGTCTCCAGTTCATCGTTGATGCACGGTGCGGTCTGGAAATACACTTTTCCTTTGTATCCGAAGATACCGGTCTGCATATTGGTCAGGTCGTCTTGCTGGCTTTTCTTGAAGTTTTCGATATCTCGCTTTTGCTGCATTTCCTTGGCTTTCAGGAAATCGCACGGGTCGTATTCATACGACAAGGAAGTGGGAACAATGTTCAGCTCCTTCAGGTAGTCGATGGTGTCTCCTGTGCTTCCCAGTGCCAGCATTTTCAGTACACTTTCTTGTGTCCGGTCGTTCGAATCCTTAGCGCGTCCTTCCCGTTGGGCTATCCATACATTTTCTTTTTTCTGTGTAATGGCAAAATGAATATAGCGTGACATGCGTGCAGATGAAAGTAACATCTGGCGCATACTGAGGGCACGCTGCACGATGAATGATTTGTTCACTCGTACCAGTTTCTTGATCCATGGGTAGATAAGCAGGTTGTCACCGATAGCTATTTCTACTGTAGTAGGGAAATGGTTGTCTAGCAGTCCGAGGGAAAGAAATCCAGGGTCGAGCACGATATCACGGTGATTGGATATGAAGGTGTAGTTCTTTTCCTTGTCGGTCAGTGAAGAAGCATTCAGTGTGAAGCCGTCGCTGTGTTCTTTGATGATTTGGTGCAGCAACGGATAGAATATGGTTTTTTGTACTTCCAGGTTGTTTTTGCACTGGTGCAGCTTATGGCTCAGCGTATCAAGAGGCATGCCTGGCATAATCAGGCTGATGACAGCCTGAAAAGCGGGGTCGGCAAGTAGTTCATCGAATATCTGTGGAAGCTCTTCTGGCGTATACGGACGTATTTCATCGAATTCGGCTGGAATGTTCATGGCGTTTGGTTTTAAATTTTGTCTTCAAAGGTAAGCATTTTAAATGAAGAATGAAGAATTAAGAATGAAGAATTCCATGCAGGCAAAGCAATTCTTCATTCTTAATTCTTCATTCTTCATTCCGAGAAGTTGTCTTCTATGATGTCGGTCATAATTTCTTCCATATTGATGCCTGCGGCACGTGCTTGCTGTGGAATGAAGCTTGTTGCGGTCATTCCCGGAGTGGTGTTGATTTCAAGCAAGTTGATTTTTTCGCCTTCGGTGATGATATAGTCTACACGTACCAATCCTTTGCATCCCAGAATATCGTAAATGGCAGAGGTGAGCTTTTGTACGCGTCCGGTCAGTTCGGGGCTGAGACGTGCGGGGGTGATTTCGGTCACCTGTCCGTTGTATTTGGCATTGAAATCGAAAAACTCGTTCTTGCTGACCACTTCCGTGATAGGCAACACCACCGACTTGTCCCGTGTCTTGTAGCATCCGTTCGCCAGTTCAATGCCGTCCATATAGGCTTCTATCATGGCGTCATCCGATTCGGCGAAAGCCGCTTGCAGGGCAGGTTGGATTTGTTCTTTGGTTTTCACCTTGGTTACGCCGAAGCTCGAACCGCTGGCATTGGGCTTGATAAAACAAGGCAGTCCGATTTTCTCGATTACTTCTTCATCGCTGATGCCGTTCCGTTTGTGTACCAGCATGGATTCTGCGATACGTATCCCGAAGCTTTTCAGATATTGGTTTGTCATGAACTTGTTGAAAGTCAGTGCGGATACCAATACGTCACACGTGGAGTAAGGGATGCCGAGCAGTTCGAAATAGCCCTGCAGGATGCCGTTCTCGCCCGGTGTGCCGTGGATGGTGATGTAGGCGAAGTCGGGCTTTATCTTTTGCCCGTTCTCCATAAAGCTGAAGTCGTTTTTGTCGACCGTGCTCTTCGAGCCGTCTTCCAGGATGGCATTCCAGCCTTTGTGTCCCAACTCTATGGTATATACTTTATAAGTTTCTTTATCGATGAAGGAATAAATTCCTTCTGCACTTTTCATGGAAACATCGTGTTCCGATGAGTCTCCTCCTGCTACGATAGCAATGATACGTTTCATGATTCTTCTCGATTACTGATGTATGCTCTCCATTTTTCCAGCAAATGTGTCATGTCTTCGGGCAATTCGGAAGTGAAAAACAGTTCCTTGCCTGTGCGGGGGTGAACGAATCCCAGTGTCTTGGCGTGCAGCGCTTGCCGGGGACAAATGGCGAAGCAATTGTTCACAAATTGTTTGTATTTACTAAAATGAGTTCCTTTCAATATTTCGTGCCCTCCGTAACGCTCGTCATTGAACAGTACGTGCCCGATGTGTTTCATGTGTACACGTATCTGGTGCGTGCGTCCGGTTTCGAGTACGCATTTCACGAGGGTGACATATCCCAGACGTTCCAGTACCTGATAATGCGTTACGGCATGTTTCCCTTGGGTAGGGTCGCTCATCACCGCCATCTGCATACGGTCTTTCGGGTTACGCCCGATATTGCCCTCGATGGTTCCTTCGTCTTCATCGATGATGCCCCATACCAGTGCATTGTATTCACGTTTTGTAGTTTTGTTGTAGAATTGCATGCCCAGATGGGTTTTGGCATCCGGAGTCTTGGCTATGACCAACAGGCCGGACGTGTCTTTGTCTATGCGGTGCACCAGCCCTACTTGCGGGTCGTTCGGGTCATACGTAGGCACATTGCGCAGGTGCCAGGCGATGGCGTTTACCAACGTGCCGTGATAGTTCCCGCAACCCGGGTGTACCACCAGCCCCGCCGGTTTGTTTACCACCATCAAGTCATCGTCTTCGTACACAATATCCAGAGGGATGTCTTCGGGGATAATGTCGTTTTCATACCGGGGACGGTCCATCATGACGGTCAGTACATCAAGCGGCTTTACTTTGTAGCTGCTTTTTACGGGTTTCCCGTTTGCCATGACGTATCCGTTATCTGCAGCCGTTTGGATACGGTTGCGCGATGCGTTGACGATACGTTCAAACAAGTATTTGTCGATGCGTACCGGTGTTTGCCCTTTGTCTACGGTAACCCTGAAATGTTCGTATAATCCGGACGAGGAGTTTACCGGTTCGATATCGTCCAATGAGTCGTCCAGCTCAGTGATGTCGTTTTCTTCCATTCGTCTGTCTGTATTGTCTTTTTTAGAACCAAGAGTCATCTACTTGTGCTTCGCTTTCCTGTTCCAGGTTGAGTCCTAAAGTATCGGTAGCAAGGGAGTCACGCAGGTGAGTGTTTCCGATGCACAACGTCAGGACAGCCTCGAATGGCACTTTGTCACCCGACTTCAGGCTCTTGCCCCGATATTTGATGCCATATACCCAGTCTTGTTCTCCAGGTACCAGTTCCGGTTCGGTCAGTTTGAATTTCATGGCTTTCAGCTTTGCAGCTGCCTGACGTACGGAACTGTTGTCGATAATGTCGGGGATTCGCACACGGGGAACCTCCCGTGTGTTTATAGTAAGATATATGGTGCGTCCTTCTTTTACGCGCATGCCTCCTTCAGGCTTTTGTTCGAGTATGATGCCCGGAGAGAGTTCTTTCACGTATGTAGAGTCTACCACTACGCCCTGCATGTTTTGGTTCTGAAGCAAGAGTTGTGCTTGCTCCAATGACTTGTGCTTGACGTTGGGGACAAGATACGATTGCCCATGATGTGTATAGGCATCCAGCCAGAACAATGTTCCGCCAATGGCTGCCAGAATCACTACCACCATTCCGATGATGTTCAGCCAGAAGAAGCGGTTTTGCTTGAACGAGAAAAAATCTTTCAGCTTTATCATAATCTTAGTCTTATGAAAATCAGTCTTTGGTTATGCCTGCAAAGATACAATAAAAAAGAAAAGCCACAAAACACTGTCTCAGCATCTTGCGGCTCTTAGCTTTTTCTTTTGTCTCGGACTTATGCTTTAACGCCGTTATATTCGTCAGAGACAGTCAGTTTCTTACGACCTTTAGCGCGGCGTGCAGCCAATACGCGGCGGCCATTAGCAGTTGCCATTCTTTCACGGAAACCGTGTTTGTTTTTTCTCTTTCTGTTCGAGGGTTGATAAGTTCTTTTCATTTTTCGTATCTAATTATGTTATTATTCCATGCGTTCGGGCTGCAAAAGTAGTGACTTTTTTTAAATAAACCAAATGGCTAAATCATTTTTAGACAAATCTTTTTGTGTTTTTTCGTGATTTAGATTAATTTTGCACCCGAATTGATAGTGATGAATACAAATCAATAATAACATAAATAAAGAATTCAGTTATGATTAATGCTCAAGACATTAAGATTGGAACCGCAATCCGTATGGATGGCAAGTTGTATTTTTGCATCGACTTTTTGCATGTAAAACCGGGTAAAGGAAATACCTTTATGCGTACGAAGCTGAAAGATGTGGTAGACGGATATGTGTTGGAACGCCGCTTCAACATCGGCGAAAAGCTGGAAGATGTACGTGTAGAGCGTCGTCCTTATCAGTACCTTTATAAAGAAGGTGAAGATTATATCTTTATGAACCAGGAGACTTACGAACAAGTGCCCATCGCTCGCGACCTGATTGAAGGCGTTGATTTCTTGAAAGAAGAAATGGTGGTAGATGTCGTATCAGATGCTTCTACAGAGACTATTCTCTACGCTGAATTGCCGGTGAAGGTACAGCTGAAAGTGACTTATACCGAACCGGGTTTGAAAGGTGATACAGCTACCAATGCCACCAAGCCTGCTACGGTGGAAACAGGTGCTACCGTACGTGTGCCTTTGTTTATCAACCAAGATGAAATGATTGAAGTGGATACACGCGATGGTTCATACGTTGGCCGTGTAAAAGCTTAATCAGGTATATACCTTATTATATATAGGCTGCGTTTTCGGTAAGGGGGAATGCAGCCTTACTTTTTTAGAACCTGTTTTAGAAGCTGTTTTGAATTTCTCCAAAAAGTTTTTCTTGGCTTGATGTATCCGTTTTCGTGTGTGCTTTGGG
>NZ_JACSPP010000065.1 GCF_014837065.1 Phocaeicola intestinalis
ACCAAAAAATCGCCCAAAGCACACACGAAAACGGAAACATCAAGACGAGAAAAACTTTTTGGAGAAATTCAAAACAGCTTCTTAATGACGTATGGAGTAGAAAAAACAAAAATCTGCAAGCGGAAAAACCACTTACAGATTTCTGTGATTCCGGAGCGATTCGAACGCTCGACCCACGCCTTAGAAGGGCGTTGCTCTATCCAGCTGAGCTACGGAACCCCGTTTCTTAATTGCGAGTGCAAAGGTACGACATTCATTTGAAATATGCAACCCTTTTACAAAGAAATATCTTTAAAAAGGAAATTTCATATCTCACCGATGCAAACTTGCTTCGATTTCCTCTACTTCGCTCTTGAATGCCTTGTCCACTTCCACCTGGTCTTTAATGATTTTGCAAGCATGAAGCACGGTAGCATGGTCTTTGTTTCCTATCATCTGGCCAATCTTGCCAGATGAAACATCGGTATGCTTTTTTGCCAGATACATTGCAAGCTGGCGTACCTGCACTACCTCACGCTTGCGGGTCTTGGTATGGATAGCAGAAGTATCTATCTGATAATGCTTGCACACCTTCTCTATAATATCATTGACTGTAAGCGGTTTCACTTCGGCACAACGCACAGCTTTCTGCACAATATGCTGTGCCAGTTCCAAATTGATTTCCCGTTTCAACTGGATAGAATATACTAACAAAGAATTGACAATTCCTTCCAGTTCGCGTACACTCTCGTTTACATTTTCGGCTATATAGCAAATCACAGATTCAGGTATTGTAAGACCGTCGCGACGGATTTTACTACGCAAGATGTTCTTGCGCAACTCAATATCCGGCTTTTCCAGTTCGGCAATCAGTCCCCACTTGAAACGTGTCAACAAGCGGTCTTCCATCCCCTGCAACATCACCGGTGCACGGTCGGACGTAAGAATAAGCTGCTTCCCGTTCTGATGCAGATGGTTGAATATATGGAAAAACGTGTTCTGTGTCTTGGTCATTCCGGCAAATTCTTGAATATCATCAATAATCAGCACATCAATAGTCTGGTAAAAACTGATGAAATCATTAAAATGATTGGTACGAACCGAATCGGTGTACTGCACCTGAAACAAGTGTGCAGACACATAAAGCACACGCTTCTCCGGATACAATTCCTTGATACGCGTACCGATAGCATTAATCAAATGCGTTTTTCCTACCCCTGAAGGTCCGTACAAGAACAACGGATTGAAAGTACGTGCCGGATTCTGAGCCACCGTCTCAGCCACTGTGCGCGAAAACTCATTGCTGGTACCCTTGATAAAGTTTTCAAAATTATAGTTAGGATTCAAATGTGGGTCTAAATCCTGAACTACAGGAGCCTGCAACAATGTAGGAGCCTTATTCCCATCATGTATGGGCTTCTGAGGAGACAAAGCGCCCGAGCGTTCTGTCCCTTTCATATCAATGGCTATGTGATTCGTTTTGTCGGTCAAAATGGAATACATCAACTCCGTACCCTCACCTATCTCTTTATAGATGGCGGCACGCAAGAGTTCCACGTATTTTTCTTCCAGATACTCATAGAAGAAAGGGCTCGGAACTCCAATAGTCAAAGCTTTCCCTTCGTATTTGACAGGCACGATGGGTTCAAACCAAGTAGTAAAGGCTGTCGTATTAACGTTGTCACGAATAAAGTCAAGACAACGTTGCCACAATACAATAGCCTGATTGTTTTCAATCATATTTGTCCTCTCTATATTTTTAAGCTATACTTCTACGGAACAAAGTTCGGAATCTATTTCTATAAAAACAAATGCCTTTTCGCTTGCTTTTTACAAGGCTTTTATAATATATTGGTTTTCAACCGCTTGTTTTACACACTTCTGAAACATATATTTCCAGGCATTTGTAAAATTGCAAAGGTTTGTTTTTCAATGCATTATTTATCTATTTCTCAAAGCGCACAAAGACTAATCCTTCTTCATTCATAACTTGAATATCAAAGGATTAGTCATTACTTATTTCGACTTCAGGCGTCGGATGCTATTTAGACAATTTCTATATAAGCATATTTAGAAGCTGTTTTGAATTTCTCCAAAAAGTTTTTCTTGGCTTGATGTATCTGTATTCGTGTGTGCTTTGGGCGATTTTTTGGTCCTTTTCGCTCCTGTTCTTCGTCAGATAGCCCGCTATCTTCCTCATCACAGAAGCGAAAATGCCTCAAAAACTCATCCCAAATCATCGCACGATAAATTCAAAACAGCTTCTTATTTGTCTTTTTTCCCGAATAACGAGAAATGAACATAGCGTTTCGGATGTGTTTCCAGATCTTTCAACAAACTGGCCGCATTGGTCGCCGTTGCATTCAGATTCTGATATAAAGATGAATCATTCATCAGCAACCCGAGCGTATTGTCTTTCCGGTTCAATTTGTCTGTCAACATACGGACATTAGCCAATGTAGAATCTACTTTCAAGATAGTGGAAGCGTAATCCACACCTTTCAAATTACCGCTGATGACCTTTAGATTGGCTGTAATGTCATTGACGTTTCCCATCACCTGAGGCACATCGGTACTCATCAACTTGTTCAGCTGCTCACTGGTCGCATTCAAGGAGGCGGTCAACTGTTCGGCATTGTGCAACGTCTGGGCCAATGCCGGATCTGCCAACAGCTTGTTCAATGACCCCAAAATGGAATCCATTTTCGGCATCATCTGCTGCAGCTTCGGAAGCAAGTCCTGTTCAGCAGCTCCCATAAGTCCGTTGTTTGCCGAACCTGGAAGCGTATCTCCTTCATTATAATAGGTAGTATTCTGCAAGTCAAGCAGCAGATTCATCTTTACGGTACCCAACATTTCCGTCACCAGTTCAGCTCGGCTTCCCTTGGGTATTTTCATGTGTTCATCCAACTCAATGCCTACAAGCACATGGCCAGGCTTTGCGTAATTGTACTGAATGTCACGCACGATACCAATCTTAAAGCCATTGGCAAACACCGGACTCGACTGAGGAAGTCCGTTTACATTTTCAAACTCTACCAGGTAATAACTCTCGGGCTTAAACATATTGATGCCCTTCAAGTATTTGATGCCGCAAAACAAGATGACCAGTGCAGCAATCCCCGCCAGTCCTATTTTAAATTCTTTTCTCATATATGCTTGTCTTTTTGTTTTAATTATCTGTTTCGTTTAAATTCCCGGATAGCCTGATTGACATTCATTTTCTCGCCATTCTTGAATGCTATGATGAAAGCATCCTTGAATTTTGCATCTACTTTCGTCCGCTTCAGGCGTAGTATCTGATTATAATCAACCGTCTCTCCATAAGTATACTTGTATAATCCTTTTTCTCTATACCGTCCTACAGGACTTAATCCTTTAAACAAGCGGCTCTTTGCTGGCAAGATCCGGTCGGAAGTCAATATCTGAATCTTAAAGACCGGTCTGTCTTCCACTCCGTCTTTCCTTGCCTGTTCTGTCTGAATGCCTGAATCTTCCTTTTCCTCTTCTGACACGGTTGAAACGGGAACATCTCCGCCCACACCAGCCGCCGGAGTCTTATGCTCTTGCTTATACCTCAAGAATGCCTGATAAATACTTTGGGCCAAAGCCGAGCTGCCTTTGTCGGACAACAAGTATTGCTCTTCGGCGGCATTGGTAATATATCCCAGTTCTATCAAGACGCTTGGCATTGTGGTTTCGCGCAACACCAGAAAGCCAGCCTGATGCACCCCCTTATCTATACGCCGTGCACTTTGACGGAACTGTTTCTGAACCAATTGGGCAAAATTCACACTTTGTGCCATATACTTATCTTGAAGGAACTCGAAAATAATGTAACTCTCAGACGAATTGGGATTAAACCCAGCATAACGCTGCTTATAATCATCTTCTATCAAGATGACAGAGTTTTCTTTCTTTGCCACTTCCAGATTATCCTCCGTTCGGTGAAGTCCCAACGTATAGGTCTCCGTACCGCTCACCCTGCTGTTACGTGAAGCAACAGAATTGGTGTGGATGGAAATAAACAAGTCCGCCTTGGCAGCATTGGCAATGTCGGCACGTCTATGCAACGGCACAAATACATCTTTCTTGCGCGTATAAACCACCTTCGTATCACCACACTGCTCTTCTATCAACCTGCCTAATTTCAATGCGACATTCAGATTGATGTTCTTTTCTCGCCCACGTCTTCCCACAGCCCCCGGATCATTACCTCCATGTCCCGCATCTATAACTACGGTAAACGATTTGTCCGTAACTTCAGAAGCCGTTGCTACGAAAGACAGCAAGAAACAGCATATACATAATATGTTAAATCTATACTTTCCCATGTTTCCAGTCTGGTGCAAAGGTAATAGTTTTTTGTGGGTTTCTTCCTTTAGCCAGACAAGATTTCTTTATTTTAATGGAGAAAGCCTATAAAAACAGAAAAAAAGGCAACCATTTTAACGTTTTTCGTTATTTTTGCATCCTAAACTAAACGTAGGAAACACCATGCTACAATTTATCAAGAACTGGACGTTGCCTTTGGCCATGCTGGCAGGAGTCATAGGATATTTCTGCTTTGCCATGTTCGATTTCCTTCATCCACTCAAACCTTTCGTGAAGTTTCTAGTGGTCTGGCTTACTCCGCTGCTGATTTTTGCCCAACTGCTCCTTACGTTCTGCAAGATAGAAGTCAAAGACCTATCTCCGCGGCGATGGACCTGCATCTTGTTGCTTATCCAACTGATTTCCTGTCTGGCAGTAGCAGGAGTATTGCTCTGCATTCCTTTCAGCTCCGTATGGCGTATCTCACTTGAAGGAGCAATGGTCTGCCTCATCTGCCCCACTGCTACGGCTGCTGCAGTCATCACCAACAAACTAGGCGGAAGTGCCGCATCGCTTACCACTTATACATTGGCTTCCAATCTTCTGGCAGCCATAGTTGTCCCTTTGGTCTTTCCTCTGGTGGAACCTTCCGACATTCCGTTCGGCGAATCATTCATGCGGATACTAGGGAAAGTATTCCCTTTGCTGCTTTTTCCTTTCTTCATCGCGGTGTTGTTGCGACGTTATGCCCCACCTGTCCATCAATTTCTGGTAGGACTTAAGGACATGGCATTCTATCTTTGGGGAATATCCCTGACCATCGTAATGGGACAAACCACCCAATCTGTGATAGAAGGAAACACTTCCATAGCCGAAGAATGCATTATCGCTGCTCTGGCACTAGTCATCTGCTGCCTCCAGTTTTGGGGAGGAAAAAGCATCGGAGGAAAATACCACGACCGCATCAGTGGCGGACAGGCATTGGGACAAAAGAACACGGTGCTTGCCATTTGGATGGCAGCCACCTATCTGAACCCGCTTACAACCATCGCTCCAGGAAGCTACGTGGTGTGGCAAAATACCATCAACAGCTGGCAGCTTTGGAAGAAAAGGAAATCAGAAGAACGAATCACCAAACACAAACCATCAACGCTAAATACCTAAGGATATGAAAGAACAATATTGGAAGTATTCACTCATCATCATGATTGTAGGCTTGGGAATTCTATTATTCCGCCAGGCGCAGCCTTTCATGAACGGCATCTTGGGCGCATTCACCCTCTACCTGCTATTACGCGGCTTCTCAAACTGGCTGAAAAAGAAAATCAAGCCTTTGGCCTCTGTATGGATTATCACAATTGGAACAACCCTGTTCATCCTGATACCACTTTCACTTTTCAGCTGGGCACTGGTCAATCAGATATCTAACCTACATTTCGATACTGCCGATATCATCCGCCCCGCCCAGCAAATGATAAGCATCATCGAGGAAAAGACAGGATTTGACGTATTGTCCGAAAAAAATCTGTCATTCATCATCAGCCAAGTGTCTTCTATCGGCCATTCCATCATGACTGGGGTAAGCGACCTGATAGTAAACCTTGCCGTAGCCATCATGCTCCTGTTTTTCATGTTATGGGAAGGAGACAAAATGGAGCAATTCATTTCCGAACTGCTTCCTTTCGAAGAAAACAACAAGCGCGAAGTGCTCCAGAAAATCCAGCTCATTGTCCGCTCCAATGCCATCGGAATCCCTCTCCTAGCCATCATTCAAGGATTTATCTCATTGTTCGGCTATTTGCTTTGCCATGCACCGAACCCGGTTCTCACGGCAATGCTTACCGGTTTCGCCTCCATCGTCCCTCTGGTAGGAACGGCTCTGGTATGGGTTCCGGTCACCGCTTATTTCTTCATCATCGGCGATTGGGTACACGGACTGATACTACTTGCCTACGGAGGCATCATCATCTCACAATGCGATAATCTCATCCGGTTCATCCTGCAAAAGAAAATGGCAAACATCCATCCGCTGATTACAATCTTCGGCGTGGTGGCAGGACTTCCCATCTTCGGCTTTATGGGCATCATTTTCGGACCGTTGCTGGTATCACTCTTCCTGCTATTCCTCGACATGTTCCGAAAAGAATACCTTACGAACAATTGACAATGGACAACTAATAACAGATATCAGTAACTCAAAAACTTAAAAACTCAAAAACTTAAAAACTCAAAAACTTAAAAACTCATGAAACTGAGACATTATGTATGGGCAGCCTTCGCGCTTGCCACCCTGCCGGCAATGGCAGAAGAGAAAGATGGATACAAGTTCAACACCGTAGTCCAGCAAAAGACGACCCCCGTAAAAGACCAGGCAATAAGCGGTACATGCTGGTGCTTCGCCACCACCTCGTTCATCGAATCGGAACTGCTGCGCCAAGGCAAAGGAGAATATGATCTCTCAGAAATGTTCATCGTGCGCCAGAAATACCTGAATCAGATGGCCGACAACTTCCTGCGCCACGGCAAGGGTAACGTAGGGCAAGGAAGCATCACCACCAGTTGGATGACTGCATTCAACCAAGTAGGTATCGTGCCCGAAGAAGTCTATACAGGCATTAACTACGACTCACCGGTACACAACCACTCCGAACTTGCCGGATACGTGGAAGCCCTCTCTGCAGAAGCAGTCAAACAAAGCAAGAACAGCCCCCAATACCAGCAGCTTGCCAATAGCCTGTTCGATATCTACTTCGGCAAACTCCCCGAAAAATTCACGTATAAAGGCAAAGAATACACCCCTGAAAGCTTTGCAGAAAGTCTGGACATCGACACCGACGACTATATCCCGCTCACCAGCTTCACCCACAAGCCCTATTACAAAGCATTCGAAGTGGAAATCCCCGACAACTGGGAGCACCAACGCATGTACAACCTTCCTCTGGATGAACTGATAAGCACAATGAACACGGCATTGGAAAACGGATATACCCTGTGCTGGGACGGTGACGTAAGCGAACCTGGGTTCTCGTTCAACAACGGAGTGGCAATCAATCCCGACGTAGAGAATGCCGACCTGTATAAAGACAGCGACCGTGCACGCTGGGGACAACTGAGCACAAAAGACCGGCTTGCCGAAGTATTCCATTTTAAGCGTCCGTATCCGGAAGTGAACGTCACTCCCGAAATCCGCCAGCAAGGCTACGAATCTGGGAAAACCACCGATGATCACCTGATGCACATCACCGGTATCGCAACCGACCAAAACGGCACCCGCTACTACATCACCAAGAACTCATGGGCAGCCGACGGGAACCGTTTCGGAGGATACCTGAACATGTCGGAAAGTTATGTCCGTGCCAAAACCATCTACATCCTGGTCCACAAAGATGCCCTCTCCCAAGAACTGAAAAAAAAGCTGGGAATATGATAACTATACCATATCATCGCCTGCCTTGGCAAAGGTGACACGGATGGTTTTATGGAACGGAATGAAGCGCGACACGATGGCTATCACCAGCGTCACGATGAACAGCCACCCCAGAATGTCCTTCAACGCCAGCAGCAGGCTTTGTTGCTGGAGCGTGGCATAAAGCGAAGAAGTCGCCATCTGTGCCGCTTCGGCATAACCGTGTCCTTGCCCTATTCCGCTGCTCAACGATTGGGAGAACCGCGATGCCGCCAGCGGGTCTGCCATCGTCAGGGTTTCCGATAACGAATGCATGTACTTTTGCTGCAGGTGGTAAAGCACGTTGCTGTAAAACGAAGTTGCCATAATCGGCGCCAGCACCGAACGGCTCAGTATCAGAAAAAAAGCATTCGAGAGCAGGAATTTCGGATTCAGGTCCTCTACCGAGAACAAGGCAAACGCGATAATCACAACCAGCATTCCCAGCCCGCGGATAAACACGGGGAAAAACAGCATCTCGTAAGTGCTTTCCGGCGAAACCGTAAAATACAATATGCCGAAAAACAGGGCAAAGCATGCCATGCCTCCGGCTATGAGGAAGCGGAAACGCCACCGTTGCCACCTGAACCACCAGAAGCAGATGAACGCCCCCAGCACATATCCCGGCAGCATCCATATATATAAAAGGTACGTACGCGCGGAATCCACTTGCAAGATGGAAGTCATATAGTTGGTGAGCAACGTGGTAGACGTGCTGAAAAACATCACCAGCATCATGTAGAGATATCCCACGATGGCTTTGGGCTGATACAAGGGAGCCAGATTGACGAAGGGCTTTTCGGCATGCGCCTGCAACCAAATGAAAAAGGCAATCAGTATGGGACCGATAACCAGGTAGGCGCGAATCTTGAAAGAGGCCATCCAGTCGAGCATCTTCCCATAATCCGCCACGTACATCAGCATCAGCACCCCTACAGCCGCCACCAGCATTTCGCGCAGATGCAGTTCTTCGATCGGCAATCCCGTCCTGTCCTTGTCTTGCCGGAAGCAAATGATTACCGTCAGGACGCTCAGCAGCATCAGTGCCATTTCGAAATAATACATATACTTCCAGTCGTAATGGTATGCCAGTTCTGCCGTAAGCACCATCGAAAGCTGTCCGAACCCGAATACCAGCGGATAGAAATACGAGTAAAACTCGCTGCGTACATCCTTCGGGCTGAAGATGAATTTCACGATACGGATGAACCACAACATCATGAACCCCTTCAGGAAGCCGATGGCAAAGCTTGCCACAATCAGGATATCCGCATTCTGTGAGCGGGCGCAAATCCAGCTCAGAAAGAACTGCAGGACAAGGTCGGCAAGCAGCAAAGGCTTCGCCGGAAAGGCAGAAAGCACTTTCGGTACAATGGGATAGCCGATTGCCATCCCTGCCGACGCGGCATAATAAGCCATCGTGATGTCCTCGGTATTCGTGCCCAGCGTATTCGACACCTCGAGCATGCTGCCCGTATAAGCGCCGTTGACCATCAATACCGGCAATATCACGATGAAAAGAACAGCCACCGCCAGCCAGTCGGGCACCCACCTCCGCACGGGAAGTCCCAAACTCCTTACATTCATCATTTCCGCAAAGCCTCCGTCTCTACCATCATTCCGGCACGCAGATGCCGCATGTCGTCATCCGACGCGTCTTTCAAGTCGATGCGCACCGGAATGCGTTGCTGTACTTTTACGAAGTTTCCTGCCGAATTATCGGTCGGCACCAGCGAATACTTCGAGCCGGTGGCTTCCGATATGGCCGTCACCTCTCCCCGGAACACCCTGCCCGGCAAGGCATCTACCTTGATGCGTACGGGCTGGCCGATGTAAATATGCATAATCTGAGTCTCCTTGTAGTTGGCGGTCACCCACTTGTCATCCCCTCTTACCAGATACGAAATGGTCTGTCCCGCCTGCACATATTGCCCCGGTTCCAGTGTGCGCCTGCCCATATACCCGTCGTAGGGGGCTATCAGTATCGTGTACGATAGGTTCAGCCTTGCCAGGTCGAGGTCTGCCTCCATGCGCAGGATGGTGGCCTCGGCGCTTACGGTCCGCTTGCTGGTTTCGGTATATTGCGACTGGGCGGCACGTTTTTGCTCCAGCAAAGCCTGATAGCGTGCTTGGGCTGCCTCGTACGATGCCTTTGCCTGCTCGAACTGCTGCTGGGGGATGGATTCTTCTTTCAATAACCGCTGGAAACGGTGATAGTCTTGTTCCAGTTGCCACAAGCGTGCCTTTGCCTCGGCAATGTTGGCATCCTGCACCGCAATGTTGGCGTGCGAGGTTTCAATGCCCGAATGCAGGACATCTTGTGCTCCCCGTGCATCCAGCAAAGCCGCTTCGGCCTCTTTCACCCGAATCAAGTATTCGCTATTGTCCAGTACCAACAACGTATCACCTTTGTGCACATATTGGTGTTCTCTGAAACGCACTTCCTTGATATAGCCCGATGCCCGGACATTCAACGGAGCCACATACTGGTCGATAAAGGCATCGTTGGTTACCTCATAATTGAAATAACGCCAAAAATAAGTGGCGGTCCACCATAGTCCGGAACCGGCAAGGACGATGCACACCACGTTCAATATCCGGTTCCGCATACGTAATTTCCTCAGTCTTTCTCGTTTTATTCTTAGTTCTCCCATGATTCTTCGTTTTATTTCACAATCTTCCGCAGGCTCTTTCCAGTTGAAAATAAGTATAGATGACCTGCGTGCGTGCCGATGTAAGTTGCAGTTCCGCGTTCAGCCTCACCGCATTGGCATCCAGCAGGTCGGTCAGTATCGCCAGCTGGTTCAGATACCGGTTCTGCATAATGCGATAGTTCTCTTTCGCCTGGTGCACGGAAAGCTTCAAGGCATCTACCTGGCGCAAAGCTTCCCGGTGGCGGAGAAATGCCGTGCGTACCGTTACGCGCACCTGTTGCTTTTTCTGTTCTTCGGCATTCAGGTTCATCTGCACGGCAAACTTGCTTTCCTTCACCCGGTGATTGTTCTTATACAATGACGAGAGGGGATAAGAGACAGACAATCCGAAATTCCACGCATTGTTATACATGTCCGCCATTGTGCGCGACACGGGGCGTGCCAACGTATTCGAGGCATAAAGCGAAATGCTGGGCAAAGCTTCGGCCTTGGTCAGGCGGACCTCGTTTTTGGCTATTTCGGTCTGCTTGCGCAACAATTGCATGGCAGGGTCGTTCAGGTACGCCTCTTCTACGTAAGTGTCATACTCCTGCAATGCCACCGAACGCCGGAGCAAGGACGTATCGGGCAAAAGCATGCGGTTCTCGTCCAGTCCCAGCAAGATGTCGAGCTGTTGCGAAACCAGCGCCAGGCTGTTCTCGGTTTCGGTCAGCGACAGGCGGTCGTTCGTGAGCTGCATTTCACTGCGCAACACGTCGTTGTTCGTAATCAGGCCTTCCTTCTTCATCTGGCGGATATCTTTCAACCGAAGCTCTGATTCCTCGATGTTCCGCATCAGCACCTCGCGCTGCTTGTACAGGCTGAACAGGCTCATATACTGTTCCAGCAGTTCAAGCTTCACGTCGGCACGGTCGGAGGCGGAACGAAGTGCGGCGGCATGGGTCTGCAGGTCTGCCCTCCGGATGGCGTAGCGGATTCTTCCGCCTTCGTAAAGCGGCTGGGTAAAATCTATCGCATAGTTCTGCGACCAGTCGGGCGTGTCGGGACGCACGGCATCCGACAAACCGCGCTGGAATACCACTGGCTGCCCTACGACACCCCCGCGCAAGCCTATCTGCAAATCGGGCAGGCGCGAAGTGCGGGCGGTCTTGCCACGTTCGTATGCCATAGCCTCGTCCAAGGCATTTGCCTGAAGGCGCAAGCTATTCTCCACACCCAAGCGGAACAGTTCATCTACCGTCAGGAACAACGAGTCGGCAGGCTGGTCCTCTTTTATTCCTTCCTTTTCTGCTGCCTGTACATCTATGAAGGCAAGGGCGCAAACGCCCCAGAGCAACAGGCTAAACTTTTTCCAACACATCGCCGGTAAGTTTTAAATCAGCTGACATCGACTCTACTTTCTCCAGCCCTATGGCAACGCCGGCAGACTCGTAAATAGCATCCAGTGCAATGCTGATGCGCTTGTAAAACAAGCTCCCTTCTTCGCTCAGGAAGACCTGCTTGTTCCGGCGGTCGGAAGAGCTTTCCAGCCGGTACACGTAATTCTTTTTCTCCAGATTCATTATCAGGTTCGACAATGCGGCTTTTCCTTTGGCAATGCGTTCTGCCAGCACCTGCTGGGAGATGCCTTGTTCTTCCCACAAACACCGCAATACCTGAAGCATCTCGAATGTAATCCCTGCTTCTGTCTTTTTCAGAGCCCGTTGCACAGCACGCCTGAAGGTCATCCGCGTACGAAACAACTGCAACATCAGCTCCCTGAATGCAGCACTTTCTTTTTCCATAAAAACAATCTTCATCCTTTTCGGGGCACAAAGATAGGCATTCTTCTCGAATTAGTCAAATAGTTGACTAAATAAATCAAAAGCTATTCACCACACTCTCATTAAGAACAAACAAGTCTTTCATTGACTAGAGAATCATTCTTTTTGCACATAATAATGCAGGAAACACCACTTGGGGAACTTTGTAACTCCCTTTTAACTCCCTTATTGGCATTAATAATAAATGTGCATGACTTACTTTACCAACCTGCCAAACGCACTTTATGCGTAGGAGCCGGAAATACTTTATCGATGTCATGCAGGTCTTCTTCCGTCAAGGATATGTCGAGGCTTCGGGCATTCTCCTCCACATGGGCGATGCTGCTTGCTTTGGGAATAGCGATGACATTCTGTGTACGCATTACCCACGCCAGCATGATTTGTGTGGAAGTGGCATTATGCCTGCGGGCAATCTCTATCAGCGTCTTGTGGTTGCGCAACCTTCCTTCGCCCAACGGTGTATAAGCCATGACGGGAATCTGATGCTGACCGCTCCATGGAATAAAGTCGTATTCAATGCCCCTGTCTTTTAGGTTGTAGAGCACCTGATTGGCGGCGCAGTCCTTTCCGTGTGGTAAAGAAAGAATATGTTCCATATCGTCCACATCCAAATTACTCATGCCCCATTGCCGGATCTTTCCTTCCTGCTGCAATTCCACCAAAGCACGGACAGTCTCGGAGAACGGATAACGTCCTATCCAATGCAATAAATAAAGGTCGATGTAATCCGTGCCGAGCCGCCGGAGACTCCGTTCGCAAGCCCGCTTTGTACCCTCGTAGCTGGCATTACTTGGCAAAACCTTGCTGACGATGAACGCCTGTTCGCGGCAATCTCGCACGGCTTCGCCCACAAGGTCTTCCGTGCCGTACATCTCGGCAGTATCTATTAATGTCAGCCCCAAGTCAATGCCCCGGCGTAGGGCTTGTATTTCTTCGTTGCGCCTGCGCCCCATCTGATAAGTACCTTGACCAAGCGGGCAGACTTGCTGCCCGTTTCGGAAAGTGACATGTTTATCCATATCGCTCATCATTTCAGGTTCTCACGGTAGAACGCCTCTATCTTGTCGAACGGTATCTTGTCGAAGTTGTCGTAGAGGTCGGTGTGGTTGGCGCCGGGGATAATCAGCAGCTCCTTGTTGTCGCCGGTCAGCTTCTTGTAGGTGTCTTCGCTGAAATAGCGCGAATGAGCCTTCTCCCCGTGGACAAGCAGCACGGCACTGCGGATTTCATCTGCGTAAGTCAGTATCGGCATGTTCAGGAACGAGAGTGTCGATGTCTTGTTCCAGCCACCGTTGGAGTTAAGCGAACGCTTGTGGTAGCCACGTTCCGTCTTATAGTAGGCGAAATAATCTTTCAGGAATTGCGGAGCGTCATCGGGCACAACATCGGGCAGGCCTCCGGCAAGCTCATACGAGCCGTTGCGATAGTCTGCTGTACGTTGTGCATTCAGTTGGCGGCGCAGTTCGTGACGTGCGTCGGCATTGTCGGCGGCATCGAAATAGCCGTTGGCATTGACACGGCTCATGTCGTACATGGTGGCGGCAACGGTGGCCTTGATGCGGGTGTCGATGGCTGCGGCATTGACTGCCATGCCACCCCAACCGCAGATGCCGAGAATACCTATCTGTTCCGGGTTCACATCGTTGCGAGTTGAGAGATAGTCCACTGCTGCACAGAAGTCCTCGGTATTGATGTCGGGTGATGCTACATAACGGGGCTGACCGCCGCTCTCGCCTGTGAACGACGGGTCGAAGGCTATTGTGAGAAAGCCGCGCTTAGCCAGTTCCTGTGCATACAGTCCGGATGCCTGTTCCTTAACAGCTCCGAACGGACCGCAGACAGCTATGGCAGGCAATTTGCCCGTTGCACCTTTAGGCACATACAGGTCGGCGGCAAGCGTGATGCCGTAACGGTTGTGGAACATGATTTTACTGTGATTCACTTCGTCACTCAGAGGGAACACCTTGTCCCATTCTTGCGTTAAATTCAATTTTTCTTCCATAATGTTATTCGTATTAAGTTGATTTTCTTGTGCCATGAGGCTGCCCGTGCCGCAGAGGCAGGCGAGCAAAGCCGTGCAGATTGATTTCATTGCTGTTGTTTTCATATTCTTCTGTTGTTTAGATTATCAATACCAGTCATGTTTCTCGTTCCGGTCGAACGCGTCGATGCGTGCCATTTCTTCCGGTGTCAACTCGAAATCGAACACGGAGATGTTCTCTTTCTGGTGGTCGGGATTGCTCGAACCGGGGATGACTGCCACGCCATGCTGCAAGTCCCAGCGCAGGATGACTTGTGCAGGGGATTTGCCGTGCGCTTCGGCTATCTCCTTGAGGGTTTCGTTGCTGAGCATCGCCTTTGTATAGCCTCTGCCGCCAAAGGGATACCATCCTTCGATGACAATGCCGTTGCGGTGCATGTATTCACGTACTTCTTTCTCCTGATAATAGGGATGAATCTCGTTCTGCGTCATCACGGGCTTGATGCTCACTTTCGGCAGGAACTCCGTCATCTCCTTTATATAGTAGTTGGACACGCCGAGCGAGCGTATCTTGCCTTCCGCCACGGCTCGCTCCATTGCTTTGTAGGCTTCCACGTCGTTACGGCCCGGATGGTGCAACAGCATCAAGTCCACGTAGCCGATATTGAGCCTTGCAAGAGAGGCTTCGATGGCTTCCTCCGCGTGGCCGAACTCGTTGGGATAAAGCTTGGTGCAGATGAAGAACTCCTCACGGGGCACTCCAGAGCGGCGTATCGCTTCGCCCACTTCCTCCTCGTTTCCGTAGAATGTGGCAGTATCGAACTTGCGGTAGCCTAACTTGATGGCGGAGAGTATGGCATCGATGCACTCGTCTCCATGCAGGCTGTATGTTCCCAAGCCGAGTACGGGCATGGTGTAGCCGCTGCTGAGCGTAATGACAGGCGGCTTGCCGTTCTCGCCCGTGGTCAAGTCGAACAAGCCTTCGCCGCTTACCACGGTATCATTTGCGTTCACATCGCTGCCACCAGTAATCTCATTTTCCGTCGTCTGCTGATGCGTTCCGTCCGTACCGCAGGCGTTTGTTGACAAAGCCATGCAACACAGCATCGTGAAGAATAACAGTTTTCGTTTCATCATATCCTATCCGTTTGATTTCTTATTACGATACAAAGATACGCCGAAAAAGCTGCCGCATAATTGCTGTGAGGCTCAAATAGTATTGGTGAAAAGGTCAATTTGCAAGGCGTATCAAGTCAGTAAGGCGCAAAAAAATCCCGCAACGTTTGTCCCCACGTTGCGGGATTTCTTCATAATGTTGCCGGATAGTTACTCCATCGGATTTTCCGTCTGGCTTTCGTCCTCATCATCCTCATTATCTTCGGGCACCTGCGTCTCGTCGCTTTCCTTGCCCAACCATTCCATGAACGTGATGCCTTCGTCGGCAACGAGGGCACGGGTGTAGCCGCCGCTCATGTTACGGGTACGGTCGGGAGTGAACTGCACACGCAGACCGGTAATCTGGTCGCTGCTCACTTCCTCTTTCGTGGCAACGCCGTTGCCTGCCGAAACGGTGGTGTAGCGAAACCAGCCCAGTCCTTCAAAATGCACAGCACGGCTTTCCTTCATGAAGTCCGCCATGATGTTGGGCAGGGCACGGAGCACGGCGTGGGTGTCTGCGGGCAGGTTGTCGCTTAGATAATTCTTGACAGAAAGGCGGGTTAAACTTAAAATTGTTTTGCCTTTACCTGTTTCGTTTCTCACCACTTCACCGGTTCATTCAGAATCACGCCATCGGTTGCGTCTTCTGCCGTGAAGGTGTTGCCCCGATACTGCACGCAAAGCATTACGAGCGGAGTTGTCCCGTTGTTGCGCACGCTGCGCTTACCGTCGGGAGACACGCGCACCACGCTGCCTTCTTCAACGGGGAACACTTGCCCGTCCACTTGGAATTCACCCTTTCCCGCAAGGAAGAAATAAAGTTCCTCATGGTTCTTGTGGGTATGGAGGAATCCCGTTTCCGTGCCGGGCTGGAACATCTGGAAGGAGAACTCGCTGCCCGTTGCTTGAAGTGCCGCGCCTCCAAACACCTTTCCCGGAATCTTCACTTCGGGCGAAAGCTCTATCACATAGTCACTCAGTTCACTCAGTTTGCCAACGCTTATTGCGTTGAAGTTTTTGGCTGCTGCCACATTCTTAATTGCTTTCATTTCTGTAAGTAGATGTTGAGAATTAGTTTATATAATGTGTCGGCTCAGAAACGCAGATTAACGCAGATTTTCGCGGATTCTTTTAATTTACTATTTTTCGATTTACGAAGTACGATTTAAAGCTCAAATAGTAGATAGTAAATTGTCAAATCGTAAATTAAAAGAATCTGCGCTAATCCGTGAAAATCTGTGTTTCTGGTAATATCATTTAATTTTGCACACTTACTTAATTTTTTATAGGATTTATAATTTGATGGTTTCCCCGTCTTCCGGGATAAGCAGGCGAGACATATCGACACCATGATGCAGTGCCTCGTTACGCAGGATGGCGCGAGTGGTCTGCCCGTGGTCGGTGGCATCCATGTGGACGGCTATCAGCTTGATGTGTACAGGCAGTTCATCAAGCATTTGCATTACCTCGGCTTCATCGGGGATGATGCAGCCGTCCACCTTGGAGAACTCCGGAAAGACCGCTCCGCCGCTATTCACCACGATATAGTCGGGCTTGAACCGTTCTACCGTTTCGCGGATGCAGTCTTCCCATTTGCAATCGCCCATGATATAAACCGTAGGACAGCCCTCTGCCGTCAGCACATAGCCCGACACAGGTCCCATCATCTCGCCAATCTTGCCGAAACCGTGATGGCCGCTCACACGATGGATGGCCATATCCTCTACTGTCGTCTTGTCTTCGATTACCTCCACCCGGGTAAAGCCGTCCTGCTCCACCGTCGCCTTGTCTTGCGGCTGAACATAATAACGGATGTCTTTAGGCAGATGTTGTTTCACGGTTTCATCGTAGTGGTCGGGATGAATATGAGTCTGCAACACCATGTCCAGCCCTTCGGTTATTTCACTGACGGGCATGGTCAGATGTACACGTGGAGTCTTATACACGCCGATTGCCGACTGCATGCTTCCCTTATCGGCAAAGAACGGGTCGACAAGGATGTTGTGCCCTGCATAATTGATTCTCAAGGTGGCATTGCGCACCAAACGGATAGTTGTTGTTTCCATTATCTTCTATGTTTTAATGTTTACGGTTGCAAAGTTCGGCAGAATCTTCCCGCACCTCTATGCCCAAAACAGGGGAATAAATGCCATTTTGATAAAGGAATATATTACCTTTGTGGAAATTTCAAGCGTATGAAAGAGATAATCAACCCCGAACGACTGGTCAGCGTGCCGTTCAGCAAGACGGATTGCGGCGTGGATTTCTACATCAACACCGCCACGAACAAGGACATCGGCCCTGTGCTGACCGAATACAAACGGTTCAAGACGGACTTCTTCAGTTTCTATTTTCTTCGGAAGGCAAACGGTTTCCTGTTGCTGAACTTCCGCAAGATAGAGCTGTATGACGGTATGGTGTTGCTCCTCTCGCCCCACCAACAACAGGAATGGCATGTGGACGAAGCGGCATTGGACTATACGTTCCTCATTTTCCGTGAAGACTTCATGCGCACATTCATTGCCGACAAGTTCTTTGTCTATCGTTTGCTGTACTATTATCAGACTGATACGCCGCCCTACCTGTATGCCTCGCCCGAAGAACTGGCGGAATACATGCGCCTGCTCGGCAAAATCAAACAGGAATTGCTGCATCCCGTGGCGGATACGTACAACCTCATTGTGTCCGTGCTCTATTACCTGCTGCTGATTATCAACCGTGCGTATGCCGCCGCATACCGCCTGCCCGTAGAAATCGCGAAAAACAATTACGCCTTCCAATACAAGGATTTGCTGGAACAGCACATCCGCACCATGCAGCGGGTACAGGAGTATGCCGACAAGCTTCGCATCAGCCGCATCACGCTGAACGCTTCGGTCATGGCTCAGTTCGGCGTATCAGCCGCCCATTTGCTGAAACAACGTCTGCTGGAAGAACTGAAGAACGAACTGCTCTTCTCCAACCGCACCGTCAGCGAACTGGCGGATGATTTCCATTTCTCCGACCCCAGCCACCTGATGCGCTTCTTCAAACAGCAGACGGGGAAGACGTTCACGCAATATCTACAGGATTATAAGAATGGTATTTATGAATAAAATATATGGTACTCATGCCCAAGATTCTGAACGCAAAGACCGTCCACGACTACAACGCCTACGTCGGGCACGCTGACCAGCATCCATTGGTCAGCGTCATCGACTATGCCGCGCTGCCGCCCATACGCCACAGCCGCACCCGTTTCTCCGTCTATGCCCTCTTTCTGCGCGATGATTGCTTGGAGGATTTGACTTACGGATGCAGCAAGTACGATTATCGGGAGGGAACGCTTATTTGTGTGTCGCCGGGACAAATAGGCGGTGTGGAAGACAACGGCGAGGTGTTCCGCATCGAGGGTTGGGCGTTGCTGTTTTCGCCCGAACTGCTGCACGGCACGCCGCTTGCCGCACGGATGAAAGAGTTTACCTTCTTTGCCTATCAGGTGAACGAAGCCCTGCACATGACCGCCGAGGAACGGGCTACCCTCATCGCCCTGATGAAGCAGATACAGGAAGAATTATGCAGGCATCCCGATGTGCACCAACGGACTATCCTTGTCGCCTACATCGAGTTGATACTCAGAAGCTGTTTTGAATTTCTCCAAAAAGTTTTTCTTGGCTTGATGTATCCGTTTTCGTGTGTGCTTTGGGCGATTTTTTGGTCCTTTTCGCTCCTGTTCTTCGTCAGATAGCCCGCTATCTTCCTCATCACACAAGCAAAAATGCCTCAAAAACTCATCCCAAATCATCGCACGATAAATTCAAAACAGCTTCTTAATGAATGTCCGCAATTAGCCAATTCGACTGAGTTGAAAATGCAGTAGTACTGCGTTTGCCGATGCAGTATATATTCGTAGGCGGATGCAGTATATATTCAACCGCGAATGCAGTATATATTCAACTGCGAATGCAGTATATATTCATTTTTTGAATATCCGCAAACATCCCAATGGATGGAAAGGAGTTAAAAGGAGTTATGCCCGCTTCGCTCACAGGAGTTAAACGCCAATAGTCCTGCTATGGTTTCCATTAGTAAAAGTATTGGCTTCTAACTCCCTTTAACTCCCTGAAATAACTCCTTATTGGTGAAATGCGGACATTCATTTTTTATTCAGCAGATTTTCCTTTTCAGCCAGCAGCCGGCAGACGCTGTCTATACGTTCGCTGCGATAGCTGGACTTGAACAGGCTGAGCAGACTGTCCACCTCCAGACGCTTCTTATGGTATGTATTCATATCTTCCTCATTCCAGTCCAGCACGGTCTCACCAATAAGGGATAAATCCACCATTTTAACATATACCTCGTGTATGTCCTTGCGTAAACATCTTATCTTTTGGCTTGTAATCTCTAATTCCTGTCGTCTGTGCTGTTCGTTGAGCCAAATATAGACGATGCCGAAAATGACGAAATGCAGCCCGCTTACCTTGCGGTAGCGGGCTGCGGTGTCTGTATGATGTTGCCGGGCACAAATGCTCCCGCCCGGAACGGGAGTTCCTGTTTGATGTCCTTTCGTATTTCGGGGCATTGCCCTTTTCCGTGCTATACCCTTACAGCAGAGGCTTGGGAGGGATTCCGCTTCGGGTTCGGAATGCTCCTCCGTGGTCCGTTGCATCGGGTGCGGGACAATACAACAGAAAGACAGGGGGTTGCGTCAGCGGCCCCTTACCAGTCGACCGTTTCGCCGTCATCTTCGTAGCCGTCGTGATCGGCATTGACAGGAGTCTCTATAACATTGGTTGTGACATTGCTGTTTTCATCTGAATACCTGTTTAACATCCTGTCCCAAAACTCCTTCTTGGTGTCCCACAATGTCAGGGTCAGTTGCTGATTATCTTGCTGGTTCCCGCACTTCAAATCCCCCAAATATGCGTTATGGGTTATATTGAGAGCCGTCATCTTGTTGCCATGACACCACAAAATTTGAAGCTCTTTCAAAGTGCTGACATCCAACGAGACAAGTTGATTACCGTTGCACTCCAAATCCGTCAGACTGGTCAGCCCGGTTACATCAAGGGTAGTCAGTTGATTATCGCTGCAGAATAAATTCTTCAGACTGGTCAGCCCGGTTACATCAAGGGCAGTCAGTTGATTATCGTTGCACACCAAAAACTTCAGTTTGGTCAGCTTGGTTACATCAAGGGTAGTCAATTGATTACCCATGCAATCCAAAGTCTGCAGATTGGTCAGCTTGGTTACATCAAGGGTAGTCAGTTGATTACCGGCGCAAATCAAAACCTCCAGATCGGTGAAGTACTCAATGCCGGCAAGGCTGGTAATGTTTTTATTATGCAAATCCAAGATTCCCCCATTCATTATTATTTGGAATTTGTTATCCTCATCCAGGGATACGGTGCCATCGGGGTTCGCCCTCCAGCCGATATTTGGGTTGAATTCTTTCACGGCATTGGCAAACGCCGCATTGAGGGCCTCGGTGAAATTGTTGGCATCCAGTGCGCCCAGGTAGGTAATCTTTCCGGCGGTGAAGGTCACCTGTTTTGTGGTGGTCTTGACGTATGTCTTGCCGCCTTCACCCATATAGTTCAGGGTAATGCCGCCCGTCAGCGTGCCGGGAGCCACGACGAAGTAGTACTCCTCGCCTTTCGTGAAGGTTCCCGTCAGCGTTACCGACCGGGAAGCGCTTCCCGTGGCGGTCAGCGTACCATCGGCGATGGTATAGGTCAGCCCGCCTGCCAGTGCGTCGCTTTCTTGGTTGGCGGTCAGGGTAACTTCCGTCACACCCTCTGCGTCCACGGTGAACTTGGCTAAGGCGCAGAGGTTCTGGAACTCCAGATTTTTGCTGCCGCCCGTCGCCTGTGCCCACGAGGGGTTCAGCCCTTCGGCAAAGCCGCCTGCCGTGGCTGTCTGCGTGGCGGGCAGGGTGAAGGTGATGGCAGTGTTGTCGAGGGTCAGCGTCCCGTCGTCGGTGTAGGGATAGAAGGCGGTGTAGGTATCGGTCACTTTGGCCTCGCCTTCCAGGGTGGCGGTGCTGCCGCTGACTTCGGTTGCTTCAAACTTGCAGATGGTTTCCGTTCCGTCGTAGATGGCTACCAAGTCGCCCTGCGTCCAGTTTACGGCAAGGCCGTCCTCGCCCAGCGAGGTACGTGTCTGCGGCATTCCGGCGGTGAAGGTCATGTGTACCTTCCCCGTGCTGCCGCTTTCGTTGTTTTCAAGGATTTCTTCGTTGCCGCAGGCTGCCAATAGCAGAGCCAGTGCGGCGATGGTCATGTTCTTTACTTTCATTGTTATATTTTTTGTTTAGAATTTACCAAATCACTTCGTCGCTGTCTTCAAAACCACGGTGTGTGGCACTGTAATCGCTGCCGCACAGCACGCCTTCATTCTGTATTTCAATAATCTCACATTTGGGAGCTTCGTAGCTCTCAAGGCTTGTTGTTTTTTTATTGTCTTGCATTTTTTTATTTATTATGGTTAATTAATATACGTCAATTTGTCTATTATCCAACGGGGCATCCATGAAGTATTGCTGTAATCGAGCGTAAACGGAAACGCTGCCAGTCCGCCCAGCAACAGGAATATACTTGCTATAATGGTTATTTCGGTATTCATACGACTTTTGTTTTAATGGGTTAAACGGGGCATACGAATACGGAAAAGGGCGGAAAGCTCCCGTAAAAAGGAGTTCCCACCCTTGCATGTATTGATGATAATAAGTATATTAACGCGCGAAGATACGCCGGTCGCAATGTGTGTGTGTGTGTGTGTGTGTGTTTACACAAATCTCACACATATCCAAATTTACAAGACACTTTTTTGAATACAGGTATATGCACGATGCAGCGGACAACGGAATGTTGCCTGAACAGATTGCCATATTTCCTGAAATGTGCTGTAAATCAAAATACATTGTCATTCAATTATTAAGAAGCTGTTTTGAATTTCTCCAAAAAGTTTTTCTTGGCTTGATGTATCCGTTTTCGTGTGTGCTTTGGG
>NZ_JACSPP010000066.1 GCF_014837065.1 Phocaeicola intestinalis
CTTCCTCCGCCCTTTCCGCTACGCTCCAAGGACGGAGGAAGGCGGTGGAGGAGTTGCACTTCTAACTTGACGGTGGGTTTGCACTTTTCGCATAGTCCTCTCGGTAAGAAAAAGATAGAATCAAGATAGCAAGATCAATCAATGATACAAAAAATAAAGAGAAAACTGCTGCTTCCCCAAAATCAATTAACGTTCATATTGCAATGTATCATCAATAGACCTGTCGGGATTAGGCATCAAATATCCCCAAATCTTTCTTCCTGATAAATTAGGAAGAGAATTATGAAACTGTTTCGAACTTATCGTGCGATGATTTGGGGTGAATTTTTGAGGCATTTCCGTTTGTGTGATGAGAAAGATAGCGGGCCATCTGTGTGTAAATGAAAGGACTGCAACCCTCCATGTACTTATCCCCATTTTCAGGTATTGCGCCGTATCGGGATTTTCCGTACCTTTGCATCCGTTTTTAGGAAAAACAAGTATATCACATTTTAATTATTTCTTGCCTTATGACAATGAATTTCAAACCGGGACGTTGGAATCATCACGTCGACGTTACCGATTTCGTAAAGACTAACATTACTCCTTATGTGGGCAACGCATCTTTCCTGACCGGTCCCACCGAACGTACCAAAGCCGTATGGAATAAATGCCTGGAAGCACTTGCCGAAGAACGTGCCAACAACGGCGTGCGCTCGCTCGATCCGTCTACCGTCTCTACTATCACGTCGTTTGCTCCAGGATACATCGATAAAAACAATGAAGTAATCGTCGGTCTGCAGACCGACGAGGTGCTGCGCCGTGCCATCAAGCCCTTCGGAGGCATCAAGGTAGTGGAGAAAGCTTGCCGCGAAAACGGAACGGAAGTAGACCCGAAGGTAAAGGATATATTCACGCATTACCGCAAGACGCACAACGATGGTGTATTCGATGCTTATACTGAAGAAATCCGATCATTCCGCTCGCTGGGATTCCTCACCGGACTTCCCGACAACTACGCACGCGGACGAATCATTGGTGACTACCGCCGCCTTGCTTTGTACGGACTGGACCGACTGATAGAAGCGAAGCAGGACGACCTGCGTCACCTGACCAGCCCGATGACTGATGAGCGCATCCGCTTGCGTGAGGAAGTGATGGAGCAAATCAAGGCTTTGAAAGAAATAAAGATACTGGGAGAACAATACGGACTCGATCTGAGCCGTCCGGCCGAAACGGCACAGGAAGCGGTACAATGGGTATATATGGCCTACCTGGCTGCCGTGAAAGAGCAAGACGGAGCAGCAATGTCGCTAGGCAACGTGTCATCATTTCTCGACATCTACATCGAGTATGACCTTGCTCACGGAACATTGGATGAAGCACACGCACAGGAACTGATTGACCAGTTTGTCATCAAACTCCGTATGGTGCGCCACTTACGTATGCAGGCGTACACTGATATTTTCGCAGGCGACCCCACATGGGTAACCGAGTCCATCGGCGGACGCTTCAATGACGGACGGGTGAAAGTGACAAAGACCTCCTTCCGCTTCTTACAGACACTGTACAACCTAGGGCCTTCGCCCGAACCGAACCTGACCGTGCTCTGGAGCCCGCAGCTACCCGAAGGCTTCAAGGATTTCTGCGCACAAGTATCCATCGATACATCTTCCATCCAGTACGAAAACGACGACCTGATGCGCGAGGTGCGCGGTTCGGACGATTACGGTATTGCCTGCTGCGTG
Source organism: Phocaeicola intestinalis (assembly GCF_014837065.1). Lineage (GTDB taxonomy): Bacteria > Bacteroidota > Bacteroidia > Bacteroidales > Bacteroidaceae > Phocaeicola > Phocaeicola intestinalis. Next base: position 1,728 of record NZ_JACSPP010000066.1, read on the forward strand.
TCGTATCAAGACATCGGCCGTCATATCCAATTCTTCGGTGCACGCTGCAACCTGGCCAAGGCACTCTTGCTTGCCATCAACGGCGGACGTTGCGAAAACACGGGCACAGTGATGGTGAAAGATATTCCGGTATTAAGTAACGATGAGCTGAATTTCGAGGAAGTGCTTGCCAACTACAAGAAAGTACTGAAAGAGATGGCGCGCGTATACAACGACGCGATGAACATCATCCATTACATGCACGACAAATATTATTACGAGAAAGCGCAGATGGCCTTCGTTGACACCGACCCGGAAATTAACCTGGCATACGGAGTGGCCGGTATGTCAATCGCAGTAGACTCGCTTTCTGCTATCAAATATGCCAAGGTAAAAGCACGCCGTAACGATATCGGACTGACCGAAGGTTTCGACATCGAAGGCGAGTTCCCTTGCTTCGGGAACGATGATGACCGCGTGGACCATTTGGCGGTAGACTTGATTTATTACTTCGACGAAGAACTGAAAAAGTTGCCCGTCTACAAACACGCCAAGCCGACACTCTCCATCCTGACCATCACCTCAAATGTGATGTACGGCAAGAAAACAGGCGCCACCCCTGACGGACGTGCCAAAGGAGTAGCATTCGCCCCTGGAGCGAACCCGATGCACGGGCGTGACAAGAACGGAGCCGTAGCATCACTCAGCTCGGTGGCAAAATTACGTTACCGCGACTCACAGGATGGTATCAGCAACACGTTTTCCATCGTTCCGAAATCACTGGGTGTAGACCGCGAAAGTCGCATTGAAAACCTGGTGACATTAATGGACGGATATTTCGTAAAAGGGGCACACCACCTGAACGTGAATGTGCTGAACCGTGAAATGCTGGAAGACGCGATGGAGCATCCTGAAAAATACCCGCAACTCACCATCCGCGTATCGGGCTATGCGGTCAACTTCATCAAACTAAGCCGCGAGCACCAGTTGGAGGTTATCTCACGCAGTTTCCACGAACGGATGTAAAATAGTTTAACAATTGGACACGGGACACAAGGTGACCTGATCATCCACAAAGAAGCTCAACACCAGTGCGTCTCCGTGTCCAAAGTAAAAAATAATAATGGCAATAAAAGTACATTCATACGAATCGTTGGGCACTTACGACGGACCTGGCATCCGTCTGGTAGTCTTTTTGCAAGGGTGCAACTTCCGGTGCTTGTATTGTGCCAATCCCGACACCATCAATCCGCAAGGTGAAAGCAAGGCCACGGATCCCCAAGACATTTTGCGGATGGCAACAAATCAAAAACCTTTTTTCGGCAAGAAAGGCGGCATCACCTTCAGCGGAGGAGAACCTACGATCCAGGCAAAAGACTTGATACCTCTGTTCCGGATGCTGAAGAAAGAGGGCATTCATATCTGTCTGGACACAAATGGAAGCATCTGGAACGAAGATGTGAAGGAACTGCTGACACTGACCGACCTGGTACTGCTCGATGTAAAGGAATTTAATGATATACGCCATCGCCGGCTGACCGGTCATAGCAATGCCCAAACGCTGGAAACGGCTGCCTGGCTGGAAGCTAACGAAAAGCCCTTCTGGTTGCGTTACGTGCTAGTTCCAAGCTACAGTTCATTTCGTGAAGACATCAAGGCTTTAGGAGCCCATTTCCATCCTTACCGGATGATAGAACGAGTAGAAATCCTGCCTTACCACACACTAGGCGTTCATAAGTACGAAGCAATGGGGCTGGATTACCAATTAAAAAAAGTTCCTCAAAATACACCCGAAGAACTGGAGGAGGCCCGGATACTGTTCGAAACATACTTTATTAAAGTCTATGTTAACTGAAGGAAGCTCTATGTAGCAAACCGGTGTAAAATAACTGTTTTACCACAGAGGACACAGAGACACACAGAGCCTTTTGACTTTTTTCCTCTGTGGTACCCTGTGTCCTCTGTGGTGAGAAAATACACAAACTTGTACCGAGCATGATATAATCGCTTCCTACTTTATTGGAAAATTAGAGCTTGTCATCCTGTCCCTTACGCTTCACATAAACCCGGTGAGGAGCACGCCCCTTGATGTCGATAAGGTGTGCCTTCACCCATTTGTCCAGGTCCTGCCACGCCTTGTTCCTCAACAGTCCGGTCAGCTCCCCGTATTCGGCGCGGGTGATGTACGGATGCTCTTCCAGATACGCCCGAAGCATGTCAAGCCGCTCTTCTTCCGTATAACGGCTGGAACTTTGCTTGAACTTCTTCCACGAAGGGGCACGCAACACCTTCCCGCAGCATTGCTTCGAGAACTGTTTGGATACCGTCACCCTCACCTTATCGAAACGGATGGACTGGGCATGTATATCTTCTTTATCGTACACCTCCGCGTCTGCCTTGAGCGAGACCGAGGCCGTGCCGATATTCCCTATCTGCACACGGTATCCCTCCGAAAGGAGTTGCGTGGTCCAGTATTCTATCTCTTCCATCACGGCAAGGATATTCCCTCTGGTCAGTCCGGAATGGCTGGCGATTTTCTCGACAAGCTGATCAAACGTAACGGTCTGGTAGGCAACCATCTTCGGATAAAGTTTCGGAGCGTTTTCCGCATCGCCCGCAAAGGGCACAGGCAACAAATCATAAAGAGCACTCATCGTTTTGTTTTGATTAAGGTTAATAATCCGTTTGCTTATCACTTGGTTTTACGTCCTCCGTACCGGGGATGTACATCCTCCGATGCAAGGACGTACATCCTCGGCAGCAAGGATGTATATCCCCGCATCGGAGGACATAAAACCAAGCCTGTCACAAAGATAATACGAGACGAAAGCAAAGTCAAGTATTTGGAGGATTATTTGAAAATAATCAAGTCCGGAACAAGCATTTCCATTTATCTAACCATCCGATTCAATGACAAATATTTTACCCAACAAAATTTCTTGATTCGTTTGATTTATTCGTAAGGATTGCTTACTTTTGTGGCAGTGAGCAGGCTGAAGCGTCTGCGGCTCACTATTTTGTGGGAAAATATTATGTGAGAAGCGTCATGCTTCATTCTTGTTCTTGAAAACCTAGGAAATTTTCAAAACACACAAGGATGGACGTTGGCGGTTCCCACGCTGCATAGCGTGGGTCTGCTGTCTATTTACCATTGTGTGTTGGGTTTTCCTAGGACCTTCAAGAACGTGGAAGTAGCACGCAGTTCCACGCTTCTTTTTGTTAACTTTTAAATCTTCGAGGAACGGGAGTCACAATGTAAATATGGACACTAATTTTAAAAGAAACGGTTGTAAGATTAATTATCTAGATACTATCAAAGGTCAAGAGGTTGAATTTTATTTTTTCTATTTACATGAAGTAATTAAAATTGTTTGTGAAGTAGATTTAAATCTATCCCGTAAAGAAAAGATTATTATAATCCCCTTATGGGATATTCGTGTAAATCAATTTACCGAACTTAGATATGGAGAACAAGATTTTATAGATGATGTAGGAACTATATTAAGTTTTCTAGAAAATTCTCCTAAAGGAGAAGATTTTTTATATGCAGCCTTTGATTCCTTTGTTTTTTATCATATTAAACAATTTAACCGTATTGTCGACACCGATTTATTTAGAATTATAGCCGAATTTATATTGGTTACAGAAGCTTTATCAAGGAATAAAGGAATTAGCATTCCAATAATGCAGCGTGTTGAATTTACTCGTTTATTCATAAATAGAGTATTAAATACTGTTTCGCAACATCTTTATATAACCCGTTATAGAAAGAGTACTTTTGGTATAGAACCTTACTTAGAAAAATATAAATAAAAATTATGGAGAATATAGAATCTTTTATCCGAATTTGTGAACAAGCAAACCATTTCTATCATTTGGATAGAAATAAATCGATAATGCTATTTCAAGAAATAGCTTACACAGCTTTCAAACGGTCTAATTCATTAATCGCAATACCTAATAAGGATGCAGCAACAGTAGGAGAAACCTTTTTAAATTTATTAGATGCGATTGATGATTCTTCATTATTTCAAACACTTTCTACATTGGGGTATTATTTTTTATCATGTGGAATAGATTATAATACATCAAACTATCGAGCATTAGATAAACGTATAATAATTTTAAACTTAGGAGCACAAAGTTTTTATAAAACTATTGCTCATGCAAAAAATTTACCCATACTCTCTTACGTAGATTTTAATGATTGGGTATCCTTACCTCCTATAGCAAAATATGTATTAATACTTGAATATAAAGATATTAAAATGTTATCATCTCTGGTCAAGCTGCCCAATGACATATTATTGCGTAAAAATTGGTTTGATCAATCCATTGCTAATGGTTATTTCAATGATGTTTGTTCTCCCCATAATGTAATCCAATACGCTTCATTGTTACATAATGATGTTATGAAATATTTAAATGAAAAAATTAAAAAAGGTGTGGTTTATTTTGTTGATTAAAAAATAAATATATTATGATGGAGTATTATGACACATTTCCGATAAATATATTAGAACAGAGTGGTCCGATAGCAAGAAAACCTATAGGCTTCCTTGCACATACAATGAAAATTTGGGAAAATCAATGTTGCATAGTTGATAGAAAAATTAATGCTATAATAAAAGGTGATATTGTTAATGATGAAATGCATATAGAATTGGAACATATCGATTATAGACAATATATTTTAAGCAGATTGATTTTCAAAGAAATATCACTTAATAGAGATAGAATATTATGGAGTAATGATCTTATTATAGGTGGTCATTCTTCATCAAAAAATGTACCTTCATTCCTTTCTCTTTTTTATCAACTGGGAGATTTATGTAAAGTACAATTTTCTAATCAAACTTATTTGATAGAATTTTATGGGAGCAGTAATGGATATGATTTATATAAGCAAATAATATCAAATATAAAATGGAAGCTATAGAATCCTTAGCGACAGAAGCAATAAAAGAATTTGAGAATAAGCATATTCAAACAGCCACTGGTTTATTGACAATGCTTTATAGACAGATCTTAGATAATCCAACTGAATTGCAAAGTATAAACAATTATTACATTGTAGGAAGAGCTTTTCTTTTCATGTTGCATAACCAATTATCAGACGATGTTGATACGATACAAACAATATCAAGCATAGCTTATTTGTGTATTTCAAAAGCTATAAAGCAGAATGTATCTGACTTAAATCTATATAAGGACAGATTACTTGTTTTGATTCTTGGATATGGGGCGTTTAAATACACAGTAATGTCTGTTTTAAGAGAAAATAAAGAAAAAAGATGGTCTATTACGTTTTTTGATTCAAGTGCTGTTCTCTTATCCGAGAATGCTATTTGGCAAATGCAATTTTTTGATATGGAAACAATTCCTGTAATTTATTCATCATCTTTTTTTGAAGAACAAAGAAAAGTATTTATTAAAAAATTGCAGCGTCAATTTTTTCTTCCGGCGAAAACAATAGAAGAAGTTCTTGAACAAGGTAGAAGCTTGCATGAAAAAGTATATGACTATTTATCAAATAAAATTTTTATTGAAGCGGATATTGATTTTTAGAGAGCAATCATAGGATGCAAATAATAAAAAATTGTATAAGTTTAAATTATGACAATCGATAAGGAACGTAGTTTAGCAATCAGCAAAATACTTGATTGTTACCTGAATACACAAGTGAACAACCTATTTGATTTGGCTGAAAACATGAAAGCACTAAACAACTTTCAAGTTAAGATAAATGAATTGCAAGACATGAAAAATGCCAATCAAATAGAACAAAATGGATTAGCTTTGATTTTGTTGCGGAAATACGTAATGGAAGAAAAGTTTGGGAAACTATTGATGAGGAATCTGATACGCCAATATTATGATTTGAATGATGAACAGATTTCAAAATATGAAAATTGCCGTATTGAACAATCGGGAAAGTATTACATAACTAATCCATTGGTTTGTAAAAGAAAAGGTGAAACTTTTAGAGGAAAAAATTTTGAGACTTATTGTCTGGAACTTATAATAAAAGGCAAAAGCTATGTTCATGAAGATATGCTTAAGAATAATTCAACATTCATACGCTCTATAAAATGCAATCCTAAATCAATTGATTTATACCTAAATTTATCTATGAATGATAAAATGAAATACTTACCATACCTATTCATAAACGATTATACAGATTGGAGTAATACCGAAATTAAAGCAGAAATAGAAAATACTTCAATTGAATTAGAGTCTCTAATGGGTAATTTTGGTTATATCGCTTGGCAAGGAATAGACAATATAGAGCAAACTCTTCGCCACATTCAACAATTAAATAATAAGAATCGAGTGAAAGAAGATAAAGGTTATATCACAGATGAAATTATCCAAAATTGGATAAAATACTACACCAATAATATACGAATTGTATTCTTATTTGCCTCTTCAAGAATCATTCGTCTTGGAACATCAAGATGAATTGAATTGGGGAGCTATGGAACTGAATCCACGGATAGAATGGACATTTCCTTTGGTACAACTGTTATTGAGAAAACATGCTCTATTGCCAGAACCGGAACAATCCAAAGGTCTAAAAGGAAACCAAAGCATGTTTGACAAATTGTTCAAGCCGATACTAAATGATGAGATTATTAGTGATTTAGAAAAGTTATATGACATGTAAATAAAACGCTACAAGTATGGTCAAGACATTAAAGGAACAGCAACGCTTTATCATAGAGACAAAAGCGAATGCGGAGAGTGTGATAGCTACGGAAAAGGCTGATAATGAACAATGGAAAATCCGTTTGAAAAAGGACAGGGCTTACCCTCAAAGTTCCCGTACCAAGCGGAAGAAAAGGAAATAAAATGGAGATAGACAAAGAAACATTAGACTCAAGGATTCAACAAGCGTCAGATTGCGTCAAGTTCTTGAATGAACATCAGGAAGTTTGGCTGCGCTTACATGATTCAAGTTATTCCCTTTTGGTCGTCCATGCTAAAAGAGGCAAGGATTATTGCTTTCCGAGTTTTTCTAAAAGCTTGATTCCTTATACTAAGCTATTACAGCAATATCAAGAATATAAGCATGACGTGAAAGTTTGGAATGCAGGTAATCCAGTATATTCTGAATATTGGTTGCCTATAAGCACAAATTATGTGGCAGAAGAAACCTATATTAATTTGTCTTCCGCCAAACTGCCCATACTTGTAGCCAGTTGGAAATTGAATGAACATTATGTAAAGACCGCTTGCCCATCCCTTTTGAAATTTATAAAGGCTGAAAAGAAAAAGAATAGGCAAATTATGCCAACACTCAAAAGAATGAAATCTTTTTGGAATATGTTTGCAAAGTTTTTCAAAAGAGCAAAAGAAGAAAAGCCAGACCGTTCTGCCAAAGATGATAACAATGACAACTTTGCCAAGTATAAAGGATTGGGGAAACACAATCCTCGCTTGATAGACGCATGTAACAGATTTTGCGGCTCGCTTTCGAAAATCTCTTTGAAAAATTCCCCCAATCTGAATGCCTTGCTGACAGAATTGCCCGACTTGAATTTGGATGAAATGTATGTATTGGATAATTACAATCCTCAGCCCGACTCTCCTTATTTTAGGGATATCGGACAGCATTTGCGGCTTTACGCCCGGCTTAAATCTGTAGAAAAGCCATGCGATGTAGATTTTGCCATGTGGTATAATAGGGATAAAAAATATCCGGAAGCAAAACCTCTCCCAGAGTTTGAAAGTCCTTTCAAACACATTACATTACCTTTTACCGAAGAAGCCATTTGGCAAGCTTATCTGTTGAAGCAAACCAAGCATAAGATAGGGATGTGGTGGCATGGTTTGTATAAATATCGGGTCTTCATTAATCAGATTGAGGACATAGACCATCTGACACAACTGTTTGAAGCGAACTATAATGAGCTAAATCACTTTAAATCTGAGGCAAAGGCAAATTGGTCGGAAAGCATGTCTCCCGTAGTCTTCTTGGATGATGATAAAGCCTACATCAGCCATTATTGGTTCGATTATTGGTATGGACTAAGGCAAGTGGAATGCTTGGTAAAGTACAATCCACATTCTCATACGATTACTGATTTTCAGATAAAAGAATCAGAAGCGATTGTTCGTTTTCATTGCGGAATAATGTTTTAGTGGGTAAGAAGCCATGAAAACATTGGGATATGTCAATAAAAATGAAGACAAACTGAAAGGCGTTTTCTTCGGCCAACCCATAAGAGATACGTTAGGGTTGTTCATGCGGCATCCAATGGGAATCGGCAGGCATAATATCAATCTAACTAGTCCATTTACAAAAAGGAATCCGCCTCAAAATAAAGTTACTTTTATCTTGAGGCGGACTTAATATTTGTATAAAGGCCTACTTCAGGTCAATCACCTTATAGCGCTCGCCGGTAGACTTCACCAGTTCGTTCAGGAATTCTTGCGGATATCCGGGACGGTCAAGCGGAGCCGTATTGCCCGTTTCGGGACGTACCAGCTTGCCGTTCTTTACCCGTTTCACTACCCCGTCGTTATAGCGCACAATGAGGAACTCGCCTAACTTCTTCCATGCATCTACCGCCGCTTGGGCACTCATGCCTGTGTAATTGGTGAGGAACTCTTTCGCCTTCTGCGGATTCTCGGCATAAAGTTTCATCGCGGTGCTTTCGATTCCGGATTGCGCATCGGCATACATATCTTCCAATGCATTCTGAACGGTACGCATATCCTCTACCATCAGGCTATAACGCGGACGAATCATATCTGCCACCCAATTGTAAATCCAGAACGCCGAATTCCATGAGAACGTGACACAATCGCCTTCTCCTTCGGCATACGAAGCCGGCACCTTATCGGTATTGCAATACACCGGAGTGAAAACCGTCATGTTGGCATCGTCCAATCCGAACCACAGAACACCGCCGATAGCATCGGGCATCGTGGAACGCATCTGGGAAACAAACGTAAAGGCACTTTGCTGGGTCGAGATGGGACGCTCGTTGAAATATTCCTGACCGTCTACCTTAAATGTCAACGGAGACAAGCGGTAAGGCATCTGAAAGGCTCCGGCACCCATATCGTTCGTAATATCGAGGGGAGTGCCTTCGTAATGGTCGCGCATCGCCTGCTGGATGTCGCGCACCGACACCTTGCGGTCGGGCTTCACGTAAAGCGGCATCGGCTCCTTGCTTTTGCCTTGGATGTAAGGAAGGTATGCATCGCCGGTGGTCTTGCTGAACATATTATAGAAACTCCACACGCGGGCTTCGCACGCACGCAAGCCACTGAAATCCAGCGGACAATAAGCATCGGCAAAGCTGAAATCCTTGTTCATCCCATTGAAATAGCCTTTCTCACGGGCGAAGGAAATCACATCGGGCGAATACAGGCAATTATCCTTGTCGTTCAGGTCGAACTTATGGATGCGGCTTTGGTTGGCATGTGCCGCGATGCAATCATCGGGAACGCGTACCGCTACCCATACGGCACCTTTCACGCCCGGTCCTTTGCCTATCATTTCCATAATCCATACCTCGTTCGGGTCGGCAATAGAAAACGATTCTCCGCTACTATAATATCCGTATTCCTTAACCAGATCGGTCATCACCTTAATGGCTTCCTTTGCTGTGCGAGAGCGCTGGAGCGCCACATAAATTAGGCTTCCATAGTCCATGATTCCGGTTGTATCTACCAGTTCGGGGCGTCCGCCAAAGGTGGTCTCCCCTATCGTCACCTGAAATTCGTTCATATTTCCAATGACATTATAGGTCTGCTTCGCCTCCTTTATCTGCCCCAGGTACTTGCCGGTATCCCATTCGTAAATCGGGCGCATGGCTCCCGATTCGTGCGTCATCGCCGGATAATGGCACAAGAATCCGAACATGCCGTACGAATCCGCCGAGTAGGAAACGATTACAGACCCGTCGGCAGAGGCTTTCTTTCCGACAATCAAGTTGGTACAAGCCCAACCGTTCATCACACACATTGCCAATAGCATGGCAATCCATCCAAGTTTTTTTCTCATTGTTATTCGTGTTTTTTATTTTGATAATTTATAATTGTTCTGAAACGCAGATACCCGCAGATTGACGCGGATTTAAATGCATCGCCCGATGCACCTATATGCATCAGCCGACGGACGTATATGCATCGGCTCGCGCACCTATATTCAGAATTCATATTCCTCTCGTGCCTCGTTCTCGCATCCGTCTTTCACGATGACTTCCAGCCGGTGAGCCACGCCTTTCTTTATCCGCTCAGGGTCTTGAATGACCAAGATGCCTTTCTTCAGCCCGAACAATACAAACTCTCCGTCGACATAAACCTTATACGAAGCAATCCCAGTCTGCGCATCGCTCACCCGGAAACGTATGTTGCGGTTCGTACGCCAAGTGCCTCTTCCCAAGGGAGTAATGCGTGGAGCGACCGTATCTATCTGTACCGAAAATGTACCGAGCGTACGGACGGTTGCCTTTACCCAACCGTTGGCGTATGTTCCTCCCACCGATGCTTTCCACTTGCCCACCCGTTGCTCGATGTAATATTTCGTGGTATCTGCTACGGGCAAACGGCGCACGCCTATTTCCAACGGACAAAAGCCATGCAAAGGTGCAGGTCCCGCATCAAGTACATAGTCGAACGAGATATTCCCACTATCACTCACCACACGGGTATCCAGTTCGGTATCTTCATACACCATGGCTTTCGGAACAATCAGGTTCATGCCCGGTTCCTGTACGACATTGGTCTGGTTCCAACGCAACATCCACTTGGCCTGAGGCTCGTAAGCAGGGATGTCCTGCCGCTTTCCCGACACCGTGAAACGGTATGAACGCTTGTTTCCGAAATTATCCTCCAGCACATACCGGAAATGATAATCACGCTCCTCGTCTATCGTCACGATGCCTCTTGCGTCATCCGTCTCCAATAAACGCAAGCTATTGCCCGGAGCCTTATACGAACGCATGACGAGCCGGCGGGTTTTCGCGTACTCTCCATAATCGATAAAGCTGTTTATCATCCGGTTCTCATTTGCCGAAACTTCATCGGTAACGCTCCGGAAAACCTGTACCGAATCGACATAAAGCGTCACCGAATGCACGCCATAGAAATTGGAAGTCCCGCTCATGTAATCCTTAGCGGCAATGCCCGTATAGATTTCTCCCCATGCCGTAAAGCGTTGCTTCAGGTTTCCAGCCCCTACCAGCTTGCGCCGGGAACTTCCGTCTACCACTCCCCTGCCCTTTACGGGATAAAGCCCTATCAGGCTTGCCACGGGTGAACGGTCATCCTTCAGGTATTTCCGAAAGTAAGGCATGGGGTCGACATAATCCCCGTTATCGTTCCGGCGCAACTCCAGGTGCAGGTGCGGCCCTGCCGATGAGCCTTCGTTTCCGCTCAACGCAATCATTTCTCCCTTTTCTATGGGAAGCACATCCGGCTCGATGCGAATGTCGCATACGAACGTCTCATGTTCGTACTGATACTTACGGACATATTCCTGAATCTTCGGAGCGAACGAAACCACATGTCCGTATACCGAAGTGAATCCGTTGGGATGGGTCACGAACAAAGCTTGCCCATATCCGCCATGCAGCACCATGACGCGCGACACATAGCCTTCCGCTACACTGTAAATAGGTTTTCCTGTCACGCCTCCGGTCTTGATGTCCAAACCGTTATGGAAATGATTGGGACGCAATTCACCAAAGTTCGCGCTCAATAAAAGCGGAAAGTCGAAAGGCGAACGGAAGTCCGGCTGCATCCTGTTCTGTCCTTGCAAGGACAACATCGCCCCCCAAGCCAGTATCAATAATGTCAATAATAGATGTTTTCTCATCTGAATCTATCTGCTATTTTTATTCATTATCTAAAATCGGGAACAAATATACAATTTCCCTGTAAAAACGCCACATGAAATTTGTCATCTATTCATTTTTTTCTTATATTTGTGAACTTTCGGATGATTCCGAAAAGGAAACTTGTGACCTTTCCTAATACCAAGATTCTCTTTACATTTTTACTTGTTTTCAATAGGATTACATATAATTATAGCAAACAGAATAGGAAGGGAAACAGTTATGATTGCTCCCCCTTCTGAGCGGATGATGATATCTGTGATGATGACTTTAACGCATGAATGTTACAAGTAGAGAATCTCTTTCTTCTACTTGTAACAAACAAGCGAACATTTTTCTCGTTATTACTACAAGTTATAGCAGATAAATATTTTTCAATAGGTCTGTCGACAATAATGTCTTACCTTTGCGGTGCATTAGAAAAAGTATAACCACTTTAAAACATTATTGCGATATGTTCGAAAAAGGAAACAGAGGAAACACTCTACACGGAATCCTGCTCATTGCCCTCTTCTCATTTGCAGCATTCTACATCTCAGAAATCCCATTTGTCAGAAATCTCTCATTCAGCCCGCTTATCGTCGGTATCATATTAGGCATGCTGTATGCCAACAGCTTACGGAACCGGTTGCCAGAGACATGGGTACCGGGCATCAAGTTCTGCACCAAGCAAATCCTGCGTGCCGGCATCGTGCTTTACGGTTTTCGTCTGACCCTTACGCAAGTAGTAGCGGTAGGGCTTCCCGCCATCCTCATTGATACCCTCATCGTGGCTGGCACCATCGGACTGGGCGTATGGCTGGGACGTGCCTTGAAAATGGACAAGGACACTTCGCTCATGACCGCTACGGGAAGTGCCATTTGCGGTGCGGCAGCAGTATTGGGAGCCGAACCGGTGGTGAAATGTGAAGGGCATAAAACCGCCATTGCAGTATCTACGGTCGTTATCTTCGGTACCATTTCCATGTTCTTATACCCGATTATGTACCGCGCCGGATTACTGGACGCATTAGGGAACATCGGTACGGCTATCTATACCGGAAGCACACTTCACGAAGTGGCACACGTAGCCGGAGCCGGCAATGCCATGGACCCGACCGATGCCTTGGGCATAGCCGGTACAGCCACCATCACCAAGATGATTCGCGTCATGATGCTTGCCCCGGTATTGGTTATCATGAGTTTCGCGCTTGCCAAACGCAAGTCGGCTGAAACCGGAAGCACCTCGGGTAAAAGCAAAATCACCATCCCCTGGTTTGCCTTCGGATTTATCGGCATCATCTGCCTCAACTCTTTCCTACAATATATATTAGGTGTAGAGAGTGTAAAGGAAATCCCGCTGAACGGCGCCATCGAATACATCGATACCTTTATGCTGACCATGGCGATGACGGCACTGGGCACAGATACCAGCATCGAGAAGTTCAAGCAAGCGGGCGCCAAACCGTTCCTTCTTGCCGGATTATTATATGTATGGCTGGTGGGAGGCGGATACCTGCTCACGAAATGGCTGGTTCCGGCGTTGATGTGATGTCTCACATAGAAACGATTTAAACACAGATTAGCGCAGATTTACATGGATAAATAATAAAAAGAATCCATGCAAATCTGCGTTTCTTCGTTTTTTCAATAGCAGAACAAATCATATTTAAAGAATTATTCGTAGTTTTGCAGCGATTTGTTACAATATGAAACAATTTAATTACTGAAAAACTATGATAACATTTGTGTTGAGCCTGATAGCCCTCGTAGCGGGCTATCTCATTTATGGGCGTATCGTAGAGCGTATATTTGCTCCCGATGACCGCCCTACCCCTGCGGTCAGCATGGCGGACGGGGTCGATTACGTGGTACTTCCCGGATGGAAGATTTTTATGATTCAATTCCTGAACATTGCCGGAACAGGCCCTATCTTCGGTGCCATCATGGGAGCCAAGTTCGGTCCTTCCGCTTACCTGTGGATTGTATTAGGCTGCATCTTTGCCGGAGCCGTGCACGATTATTTAAGCGGCATGCTCTCCATGCGCCATGGCGGAGCCGGATTGCCCGAACTGGTAGGCGCTTATCTGGGCGACCGCACCAAGAAAGTAATGCTGGTTTTCTCCGTATTCCTCTTATTAATGGTAGGTGCCGTATTCGTTTATAGCCCTGCTATCATTTTAGGAAAACTTTGCAGCGACTCGCTAACGTGGGTGTACATCTGGTGCCTCATCATTTTCGCTTATTACTTCCTTGCCACCATGCTGCCCATCGATAAGATTATCGGACGCATCTATCCGATTTTTGCCATAGCCATGCTGTTTATGGCAATCGCCTTAATGGGCGTGCTCTTTATCAAATGGCCTTCCCTACCCGAACTGACCGATGGGCTTACGAACATGAATCCGGCTTCAGGAACCATATTCCCCTGCCTGTTCATCACTATTGCCTGCGGAGCCATCAGCGGTTTCCATGCCACCCAAAGCCCGCTTATGGCACGGTGCATCAAGAGTGAACGCCAAGGACGCCCCTTGTTCTATGGAGCCATGATAACCGAAGGAGTAGTTGCTCTGATATGGGCCACCGTATCGATGTACTTCTTTTATGGAGGTGCTGCCGGAGAGTTAGGCGTGCCGGCTACCCTGCAAGCGCCCGAAGTCGTTACCACCGTATCTCAAGGATGGCTGGGAGTATTCGGCGGCGCCCTGGCAATATTGGGAGTAGTAGCCGCCCCTATCACCAGCGGCGATACAGCCCTGCGCAGTGCCCGGCTTATCATTGCCGAATTCCTGCACTTGGAACAACACTCCATACGCAAACGCATCTACATTTGCATCCCCGTATTCGGAGTCACCTTAGCGCTATTGTGGTATAACATTGCCGATGCAGACGGATTCAACGTGATATGGAATTATTTCGGATGGGCTAACCAAACATTAGCGGTATTCACGCTTTGGACAATAACCGTTTACCTGGTACGGAAGAAGAAAAATTATTGGATTACGCTTCTTCCTGCCATGTTCATGACGGCGGTCTGCCTTTCGTTCCTGCTCATTTCCAAGGATAGTTTCGGCTTGCCAACTATCGTAGGCTACATCTCGGCTATAGCCGCTTTCATCATATCGGGATTGCTCTTTGCTATATGGAAAACATCAGCAGGCAAGTCCATGCACAACTAATCATTGCCACAGAAGTACACTGAAGACTTTAGCAAACCTATAATTGGACCTTCAGGGTACTTCTGTATATCTTTCAAAGAAAGGCAGAGTCATTTTGTTCCACCTTTTATGCGTCCGGGAATCCGGTGTTCCTGCAAATAACGGAAAACAAAATGAATGAAATTAAGTGCCGTTCCATCTTCCTGCCCTTGCTGAGACACGAAACAGAACTGACGCTGGAAACGCAAGCCTGCAATGTCGGTAATTCGAAACACATTCTCTTCCAATTCCCGGCGAATAGCAAATATTGAAACAATGCCCAGACAAGGACTGTGCTTCAAGAAAGACTTGATGCCTTCGGTACTTCCCAAGTGCATCCGTACATTGAGCGAAGAAAGTTTCACTCCCTTTTCTGCCAAGACGGCTTCGATGGCATCCAGCGTGCCCGAACCACGCTCACGGAGAATCAAAGGAATCTGCCTGAATTCTTCAAACGAAATTTCCTCTTCCGGCTCTCCTCCTTCCTGAATAGACGAAACCGGGACCAATTCATCACACAAAAAAGCTTCATAACGCAAGTTAGGCAGACGAAACACCCCTTCTACCATTCCCAAATCAATGCTATGTTCTTGCAATGCCTGCTCTACATTACGCGAATTGGTTTCAATCAATGTCAGCTTGATTTTCGGATATTGACGAGTATATTCGGCAAGAATAGGCGGAAGAACATATTGGGCAATGGTGGTGCTGGCTCCCAAACGCAACTGTCCGCTATACTCGTTATGCAACAAATGCATGCTATAATCCAACCTGCGGTATTCAGCAAGAATCCGTTCACTATACTCCAACAGCACACGCCCTGCCTCGGTAAGGGAGATCTTGTTGCCCAACCGGTTGAACAAGCGCACCTGATAAAGACTCTCCAATTCGTGAATATGCTTGGTTATGGCAGGCTGGCTGACAAACAGTTCCTGCGATGCCTTGGTAAAACTCAGGTTCTTGGCCACCGCATAAAAAACTTTCAAACGAAAATCAGACATACCTTCTTCCCATCATAATTCATCGGCACGGATGCCCAATGCCTGAAGTATGGCAAATCCCAACATTTCGAATGTAAAGTTTCCCGAATAAACAGGTGGATTCATGCCGAACACCGTAACCGGATCTTTCTTTTCCACCTTATTTATATAGTCGCTCAGACGGCTACCATATCCGTCTTCATCCGGAACGGCAATGATATGCCGCACATCTTTCGACTCGGCCATCAACTGGAACGACTCGGCAAACAAATCTTCGCGCGTAGCCAATCCAGACGGCTGGAAAGCATAAAGCGAGAATTCTCCCAACTGACTCTTAAATGCCATCGAATGAATTTCTTTTTCCAAATCAGCAGGAGCACAAAACGAGAAGCGCTTCCCCTCAGCATCATAAACAAAGATTACCTGTACTTTCGTTTCACCTAAGGATACACCAGCATCTAAGGCAAGACATTCCAACAGTACAGCCAAATCAGCTTTTGGCAACTCACGTTTCAATATCGGGGCAAAATGCGCTTTCAAATCATTTCCCACACGGTCAAGATAAGACGCATCAATCAGCATCACCACCGGGTCAAAAGGTATCTTCTTTTCCATATATCCAAACTATCTAACGGTTTTGGGAGTAAAGATACGAAAACTTTACTGACAATTTGTACAAAGAACGGACAATATTGCAGAAACCCGACGTAAACATCTGACATGTAGACATATATACACTCTTCTTGCCGTTTGGCAAAGAATTTGATGAATAGTAGTCGTAATTCATTTACTAAGAAACAAAAAGGAGAATACAATATGAACTTTAACAACTTTACAATCAAATCGCAAGAAGCTGTGCAAGAAGCGGTCAATCTGGTACAAAGCCGCGGACAGCAAGCCATCGAGCCAGAACATTTGATGGCAGGGGTGCTGAAAGTAGGAGAAAATGTGACAAACTTCATTTTCCAGAAACTGGGCATCAACGGCCAACAAATCGAAACGGTACTCGACAGGCAGATTGCTTCTCTGCCGAAGGTATCGGGAGGCGAACCCTACCTGAGCCGTGATGCAAACGAGGTATTGCAGAAAGCCATCGAATACTCGAAAGGATTAGGTGACGAGTATGTATCACTGGAAGCGCTGCTGCTCGCCCTGCTGAATGTGAAGAGCACCGTTTCCACCATGCTGAAGGATGCCGGACTGACCGACAAGGAACTGCGTGCAGCCATCAGCGAACTGCGGCAAGGACAGAAAGTAACTTCGCAATCGAGCGAAGATACCTACCAGTCACTGAACAAGTATGCCATCAACCTGATTGAGGCAGCCCGTACCGGAAAACTCGACCCCGTAATCGGACGTGACGAGGAAATCCGCCGTGTGCTTCAGATATTAAGCCGGCGTACGAAGAACAACCCGATTCTGATTGGTGAGCCGGGTACCGGTAAGACCGCTATTGTAGAAGGGCTTGCCCAACGTATCCTGCGTGGTGACGTGCCCGAAAACCTGAAGAACAAACAGCTCTACTCACTGGATATGGGTGCGCTGATTGCCGGTGCCAAATACAAAGGCGAATTCGAAGAGCGGCTGAAATCGGTTATCAACGAGGTGAAGAAATCAGAGGGAAACATCATCCTGTTCATCGATGAAATCCACACACTGGTAGGTGCAGGAAAAGGTGAAGGTGCCATGGATGCAGCCAATATCCTGAAACCGGCATTGGCACGTGGCGAACTGCGGAGCATCGGTGCCACTACCCTTGACGAATACCAGAAGTATTTCGAAAAGGATAAAGCCTTGGAGCGTAGGTTCCAGACCGTCATGGTGGACGAACCCGACACAGCAAGCTCTATCTCTATCCTGCGTGGCTTGAAGGAGCGTTACGAAAACCACCACCAAGTGCGTATCAAAGACGAAGCCATCATTGCCGCCGTGGAACTGAGCAACCGTTACATCACCGACCGTTTCTTGCCCGATAAGGCTATCGACCTGATGGACGAGGCAGCCGCAAAACTCCGTATGGAGCGTGATTCGCTTCCCGAAGAGCTGGACGAAATCGAACGCCGGTTGAAACAACTGGAAATCGAGCGCGAAGCCATCAAGCGGGAAAAGGATGAAGCCAAACTTGCCCAGCTGAACAAGGAAATAGCCGAACTCAAGGAACAAGATACTTCATACAAAGCCAAATGGCAGAGCGAGAAGGAACTGGTGAACAAGATACAGCAGAACAAGAAGGAAATCGAGCAATTGAAGTTCGAAGCCGACCGTGCCGAACGTGAAGGCGACTACGGAAAAGTAGCAGAAATCCGATACGGAAAACTACAGGCATTGGAAAACGAAATCAAGAGCATCCAGGAAGACCTGAAGAAAAAGCAGGGCGACAACGCCATGATTAAGGAAGAGGTAACTGCCGAGGATATAGCCGATGTAGTATCGCGCTGGACGGGAATACCGGTAAGCAAGATGCTGCAAAGCGAACGCGACAAGCTGCTCCATCTGGAAGACGAACTGCACAAACGTGTTATCGGACAAGACGAAGCCATCGAAGCCGTAGCAGACGCCGTGCGCCGGAGCCGTGCAGGACTGCAAGACCCGAAACGTCCCATCGGCTCGTTCATCTTCCTTGGCACCACCGGTGTAGGTAAGACCGAACTGGCAAAGGCACTGGCAGAATACCTGTTCGATGACGAATCGCTGATGACCCGTATTGACATGAGTGAGTATCAGGAGAAACATACCGTCTCGCGTCTGATTGGTGCGCCTCCGGGATACGTAGGTTATGACGAGGGCGGTCAGCTGACCGAAGCCGTGCGCCGGAAACCTTACTCGGTCGTACTGTTCGATGAAATCGAGAAAGCGCACCCTGATGTCTTCAATATCCTGCTTCAGGTATTGGACGACGGACGTCTGACGGACAATAAGGGACGTACGGTGAACTTCAAGAACACCATCATCATCATGACCTCCAACTTGGGAAGCTCATACATACAAAGTCAGTTTGAGAAGATTAACGACCAGAACCATGACCAGATTGTAGAAGACACCAAGAAAGAAGTGATGGAGATGCTGAAAAAGACCATCCGTCCGGAGTTCTTGAACCGTATCGATGAAATCATCATGTTCCAGCCGTTGGATAAAGACCAAATCAAGCAGATTGTACGCCTGCAAATCAACGGCATACAGAAGATGCTTGCCGACAATGGCGTAACGCTGCAGATGACCGACGAAGCCGTCGAGTTCCTTGCTACGGCAGGATTCGACCCCGAATTCGGTGCACGTCCGGTCAAGCGTGCCATCCAGCGTTACCTGCTCAATGATTTGTCGAAGAAACTGCTGGCTCAGGAAGTCGACCGCACGAAACCGATTGTGGTAGAACGCAATGCCGACGGTCTGAAGTTCCGCAACTGAAAAATATCAATAATGCTTTATCCACAAGGTTGGTAAAAACAGGATTACCATTTTCAATAAAGCAAAAGAGGCTGTCTCACCACCAAGAGACGGCCTCTTTCTATTTCGAACTTGACGGTGGGTTTGTCTTTTCAAGCAAATTAAGAAAATGCGAACATTTATTTTTTTTACAATTGGAGTGAGCTAATTGTGCCTCATACATAGAAGATAGTTTTTGAGATGCTCCCGAAATTTAGGGAAATGTCTTTTTAAAGCTCTGCTATTTCTTCCAGGCTAAGTCCGGTAGCTTCCACTATGATGTCTGTAGATACGCCTAAACTTTTCATTTTTTTCGCCGTTTCCAATTTACCTTCTTTTATACCTTCTTTTATGCCTTCTTCTCTTCCTTCCTGCATTCCTTTTTCTCTTCCTTCCCGCATCGCGTTCTCCACCCTGTCCTGCATGTCCTCCTCGTAAATACGGCTCACGTAGAAACGGTCTACTGCCTTATCATAAGCCACACGGTTCGCTTCCGACAGGTTCGCTACGGCAGCCAGCCGTTCCAGATGCTTGAACACCTG
>NZ_JACSPP010000067.1 GCF_014837065.1 Phocaeicola intestinalis
CACCGACTTTACATTCTTGGGTGTAAAACTGGGTGTTTGTTTTGCAATCTGCTGATTTTCAGCGTTTGTTGCGGAGAAACAGGGATTCGAACCCTGGGAACAGTTACCCGTTCACCGCATTTCGAGTGCGGCCCGATCGACCACTCCGGCATCTCTCCAAAATAAAAAGCGCTTTCTGAAAAAAATCATGAAAGCGCTTCTGTTCAGCGGAGAGACAGGGATTCGAACCCCGGGTACCTCGCGGTACAACGGTTTTCAAGACCGCCGCAATCGACCACTCTGCCACCTCTCCTTAAACTGTAGGGTAAGTGCTTCTGGTTTTCAAAAGCGTTGCAAAGGTACGGATTATTTTTGAATATGCAAGCGTTCGGGCAAAAAAAGTATGAGAAAGGGGGAGTTTTACTAAGATTTGTCTATCTTTGCCCTCATTATCAAACTTAATGAACGGAATTATGAATAAGGCTATTATTACTGTTGTAGGAAAAGATTCGGTAGGCATTATTGCCAAAGTATGTTCGTATCTTGCAGAAAACAATATCAACATTCTGGATATATCGCAGACTATCGTGCAGGAGTTCTTCAATATGATGATGATTGTGGATATGGCGCGTATTGCAAAACCGTTTGAGCAGGTGGTTAATGAACTGACTGAAGTAGGACAAGCGCTAGGCGTGCAGGTGAAATGTCAGCGTGAAGAGATTTTCGATAAAATGCATCGGATTTAAAAAAAGGCTGGCTTATGATTAATATATCAGAGGTTCTGGAAACCAACAAGATGATTGAAAAAGAAAATCTGGATGTGCGTACCATTACAATGGGTATCAATCTGTTGGAGTGTGCAGATAGCAACGTGGATATTCTTTGTCAGAAGATTTATGAAAAGGTAACCCGGCTTGCCAAAGACTTGGTAAAGACAGGAGAAGACATATCGAAAGAATACGGGATTCCTATCGTGAACAAACGTATCTCGGTTACGCCGATTTCATTGGTGGGTGGGGCAGCTTGCCAGACTACTGCCGATTATGTAAAGGTTGCACGTACGCTAGACCGTGCAGCAGAGGAATTGGGGGTGAATTTCATCGGTGGCTATTCGGCTATCGTCTCTAAAGGGATGACACGAAGTGATGAATTGCTGATTCGTTCTATCCCTGAAGCCTTGGCCTGCACCGAACGTATCTGCAGCTCGGTGAATGTAGGTTCCACTAAGACGGGTATCAATATGGATGCAGTGCGTCTGATGGGGGATATTATCAAGGAAACGGCTCGGCTTACTGCAGAGCGTGATTCACTGGGCTGTGCCAAGCTGGTGGTATTATGCAATGCTCCCGATGATAATCCGTTTATGGCAGGTGCATTTCACGGCGTTTCGGAAGACGATGCCATTATCAATGTGGGCGTAAGCGGTCCTGGAGTAGTGAAGTATGTACTCGAACAGATTCGGGATGCCGATTTCGAAGTGTTGTGCGAAACTATCAAGCGTACAGCGTTCAAGATTACCCGTGTAGGACAGCTGGTGGCTCAGGAAGCCTCGCGCAGGTTGGGGATACCCTTTGGCATTATTGACTTGTCATTAGCTCCTACGCCGGCAGTAGGCGATAGTGTAGCGGATATTTTGAAGGAAATCGGACTGGAACACCCGGGAGCACCGGGAACTACGGCGGCATTGGCTTTGCTGAACGACCAGGTAAAAAAAGGAGGTGTAATGGCTTCTTCGTATGTAGGAGGTCTGAGTGGTGCTTTTATTCCGGTGAGCGAAGACCAAGGGATGATTGATGCGGTAGAAGCAGGGGCACTGACTATCGAGAAACTGGAAGCGATGACTTGCGTATGTTCGGTAGGATTGGACATGATTGCTATTCCGGGCGATACGCCGGCTACTACTATTTCGGGTATTATAGCCGATGAGTCGGCTATTGGTATGGTGAACCAGAAGACTACGGCGGTGCGTATCATTCCGGTAGAAGGAAAGAAAGTGGGCGAAACGGTAGAGTTTGGTGGTTTGTTGGGATATGCTCCTGTTATGCCGGTCAACCGTTTCAGCTGTGAGGCTTTTGTGAACCGGGGAGGACGCATCCCTGCACCGATACATAGCTTTAAGAACTAAGCAGAAGTATGGCAGTTGATTTAGACGGACTGAACGAGAGCCAGCGGGAAGCGGTGCTCTATATCGACGGGCCTTCGCAGGTGATAGCAGGGGCAGGTTCGGGTAAGACGCGTGTATTGACATATAAGATTGCTTATCTGATGGACCAGGGTTATGAGCCTTGGTCTATCCTGGCTCTGACTTTTACCAATAAGGCGGCCCGGGAAATGAAGGAACGCATTGCACGACAGGTAGGAGAGGAGAAGGCACGTTATCTGTGGATGGGGACATTCCATTCCATCTTTTCCCGTATCCTGCGTGCCGAGGCAGAACGGTTGGGCTTTTCATCTGATTTTACGGTATATGATGCGGCTGACTCGAAAAGCTTATTGAAAACCATCATTAAGGAAATGGGGCTGGATGACAAGACTTACCGTCCGGGACTGGTACAGAGCCGCATCAGCCAGGCAAAGAACCAGTTGGTATTGCCTGTGGCGTATGCGTCAAATGCTGAATGTTATCAAAGTGATGTGGAGGCAAAAGTGCCTGCCATACGTGATATTTACCTTCGTTATTGGGAGCGGTGCCGGCAAAGCGATGCCATGGATTTCGATGACTTGCTGCTTTATACCTACTTGCTGTTCGAACAACATGCTGATGTGCGCGAGAAATATGCCTCACGCTTCCGTTTTGTATTGGTAGATGAGTATCAGGACACTAATTACGCCCAGCACCGCATCGTGTGGCAGCTCACCGAGAAATACCGCAAGGTATGTGTCGTGGGAGACGATGCACAGAGCATTTATTCGTTCCGTGGAGCCAATATCGATAATATCCTTCATTTCAGACAGACTTACCAGGAAGCGCGGCTTTTCAAGCTGGAGCAGAATTACCGTTCTACACAGACCATTGTGAAAGCCGCCAACAGCTTGATAGCGAAAAACCGCGCGCAGATACACAAAGAGGTGTTTTCGGAGAAAGACAAGGGCGAACCTATTCCGGTGTTCAAAGCTTATAGTGACGTGGAGGAAGGAGAAATCGTTGCAGGTACGATAACCCGGATGGTGGCGAGAGACGGATACGGATATGATGATTTTGCCGTTCTGTACCGCACCAATGCACAGAGCCGTATTTTCGAAGAATCGTTACGTAAGCGAGGGCTTCCTTACCGTATTTATGGTGGATTGTCTTTCTATCAGCGGAAAGAGATTAAGGATGTGACGGCTTATTTCCGCTTGGCGGTGAACCCTCATGATGAAGAAGCGTTCAAGCGGATTATCAATTATCCGGCAAGGGGTATCGGCGATACGACGCTGAATAAAATTACAAGTGCGGCTACGCAACACAATGTCAGTCTGTGGACGGTACTGAACGAGCCTTTGGCGTATGGTCTGTCATTGACGAAGAGTACAGTTGCCAGATTGCAGGGGTTCCGCGACCTGATAGCCGGATTTGCTTCGGATGTGGCAAGCAAAAATGCCTACGGCTTGGGGCAGGACATTGTCAGGCGTTCGGGGATTGTTGCCGATGTGTACCGGGACCGGTCGCCCGAAAATCTGAGCCGGCAGGAGAATATAGAAGAGTTGATCAACGGTATGCATGACTTTTGTGCCAGCCGTGAGGAGGAAGGGAACAGCCGTGTGTCGCTTTCGGATTATCTGCAGGAAATATCCTTGCTGACCGACCTGGATAGCGAAGAGGGTGAAGGTGCCAAAGTAACACTGATGACCATTCATTCGGCCAAGGGGCTGGAGTTTAAGAATGTGTTTGTAGTTGGGCTTGAAGAAAACCTGTTCCCCAGTCCGATGGTGTCTGGAAATTTAAAGCAGCTTGAAGAAGAACGGCGCTTGTTCTATGTAGCGATTACACGTGCCGAGGAGCATTGCTTCTTGTCTTATGCCAAGTCGCGCTTCCGGTATGGGAAAACAGAGTTTAGCAGTCCCAGCCGTTTCTTGGGTGACATTGATGCGCGTTATCTGAAATTGCCCGAAGAGGACGCTGCCTTTTCACGTACTACGCAGAACGAGCGTGCCAGCCGATTGGCTCCAGAAGCTTCGTCGGGCATTTCCCGTCCGAAAGTTGCAATGGAGAAGCCTCGTGTAGTCTCTGTGGCAAGTCCGCGTAATCTGCGTAAGCTTTCCCCAGATGCTCCGGATACGGCAGGTCCGGCACTTGGAGCAGGTCTGTCGGTTGGTCAGATGATTGAACACCAGCGTTTTGGTATCGGTAAGGTAGTGAAAGTAGAAGGCACGGGCGACAATTGCAAGGCGACCGTAGAGTTCCGGCATGCCGGTGTGAAGCAGCTTTTGTTGAAGTTCGCCCGTTTTAAAGTAATAGAATAATGTTTTTCACTACAGGCGAATTTAAAAAATAAAATGAATATCCGCATTTTGCCCAATAAGGAGTTAAAAGGAATTATTTCAGGGAGTTAAAATGATTTAGAAGCCAATACTTTAGCATCGATTCTGTAGAGACGATGTGCACATCGTCTCTACTACGTGGCATATACAAAATGCACATACCGCATGAAGTATAACTCCTGCCGAAGGCATAACTCCTTCTAACTCCCTTTTAGAAGCTGTTTTGAATTTATCGTGCGATGATTTGGGATGAGTTTTTGAGGCATTTTCGCTTCTGTGATGAGGAAGATAGCGGGCTATCTGACGAAGAACAGGAGCGAAAAAGACCAAAAAATCGCCCAAAGCACACACGAAAACGTATACATCAAGACAAGAAAAACTTTTTGGAGAAATTCAAAACAGCTTCTTATACCATGGGTATTTTGCGGAATTCAAAAAAATAAAAATAATCTGTGTTGAGAAAAAGCGAAACAGTAGTAGTATGTTAGATGTAACTAAAGTTCCTTCTCCGTGTTATGTAATGGAAGAAGATTTGCTCAGGAAAAACCTGGGGGTGATAAAGTCGGTAGCCGACCGGGCTGGGGTAGAAATTATCCTTGCGTTTAAAGCATTTGCGATGTGGAAATCGTTCCCGATATTCCGCGAGTACATCAGCCATACGACGGCAAGTTCGGTGTACGAGGCACGTCTGGCTTTCGAAGAGTTCGGAAGTCGGGCGCACACCTATTCGCCGGCTTACACCGAAGCTAATTTCCCAGAGTTTCTGAAATATAGCAGCCATATCACATTCAATTCACTTTCGCAGTTCGAACGTTTCTATCCGATGGTTAAGGCTTATCCTGAACCGGTTTCTTGTGGTATACGTGTCAATCCGGAGTATTCGGAGGTGGAAGTGGAACTATATAACCCTTGTGCGCCGGGCACACGTTTCGGAGTGACGGCAGACTTGCTTCCCGAACGTTTGCCCGAAGGCATTGAGGGTTTTCATTGCCATTGCCATTGCGAGTCCAGTTCGTACGAGCTGGAACGTACGCTGAAGCATATCGAAGAAAAGTTTTCGCGCTGGTTCCCGCAGCTGAAATGGCTGAATTTGGGAGGTGGGCATCTGATGACCCGTAAGGACTATGATGTAGAGCATCTGATTGGATTGCTGAAGGGGTTGAAGGCACGTTATCCGCATTTGCAGATTATTCTGGAGCCTGGCTCTGCCTTTGCCTGGCAGACGGGACCGCTGGTGGCTTCGGTGGTGGATGTGGTAGAGAGCCGGGGAATCCGTACGGCGATTCTCGATGTAAGCTTTACGTGCCACATGCCCGATTGTCTGGAGATGCCTTACCAGCCGGCGGTGCGTGGGGCAGAGTCGCTTCCCGCCGATGCGGTCAAGACGGCAGGTCCCGAAGCCCACGTGTATCGTCTGGGTGGGAACAGTTGCCTGAGTGGCGACTATATGGGAAGCTGGAAGTTCGACCATGAAGTGCAGGTGGGCGAACGGATTGTGTTCGAGGACATGATTCATTACACGATGGTGAAGACGAATATGTTCAACGGTATTCACCATCCGTCTATTGCCCTGTATCATAGCAATGGTGAACTGGAAGTATATCGTACCTTCGGTTATGAAGATTACCGTGACCGGATGTGTTGAGAAACTGTTTTGAATTTATCGTATATAAAAGCCTCCTCAAACGAACATAAGTGAACCGTCTGACTCACTTATGTTAAACGCCTAAGTTACTTATGTTAAACGGGCAAGTTACTTATGTTCGTTTGCTGAGCCTCTTTTGCCCGTTTTTCCGGATAGTATCATAGCCAGACGCAGGAGGTTGCGGAAGCCCGCGGATATAGGTGCGTCGGCAAACGCATATAGGTCCATCCGCTGTAAGATTATTAATCTTCAGGCTGCAAGATTATTAATCTTACAAGCGGAAGATTATTAATCTTACACCAGACGAAGTTTTCTGCATCGGGAGAAGAAGATAACGACAACCTTTTGAGAAACTGTTTTGAATTTCTTCAAAAAGTTTTTTCTCCGTCTTGATGTATTCGTTTTCGTGTGTGCTTTGGGCGAAGTATAAGATGCCGTTTAAAGTATAACAAAAAAGAGGTTCCGTAACGTGCGGAACCTCTTTTTTGTTAGAGTGTGCAATCTGCTTTTACCTTTTTATCCTATGAAAACTACTATTTATATTGTTAATTTTGTGCCAAGTCTACGGCATAGTTGGCGCGCTTGCCCGACGGATAGACACCGGTCATGAACAATACCTGGTCGGGCGACTGGGAAGCCGCTTTCATCACGTCTTCCAAATCCTGTACGGTACGAAGTTGTTTGCCGTTGGCTTTCAGAATGATGAATCCTTTGCGGATACCGCTGTCTGCCATACGTCCGTCGCTTACACCTGTTACCTGTACACCATATCCTAAGTTGAGCTGGCGTTTCAGTTCGGCAGGCACTTCGCGGAAGGCTGCTCCCAGCAGTTCCATGTCGGCTTTCTTCACTACTTTCGTATTACCTTGAGCGTTCTTCAGAGTGATGGTGAATTCCTGGTCTTTCTTGTCGCGGAATACTTTCACTTTCACCTTGTCTCCCGGACGTTTCTTGACAAGGATGCCTTGCAGAGAAGCCATGGTTTCTACCTTCTCACCATCTATGGCAATGATGACATCGTTTACTTTCAAGATGCCGGCAGCCGAGCCTTCTTCTTGTACTTCTACAACTTGTACACCATATCCGATGCCCAGTTCTTTCTGCTCCTTACGGATTTCTTCCGGAAATTCTTCTCTACCCATATCGCGTCCTCCGATGCCCAACAAAGCACGCTGTACGGTTCCGTATTGCTTCAGGTCGGTCACCACCTTGGTCATGATGCTGGTAGGTATGGCGAAGCCGTAGCCCGAATAAGCTCCGGTGGGAGAAACCAGCATGGCGTTGATACCCACTAACTCGCCTTTTGCATTCACCAGTGCACCACCACTGTTTCCTTTGTTGATGGCGGCATCGGTCTGAATGAATGATTCTACCTGATTGGCACCTAATCCACGTGCCTTGGCACTTACGACACCCGCCGTTACGGTAGAGCCCAAATTGAAAGGATTACCTACGGCAAGCACCCATTCGCCTACCTTCAAGGCATCCGAGTCGCCTACCGGAATGGCAGGAAAATCATCGCCTTCTATCTTCACCAAAGCCAGGTCGGTAGTAGCATCGGTACCGATAACCCGTCCTTTCATTTCCCGTCCGTCGTGCAGCTTGACCGAAATCTCGTCGGCATCATCAATCACGTGATTGTTCGTCACGATGTATCCGTCTTTCGAGATAATAACGCCCGAACCGAAACCCTTTTGTTCGGGAGTCTGGACCTGCTGCTGGCGTCCGCGGCCGTCACCGAAAAAGAAATCGAAAATATCCGGTTGGGTCTGTATTACCTTCGTCTTACTCCGCTGGATAGCCATGATGTGTACTACAGAGTTCAGTGAACTTTCGGCAGCTTGTGTCAGGTCGACGGGCTGCATTTTCGATGTATCGAATGCAGCATATTTAGCTGGAGTAGCCGTTTGGAACTCTTCGTAGAAAGAAGCGTTCTTTGTATCTTTAGACTGGAGGATGGCATACGAAGTCACTCCTGCCACTCCTGCGCTTACAGCAATCAGTGCGACTGCTCCTAATGCGAACTTAGTTGTCTTTTTCATATCTATAACTGGTTTAAATTGTTAATTTCGTTATTGCTTTAACATTTCATCTGCTAAAGTAGAACAAATATTATGCGGTTGTACTCCTTGTGTGTTCTTTTTTCTCTCTTTTAACAAAGCAAGACAGCTCCTTAACCGCGCTTAACGGGGATAACTGACAAATTTGCATTCATTATCAGTCACTTTTGCAGTCGCAAAAGATATTTCTCGTAAAAATGGCAGGAGGAATGCATTTATTGCGTACCTTTGCAGTCAGAAAGCAGTCGGACGGTCTGTCGCTGGTGTTTCGGCACAAGAGGAAAGTCCGGGCAACGCAGAGCATCCTACTTCCTAACAGAAAGCTATCCGCGAGGGTAGAGTAATGCAGAAGAAAATAACCGCCGCTCCTACCCGGAGAGGTAAGGGTGAGAAGGTAGGGTAAGAGCCTACCAGCCGCGTGGTGACACGCGGGCTGTGCATCTTAGGAGTTGTAAGGTCGTGTAAACCGGCATTAACGAGGGTTGCTCGCCCCACGTCGGAGGGTAGACCGCTAGAGCCTTTTGGTGACAAAGGGCGTAGATAAATGACAGACACCTTGTATTATATAAGGAACAGAACCCGGCTTACAGGCCGGCTGCTTTTTTTAAATTAAGAATGAAGAATTAAGAATGAAGAATTTAACTTCGTCCGCATGGCATTGGCTTACGCCGAACGCTGTTTCTTCATTCTTTATTCTTCATTCTTCATTTAATAACTATGAGACTGCAATATTGGCTTCAATTCTTGACAGACGGCATCTGGAGAATCACCGAAGATGAGGTAACTCCAGTGAGGAAGCGCCTGTATTCGTGTGTGAAAATCATTTACCTTTCGATAGAGCAGTTCTTGAACGACCGCATTCCGGTGCGTGCTTCGGCACTGACGTATAGCACATTGCTGTCTATCATCCCCATCCTTGCCTTGCTGTTCGCCATTGCCCGCGGCTTCGGTTTCGATGCATTGATGGAGCAGCAAATCAAAAGCGGTGTGATGAGCCAGCAGAGCGAGCTGGTGTTTTCGTGGGTCAATTCTTACCTGCAACACGCGCAGAGCGGCATCTTCATCGGCGTGGGCCTGATTATGTTGCTGTTTACCATCCTGATGCTGATAGACAATATCGAGCGCAGTTTCAACGCCATCTGGCAGGTAAAGCGTCCCCGCACGGTGTTCCGCCAGATAACCGATTATTTTTCGATGCTGCTACTGCTTCCGTTGCTCATCGTTATCTCCAGCGGTCTGACCATCGTGATGACCACGTACGTAAAGGATTTGGAAACCTTCCTTCTGCTGGGACCGATGCTGAAGTTCCTGGTGCGTCTCGTCCCGTATGCCTTAACGTGGGGGATGTTCATCGCGCTATACGTGTTCATGCCCAACACGAAAGTGAAGCTAAGCCATGCCTGGTTTCCGGGGATACTGGCAGGTAGCGCCTTTCAGGCTTTCCAGTATTTCTACGTCAACAGCCAGATATGGATTTCGAACTACAATGCCATCTACGGAAGCTTTGCCGCCATCCCGATGTTCCTGTTATGGACACAGGTGTCATGGACCATCTGCCTGTTCGGTGCCGAGATGAGCTATGTCAGCCAGAACCTTTCTTCGTTCAGCTTCGGGAAAGAAACGGCGCATATCAGCCGGCGCTACCACGATTTCTTCTGTGCCATCGTGCTCTCCGCTATCTGCAAGCGGTTCGAGCACGAGCAGCAGCCCTATACGGCAGAAGAGCTGAGCAAAGAGCATAAGATTCCCATCCGGTTGACAAAGAATATCCTCTACGAGCTGACCGATGTCCGTCTGGTTTACGAAACTTCTGATGACGATAAAGAAGGAAACATCCGTTACTTGCCCGGAATGGACATCAACCGCCTGACCGTAGGTGTGCTGATAGAGCGGCTGGACAGTGCCGGCGCCGAAAACTTCAAGATAGACAAGGAGGACTATTCGGCTTCGTGGCATGTCCTGATTGAGGCAAAGCAGGCGTACCTGTACCAAAACGGGCGCATTCTGGTGAAGGATTTGTAGAAATAAAAAAACCTTTGATTGCCGCTTTCAAAGGCAGGCGGTGTTTACCTTTTTGCAGGACTAAAAATATTCTTGAAGATAATTTTATGCAAGCACGTCAATTAAAATACGAAAAATAAGCGATGCTATTGTTTTTTCATTATTTTTGCAGACAGATAGAGGCAACTCTTATCCAGACAAACAAGACAATATTAGAATATTAAGAGGCGTTATGCTCATCTCTTGCGAATGAAAACCTGAGAAATTTTCAAAACGTGTACAAGGATAGCATAGTGGTTCTCACGCTATAGCGTGGGCTGCTATTACTACATCTGTACACAAGGGTTTTCTCAGGACCTTCATTCAAAGACGTGGTAGCATTGCAGTTCACGTTTCGTGGTTTAATAATGGTCCTTGCGAGCTGGGAGGATGTTTGTTTATAATCAGTAATGAAGTCTATCGGTATTTTAATCAAAGAAGAATTAGAAAAGCAAGAGCGCAGTGTCAGCTGGTTTGCCCGTAAATTGTCTTGCGACCGTTCGAATGTCTACCGTTTGTTTCAGAAAGAAAGCATTGATACGCATTTGCTTGCCCGTATATCGCTTATCTTGAACCGTGATTTTTTCTCTGATTTATCTACAGATATACATTTATCTGATTTGTCTGATTCAGAAGGAAATACAGATTATCCTTGAATTTTGTTGCAATATTCGCATCACAACTGTGTTAATCCTGCATCGCTCGTTTGCCATTCGTATTTTATATTTGCTTTACCTTTGTCAAAGTAATTTAAAACATAAAAGAATATGAAAGCAATGAAGTATTTGTCAATGGTGTTACTCATGTTTGTAACGAGTGTTTGTATGTTTAGTTGTAGTGATGACGATGAGCCGACTGCAGATTCTTTAGTAGGAACACGTTGGTCATACACTGAATTATATTCAGATGGTAGTGTAGAACAAGTTTTTACTTTTTTTGATGAAGGAAGTGCTAGTTTGGTTATTTCAGTTAGAAATGCAGGAGGTATTGTTATAGAAACAGAAACAATAAATTATGAGTACCGACGTTCTGAAGATTTAGTCATATTTACTGCGGTGCAAGCAGGTAAAGCTAATATGGAGGGTATAATATCTTCAAATATCAAAATGGATGTGACTAATAAATCTACCAATACTTTTGTAGGAACCTTTTATAAACAATAGAGGTAATTGTGTCAGTAGGGATTATAGATAGCAGGTGTGTCCAAGCAAATATTAATAGTTTTTTTGGACACACCCATTTTCACTATCGGATAGTAAATAGGGAAGATTTCTGTATTGGTTGAATTAAAACGTTGTTTGGCTTTTTATAAAATTCATTATGCGGATATTAACGTGGATAGGCTTCTTCTGCTGTTTATTTCTATACAGTTGTAGTGATAATGAAAGAGATAATGGATTCTTGTCATTAACTCGGACTTCAATAACCTTCGACTGGACGGGAGAAAAGAGGGAAATGTTGGAAGTGGTCGCTAATGAAGAATGGAACATGACTTCTATTCCCGACTGGCTGACTCTGAATATAAAAGAAAACGGTGGGAGTACGTCACTCTATTTTACGGCAGAACGGAATGAAACGGATTTCGGTAGAAGCTGTACCATTATATTCTTTACCCAAAGCCAAGAACAGGTTCTTTCTATTACCCAGTCAGCCCAATCACGTTTAGTTTTTTCCGGTGAAAAGGAATATCGTTTAGGCTTTGCAGAGGCAAAACTAAAAGTAGATGTGGAAGCTAACGTTCGCTATGACGTAAAAGTTTCGGCAGGTTGGCTTATGCTTGAAGACGAGGGAAGCATCAATGATGATTTGACATCAATAGGAAAGGCATCGATTCTTGGGGGCATGGGAGATTCGCTCACGCTTAAAGTAGCGGAAAACACTTCTCGCGAATCCCGTACTGCTCAAGTTGTTATCAGCAACGAAACATACAGTCTTTCCGATACGCTTACTGTCATTCAGGCAGGCAATCCTAATCCAACAGAATATTATGTGGACGGCTCTTATATTCAAATAAAGCAAGCGACCAAAGGAGATGGAGTCAATTTGTTTTTAATGGGAGACGGGTTTACGAAAGAATATCTTGCCGTAGGAGGGCGATATGAAGAGTACATGAAGCAAGCCGCCGATTACTTCTTTTCCATAGAGCCATACAATTCTTATCAGGAATATTTCAATGTATATGCGATTATGGCAGAGTCGGAAGGAGAAGGGATAAAGGGAGAAAACGGCAACAGGGTCTCTACGAAATTTCAATGCGAATATGGGAGCGGTACGGCTATTACCTGTAATGACGATATCTGTTTTGAGTATGCACAAAAGGTAAAAGAAGCAGGCACAGAACCCATGACCCTTATTGTGGTGTTGAATAGTGAAAAATATGCCGGCACTACTTATCTTTATTCAGATGGCAATTCGATTGCCTTATGTCCGATGAGCCGGGAAGCACGTCCGAATGATTTCGAAGGTGTGGTTCATCATGAAGCAGGCGGACATGGCTTTGGATTTTTGTGTGATGAGTATGTGTATTATCAGCGTGAAATGCCTGAAAGCCGCAAAGAGGATATACGTGCTTGGCAAGCATTAGGATTCCAAATGAATTTAGACTTTACAGACAATTTGACCGAAATTCTTTGGAAAGATTTCATAGGTGATAAATATAAAGATGTAGGTGCTTTTGAAGGAGGTTATGAATACCGGTACGGAGTTTGGCGTCCGGAAGAAAATAGTTGCATGAACAATAACATCCCTTATTTTAATGTACAAAGCCGCCGGGCGATTGTACAAAGGATTATGAATTTAGGTGGAGAACAATTCGTCTTGGATAATTTTATAGCCAATGACAATGTCAGTCTGCCGGAGGAAGACATATCTCGTGTGGCACATCAACCTATTTCTCCTTTAGGTACACCAGTATGGAACTGGTGTAAGCAGTAAAAAAGGAAATCACCTCTTTCTCTTTCGATGAAAATGCCGGTTTGACATTAAAACTCAAGCTGCATTTCTTATTTGGAAGTAAGCATAAAAGAGAAATTCCAATTCGATGTTTATAAGGAGCAGTATGATTGGACGAATTAAAAGGCTTATGCCGGAATGAAAATTAACTGTATAGTCTTGATAGGTTAGTACTGCTGCTTGGGAATTTTGAAGTGAGATGGTTGTATCAGTTGGAATATTCGGATATAAAATGTAGTATCATAAAACAAGAAACTCCGGCTGCGCCATCCTTTGTTCGGACGATGCAGCCGGAGTTCTTTCTCTTATGGTTTAGCTTGCTTACTTCACCTGATGCCAGCAGGGTGACATGATGAAGGTAAATTCATAATCGCCGTAGGGCAGGCGGTATTTCTCCAGCGGGAGGGC
The DNA here is from genome assembly GCF_014837065.1 of Phocaeicola intestinalis. Classification (GTDB taxonomy): domain Bacteria; phylum Bacteroidota; class Bacteroidia; order Bacteroidales; family Bacteroidaceae; genus Phocaeicola; species Phocaeicola intestinalis. Next base: position 13,549 of record NZ_JACSPP010000067.1, read on the forward strand.
ACCCCAGCTGTTGACACATCCCAAGCCCATCTGCGCCTTGTCGATACACAGGTTGGTCATGCCGGCTTTGTCCAGTTCGCCCGAGTGGCGTTGGATTTTCACCCAGCCTTCATCAAGGTCTTCGATGCGGTAGGGCAGAGCCGATGCCGAGAAGGGAGCTTCGGATACGAACATCAGTCCGTTGCCCGCTTTGTTGATGACCTGCCACCAGCGGAGATCGGTCTTGTTTCCGCTTTCCTGCGGACGGATGTACGGATAATACTGGTCGTCTACCTGCTGGCGGTATACACCCAGCGGCGTAGAATGGTTGCGGTCGGAATAGTTTTCCCACGGACCTCTGCCGTAGAACGAAATGGTTTCGAACTGGCGGGGCATCATCAGGTTCATGCCGAAGCGGAACATGTCTGATACCTTTGCGTTCGGGTCGGCTTTCATTGCCTGTACCACTTTTATCGCACCCTTGTTATTGATGAGGTAAGTGAGCGAGAGAGTCGCCGAAACGGCTTTCAGTTCATAGTCGGCACTGACTTTCACCATATCGTTTTCCATTTCACTCTTCAGCGAGGTAAGGCGGATGCCGGGGTTCTTCCATGCCACATATTTCTGTTGTAGTCCGGCTCCGAAATCGTTGTCGGTCGGTGCACGCCAGAAGTTGGGTGCCAGTGCGGTGCCCGGTTCGAGATAGCTTACGCCTTCTACTTCATAGACGGTGAGGTATCCGGTGTATTTGTTGAATTCGATATCGAAGTTTTCGCCTTTCACTACCAGGTAATTGCTGTTGGTAGCATCGATTTCCGGCACGATGATGTCCTGGTTGCTTTCTTTTACATTGGCAAACTCCAGTGCCGGTGCTTCGTAGGCTTTCAGAGTCAGCTGGTCGTAGGCTACGGTATGACCGGCGGGCAACATGCCTTCGGCGTTTTTCAATACGTATTTCACGTTCAGCAACCATTCGCCTTCGGTACCGATGGTTCCATAATCCAGTGTCACGTCTTTAGTCTGGTGAGGAGCTATGCTGAGGCTTTCTACTGAGCCTGTGCGTACAATACGTCCGTCGTGGAGCAATTCCCATTCCGTGCGGTATGCCGAAAGGTCGCGGAAGAAGTATTCGTTATACACCTTTACAATGCCTTTTTGTGCATCGGCAAGGGTGGTCCAAATGTCCTGATAGAAGTAGCGCACTTCGTAGGCGTGCGGGTTGGGCACACGGTCGGGGCTTATCAGACCATTGTCGCAGAAGTTGATGTCGCTGGCATCAAAGCGGTTGAAGTCACCTCCGTAGGCATAAATAGTCCGTCCGTTCTTTCCGGTCCAGCGACACGACTGGTCTACAAAGTCCCAGATAAATCCGCCCTGGTATTTGGGATATTTGCGTACCAGGTCCCAGTATTCATTGAATCCACCTTCCGAGTTGCCCATGGCGTGTGCATATTCGCACTGGATGAGTGGTTTCTGCTTGCTGTTGTCTTCGCAATAGGCGATACATCCCTTGTAGTCGTAATACATCGGGCAGAAGATGTCGGTCTTTCCGTCTTGGCGGGCTTGTTCGTACTGCACGGCACGGCTGGGGTCTTCTGCCTTCACCCAGTCGTAGGCAGCTTCGAAGTTGGGTCCGTATCCGGCTTCGTTCCCGAGCGACCAGAAGATGATGCTGGGATGGTTGAACGAGCGTTGCACGTTGCGCTGGTTGCGTTCCATGTGCGCTTTGGCATACGAAGCGTTTTTTGCCAAAGTCTTGTCACCGTATCCCATACCGTGCGATTCGATGTTGGCTTCGGCTACCATATAGAGTCCGTAGCGGTCGCACAATTCATACCAATATGCATCATCGGGATAGTGGCAGGTACGTACGGCATTGATGTTAAGCTCTTTCATGCGCAATACGTCTTGAAGCATACGTTCGCGCGATACATAGTAACCGCCATCGGGATCCATTTCGTGACGGTTGGCACCTTTAAACAATACCGGCTGGCCATTGACCAGTATCTGTGCGTTCTTCAGTTCGATTTTGCGGAAACCTACGTTTACCGGAATCACTTCAGCACCCGAAGCACCTTCCATCTGTGCATAGAGTGTATAAAGATAAGGAGTCTCGGCGGTCCACTTGTGCGGGTTTTCAACGCTCATCGTTACCGTTTCCCCTTTGGTCGAAGCCGAAGCCACTTCCTTTCCTTCGGCGTCTTTCAGGGTCAGCAGCACGTTGCCACTTCCTTTCAGCTGTACATCAACGGCAAGTGTACCGTTTTTGTACCCGGCATCCAGATCGGGGGTGACGCGGATGTCTTCGATGCGTTTCTTGTTGCGTGCATACAGATAGCAGTGGCGTGCCACTCCGGTGTAGCGGAAGAAATCCTGGTCTTCCAGGTACGACCCGTCGCACCAGCGGAATACCTGGAACGCGATTACGTTTTTCTGCCCCGGTTTCAGGTAAGCGGTCAGGTCGAACTCAGCTTCCAGCTTGCTGTCCTCGCTATATCCTACGAATTTCCCGTTTACCCAAAGGTACATGTTCGAGCTGACGGCACCGAAGTGTGCGATAATGTCTTTCCCTTTCCACGAAGCCGGAACGGTGATTTCCCGGCGGTAAGAGCCTACATGGTTCTTTTCGGTGGGTACGTAGGGAGGATTGCTTTCGTATTGGTTCCGCCAGGCAAAGCCGGTGTTTACATAGATGGGGTCTCCGTATCCGTTCAGTTCCCATACGCCGGGTACTTGTATGTCATCCCATCCCTTGTCGTTGTATCCGGTTTTCCAGAAATCGGTAGGGCGCTGGTCGGCATTTGCCACCCAAAAGAATTTCCAAGTGCCATCCAGGCTCATATAGTTCTGCGATTGCGTTTTCCCATTTCCGATAGCTTCTGCCGACTCGTATGCGAAATAGTCGGTATGCATCGGCGCACGGTTGATGGCGTTTATTTCCGGGTCTTGCCACTCTTTGAATGTCTGGGCGTTCCCGGCAAGAAGAGAGATGCCCAATAATCCCAATGCAAATGTTTTTCTCATGCTTTCAATTTAAAGTGTTAATGTTATGTTCGTGTTTCTTTTATCCCACCAGCTGCATCATGCGGCTCAGGTATTTGCCGATGATGTCAAACTCCAGATTTACCACGCTTCCTATGTGCAGCGTGTGGAAATTAGTATGTTCGAAGGTATAAGGGATGATCGCTACTTGGAACGAGTCTTGCATCGGGTTACATACGGTCAGACTCACCCCGTTGACGGTTACCGAGCCTTTGTCTACGGTAAAGTATCCGCGTTTCGCCATTTCGGGCTGGAAATCATACTTGAACGTGAAATACCAGCTTCCGTCGGCATCGTCAATAGCCGTGCATACAGCTGTCTGGTCTACATGTCCCTGCACGATATGCCCGTCCAGCCTGCCGTTCATCAGCATGCTCCGTTCTACGTTCACTTCATCGCCTTCTTTCAGCAGCCCGATATTCGAGCGTTCGATGGTTTCTTTCATGGCGGTAACGGTGTACGTATTGTTTTCGATGTGAACCACGGTGAGGCACACACCGTTGTGCGACACGCTTTGGTCTATTTTCAGTTCATTTACAAACGAACACGTCAAGGTCAGATGCAGGTTTTCCTGTTCTTTGACTATCTTGACTACTTTGGCACATTCTTCTACTATTCCTGAGAACATAGATATTGAGTTTTGAGTTTTTGAGTTTTGAGTTTTTGAGTTTTTGAGTTTTTGAGTTCTTAAGTTTTTGAGTTCTTAAGTTTTTGAGTTCTTGAGTTCTTGAGTTCTTGAGTTATGCTTTCGGTATGGGTTTGCTCCATACGGTTACTCCTTCCGAGTCGATTACCGATATGGTACCTCCGGCATATTCTTCGATGTAGCTCCCGCCTTTGGCGAGTATGTCTTCTGCCATGTGGATGGCTTTCTCTTCGGTTTTGATAGAAAATCCCTTGTTGTCGCTCGAACTTTGGTCCGAGAAATAAATGTCATACGTTTTCATTTCGTTCAACTATATTAATTATGGTAATGCAAATATATACAGGCTACGGTTAGCAACCAAAAAATCGAAGCGTTTTTTCTTGTGGAAATGTTCTGCTCTGCCTGCACTTATTTGTATTGGCACGCGAAAGTATCTGCATCGGCAGGTGCAACTATATGCGTGGCATGATGCAACCGGTTTCCGTGACTGGCGTGACAAACGAAATAAAGTTAAATATTTGCTTGGTTCTGTTATCCGAAGCAGAATAATGTGTTTCTTTGTACCTCATAATCGTTTAGTAAAGTTATGAATACAAAAAGAACACTTATAGGGGCATTGGTCGTATTGATGGCTTTGGGCTTGTCCAGTTTTAAACAGGAAGACGACCGTAATTTCCAAATAGCGAAGAATCTGGATATATTCAATGCTATTTTCAAGGAACTTGATTTGTTTTATGTCGATACCCTTAATCCGGAGAAAGTGATTCAGAACGGGGTAAACGGCATGTTGGCACTTACCGACCCTTATACGGAATATTATCCCGAAGAAGAAGTGAGCAGCTTGAAGGAGATGATTACCGGAAAGTATGGAGGTATCGGTGCGGCTATCCGGTATTACAAGAAGAAAGACCGTATTGCCGTGATAGAGCCGATAGAGGGTATGCCGGCTGCAGAGGCAGGAGTAAAGGCGGGCGACATTATCCTATCAGTAGGAGGGAAGGACATGGTTCGTGGTGATTTGAAACCTCAAGAGTTTTCGGAGAAAGTAAGTGAGGCTTTACGTGGCGAACCGGGTACATCGTTTATCCTGAAAGTACTCCGTCCGTTGAAAAACGACAGCACGGTGATGGAATTTAAGATTACCCGTAAGAATATCCGGAACAATCCGGTGCCTTATTACGGTATGGTGCACGATAGTATCGGTTATCTGGCACTCAGTGGCTTTACCGACAACTGTGCCAAGGATGTAAAAAAAGCATTCATTGAACTGAAAGATAAAGGAGCAAAGGCATTGATTCTCGATTTGCGTGACAATGGGGGAGGATCGTTGCAGGAAGCGGTAGACATTGTCAATTTTTTTATACCTAAAGGCAAGGAGATAGTCGTAACCAAAGGTAAGATCCGTCAGGCTGCAGGGTCTTTTAAGACCGCGAATGAACCGATTGATACGGGAATGCCTCTGGCTGTATTGGTTAATGGCAACACCGCTTCGGCTTCTGAAATCTTGAGTGGCTCGATGCAGGATTTAGACCGTGCAGTTATCATTGGCACCCGTACGTATGGGAAGGGATTGGTTCAGACCACTCGTCAGCTTCCGTATAATGGGACACTGAAGGTGACTACTTCGAAGTATTATATTCCCAGCGGGCGTTGCATTCAGGCAATAGATTATGCGAAGAAGAATGCTGATGGTTCGGTGGCACGTATCCCCGACAGTCTGACCCATGTGTTTTATACAGCTGCCGGTCGTGAAGTGCGTGATGGGGGAGGCATACGTCCCGACATAGAAGTGAAGGGTGATAAGTTCCCTAATATTCTTTTCTATTTGCTGAATGATGATTTGATATTTGACTATGCTACCCAGTATTGCCTGACTCATCCGGCATTGGTCTCTGTAGATTCGTTGCAGATTACAGATGAGGATTATGGCGATTTTAAAAAACTGGTAAAGGATGCCAACTTCACTTATGACCGCCAGAGCGAACAAATGCTGAAAACCTTGAAAGAAGTAGCCGAATTTGAAGGGTATATGGAAGGCGCGGCCGAAGAGTTTAAGGCATTGGAACAGAAACTGAACCATAACTTGGATCGTGACCTGGATTATTTTTCCGGACCGATAAAAGAACAGATAGCCGAAGAAGTAGCAACCCGATATTTCTTTGAACGGGGTGCGGCGATGCAGCGTTTGAAAGACGATGCCGACTTGAAGAAAGCGATTGAAGTGCTGACGTCTCCTGCGGAATACCGCAAGATTCTTTCAGTGCCGGAAGCAAAAACAGAATCGGATGCGCACACGGCGTCACAAAAATGATTTTGCAAAATATTTTTATGGAAGTATATGGTAAATAGAGAAAAGTTTCCTATTTTTGTGGAGTAAATAACTAGTCCTAAAATCAGTAGAAAAGTAAATCATTATGGAAAACGAAAATAATAACAATCCGGAACAATTGCAGATAGAGCTGAAAGAAGAAGTGGCTCAAGGTACGTATGCCAATTTGGCTATTATCACTCATTCTACATCTGAATTTATACTTGATTTTGTACGTATCATGCCGGGACTTCCTAAGGCCGGCGTACAGTCGCGTATAGTGATGACTCCTGAAAATGCCAAACGCCTGATGTTTGCTTTGCAGGATAATATCGTAAAATACGAAAAGAATTTCGGACCGATTCAGATGCCAGAGCAGCAGCGCAATGCCAAAACCTTTGTACCCCCTTTGAGTGATTTCAAAGGTGAAGCATAAGAAGCACTTAGAACTAGATATAAATCCGACTGGAATCGGTGCAGGCCTGAATGGGTTTGCCCGATTTGCAGTCGGTCTTTTTTTTGATGTTGTTTTTCTTGTGAGAAGTTTCAGTATATTTTTTAGGGAATAAGAAGCTGTTTTGAATTTATCGTGCGATGATTTGGGATGAGTTTTTGAGGCATTTCCGCTTCTGTGATGAGGAAGATAGCGGGCTATCTGACGAAGAACAGGAGCGAAAAGGACCAAAAAATCGCCCAAAGCACACACGAAAACGGATACATCAAGCCAAGAAAAACTTTTTGGAGAAATTCAAAACAGCTTCTAATAGTTCCATGGATGCGCCATCCCGGCGTATCCACGGATTTTTTTAGTGTATAACCTATCTAGAAAATTAATGAAAAGCCTTATTCCCAGATTCCTTCCGATGTCATTTGTATACGTCTGATGGTACCGTCTTCGTTATAGTACAGACGGTCGATACAGATGGCCCGTCGGAAACCGCAGCCGTCTGTATTAATACTCCCGTTGTGGTAGATGAAATAGGATTTCCCCTTGAATTCAATGATAGCCTGATGGTTGGTATTCGAATTACCAGCTATTTCGTTCAGGATGCCTTTGTATTCCCATGGACCGTTAATGTTGCGGCTCATGGCATAGCAGATTTTTTCAGGAAACTCGGATGCAAACGACAGGTAATACCAGCCGTTATGTTTGTGTATCCAAGGCGCTTCGGTGAAACGGGGCAACTGTATGGGCATAATCGGACCGTCCAGTTCTGTCATGTTTTCTTTCAGCTTGGCATAATAGCATTGGGTATTTCCCCAAAACAAATATGCCTGTCCGTCATCATCAATGAATACAGTAGGGTCTATGTCGTCCCATCGGATGGAGGTATATTCAGTTGTCATGTCATTGGTAATAAGTGCCGAACCACGTGCATCTTTAAATGGACCGATAGGAGAGTCGGAAACGGCTACTCCGATAGATTTGCCGGGAATAGTGGCATGTTCTACGGTCACATACCAGTAGAATTTTCCGTTGCGTTCGATTACCTGGCTTGCCCATGCTTCTCCTTTCGCCCATTTAAAATCGGTAGCTTTTAATGTATAGGCATGTTCGGTAAAAGTATGCATATCTTCGGTAGAAAGAATGCACCATTCGTTCATCAGGTAGTATTGTTCGGGAGCAGGGCATTCATCGTGTCCGGCATAAATGTATACTTTGCCGTCATAAACCATTGCTGCAGGGTCGCCCAGATATTTATAATTGACTATCGGGTTGCCAGATGCAACAAACGTTGTATCATTGTTACTGGCAAAGGTCGCAAAGCTGCCGGCACATATCATCAAAGTCAGCAGCATCATGGATTGAATACGTGTGTTCATGTTTACTTTTCTTTATTAGATTTGTATGTCATACAAAAATAAGAATGTTCACTTCCAGGAAGGTGGATATTTACCTTTCTTTGGTGGACATTTGTTTTTTGTTGTATAGTTTGGAGGTTTGTTACTTCATTTCAAACGAATAGTGACTTTCAGGTGGTGTTTTGCCATATTAGAAAAAAATGATAATCTTCTTTTTAGTTCCTATGTTTGTAATGTGCTAGCAAAATAGCATAAAGCCAAGAGAATTATTAAATTTGTAAATGAAAGA
>NZ_JACSPP010000068.1 GCF_014837065.1 Phocaeicola intestinalis
CAAATTTAGTCGCTTTCATTCCATTAGAAAAGCTGCACCAGCGGACTTAACAGATTTTAGTACATTTATCACCACACGGAGTAATCTTACACCAGACGAGGCTATCTGCGTTGAGAGAAGAAGATAATAACAACAACCTTTTAAATCATCTGAATATGATAAAGTACAGCTTAGTAATGCGTGGTGAACGGAACGGAGACAGCACACTTTAACTGTGACATCAACAAATGCACAAATGCATACCGCGCATAGTATAAATCACCGCTGTACTGGAAATATCACCCGATACTTTCCGCTCAAATGCATAAAAGCGAATAAACGGAGTAATCCATCGTAGTAATAATTGAAACCTGGAGTAGGACGACTATCCCACAAACGCTGCACAAACTCACGACTTTTGGCATGTGTGCAGACCAGCGATACAGCGGCCGCCGTAGCCACAAGTCCTGGCGCATGAGAAGGTTTTCCCATTTGCAAACTGTCTGGCAACATTGTGCCATCCACATTATATTGATTGACAAACGTATCAATCCCCTGTCCATACAGAAAATCCTGAATCTTATTGCCGTATGCATGCTGCCATTCCCGGTCGGCACATGACCACGAATAATCAAGCGCAATGTTCATCGGCACACGCCAAGAATCAAAACGGAAAGCATCGCCTATCATCCAACCTTTATGCATCAAACTTCCGTCGTAGTTACTATAATCAGGAGTCAACCCTGTAACAGGATGAACTGCCTTATGCAAAAAATGGCGGCTGCGTTCGGCACATTCTTTCCAATATGCAGCACGTCCATCGTCAGCCCAACGTGCCCAAACTTCGTAAAAGGCAGGCAAATGGTAAGAAGGATCGGTAAAACCATAACCGAACTTATTCGGGACAAACGTAATAAGCTTGTGTTCTTTATGAATAAGCGGCATAACACTATCTGTTCCATCTTTTTCCATGGCACAATCCAGTATATGCTGAGCTTCGGCCAGATAATCAATACCCGTATCATTTCCCCACAGGTTCGAAGCAAAAATTAATGAGGTAATGAAATAAAGCTCGCCGTCCGAAGCCGACCCTCCATCGATATGACTCCCGTCTTTCCGGCAACACCAGGCAAAATAACCTTCCGAAGCTCCTTCCTTATGCTGCATATAAGTCTTGGTCCAACGCCAAAGCCGGTCAAAAATGTCTTTTTTCTCAAACTGCACAGCTATCATCATACCGTATGACATACCTTCACTACGCACATCATCATGTATTATATCACAGATATATGCTGTAGAGTCATCGGGTTCAACATAAACCTTGTTCTCCGGTGAAAAGATTTCATCGAAAACCGACTGCACCCGAGCATCAATTTCTTGAGAACTGTAGCCCATTTCAGCAAAAATATTACGATATTTCCCTGTGTCGAAAGCCCCCTCCGTCCAAGGACTTTGCAGCAAATCCTGCGTTTCCGGAACTGAAGCCAATACGGAAAAGAACGGCAATCCTAATAACACCAAGAAAAGCATTCCGAAAATTCTGTTTTTCATTTGTTCTTTCATAATTGAAATATACTTGTTAAGGTTCAAAAATCATTTACTGCCGGCAAACGTAAACAAAACAAATGACTTTTCTCCTATATTAATGTTACAAAGATTATTCTGTATGTTACATCGGGGTACAGGGATACGTTTTTTTTCGTATATTTGCCGAAAATAAACATTTTAAACAACAAATGCTTATGGCAAAAGAACTCGAACTGAAATACGGCTGCAACCCCAACCAGAAGCCAGCACGTATTTATATGAAAGAAGGAGAACTGCCGCTGGAAGTGCTGAACGGACGTCCGGGATACATCAATTTCCTTGATGCGCTGAACGGCTGGCAGTTGGTGAAAGAACTGAAAGAAGCGACCGGCATGCCTGCCGCTACCTCATTCAAGCACGTTAGCCCTGCCGGTGCCGCCATCGGGCTGGAACTGGACGAAACGATGAAACAGATTTACTTCGTAGGCGATCTGCCGTTGTCTCCCCTCGCTAACGCATACGTGCGTGCCCGCGGTGCCGACCGCATGTCTTCCTACGGCGACTTTATCGCGCTGAGCGATGTGTGCGACGAAGAGACCGCCCGCTTCATCAACCGTGAAGTTTCGGACGGCGTTATCGCTCCGGGCTATACCGAAGAGGCGTTGGCTATCCTGAAAGCGAAACGTAAAGGTACATACAACGTCATTCAGATTGACCCGGAATATCGTCCGGCTCCCATCGAGCACAAAGACGTGTTCGGCATCACCTTCGAACAGGGACGCAACGAAATCAAGCTGAACGGAGAGGAACTCTTCGCCAACATCCCGACACAGAACAAGAACCTGCCCGACGCGGCAAAGCGTGACCTGATGATTGCGCTTATCACCCTGAAATATACCCAATCGAATTCGGTGTGCTATGTGAAGGACGGACAAGCCATCGGTATCGGCGCCGGCCAGCAGAGCCGCATCCACTGCACCCGCCTTGCCGGAAACAAAGCCGATATCTGGTACCTGCGCCAGCACCCGAAAGTATTGAACTTGCCTTGGGTAGAGAAAATCCGCCGTGCCGACCGCGACAACACCATCGACGTATACATCAGCGATGATCACGATGATGTATTGGCTGACGGCGTTTGGCAACAGTTCTTTACCGAAAAGCCCGAAGTATTGACCCGCGAAGAGAAACGTGCCTGGCTGGACACGCTGAAAGGCGTATCGTTAGGCTCGGATGCCTTCTTCCCCTTCGGCGACAACATCGAACGTGCACACAAGAGCGGCGTGGAATACATCGCCCAGGCAGGAGGTTCGGTGCGCGACGACCATGTCATCGAAACATGCGATAAATACGGCATCACGATGGCGTTTACAGGTATCCGTCTGTTCCATCATTAATATTAATTTCGAACACAGAGACACGGAGGCACAGAGTTTTATATTCTACAAAAATATATGCTCTGTGCCTTTGTGTTCTATTTTGCTTTACCTCAAGATGCCGGTATCTTTATCCGCTTTCTGTTCAATGTTCCGCCGGACATCTTTATATGCCCTTCCCTGTGAGAATTTCCATGCAATGTTCAGGCTCACGAAATTGCCCAAGTCACGGCAATGCAGAGCAGTCGTTTTCCGGACATAACGGTTGTACACATCCGACTGGAATTGCTTGTAACGGTTTCTAAACGGTTGTTGCCAGACAAGCGACAAGTTCAGGTTCTTGTACCGGTAGGATGCGTTCAGAGAAACAAACGAGCTGTTGAATCCTTCGGTCTCACCTTCGAGGAAACGGAAACCGCTGTCCATGAATGCCGAAAGGGTAAGTTTGCCTAAGTAAGCCTGCACATTGGCTGTACCCGAATAAAACGTCTTGCAATGCGTATAGTCTTCGCCGAAGTTAAAACAGCGGAAAAGCGTACCAGATAACGCTATCGAAAGCTTATCGGGGACTATCCAACCATTCGCATACAGCATCAGGTTAAGCACATCGATTTCTTTTTGATTGAGTTGGGTGTACACAAACCGGTTGTCTTCGGTCCGGATATACGTAGCCATATTCGGCTGGTGGCAACGTTTTCCGTATGCCTGGACAAAAGACTGGAAGCGGGGATGCGTGTACGAAATCTGAAAAGTATGCGCTTGCTCGCGGTTGGGGCGGATATCGGGATTGCCCAGCGTCCATTCCATGCTGTTGTTGCGGATAGAAGTATTGCTAATCATCGCCACCCGCGAAACATGCTCGCTTATCTGGAAATCATATTTCAGCTGGACGGCTTGCACTGGATTGTAGGCAACGGAAGCCTTCGGGCGGAACAGCCAGTACTGATAATCGTGCGCTTGCTGGCGGTAATCCAAATAACTGCCGCCTACTCCCGCCACATACCTTATCGGACCAAGTTTCCCCTTTATCTCGGCAAAAGCGTAGACGCTGCGGTTATGCATCGGATTGACGGAATTTACATCACCCGTGTACTTATTCTTCGTGTATTTCTGCATGTAGTTTGCCCCAGCAGTAAACGTAAAAGGCTTGAGCCGGTTCTCGTAAACGGCTTCACTCATCAGGGAATAAGTCTTCCCTTCCACCTGATATGCATACGGCGCACCCTCATCGTAACTGCTGCGGAGCGAAGTGGCGATATACGTCCCTACGGCATTCAGTGTCAGCGACTGACGGGAAGTCAATTGCTTAAAGAAATACAAATCCAAGACCGGACTGGAGCTACGGTTTCGTTCGCATTGCGTGGCAAGGTATTCCTCGTTTCCTTCCAGAATCTGCTTCCGGTTATAATTGTCGGGGACATGCGAGAAACCGGCATTCAGTGAAGCCTGAAACACATAATCGGCAGAATCGGCAAGGTTGTATTTCAATTGCAAGCCGTTGCTAAAACTCCGGCTGCGCGAAGCGATGTCGTTCCGCCCAATGGTACGGACCGACCCGTCCGTAAGCCGGTAATGAGCTGTTTCATTCGTCCGGTTTCCCTTAAAGTCCTTGTATCCGAAATTATAACTCAACGAAAGCTCGCTGTTCCCGGCGTTCCATTTTCCGTAAATTAAATCATTGCCCGACTTAGCAGTCAGTGCCTGGGTCAGATCAATGCCGACCGTATATCCACTATCCGCCCGGCGGGTCAGAATGTTAATAACGTATGCGATTCCTTCTCCGTATCTCACCCCGGGATTGTCGATAAAGTCTATCCGGCTGATGCTTCCGGGAGAAAGCGCCAGCATTTCTTCCCGTCCTACAATAATGCCATTGATGCGCAACTGGATGCTTCCCCGTCCGTCGATGGCAGAGAGGCTTTGCGAAACCTCATCCACACGGATATTGGGCAAGGATAACTTCTGCAGAATGCTATACCCCGAATGCGATGCATTTTTCTGCGTTTCGGTGGGATAAATAATTTGCCCGTCGGGTTTATGAATTACTTTAGCCGCCTTTATTTCTACTTCTCCAAGTTCGATAGTCTTCGTCTCATTCTGTGCCGAGCCAACGAGGGCATATACGAATAAGACCAGCAAGATGTTGATACGTTTCATTGTGTCCATGTTTTTAGTCCGGACACAAAAATACGTTCGAAGGCTACACACTCACCTAACATGTAGCTGACATCTTCCTGACATTTGGCTGACAACTGGTTTTCGATTTGATTTCCAGCGCATAGCTTCTTCCTTTATGAGCGACAAGCTGCAATTCGCTACATGCCTCAAGAATCGGTTTCAACCGTTTCACCAAGGTATAGAGCGTATCGTTGGCATCCGCTTTCTTGGGCCAAAGCAGGGCGCATATCTCTTCTTTCGATACCGAATGGGAAGGAGCCTGCCATAGCATCAACATCAATCGGTATTGCATCGGAGTAAAGTGGACAAACGCATGGCTTGCGTCATAGAAACACTTGTCCTCGGGCGAATAAGAAAGCCCTCCATAGCTGACGGTACCAGCAGGCGTCTCCTTCTTCCGAAAAAGAAATGCAGTTCCCGCCGCCCAAAGCAACGCAGCAAAAGCCAGCAAGGACGACCAACGCTGGTCGGACATACGGAATATACCGATTGCAGAAAGGCGTGCGTAACTTTTCACGGCAAGCGTCGTTCCGGTCGCTTCATTGTTCACTATCAACGTATCGCTGCTGATAACATCCGCTTCCGGGAACTTGCCGGGATAAGCCTCATCAACAATATGAAACGAAAGGAAGGCATTGTCTTTCAGCTTCCGGTTCTTCAAATTACGGCATAACTTCCGGTCGGCAATGGCAAGCCATACTTCTCCGTCCGACACTTGCCTAAGCCGCTTGTATGCCCGGATGGAGTCTTGCGTGACGATATCCTCCTGCCTTTCTTCAAACATACGCAACAAAGCCTGGTTCAAGTCGGCGGTTATCGCTTCTTTGGCACCGCAATACCCCTGACGCCCTGCCAACAAAGACGAGAGCATCAACACCATAAAGACTCCAACAGATAAGATTCTCCTGTTCATATCATTTTTCCCGATTGTATTTCATACGGCAAAAATAGTAAAAATAGTCCGAAAGCCCCAACGGCTTTTATACGGCTTATGCCGTTTTCGGTCAAATAATGCGTTACGCTTCCTTTTTTTGCCTATTTTTGCCGAAAAGAAACGTTTATTCAGGACAAAGATGAAAACAAAGAGATTTTCTTGCAGCATCTATGCGTGGACGCTTTTCGTCTGCGCATTCGGATTGGTATCCTGCCACGACCTGACTATCGACAACGGAGGGTATCTCAGTATGATGAATAGAGGCACTATCGTAGGCAACGACGAAGACGGCTATTACCTCTTTTCGGACGGAAGAAACGAAGTCGCCATCTGCTACGGCAAAGGACTGGACAAATACGAACGGGCTTACTACAGCCTGTCGTTCAAAGAAGAAAACCGGTTCTTTAGCGACCGCACTCCCGGCTTCACTATCATTGACAACGCAAGGGTAGGAATTGTGGAAACCTACAAGGTCATCCACCCCATCAGTAAAGCGGAAGCGGACAAACGGGGCATCACGCATCCGGACAGTTGCAGCGTAGACGAGAACTTTTATTTTTCCAACTCTTACGGAGCGTACTGCGGTTATTTCGATTTCTCCACGCTCGCAACAATTACTCACGACCTTTACACGCATTACGAATATGCATCCATTCCCATAGACTTGGTATACGACCCTGCCCGCCAAAGCCCAGACACGCTACGCTTGGAGCTTTGCTATCGCCCCCACGTGCCAGAAGGTTGGGAAAAGTATCGCTATGAAGCCGGCACTTTTTCGTGCGACATCTCCGGACTCGCCAACTTGCAGGAATGGAACGATTCGCTTTGCATCGTAGTGGACACGGGAGACAAGCAGCTCCACTACATGCCCATCAGTAAAAAAGGCGTCAAGAAGCCCGAACCTTTTTTCGATTTTTAAGCAGAACAAGGAAGGGAATTGAATGAAATGCCGAATCTTAGAACCTGTTTTGAATTTCTCCAAAAAGTTTTCTCGCCTTGGTGCATTATTTTCGTGTGTGCTTTGGGAGATTTTTGAGTCATTCCAAATCATCACACGACAAATTCAAAACAGTTTCTTCTTCATCGAATTTCTTCCAGTCCTTTTTCTTTAAAATCAAGTCTTTTCACCTTTCGGAAGTTACATTAGCAGCTCCCTTTTCCTTGGCTTATTTCCTCCTTTATAATTCCTCAATCTCTTCCAATGCCAATTGCGTAAAATGGGCAATGGTTTCAACAGGCATACCTGCTTCTTTCATCTTCTTTGCCATTTCTCTCATGCGTAAAGCCATTTCCTTTTCACTTTCCGCCTTCGCTTCTGCCCTGCCTTTAGCCTCTCCTTCCGCAAGCCCTTCAGCACGACCTTCAGCACGTCCTTCTTTCAAACCTTCGGCACGACCTTCATACCAGCCTGTTTTAATAACACTCCGTTGGTAGCGCAAAGCCTCCATATCATGGATATATGCACGCCTGTCTTGGTCGGAAAGCGAATCCACCCGGAGCCGCTCCCGTGCTTCAGGCAAACCCTTAGCGGTAGCCGAACTATCTATATTGCCCGTCTTGAAGAACTCTATCCATTCATCAAGAGGTGTCTTAGCTATTTTATCGAAGTCATTTACACGTAGCACGTAATATTCTGGGAAAATATCTCCGGCGTCTTTTCCAATAAACCTTTCCCTCTGCCGTATGGAAAGTTGTAATACGTCATTTGGGTCATGCAACCCCCGGAATATGGTTTTCCCATGATAGACATAATCTTTCCCTTGTCCCAATTCGAAGTACACGATATTAATGGAGTAGATTTTCTTTACTTTATCATAATCATCGCCGAGGTTAATATACTCAGAAATAGTTTTCGACACACCATACAACATCCGGTGAAAGTAATCTAACTCGTGGTTGTTCTGCACTTCAATAATAAGAAGCCGCCCTTGCTCGTCTTCCACCAGCATATCAGCACGGTTAAACTTGTCATTCACTTCTGTCTGGTTTGCTTCACTTTCCAGGAAGCGTACGATGTGCAAGTCTTCTCCCAATAGAGTTGACAGAAATCCTTCCAGCACGACATAATTACTCTTGTCTCTGAGCAGACGTTTCATCGCCCAATCGAAACGAATGAGATTATTCTTCATATCCTATCGTTTTTAAATTTCACAAAAATACGAATTTAATTGGGAACGACAACATACAGAAAGAAAAACGAGGATGTTGTTCCTTATTATTCATCCTCGTTTCCATATAAAATTATCAAAACTTGAAGCCTGCGCTGAAGAAGAGGTCATAGTTACGTGGACCATCCTTACAAACCTTACACAAACCGAAATCGGCATCCACGCCTACTATCCAGTGTGGGAAATCGAGCGCAACACCGACTCCGATGCCGGCATCGAAGCGGCGGAAGCCCTCCCAGAATTGAGTGCCGCTCACACTTGCATCTTTAAATGTTTTCCATGAAGTAGTCATATCATCTACGTCAACCTCCGTTTTACCATTCACGCCACAAGCTATATACGGACCTGCCGTAAACACAAGGTCGAAGCTATCGGTAGCACGCATGTGGAACGCAGCCATCAAAGGAACCTGAAAATAGTTCTGATTGACTTTCACATCATTTTCCATCTTCGCACCTTTCGAGACCCAGCTCAGCCCGGGCTGGAAAGAGAACCATTCGTTCAAGGGGACATCCGCTGTAACACCTACACGCGGATTAAAAATGGCATTCGAACCTTTTGCCGCATCTCCCGTCCAGCCACTCATGCCGATGCCCACTTCGAACATCATCGTCGGCCTCATCTGTGCCGACACCGTAAGCATCGACAACATACATACCGCTAACAGAAATAACTTTTTCATACGCTTATCATTTTAGATTGTTTTGCATAGAACAAATATAAGGTTTTTAATCGGTATGCAAAACAAAAATCGGTGATATTGCACAGAAATCGCTACGTTTCGACAAAGTTTCTTCCCCGATGCGGATATATGTATGCATCCGGTTACCCGTTTTTATGCCGATTGGCACGGCGGCGGCGATATTCTGCCTTCATTTTTGCTGAACCAGATCCATGTGTTCCGGTTATATATGCTTTCTTCTTTGCTTTCGTTTTTACCTTTTCTTCTTTTTCCTTTTTCAAGCCAGCACCTTTAAAGATAATACCTTCCGCTAAAATTTTCTCTATATCCATACGTTTTGGTTTTATTCGAAATAAACGATTTCTATATCCTGAGCCTCTGCAAACTCTTTCATCAGCCCTACCATATAATTGACGGATTCAACCAATCCCTCACTTCCTCCATACGCATTCATTATCGCCAACACGTGCGTAGTGTCTATGCTCATCTTTGTCCGTTCGTGGTCACTGGTAGGCGTTCCGATACCTCCAATGGCATCCCGATAGACTGGCATACCCTCAATATTCAGTGTGCCCCTGCCGATACCTTCGTAAGGTTCTCCGGCTCGTCCGATACCCAACACCAGGCGATCGCCTTGAATTTTGTCACGGTCGAAACCTCCTATCGAATTCCCACTATAAATAGAAGCCAGGTTAATCAAGTCTACCAACGTATCAATCTGATACAACGGAATGCCCCGCAAGATGCGCCGGCACAACGCTTCGGACGAAGGACGATAGCGGCTGGGGTCTTTCCCACATTTCTTATAAGCCTGTCGGGTAGCCTGAATAGCAGGCATTTCCTTGATAGAATCGACGGTATATTTCGCGCGATACAAGGCGGTAAACTCGTCAATCCGCTTCCATAACTCAGCACTATAAACCGTATTCTGTACCGTAGCAAAAACAGCCGCTCCCCGAAACTGCGGCCAAGCACGATGTAATTCTTCGGATACTTCTATTTTCATAAGTCTTTAAATTTTTCAACACATCATTATCCCTGACAAAATCCGTCCGGAAGCAATACCCAGCCTCCGTGCGGAAAAGAAATCATCTTTATTCTTCCACGTACAAATGCCACTGACCTCAATACGCGAAGTGTTCACTCCAAACTCCAGAAGCTGCATCCGGTTGGTTTCCCAAAGATCAATATGCCACTTCTCTTTCCGGACAGCAATACGCGGCATATCAAAACCAGCCTTATCAAAAATATCATAAACCTCATCCCCGACTTCGAATGCATCTTGTGAAATACCCGGACCTATACAAGCATATATATCTTCTCCTCGCGTACCATACACTTTTTTCATCACACTCAAAGTCTTACATACAATACGTGCCACCGTACCTCTCCATCCTGCATGGATAGCCGCTATTGCCCGATGACGCACATCATAGCACAAGACTGGAATACAATCGGCGGTAGATACGCAAAGACAAACTTTCGGCACATTTGTAACCAAAGCATCCACTCCTTCGAGCAACGCCTCCCTGTCCGGTTTACCCTTCTGCAAGAATACATCATCCACGATTCGTATTTCCGTCTGATGTACCTGATGCGGAATAACCAGTTCACCACGCACTGGCAATAGCGAACTAAGCAATTCCCGGTTTTTGAGAACAGCTTCCGGCATATCCCCACAATAGCCGTTGCAATTGAAAGATGCGTAACTCCCTTGACTATATCCGCCATGACGGGTCGTCGAAAAACAAAAAATGTTGGAATACAGCTCCGTCAAACCGTATTTCAACATCCTTCTATCTTCAGTCAGCCTGTTGTCCATCATTTTTCCGGTTCATCGTCCCAGTCTTCTTCATACTCGTACTCGAAGTCATCTTCATCATCCACGTCTTCTACGTAACTGAAATCCTCATCCATATCTTTCAATTCTTCCTGCAACAGATGGATGTCCTTTGACCGATGTACGATAGATGACTGACGCAATCCTTCCAACTGATTGCCTTCTTTATTCAGTTCTGTCCACAAGATGTCTTTCAACTCTTGAATACCCATACCGGTCACAGATGAAATAAATACACAAGGAAGATTGTCTGGAAGTGTCGGCTTCAACATTTCCATCAATTCTTCATCCAGCATGTCACATTTGGTGACGGCAAGCACCCGCTGCTTATCAAGCATTTCGGGATTGAACTTTGCCAGTTCGTTCAACAGCACATCATATTCATGACGGATGTCATCTGCATCGCCGGGCACCATAAACAACAATAAAGAATTGCGTTCGATATGTCGCAGGAATCGCAAACCCAAACCTTTTCCTTCGCTTGCTCCTTCGATAATGCCCGGTATATCTGCCATCACGAAAGACTTTCCATCGTGATAAGACACGATACCCAAGTTCGGTTCGAGGGTAGTAAACGGATAATCAGCTATCTTCGGACGTGCCGCCGACACTCTTGACAACAGTGTCGACTTTCCAGCATTGGGAAAGCCTACCAGTCCGACATCCGCCAGCAGTTTCAGTTCCAGTATCACCATCATTTCCTGCATCGGCTCGCCCGGCTGTGCAAAACGTGGAGCCTGACGTGTGGCTGTACGGAAATGCCAGTTACCCAGTCCTCCTCTACCTCCTTTCAACAAGATGACCTCCTGCCCGTGTTCGGTTATGTCGCATACATATTCGCCCGTCTCAGCATTGTATGCCACGGTTCCGCACGGCACTTCAATCACCTTATCTGCACCGTCTTTACCAAAGCTCCGACTCTTTGAACCGTTCCCACCATTCTCGGCAAACACATGACGTTCGTACTTCAGATGCAACAGAGTCCAATAATTACGGTTTCCGCGCAAAATGACATGTCCTCCTCTACCGCCGTCTCCTCCATCGGGACCACCGTTGGGCATATATTTCTCCCGCCGTAAATGAGCCGATCCGCGTCCTCCCTTGCCAGAGCGACAATAAATTTTCACATAATCTACAAAATTCGATTCTGCCATAAAAATATTTTTTAGTTTTTGAGTTTATAAGTTTTTGAGTTCTTAAGTTTCTTGTTTTTAAGCCCATAAGCCTAAATGGTCCAAGAACTTATAAACTTAAAAACTCAAAAAACTTATAAACTTAAAATCTCAAAAACTTACAGACTATCCACAGCCTTACAAATGTCAGCGAAAATGCCATCCATCGAGCCAAGACCGTTGATATGATGGTATTTGCCATCGTTCTTATACCAGTCAATCAACGGAGAGGTCTGCGAATGATATACCACCAGACGTTTTTTGATAGTTTCCTCATTATCATCCGCACGTCCGGATTCCTGCCCACGCTTGATAAGACGAGCCATCAGCTCATCTTCCGGCACTTCCAGATCCAACATCACCGACACCTCTTGTCCGCGTTCGGCCAACATCTGCTTTAAAGCTTCGGCCTGTGCAATGGTACGGGGAAAACCATCGAAAATCACTCCCTTGCTGTCCTTGAAACTATCGAACACACTTGCAAGTATATCAATCATCAAAGCATCCGGTATAAGTTGGCCGTTGCTTATATATTCATTAGCCGTTTTACCTAACTCCGTACCGTTCTTGATTTCGGCACGCAATACATCTCCCGTCGAAATATGGTTCAAACCGTATTTCTCCACGATACGTGCACTCTGAGTTCCTTTCCCCGAACCCGGAGCACCAAAAATTACAATGTTCAACATCTTTTTTACCTTATATTATTGATTAGTGATTATTCTACAACCGAATAAATATCACGATAATTACGTCCCAGCCCCTCATAGTCCAGACCGTATCCCACGATAAAGTCGTTGGGGATGCGCATTGCCACATAACGGATATCCAAGTCCACCTTCAGCTTGTCGGGCTTTAGCAGCAACGTGGCAATCCGTATTTCCTTCGGGTGCTGCGCCCGAAGCGTCTCAATCAGCCTCTGCATCGTCAAGCCTGTATCCACGATGTCTTCCACAATCACCACCGTACGTCCGGTTATGTTTTCGTTCAGTCCCACCAGTTCCTTCACTTTTCCGGTAGAAGAGGTTCCCTCGTACGAAGCCAGCTTGACAAACGAGATTTCACACGGAATCGTGAGACGTTTCATCAAATCTGCCGTAAACATAAAAGAGCCGTTTAAGACACTGATAAAAAGTGGGTTGTCACCTGCCAAATCTGCATTAATCTCACCGGCTACCCGTGTCACTTCCTTCAGAATGGACGCTTCGGATATGAAAGTCTTAAACTGCTTATCTTTAATCTGGATTGTGTTCATAATGGCGCTTCTTTATAAAATTGCGACAAAAATACGATTTTTCCCTTAAACTTCTATACTTTTTTTGTACTTTTACCCGCAAATAGCTATTATGACACAAAGATGAAAATACTTACTTGCACCCAACAAAAGGAAGCCGATGCCTATACCATCGCCAATAACAATATTCTCTCCATCAACTTGATGGAAAAAGCAGCCTCGCTGATTGCCGATGAAATCAGCAAAAGGTGGGATCGTTCACACCGCATCGTTGTATTTGCCGGAGCGGGCAACAACGGAGGTGATGCCCTTGCAGTCGCACGCCTTCTGTTCTCCAAGAGTTATCCGGTAGAAATTTACCTGTTCAATATCAAAGGAACCATTTCGGAAGACTGCATGACCAATATCCAGCGATTGCAGCAATGCGGATTCACTGACTATCACGAAATCAGCAACGCATTCGAACCACCCAAACTGACGGCTGAAGATGTAGTAGTAGACGGACTTTTCGGCTCAGGACTGAACAAGCCGCTGAGTGGCGGATTCGCCTCCGTTGTAAAATACATCAATGCTTCCAACGCACAGGTAGTCTCCATTGATCTTCCTTCCGGACTGATGGGAGAAGACAACAGCAACAACCTGCGTACAAACATTATCCGTGCTGACCTGACCCTGAGCATCCAGTTACCAAAACTGGCTTTCCTTTTCCCTGAGAACGAAGACATCGTGGGCGAATGGAAAACACTCGACATCGGCATTAGCCAAGAGTTCATCGCACAAGCAGATACTCCTTATATTATTACGGAGGCTAGTGAAATGAGCCAACTCATCAAACCGCGCAAACGTTTTGCTTTCAAGAACAACTTCGGACATGCACTGCTTATCGCCGGCTCGAGTGGGATGGCTGGTGCTTCCATCCTAGCAGCACGTGCCTGTTTGCGTTCAGGCGTAGGATTGCTTACCATACATACCCCTGTATGCAACCACGACATCCTGCAAACAGCCGTACCCGAAGCTATGGTACAAAATGACGTGCACGAACTTTACTTCGCCGAACCAGTCGACCTTGACAACTATCAGGCGATAGCCATCGGTCCAGGCATCGGGCAGGAAGAAGAAACGGCACTTGCCACCTTCGACCAGCTTGCCGATTGCTACATTCCCGCCGTGCTCGATGCAGATGCCATCAATATCTTAAGTTCGCACCGGAACTATCTGAACCGCTTGCCTCGCCGAAGCATCCTCACGCCACACATTGGCGAACTGGAACGCCTTATCGGACGTTGCAACGATAGTTTCGACCGGCTGACCAAGGCTAAAGAACTTGCCGCCTACCTGCAATGCTATATCGTACTGAAGGGTGCCTACTCCACTGTTATCACACCGGAAGGCAAATTCTACTTCAATCCCACAGGTAATCCAGGCATGGCAACCGGTGGAAGTGGAGACGTGCTGACTGGTATCATACTTGCTCTACTGGCTCAAGGACACTCACAAGAAAATGCAGCACGGCTGGGTACATTCGTACACGGACTGGCCGGCGACATAGCCTGCCGCCGTACCGGAGAAATCAGCCTGACCGCCAGCGACATCATCGCTGCACTGCCCGAAGCCTGGAAAGAACTCTGTGAAACTAAATAATAGATACGCGCATGAAAAGAATCGTTTTTGCACTAAGCATGCTGGCATGTGCGACGCATATCGCTGCACAAGACATCAGCTACTACACTCCCGGAAGCGATGAAGGAATTGTCTACTTCCTTCCGAAAACGGCACTGGAGGTAAATATCATTGCCACACACATTACATACCAGCCTGGAGAACTGTGCCAATATGCCAACCAATACCTGCGGATGAACAACATAAGTTCCCAACCGGAAATGCACTGGGAAATCAAGCGGATAGAAGTACGCTCGGCAGGAGTACCCGACTCTACCAAAGCCTACATCATCAAGCTGAAAGACAAAAGTGCCATGAGCAACGTGGAACTGACCAACAACGGACTTATCAAAGCCATCAATACAACGGCACCCGACATACAAAAAGCTGAATATGTACTGGAAAAGCCTCAACACCACGAAAACCCACGCCAATACATGACCGAAGAAATACTGCTGGCCGGGTCTTCGGCAAAGATGGCAGAACTTACCGCTAAGGAAATCTACAACATACGGGAAAGCAAGAACCTCATCTTGCGAGGACAAGCAGACACCATGCCCAAAGACGGTGCATCCCTACAACTGGTCATCGACAACCTCGATAAGCAGGAGAAAGCACTGACCCGCCTCTTCAGTGGAACCACCGACCGCGAGGACAAAGTGTTCACCATCCGCATCCCTGCCAATGAGCCATTCAGCGATAAAACAGCCTTGCGTTTTTCTAGCCTGCTAGGCATACTTCCTGCCGATGACCTTGCGGGTACCCCCATCTATATCAGCTTAGCCAACACGGTTCCACTGCCTCCAGCTACCACAGAAAACGAAAAGAAAAAGAAAAAACTGGAAGGAGCCATCTACAACATACCTGGGAAAGGGAAAGTAACCGTCACGTACGAAGGAAAGACCTTATTCGAAGACGAACTCCCTATCACACAGTTCGGAACGACCGAAGTTCTGGTAGAAGACCTGTTCAAGAAAGTAAACACCCGTGTCGTTTTCAATCCTGAGACAGGAAGCATCCTGAAAATTGACAAAGACTAAGAAGCTGTTTTGAATTTCTCCAAAAAGTTTTTCTTGGCTTGATATATCCGTTTTCCAATTAGAAAGCCGGTTGGAACGGCAAGGCTGTTTTTTCATTCTGCCTCACCGCACCAACCGGCATCCGCATCTATATTAAGATATACTGAAAATCCGCCTATCATACAGCTACGGTTTCCTTCAACCACTCAGGCATCACCGTCGTTGAGGTTCCATCCTGTTGCTTGTAAGTTACCGTACCATCCTCGTTCATAGTCATCAATTCATAAGTCTTTCCTTCGGCTACTACATTCCACGTACGTTTCTCCGCATCGTATACTAAATTTAACGGATGGTCTACTTCGCCCAATTTCGTAATGGTATACCCGTCTTCGTTTGTACGGACCAGATATTCTCCGTCTTCTCCATGAATAACTTTTTCCGTACCTACATCAGCCATTGGATTGGAACCCGACCAAAACTCAATTGAATTTAGTACAAGCACATCTGCCAAATAAGCTACTTCATATACCGGTATGATATGAAAAGCTAAAAACACAAGCTCATTGACTGCTTTATGTCCGATTCCCATATTCCAATCTTTCAGACTATTCCATGCGCTGAATGAGCCAATACATGAAGAACATAACAAACATCCTCCTAACACAGCACACACAGCTGTCGCTTTCATCTTTTTCATCGATTCAAGTTTTAGCAATTAATTATAACACCCACAAAGATAGAACTTATTTCAAGGAAAGAAACAAAAACCACCAAAAAGAAGTATCTTTGTCGCACATTTTAGCAAATATGTAAAACTATTAAATAAAAAAACAAATGAAAGAACAAATCCAGAAACGCCTGAGCGACTCGAAAGCCGCTCGCTGGACGGCACTGTTCATCGTGTCGTTTACCATGATGTGCGGCTATTTCCTTACCGATGTCATGGCTCCTCTTGAAAACTTACTCACCACGAAAGGCAAAGTTGTTTATTTCACCGACAACACTTCCATGCCTGCCGACAGCCTGGTGGCAAAAGTGGAACTCTTTGCCGAGGCCAATGCATTATCGGCTCCCGACCTGACGGTACAGAAACTGGAAGAAGGAGCCAAATACCAATACATCGAAAACATAAACGGAAATCAGGAAACCATCAGCAAGACCATCAGCACGGTATCGACAGGTAAAGGATGGAGCAGCACGGAATACGGTTTCTTCTCAGGGGCCTACGGATACATCAATGTGTTCTTGCTGATGCTGTTTTTCGGAGGAATCATTTTAGACAAGATGGGAGTCCGTTTCACCGGCATGATGTCGTCGGGACTGATGTTTGCAGGCGCCCTGATTAAATGGTATGCCCTAAAGAACGATTTCGGCGATGCCATGTTATGGGGCATGAACCTGCAAGTAGTAATTGCAGCGTTAGGCTTCTCCATTTTCGGCATGGGAGCAGAAATTACAGGAATCACCGTATCAAAAGTCATCGTGAAATGGTTTGCCGGCAAAGAACTGGCACTTGCCATGGGACTTCAAGTAGCCATGGCACGCATCGGAACCGCCATCGCTCTGGCAGCCAGCCTGCCCATTGCACGTATGATGGGCGACATATCCGGCTCTGTCCTTATCGGAGCCATTGCCCTCTGCGTAGGTTTCGCATCTTATCTGGTCTATTGCGTGATGGACCGCAAGGAAGATGCTTCGGTATCCGCCGCCCGTGCCGAATCAGGAGAAAATCCTGAAGAAGGCTTCAAAATGTCCGATCTGAAACTTATCTTCTGTAACAAAGGTTTCTGGCTCATCACGCTGCTTTGCCTGATGTTCTATGCCGGCGTATTCCCTTTCCTGAAATTTGCCACCAAACTGATGATTTATAAATACGAAGTGCCCGAATCATTTGCCGGCCTTATTCCGGCACTGTTGCCTTTCGGTACCATCCTGCTGACTCCTGTCTTCGGTACATTATACGACCGTATCGGACGAGGCGCCACTTTAATGATTATCGGTTCGGTGATGCTAACTGCCGTACACGTACTTTTCGCCCTTCCTGTAATGAACTACTGGTGGTTTGCCGTAGTTGTAATGATTATATTAGGTATTTCCTTTTCACTGGTACCAAGTGCAATGTGGCCTTCCGTTCCTAAAATCATTCCAATGAAGCAGTTGGGTTCTGCATATGCTATCATCTTCTACATACAGAACATCGGTCTGGCCATGGTTCCTACGCTCATCGGCTATGTCATCGACCGTTTTGCCACCCAATACAATGCAGCAGGTGCCATTATCGGCTACAATTATACCATTCCCATGGTCATCTTCGCACTTTTTGGCTTGTGTGCCATCATCATCTCGTGGATGCTGAAAAGTGAAGACAGCCATAAACATTACGGGCTGGAAGAGTCAAATATCAAAAAAAGCGCTTAAAAAAACATACTATAGTATAAACTGTATTTTACCATATTCAGATGATTTAAAAGGTCGTTGTTATTTTCTTCTTCTCTCAACGCAGATAACTTCGTCTGGTGTAAGATTATTAATCTTCCGCTTGTAAGATTAATAATCTTGCAGCCTGAAGATTAATAATCTTACACCAGATGGACTTATATGCGTTTGCCGATGCACCTATATCCGTGGGCTTACACAACCGGCTGCGCCTTGAATGCACATATTGATGCCGCTAATGTATAGCCATAAGATTCTTCCCTATAATGTCGTTATACAAAAGCAATCCAGAAAACGACCAAACGTATCGCCTGAATATTTTTTCACAACCAATCTATCAGAAATTGAAGCATTTATGCATTTTGTTTCTAGAAATGTGTATTTTTGTACCAACGCGATAAATTCAAAACAGCTAAGGAAGAAATAGAAAAATTATAAAACCATCAGAAAATGGCAAAAAAGAAAACCGACAAAAGCAAGAAGGTATCCTACCACTACAAGCCGGACAATATGACATTGGAACAATGGCAAATCGCCCTGCGCAGGCAAGCCGCCGAAAAAGAAAACTTCGGCATTCAAGAATTGAACGCCCAAGAATATCCCGGCTATTATATCGTAAACAATCCGGTTTCACACAATACGTACAAAGTGATTTATCGCGGAGCATTCAGCGCATGGAACTACTGTTCGTGCATGGATTTCAAAACCAGCCAGTTAGGCACATGCAAACACATAGAAGCAGTCAAGCTTTGGCTGGAAAAATCCCACAAACGGACATGCACCGATACACCAGCCTATACTTCGGTCTACCTATCCTACCGGAAGGGACGGAAAGTACGCCTGCGCATAGGGACAGACAATTCCGAAGAATTCCAAAAGCTTGCCGAACCTTATTTCACACCTGAAGGTATCATGCGCCCCGAAGCCATCGATACAATCAATGATTTTTTCAGTAAAGCCCTGCAACTCAATAATACGTTCCGTTGGTATGATGACGCGATGGACTTTATTTTAGAACAACGTGACAAGCGCAAACGGGAAAAGTTCCTTTCCGAACCTCAGGCAGACACCTTAATAGACTCCCTGCTCAAAGTCCGCCTGTTCCCTTACCAGAAAGAGGGAATCCGCTTTGCCTACCGTGCCGGGAAATCCATCATAGCCGATGAAATGGGACTGGGCAAAACCATCCAGGCTATCGGCACCGCCGAACTGATGCGCAAACAAGGCATCATATCCTCGGCATTAGTGCTCTGCCCTACTTCGTTAAAGTATCAATGGAAAAAAGAAATCGAAAGGTTCACCGATGCACAAGCCATCGTAGTGGAAGGGAACCATTTGAAACGGAAAACACTCTATAAAGCAGCTCCTTTCTATAAGATAGTATCTTACAACAGTGTATCCAACGACATCGAAATCTTGCACGGGCTACAAACCGATTTCTTGATTATGGACGAAGTGCAACGCCTTAAAAACTGGAACACAAAAATTTCCAAAGCAGCCCGACACATCGAAGCTGAATATGCCGTAGTACTTTCGGGGACTCCACTGGAAAACAAACTGGAAGAACTCTACTCGGTAGTGCAATTCGTCGACCAATATTGTCTGGGACCATACTATAAGTTTATCAACGAAACCGTCATCAAATCGGATTCCGGAAAAGTAAAGGGATATAAAGGGCTGAATACTGTAGGTGAAAAACTACACGACATCTTGATACGCCGTAGAAAGAAAGACGTAGCCTTGCAGTTGCCCCAACGTATGGACAAAGTGTTGTTCGTACCCATGACCCAGGAGCAACAGAACATGCATGATGAGTTCCAAAGCATAGTTGCCCAACTGGTCTACAAATGGAACCGCCAACGTTTCCTGAGCGAAAAAGACCGTAAACGCCTGCTTTTGCTGATGAGCCAAATGCGCATGGTATGCGACAGCACCTATATCTTAGACCAAAAGAGCCGCTACGACACAAAGATAGACGAAGTAATGAACATTCTCAACAACGTGTTCGAAAGCGGTGACGAAAAAGTTGTGATATTCAGTCAATGGGAACGCATGACACGGCTCGTAGCTGCCGAACTGGACAAGATAAACATCCGGTACGAATACCTCCATGGAGGTGTACCTTCGGAAAAACGGAAAGACCTGATGGAAAACTTCACCTCGTTGCCCGAAAGCCGTGTGTTCATCTCTACCGATGCCGGAAGCACAGGACTGAACCTCCAAGCCGCATCTATCCTCATCAACCTCGACTTACCGTGGAATCCTGCCGTATTGGAGCAACGTATCGCCCGCATTTACCGTATCGGGCAGCAACGAAACATACAGGTCATCAACTTGGTAGCTCCCTCTTCCATCGAAGAACGCATGCTTTCTACCCTCAATTTTAAGACTTCACTCTTTGAAGGCATACTGGACAATGGCGAAGACAGCATCTTCCTGGATGATAGCAAGCTGGATAAGATCATGGAAAACATCGCGTCTGTTGTAACCGAATCGCCTAACGAAGAGAAAAAGAAAAGCGGAGACATCATTGACCCAGAAGATCGGGAAAAGCCAGCTTCACTTCCCGAAAAAGACGAGAAACCGGCAGAAAACATACAGGCAGACACGTTTGATGAAGAATCTTTATCTCAAACGGAATATACACGTGCATCAGAAACACCAGAAGCCGGCCGTCTGATCAGCCAAGGCGTATCGTTCTTCAACGGACTGGTACAAACGCTCAAGTCCCCCGAAGCCACACGCCGGCTCGCCGAAAGCCTGATAGAAGAAAACAAGGAAACCGGGAAGACCACTTTACACATTCCAGTTCCTGATAAAGAAAGTGTCATCAACTTCCTCACCTTGGCGGGCAGCATATTGGCACACATCGGTGAGAAAAAGTAAAAAGCAAATCTGCCTGTTGGCTGCACACGTTTTCAGACGATATAAGTAGATGTTGAGAATTAGTTTATTAATGTGTCGGCTCAGAAACGCAGAAAATCTGCGTTTCTGGTGATATCATTTAATTTTGCACACTTACTTATCTAGAATAAGATTAAAAAAGGTTGAGATCTAGAACCTGTTTTGAATTTATCGTATGCTGGTTTAGGATGAGTTTTTCACAGCCCCTCCCGACCTTTCCTCATGGGGAGGGGCTGTGATAATATTCATAAACTCGAAAGTTGAGTGTTGAGATATGCCGTCCGGTAATATTTGGGAGACATGCCTTTGTGCGCCTTGAAATATTTCCCGAAAAAAGAAAGATTAGGAAATTTCAGCTCATTGACAATTTCCTTAATAGAAGACTGAGTATGACAAAGCATGCCCACCGTCAAGTTAGAAGTGCAACTCCTCCACCGCCTTCCTCCGTCCTTGGAGCGTAGCGGAAAGGGCGGAGGAAGGCGGTGGAAGCCCGGAATCAGGGTCATCC
>NZ_JACSPP010000069.1 GCF_014837065.1 Phocaeicola intestinalis
ACAAAGCTAATGAAAACCTTTAATAAAATAAAAAAATTCTCTGGATATTTGGATTACAACATAGAAGAAACTGTTTTTGAATTTATCGTGTGCTGATTTGGAATGGGCTTTTGAGGCATTTCCGCTTGTGCAATCGAAGTATATATGCATTTTCTGAAGGTATGTATCATGCCTGCAGGTAGCTCTACCGGTGTGTCTGTGACGGGGGATTTCCAGGTATCGGGCAGGCAGATTCGGGGAGAGGGGTGGATATTTAGCCGTTTTGGGTGGATATTTGTTTCCTGTAGCTGCTTTCTTCGGATGAAGTGTTCTGCCGGTAAAAGAAAGTTCGTATATTTGTTGGTGAAGATAGACGGGGAACACCGGAGTGGATGCTCCGGAATACTTGTCGTTAACTATTAGAGACAGATACTGATGAAAATACGATACTGTTCATTGCTTGTGTGGATATGCGTGTTGCTGCATATACTTCCTGCCTTTCCGCAGAATAGGGGAGGCAATTATTTGTTTACCCATCTGACAATGGATGATGGGTTGCCCAAGAATTACGTGGAGGATTTGATGAAAGACAGCCGTGGCTTTTTATGGGTCTCTACAGGGGGAGATGGTGTGACGCGTTATGACGGGTACGATTTTATTACATTCAATGCTTTTTCGGGAGAGACACGGCTGAAGAATAATTTCATCGTGAAGTTCTGTGAGGACCATTTCGGACGGATCTGGATGGCGGGAGAGCAAGGCTTGGATATTCTGGATGTAAATAGTCTGCGTTTGATAGGTGGTCAGGAGCTGGGTGGAAAATTTGCATCGGCTGCTTTTCATTCCGCCTCTTTTGTCTATTGTTCTTCTTCTGGCAATGTGTGGGTGGGTGCAGATGATGCTTTGTATAAAATCGCGTTTTCTTCAGACGGTAAAGTGGAGTATATTACACGGATATGCGATCTTTATTTGTATAATCGTAGCTTGGCTTTCTGTGAGGCGGATGGATATATTTGGTTTGATTATCTGGGCACATTGTCATTGATAAAAGAAAGTGTGTCAACTCCTCAAAAACCGGTGCCGGTATTTTCGTCTGATGCATTTATTCCGGCAAATACCGTCATGCAGTGCATCTTCCCTTGGCAGAATGACTTATGGATTGGAACCAATAAAGGATTGTTTCGTTATAACGTACGGACAGAAATATCAAGGGCTTATTATTATAATGAGCGTGACCCGTTTTCGTTGTCGCAGAGTTATGTGACGGATATCAACCTGACTCCCGATGGGGTATTGGTAGTCGGTACCTTGAAGGGGTTGAATCTGTATAATGCCGTAAGCGACAATTTTACCCGCATCCTTCAATCGGAACAGGCAGACGGTGCATCCGGATTGAATTGTAATTTCATCAATTGCCTGCTTGCCGATGAAAATTTGCTTTGGATAGGTACAGAGGTGGGAGGATTGAACAAGATGTTCATTTCGCGTTTGCAGATACAGAACGACTTGCATTCACAAGAAGATGCAGGCAGCCTTTCGGGGAATCTGGTTAATGCTATCCTGGAAGATGAAAACGGGTCGTTATGGATAGGGACGGTTGAGGCTGGGCTTAATCTTCGCCGTGCAGGGAAACAGTATTTCGAGCATTATACAACGGGATTGCCGTCACGCTTGAGCCATAATTCGGTCAGTGCGCTGGCGTCTGACGGGAAAGACCGCATTTATGTAGGAACGTGGGGCGGAGGTTTTGGCTGGGTGAGTGGAAATAATTTGTCCGACAAGACTTTTCATCCGGTTTTGTCTTCCGAAATTCCCGAACTTTTCCAGGCTTTTGTCAGTGTGCTGCTTTACGATTCGTTGAATGACTTGTTATGGATTGGCACGAACCGGGATATATTGGCCTATCATCCAGCTACGGGGAAAGTGTTTGATCCTTTCCACGGCAAGCGCCGGGGAAGTGTTTATGGGTCGTTGGGAGGATGCATCACGTCCGATGGCATTTTATGGATAGGGGTCAGCTCTGGGTTGTATCAGATTGATTTGCACACGTATGGGAAGGACTCTTTGGAATATGCCTTGTATGACCATAAGCTTGATAATCCTTCCGAGCGGATGGCAGAGCGGATAACATCGGTTTGTCCCGCGAAAGATGGGGGTGTATGGATTGGTACAAATGGGAATGGCTTTTATCGGGCAAAAGGGAAAGTCGGCAATTGCCGTTTCAAGGCTTTTACTGCGAAAGATGGTTTGATAAACGATAATGTGATAGGCGTGTGGGAAGGCAAGGACGGATATGTCTGGCTGACTACCAATAATGGCTTGTCACGTTTCAATTCCAAAGATAATACGTTTCAAAATTATACGAAACACGACGGCTTGCTCAGCAACCAGTTTTATTGGAATGCCATCGGCGGCTCGAAAAACGGTGAAGTGTATGTCGGCAGTACGAACGGTTTTTCGGAAATCCGTTTTATCCCCCGTGTAGAATCGGATAAAGGATTTCCATTGACATTTACCGGACTGTTTAGTTTTGACCGTGACGTGGCATTTGCGGATAATCGGGTGAATATTCATGAACGTGACAAGCAACTGACGGTGCATTTTGCATCCTTGGATTATAATCCTTCTGCCTTGGCATGTTATGCTTACCGGTTGGAAGGATTTGATGACAAGTGGATAGAGGTTCCTGCCAATCAGCATACCGTATCCTATACCAGCCTGCGTCCGGGAAAGTATGTGTTCGAATTGCGTTATGCTTCGGATGGAAAAAACTATGTTTCGCCTACGCAGACTTTGATGATTGAGGTTACGCCTTATTTTTACAAGACTTTTTGGTTTCAGTTGCTTGTCGGGCTGGTCTTGCTGATGTTGGTGTATGGGCGGTTCCGCTCATTAAAACATCAGCAGAAATTGCTTCATACATTGGTAGAAGAGCGTACCCGGAAACTGGAAGAACAGAAAAAGCTTTTGTCCGACCAGACGGAGGAACTTTCACATCAGAATAAGTTGTTGAAAGAATCGAACGAGAAGATTACCAGCCAGAAGAACAAGATTCTGGAAATGTCACGGAAGGTGGAAGAACTTACTGTTGACAAGCTGGCTTTCTTTACTAATATTACGCATGAATTCCGTACTCCGCTTACGTTGATCATCGGTCCTATCGAACGGGCTTTGAAGTTGAGTTATAATCCTCAGGTTATCGAACAGCTTCATCTGGTGGAACGCAACTCGAAGTACCTGTTGTCGCTTATCAATCAGTTGTTGGATTTCCGGAAGGTGGAAGAAGGACGGGTGAAGATTGTTTCCAATTACGGTAATATCCGTAGCTTTGTAGAAGAATTCATGCCTTCGTTTACGGTATATGCGCAGGCACGTGGCATCGATTTGCGTTGCTATGTCCGTCTGTACAATCCGTTTATGATGTTTGCCGAAGATATCTTGCATAAGATTCTGACCAACCTGATAAGCAACGCCCTCAAGTTTACCCCTAAAGGCGGGCAGGTATCTGTTTATATAGCTTCGCTGATGTCAGAAAACGGCGAGAAGTTGTTTATTAGCGTAAGCGATACAGGGAAAGGAATCCCCCAGGAAGACATCGACCGTATTTTCAACCGTTTTTATCAGGCGGATAACCAATATCAGGTATCGGTGAGCGGGCAGAGCGGAACGGGCATCGGGTTGTATTTGTGCCGGAAGCTGGTCTTGTTGCTTTCGGGCGAGATAGGAGCGAAGAACAGGCCGTCGGGTGGTTCTACCTTCCGTGTCTTGCTGCCTGTGGTGCGTGGAGAGCAGCCCCGGCCGGCAGTGGCAGAAACCGAAGAGATACATCCCGAACTGATGC
The DNA here is from genome assembly GCF_014837065.1 of Phocaeicola intestinalis. Taxonomy (GTDB): domain Bacteria; phylum Bacteroidota; class Bacteroidia; order Bacteroidales; family Bacteroidaceae; genus Phocaeicola; species Phocaeicola intestinalis. The sequence continues at coordinate 3,821 of NZ_JACSPP010000069.1, forward strand.
GTAACAGCAGGCTGACGATGCTGGTGGTAGAAGACAACAAGGACATGCGCGATTATACCCGCTCTATCTTGCGCGAGTATTATAATGTGGTAGAGGCTGCTGACGGGGAAGAGGCTCTCCGGATGCTGAAAACGTATTCGGTGGACTTTATTATCAGCGACCTGATGATGCCCGTGATGGATGGGGTGGAACTGTTGCATCGCGTGCGGAGTGATTTTTCCATTTCCCACATACCTTTCCTGATGCTTACCGCCAAGACTTCGGACGAAGCCCGGCTGGACAGTTATAAGATGGGAGTAGATGCTTATCTGCTGAAGCCTTTCGATGAGAATATGTTGCTGGCTCGCATTGCCAGCATTTTAGAGAACCGCCGCCGTTTCCAGCAACGTTTCTCTATTGACATGAATGCCGATTCGCTGGAACTGGCAGAAGAAAATTCGGGCGACAAGAAATTCCTGGAGAGAGCCATACGGGTAGTGAAAGAGAATTACAAGAATCCGGACTTTGAGGTAGGGGATTTCATCAATGAGATGGGTATCAGCAAGAGTCTGCTCAATAAGAAGATGCAGTGCCTGACCGGCCAGTCTGCAGGACAATTCATTCGGAATTACCGTCTGAACCTGGCGCGTGAACTGCTGTTGAAAAATAAAGTGAACCGTACGATGAATATTTCAGAGATAGCTTATGCCGTAGGTTTTAATGACCCGAAATATTTTACCCGCTGTTTCACGAAACATTTCAATGTTACGCCGAGTAGCCTGATGGAGGGGTGATTGGGGATAGACTCTCCACCCGAAAGATACGTTTGTCCACCTCGTTTTGTGTTTGTTTTTGCAGCTTTGCACTATGCTTGCCAATCGAGTGAGTCTAATTATTGAATCAGATATAAAACCACAAGCGTATGAAAAAAGCTATTTTATTGACCATGTTTTTAGGTTCAGCATGGTGTGGCTTCGCCCAACAGCCACAAGTTACCGACAATCCGTTCGTGCACGACCCGGTAATGGCGAAGCAAGGTGATACTTATTATTTGTTCGCTACGGGCGAAGGAGTGTCTGTCATGTCCTCTAAGGATTTGAAGACTTGGAAGTTCGAGAAACCTGTGTTTGCCGAAGCTCCTCAATGGGCGGTGGAAGCTGTAAAGGAGTATAAGGGACATACATGGGCTCCCGATATCATTTACCACAACGGGTTGTATCACTTGTTTTATTCTTGCTCGGCATTTGCCAAGAATACTTCGGCTATCGGACATGCTACCAATCCGACGCTTGACCCGTCTGAACCTGACTTTAAATGGACGGATCATGGAAAAGTAATCCAGTCGGTTCCCAACCGGGATATGTGGAATGCTATCGACCCTAATATCATCATCGGTGAGGACGGTACGCCATGGATGAGCTTCGGCTCATTTTGGGATGGTATTAAAATGGTGAAGCTTACTGATGACCTGATGCAGGTGGCACAGCCCGAGGAATGGTATTCGCTTTGCAGCCGTCCGCGTTCGTTCGAGCTGGATGATAAAGATCCGGGTGATGGAGCTGTAGAAGCTCCGTTCATTATGAAACACGGAGACTATTATTACCTTTTCGTTTCATTTGATTATTGTTGCCGTGGGAAAGATAGTAATTATAAAGTCGTGGTAGGACGCTCGAAGTCGGTTGTCGGACCCTATGTCGACAAAGAAGGGAAACCGATGGCAAAAGGAGGCGGAACGCTGGTGATAGAAGGAAACGAAGCGTATGCCGGTATCGGACATAACGCAGCTTATCACATCGACGGAAAAGATTATTTCTTATGCCATGCTTATTCGATTGCAGAAGATGGAGCCCCGAAATTGTTTATACGCGAAATGACATGGACATCTGACGGATGGCCTGTAGTCAATTATTAAATGAAGAATGAAGAATGATGAATGAAGAATCGCTTCGCCCGCATGGAAATTCTTCATTCTTCATTTCTCATTCTTCATTTTTCATTCTTCATTCCTGCTAATCAGTTCCAGCAGTTTCTCCACCGCCTGCTCTTCGGGGATATTCTTCTCGATACATTCTTTTTTCTTGTATAGGCTGATTTTGCCTCTTCCGGCACCTACGTAGCCGTAGTCGGCGTCCGCCATTTCGCCCGGACCGTTTACGATGCAGCCCATGATGCCTATCTTCAAGCCTTTCAGGTGCGAGGTCGCGGCCTTGATGCGGGCGATGGTTGCTTCGAGGTCGTAGAGCGTACGTCCGCATCCCGGGCAGGAGATGTATTCGGTTTTCGAAGTACGCAGGCGTCCGGCTTGAAGGATGCCGAATGCAGTTTCGTCTGATTTCAAGTCGGAGATAGCATCACCGTCGTTATAAAGCAAGATGCCGTCGCAGAACCCGTCGATGAGTAAAGCGCCCATGTCCGTAGCGGCTTTCAGTTGGAAATCTTCCAGACAGGTTTCCTTATAGTACTGGAAGAACACCAATGGGTTTTTCAGCCCTAATGCCATCAGTTGGTGGGCTAAGCCGCGGAACTCGCCCAAGCGGTTCGCATGATTGCTCTGTGCGATGACGACGGTTTCCGGGTGGCGGCGCAGGCAGGCAATGGCTTCTTCATCCAATGTCAGATAGGTAAGGAAGAGAAATTTCCGTTTCGCCTGGCTGTAATGCAATTCAATGAGCTGCTTGTGGCTGAATGCCGGATAAGTACCTTCGCTTCCGTCCCAACGGTTTGCGTCTACAATGTAACCGATGCCCGGCTGGCGTTCTTCGGGCAAGGTCTGCCCGCAATAGATATAGTCCGGACGGAATTGTCCGTTTGTCTCCATATTCCCGTTGAGGCGGGCTGATATGACGATGGGTACATGGCCGCCACCGATATTCCCTACGGGGGTAGTGGTGCGGCGCGCAGGGTCGGTATAGCAAAAACCCTCCGCTTCCGTCCCGGGTATGTAGACATGGCCGTTCCGCTTGGCGACGTAGTCCACCAATTTGCGTGCAACGGGTATTTCGGCTTCAGGAGCTTCTGTAAGCGAGACACGGATGGTGTCGCCCAGTCCGTCGCATAGCAGGGCTCCGATGCCCAATGCCGACTTGATGCGCCCGTCTTCTCCGTCACCCGCTTCTGTCACGCCCAGATGAAGCGGGAACGCCATGCCTTCTTTTTCCATTTGCGCCACCAGCAAGCGGACCGTTTTCACCATAATGACGGTATTCGATGCCTTGATGGAAATGACCACGTCCGTGAATTGTTCTTCCACGCAGATGCGCAGGAACTCCATGCACGATTCCACCATGCCTGCCGGTGTATCGCCATAGCGTGACATGATACGGTCGGACAGCGAGCCGTGGTTCACCCCGATGCGTATGGCGGTATGGTTTTCCTTGCAGATGTTCAGGAAAGGGACCAGCCGTTCGCGTATCTTTTGTATCTCTTTTGCGTATTCTTCATCCGTATACTCCAGCTTCTTGAAGGTACGTGCGGCATCGGTATAGTTGCCCGGGTTGATGCGTACCCCTTCGGCATAAAGTGCTGCCACTTCCGCCACTTTCGGATTGAAGTGGACGTCAGCAATCAGCGGTGTGCCGTAGCCTTTCGAGCGCAAGCCGATGTTGATGTTCTTCAGGTTCTCGGCCTCACGTGTGCCTTGGGTGGTGAGGCGCACATATTCGCCTCCAGCTTCAATGATGCGGATGGCTTGTTCTACACAGGCTTCGGTATCGGTGGTAGGCGTGTTGGTCATGCTTTGCACCCGGATGGGGTTAGTGCCTCCCATAGGTGTGCCGCCTACATATACTTCGCTTGCCTCGCGGCGTGAATAGTTGAAATAATCCATATATTTTAGGTACTAGGTACTAGTTGACTAGGTTTTAGATACTGGGTTTTAGGTACTAGGTGATTAGGTTTTAGGTACTAGTTGACAAGGTTTCAGATACCATCGACTGGCGCCAACAAAGGTATTCAGAACCTAGTCACCTAGTTACCTGGTACCTAGTACCTAACTAACACTTATACTCGTATTTCACCTCTTTCAGGTCTTGGTTGGCTTTGACGATTTTGTTTTTCAAGCCTTCCTTGTATGCGGCAAACTTCTGTGCCAACGCCTCGTCAGACAGGGCGAGCATCTGCACGGCAAGGATGGCGGCATTCATCGCCCCGTTGATGGCTACCGTAGCCACGGGGATGCCCGGAGGCATCTGAAGGATGGAATACAAGGCATCTATACCATCCAGGACGGAACCTTTGATAGGGATGCCGATGACGGGCAGTGTGGTATTGGCGGCGATGACGCCCGGCAATGCGGCTGCCATGCCGGCTCCGGCAATAATGACTTTCAGGCCCCTGCCTGCGGCTTCTTTGGCAAACTTCTCCACTTCGGCGGGAGTGCGGTGGGCGGAAAGGGCGTTCATTTCGAACGGCACTTGCATGTCGTTGAGGAAAGCCGCAGCCTTTTCCATAACGGGAAGGTCGGAAGTGCTTCCCATGATGATACTTACAATCGGTTTCATGTCGTTTGTTTTTTTTGAGGAGTTAAGAAGTTAAAGAGGTTCGTTTTCATCAACCTGACTATTGGCTTTAACTCCTAACGGAGCGCAGCGGAGTGATAACTCCTTTAACTCCTTAACTCCTTTATTAAATTATTCATTAATCAGTTGCTTGTATGCTTCTGCATCCAGCAGTTCGTCTAGTTCTGATGCATCAGTCGGTTTGATGCGTACCAGCCAGCCTTTGCCGTACGGGTCTTGGTTCACCAGTTCCGGATGCTCTTCCAGTTCCGGGTTTACTTCCAGCACCTCTCCGCCTATTGGGAGGAAAAGGTCGGAAACGGTTTTCACTACCTCTATGGTGCCGAACACTTCGCCTTTGTCCAGCGTCTCGCCTTCGGTGGTGATGTCTACAAAGACGATGTCACCCAATTGGTCTTGTGCGTAATCGGTAATGCCTACATAGGCTTCTTCACCTTCCAGGCGAATCCATTCGTGTTCGTTCGTGTACTTTACATTCGTAGGGAAATTCATAATTCGAGATTTTAAAGGTTTATATTTCCTGCAAATGTACGAATTTTAATGAAGAATGAAGAATGGCGGAGCCAGAATTTCTTTATCCGTATAGTAAACCTTGCACGGGCAGGCGTATCGAATGGGGAATTGAAGCCGGATGAGAGCGTGATGCATATACCTGCGTTTGTGTCCGGAACTATATGCATCGGCATGCGCATATAGGTGCATCGCCGGCCGCTCTTTCTTCCGGTAGCGGGAAAAGCCGGGTACTGGTATGGGAAGTCTGAACGGATTTTACGTTTCGAAAATGTATAATTTCCTCTCTTGGACGGTCGATATATCAGGAGAATCATTACTTTTGCCAGTAAAACCAAGAAATTATTGCCATGAAAAAGAAAGTACTTTTGTGTTTGCTTAGTTTCTGTTCGCTCTTTGCATGGGCGCAAAGGCAAGAGACATTGTTAGAGAAGAACTGGAAATTCACGAAAGGTGATGCGCCTGAGGCTGTGCAAGAGACGTTTGACGATACGCAATGGGAAACCGTGACCGTGCCGCATGACTGGGCTATCTATGGTCCGTTCGACCGGAGCCATGACCTGCAGAACGTGGCGGTTAAGCAGAACTTCGAGACGCAGGCTTCGGTGAAGACCGGACGTACCGGAGGACTTCCCTACGTAGGCACAGGCTGGTATCGCACCACCTTCGAAGTGCCTGCGGGCAAAGAGGCTTCCCTGGTGTTCGATGGTGCCATGAGCGAGGCGCGGGTTTACGTGAACGGAAAAGAAGTGGGCTTCTGGCCGCTGGGGTATAATTCGTTCCACATTGACGTGACACCTTATATCTATACGGACGGGCGGAAGAATACGCTGGCAGTACGTTTGGAAAACCGCCCGCAGTCTTCGCGCTGGTATCCGGGGGCAGGGCTTTACCGGAACGTGCGGCTGGTGACTACAGAAAAGGTGCATGTGCCTGTATGGGGGACGCAGCTTACTACGCCTCATGTGGAAGCCAGCTATGCCTCGGTGAAGCTGCTTACCACCGTTGCCCATGCAGGGGATAAGGATATCCGCATCGTGACGGAGATTCTCTCACCCGAAGGGAAGGTGGTAGCGGTGAAAGACAATACGCGCAAAATCAATCACGGAATGCCCTTTGAGCAGAACTTTCTGGTAGATGCCCCGAAGTTGTGGTCGCCCGAAACGCCTTTCTTGTATAAGGCGGTATCTAAGATTTATGTGGATAACCGGCAGGTGGACGAATACACGACCCGTTTCGGCATCCGCAGCCTGGAGATTGTGCCCGACAAGGGTTTCTTCCTGAACGGAAAGCACCGCAAGTTCCAAGGGGTGTGCAACCATCACGACCTCGGTCCGCTGGGGGCTGCCGTGAATGTGGCTGCCCTGCGCCGCCAGCTGACGATGTTGAAGGACATGGGTTGCGACGCGATACGTACCGCCCACAACATGCCGGCTCCCGAACTGGTGGAACTGTGCGACGAGATGGGCTTTATGATGATGCTGGAGCCGTTCGACGAATGGGATATCGCCAAGTGCGAGAACGGTTATCACCGCTTCTTCGGCGAATGGGCGGAGAAAGACATGGTGAACATGTTGCGCCATTACCGCAACCATCCCAGCGTGGTGATGTGGAGCATCGGCAACGAGGTGCCTACCCAGTGGAAGCCCGAAGGGTATAAGGTGGCTTCGTTCCTGCAGGACATCTGCCACCGCGAAGACCCTACGCGTCCGGTCACATGCGGTATGGACCAGGTGTCGAGCGTGTTGGGCAATGGGTTTGCCGCCATGCTGGATGTGCCCGGATTCAATTACCGTGCCCACCGGTATGTAGAAGCCTATAACCGCCTGTCTCAGAACATTGTGCTGGGCTCGGAAACATCCTCTACGGTCAGCTCCAGGGGTGTGTATAAGTTCCCGGTACGGAAGCGTGGCGATGCCAAGTACGAAGACCATCAGTCGAGTGGATATGACTTGGAGCATTGCTCGTGGAGCAACGTGCCCGATGAGGATTTCGCCCTTGCCGACGATTATCCGTGGACCATCGGCCAGTTCGTATGGACGGGCTTCGATTACTTGGGCGAACCTTCGCCTTACGATACCGATGCCTGGCCCAGCCATAGCTCGTTGTTCGGCATTATCGACCTGGCAAGCCTGCCCAAAGACCGCTATTACCTCTATCGGAGTATCTGGAACAGGAAATCACCTACCCTGCACGTGTTGCCGCACTGGAACTGGCAGGGCAGGGAAGGCGAAAACACGCCGGTATTTGTCTACACCAGTTATCCCGAAGCGGAACTGTTCGTGAACGGCAAGAGCTATGGAAAGCAGCGCAAGCTGACGCGCGAAGAAAGCCAAGCCCTGCAGGGCAAGGATTCGCTTTGGCTCCAGCGCCGGTATCGGCTGATGTGGATGGATGTGCCATACGAACCGGGCGAGCTGAAAGTAGTGGCTTACGATGCATCCGGAAAGGCGGCGGACGAAAAGGTAGTGCGTACGGCTGGCAAGCCTCACCACATTGAGCTGGCGGCAGACCGTACGGAGCTGGCGGCAGACGGGAAAGACCTTGCCTACATCACGGTGCGCATCGTGGACAAGGATGGCAATCTGTGTCCGATGGACAACCGCCTGGTACACTTCTCGGTAAAGGGGGCAGGCACGTATCGTGCTTCGGCAAACGGCGACCCTACCTGTCTCTATCTGTTCCACGAAAACCGGATGCCGGCCTTCAGCGGTGCATTGACCGCCATAGTACAGACTAAAGAAGAAGCCGGAGAAATCTGTTTCGAGGCGAAAGCAAAGGGTGTGAAGGGCGGCAAGCTGACCTTGCGCACGGTGCGTGAATAGTCTGTATATATTATAATTGGGAGATTTTTGAGCAAACGATAAAACCTGTCGTTTGCTCTCTTTTTATCTAAAGATTTGGTGGATACCGGCAAAACGCGGAAAACATTTGGTGGAAATGTGATATCAAGTTTTTTGCACAAACGACATGTTTTGTCGTTCTGCTTCCTTATCTTTGCCTCAAACAAAAGGAGGAACGTGTATGGGAAGCCGAACGGAAGGATTGCAGCGTTTGTTGGTCATTATCAACAAGCTGAAAGGAAAGAAGCGTTATATACCTGTCAGAGAGTTGAAACGCTATATCGCTGAAGCGATGGAAATGCGCGGCTATTCGGGAAAATCCGGCCGGACGTTGGAGCGTGACATAGATGATATTCAAAGCTTGTTTGGCATTACCATCGCGTATGCTAAAAGAGAACAAGGGTATTATATAAAGGAAGAAGACGAAAACATCCCGGAGCGTTACGGGCAGCTTCTTCAGAATTTCGATTTGCTCAATGCGCTGGAAGAGGATACGAACCTGAGCACGTATGTGCTGGCGGAGCACCACCGTCCGTTGCCGAGCGAATGTCTGCCGATGCTGATAAGTGCCATTAAGCATACGCATCCTGTGGTGTTCCGCTATACGCTGGTAAGGCAGGGCGATAAGGTAGAGGAAAAGAAAGTCCTTCCCCATTACTTGAAAGAGTCGAACCAGCGGTGGTACCTGTTGGCATACGAAGGGGATGTGCTGAAGACTTTCGGAGTAGACCGTATCCGTGACCTGCGTATATGCGCAAGCGAGACATTCAAACGGAATATGGATATAAACGTGGACGAGCTTTTCCGCGATTGTTACGGCATCTGGAACCAGCCGGACATCCCGGTAGAAGACGTCGAACTGAAGTACGATGCCTTGGACGGCAAATTCCTGAAGTCGGTACCTTTGCATCATTCCCAGCAGGTCTTGACAGACAATGCGGACGAGTTCCGCATCAAAGTACACCTGCGTATCACCAATGATTTTGTGATGGAGCTGCTTTCCCGAAGCCGCTCGTTGGAAGTCATCAGCCCGCCCCACCTTAGGGAACGGGTGCGGAAGGTGTACGAAGAAGCGTTGAAGCGGAATGAATGATCGTAGGTTGAAGCATAACAGGAACTCAAAAACTCAAGAACTTAAAAACTCAAAAACAGAATACTTATAGCCTATGAAAAAGATCTATTTATGTATGCTCATCGTTGCGTTTTGTTCGTGTATGGTCCATGCGCAGACGTTACACCGCTATGTGGTGGAAGTGGAAACGGTTCCCGACAAGAGGGAATACAAAGCGGAAAAGCTGGTTAACGGCAATGTGCGGCTGGAACCACAAGGTCCGAAGAAGACGGTAAGGTATTACGAAATCCTTTCGCGCACGCCCTTGACGGCAAAGCAATGCCAGGATTCTATCCGGTTGGGCAAAGCCCGTCAGGTTCCCAAGCCCGTACGGAAATACCGGCACCGGAAGAACGTGACGCTGGAAGGTTGGGACGGTGTCAATCCGGCGGATATGGAACCTACAGAGTATGACCTCAATTACGAAGACCCCGACCTGTATGATTTTATAGCAGACTGAGTAAAACAATATCCCTGTATGAGTTTGTTTGTCAATTAAAAGTTCGTATCTTTGTCGTGTCGGTCGGACGGTGTTCCGGTGCGGCAAATACATAGTTAATTGATGAAAGTGTAGCTTTTACCTTTGTCTTGAAGTCTGGTAAACTTAAAAATGAATGTAAGGTACGGCAATCACGCTCATCACTTGTGCCTGTATATATGCTTGTTCAAGCCATATACGCAACAAGTGTGGGGATATTGTCTATTTACATTCGGGTTTTACCAGAGCCTAAGACAAGATAGATGATATGGCTCCCACACTTTCTTTTTTGTTAACCTCGTTCTTAGGGAGTCGGGATGAGAAAACTTTAAGCACTATGAAGAATCTAAACAAAATCGCCTTTTTATTGGGCTTGTGTTGCATCGGCTTTATCGCTTGTAGCGATGAGGAGAATGGTAATGAAGACACTCCCACAACATCTACGGGTATTCATCCGTCTAATGTATTTGTCAATGGATGTCCGAAAGAAGCGGAAGACATGTCTTTTGTCTACAATGCCGAAGGGTTGTTGATCGGAGTTTCGGAAAACGGAGGGGCTACTCGGGTTTCATTCGATTATTCAACATTGGAGCAGTCTAAAGTGCAGATGATTGTATATGACGATTACGGTACATACGTCCTGGATATGACTTTAGGTAGTAATGGGTTTGTGACAGATTGTGTAGAATCGGCTCCTGATGGAACTGATACATGGGAGTTCGATTACACTTCTTCCGGAAATCTGAATTATATGAAACGCTCGGAAGGGGGAGATGAAGAAACCCGCATCGTTTACAATGCCGATGGAGATATCGTTCAAGTCATGATGAATTCGGAGGATGAGCATACGGAATATGCCATCGGCTATGCAAATGATGAAATAACCGCTTCTATCGGGAACAAAGGTTGCCTGATGCTTTTCGATACGACTTTCGGCATTGATATGGATGAAATGAAATACGCTTATTATGCCGGATTGTTGGGCAAGGCAACTCAGCATTTGCCGTTATACCAAGCCGAATCAGGTTATAGGAGTTCTTTCGAGTGGAGCTTCAATGCTGATGGCTTCCCTGTAAGTCTGGTTACCGGATATGAGCGTATGGAGTTTGTGTGGTAGAATTACGATAATTTAAAATGGTAGAATAGATGAATAAGATCATTACTTTTTTAGATGCTTATCTGCAAAAAACAGGTAAAGAAAGCATCAATGCGGTGGAAGCCAATGCGTTGCTTGATAAAGCAGGTATATTGAAAGACGACCCTCAGCGGCACGGCTTGCCTTTGCGGAGGAAATTGCGTAACGGTGAATTGCCTTATGCCTATCAGGTAGGAGGAAGATGGATTATTCCGTTTTCTACGGCAGCAAAGCCTGTTGAGAGTGAGGATGTGGAGGTCAGTCCTATTTATCATTGGCTGATGGAGATGGTGAGGAAAGGGAAAGGCTTGGAATAAAATTGATGAGAAGATATGACAATATCCCCGTATGAGTTTGTTTATCAATTAAAATTTGTATCTTTATATAACAAGTCAACGTACGTATGATATCATTCATATGAAAGACGAAGGACTATATTTGGTGTCAAAACCTTTAATGAACAGTATATTGAATAGTTTAATTAAGAAAGGACGTTACAATGGAACGTAGAAATGGGTTTACACTTCAGGAAATTGAATTAATAGAACAGTTAATTGCATTAAAGTGTCAATCGGATAGGAATATGCAGAAGAAAATTCGTAAAAAATTAAGAGAAAAAATAGGCTTTTATATCGAAGATTATACAAATAGCAAAAAGGGGTATGATGTTGATGATTTAAAAGAAGATATTAAGAATGGAAATATTCAAATAATAAAGGAGGAATAGTTATGTTTTCATTTTTAGATCAGTATGAATCAAAAGGACGATTTGTTTTTCGTCAGAATGATAATTTAGGGGTTGTATGTAATGCGCCCAAAAATTGTTCAGGGGTATATTTAGTTTATACCGTTAAAGATAATAATAAGAGATTAGTTTATATAGGTTGCTCAGGATTGGAAGAGGATGGCAAAATAAAAATGCGTCAAGGTGGATTGTGGGGGCGTTTAGTGAAAGGTAAGCAGTTTGGTATTCAACGAACTCAATCATGGCCGTCTAAAATAATAGAACTGAAATTAGACTCTTTGTATATTGAATGGTGGAATACTAAAAATGATTTTCCTGAAATCGTTGAATATTGTGCTTTAGCCGAATATATGCATGAATACAATTACCTTCCTGATTGGAATAATGAATTTCGATTGAAAGAAGCCTTGCATAAAAAATGTTTAGATTACATTAAAAAGAATATAGAATATTTTGCATTTATAGGTACGGAAGATGAAGACTGAATTTGAAAATCATTAATATCGATTACTTACTAAAGTTTACTATCCTTATTTTAGCGATAGGAAGCTTTAGTAAATAATTACTAAATGAAATAGTTAAATCAAATTAAGCTTTTTAATTATAGATAAGTTTCTTGTTTATCTGTCTTGATAAAAATAGAACTTGCCTAAAGTGTTGTTTTAAAAGATAGATATGCAATGCAATAGTCTGATATTATGATAGTACATACAATGACCTTAGAAGAAATCGCATCAGAAATACTGGCTGATAGTAAAGAAGTTTTTGCGCGATGGAATAAATTTGAGTCAAAGTTTAGGCGAATGAGGTTAAAGCGGGAGAAATATCCGTGGCTTTGGGAGACATTGATAACTACAAAGCGTAGGAATATTTGGAATGTTATCTTTCATGCATTTACTAAAAAAGATGCAAGCTTGATTCATCCTAATTTTTATCTTTCTTTTCGTTATGAAAATGCTACTTGGGCGGCATATTTTATTCAAGGTGAAAGAAAGATATTGTTGTTCTCTCCTCATTTCCTTGAACGTTATACAGAAAGGTATTTGAATGAATTAATGGTGGGTGGTATACCTTATTCTTCTAAGGATATCATCAATGTGTTTTTTTGTAAGAATTATCATATAAGTATTCAAAAACTTTTATCTAATGAAGTTTCACTTAGAGGTTTTTGCGAGGACGGTATGTTGTTAGGGGACTGGCTTTCTGATACAGTAGGTTTGATAAAGACTTTTTTGTCCCGTAAAGAATTGAAGCTGAATCAATATACTGAATATTTTGATGGGGTTTTATCGTGGATGATATCAGATATGTTTTTGGCAAAGAATGGATATATGATGTCCGATGAAGATTTTGATACTTTTCCAGACACTTATTTGTCTCCCGAAACTTGGAACTCATATTTAAAGAATCGAGGAAATCCTATATGGATTAAAATAGGAATGGATTGTAATGCTTTTATGGAAGAACATCGTGAAGGATATAAACAATGTTCTAAGATGTTAGATATAATTCGAGAGAATCGTAATTGTCATTCGTAAGTCTGGATATAATCAATATATAGCTGACCCGACAGGGTCAAGGTATTCATGTAAAGTATATGAATTTTATGTTGATCATGTACTAACCGAACAGGAGTGTTACGATTATGTTCGCAATCATCCGGATAAAGTTACTTTAATTTATTCATCTTCAGACCGGACTCCGGAAATAAATTTGAGTGTATATCCTTGAATGTGACCGATAATCTTTTGAGTTTTTAAATTTGAAAGTTTCTTGCAAAAACGTAAAAAACTAAAGCACAGAATACTTATAGCCTATGAAAAAGATGTATTTATGTATGTTCGTCGTTGCGTTTTGTGCGTGTATGGTCCATGCACAGGTGTTGCACCGCTATGTGGTGGAAGTGGAAACGGTTCCCGACAAGAGGGAATACAAAGCAGAAAAGCTGATTAACGGCAATGTGCGGCTGGAGCCTCAAGGTCCGAGGAAGACGGTAAAGTATTACGAAATCCTTTCGCGCACGCCCTTGACGGCAAAGCAATGCCAGGATTCTATCCGGTTGGGCAAAGCCCGTCAGGTTTCCAAGCCTGTACGGAAGTACCGGCACCGGAAGAACGTGACGCTGGATGGTTGGGACGGTGTCAATCCGGCGGATGCGGAACAGACGGAGTACGACCTCAACTACGAAGACCCCGACCTGTATGATTTTATAGCGGACTGAAAACCTTTCCGAAAATAACATTAAACTGCTTTCGAAAAACGGATATATACTTCGATTGCCGGTGAAGTATATATTCTTACCCAGTTTCAGTATATATGAAACTGCGAATGAAGTATATATTCGTTTTCAAAGCAATATGGCTGTTTGGGTAAATAAATGCCTAATGCTTCCGCGCCTTGTTCATAGTTAAGCACTTCTTTGGCCACATTTTCCCCAACTCTAGACAATCGCTTTTTCCGGATAGTATCATAGCAAGATGCAGCCTGTTGCGGAAGCCTGCGGATATAGGTGCGTTGGTTTTTCCATTGATTTTCCGTAAATTTGTATAAGGGATATTCCTCTTTGCAATCAAGAGAGTTAGAAGAATTACCTCGTTTTCGGGTAATGAGTTGGCAACTGTTCTAATTGCCGTGGTCTGCATCGCTTTGCTTGTTCCGGTAACTCTTCGGAGGGCAAAGGTACAAAATAAGAACAGAAGAAAGAATATCTATGCCTTTCTTTCTTCTGTTTATAAATGGAACAAAATAACGAAAATCAAATAAGTTCAGTTGCTATCTATTCTTACCACTCGGAAACCAACATTGGCATAGCCTTGCGAGCCGTCCCTTGCTACATCGGATTTCTCACTGCGGCAATCGTCACGGTCGGAATCCCAACTGCCACCTTTGATAATATGCAGTCCGTCAGCATTGGTCGAGGAACTCCATTCCCAACAATTTCCCCAAAAGTCAATGCCGCCACAGGCACCCTTGCTTTGCGCGTATGCATCCACAGTTGTCAATCCACGTTCCGCATGACCGGAATTCATGGAAACATCCTTGGGCATGTGTCCGGCGGCAAGCACCCATTCTTCTTCGGAGGGCAGGCGATAACCGTGCTTGGTATCTTTTGCAGAGAGCTAGTTGCAGTAGGCTTCGGCATCCTTGAGCCCAAATCATTAAAAATGATTTGTTTCATGACTTCCTTTTGTCTTAATAAATAATACGATTCAAGTTTCGCAAGTTAATAGAAAACCTTCTTCTTGGGATATAAAAGGGGCACAGGGATTTCCACATATCGCAGAAAATGAGTAATTTTATAGTTGCAAATCAAAACATTACTCAGCCCTATGCCCTTGCACAAAGTTACA
>NZ_JACSPP010000006.1 GCF_014837065.1 Phocaeicola intestinalis
CCACAAACTGGGTTACAGTACGCACCAAACAGCTCAAAAATGTGGGCTAAATTGGGAACATTAAACTGGACACCCTACTTATATGGTTAAACACTGTTCTTTGTTGACAACCCTATCCCTGAACAACTTCATATTGGTGAAGTTACGTGAAATATTCTGCACAAGTTCCAGATAGTTGTCGCTACCATCTTCCCATTTGTGGTAGAAGGGCTTTATTGAAACGCAGTTCTCATGCTCAAATACAGTGTTAAGCAAAGTCCTGTCGGAGTTGCCACAAGAATGCCCCATAATCAGCACTTGGAATGGGGCTGCCATCAGGAAGTCAAGCATCTTATGGTAATTCTTTGTTTCCAGATACTTCACAGACTTGACGTTCTTCAACAACTCATTGTCTTGCTTGTCAAGAATGTCCTGATAGTCCTTGTCAAGTTCATCACCATAGCCAAAGATGATGTGTTCAGGGTGCTCCAACTCTCCATGGATGTAATTGAGGATAAGACCACCATATTGTTCATATTCCTTAACAGTCCCAGTATAATTGAAACACAACAGCATGGTACGTTCTGGGGGCATTCCTGAAAAACGTTCGTCCATATATCGATTATCATCAAAGGAATTGATGTCATATTCTATGACTCCCATTTTCTTTGCCAATGCTTTTCCCTCAATTGATAAATCCTCTATGCAAATGTTTTCTCTTATGGCACTATTAATCGTTTCTATCGTTACAGGGACATCAATTGTCCGAAGGTATTCTACCAGCTTTTCCTGCAAATAAGCCAGCTGCTCATTCAGTTCCTTGACTGAGTAACCTCTGCCTGCATTTCCTGTACACTGCTTCAATAGCTGATAGTAGTCGTTCTCAATATCAACCCAGCCTCTTGTTTCTATTGATTGGAGAATTGTCTCAAAGAATTTAGAATACGTCACAGAAAAATCATCTGTATTTTCCTTTATCGCACTTATAATCTCAGTTGGTGGGTTTTTCCACTCCCTTGTCATCAAATCCCTAAATGGATGAAAGAAGAAGAAATTAGACCAACTAGCACCATCTTTTGTGTTCTTTATCTCCAACTTGCATAAGCAATCTTCCGAGATAGGGGCATGCTCTGTCAAAAGTGCTGACAATCTCTGCTCCCAATACCAGTTTATGAAATCCATATAACTGGTTTTGAGGCCATGAGCCATGTCAAAGCCATTTCCTATGATAACGAGTCGATTCATTTTTGTCCATTCTTTGTTTTATGCCACACCACCATATTTTTGACTAACATAGTTGTAAATGGTATCGCGGTAGTAGTTTATACTTTCTTCGCTATAACTCTCTGGAAGTTCCTGCCACAAAACATCACGTATGGTAATGATAAGAGTAGCACGAGTCGTTGGCTTGTCAAATGGATGATCCATTCCTGCCAACTGTTCCTTTATTTTAGCAAGCAACTCTATGGCTACATCCTTCAGCTTTTTGACTTCGGTCTTTGACAGATTGTCTTTCAATAGGAGGTCATAGAGCGAGAGCTCTTCATCACTCTTGAATCCTTCTCGTACATAACGCTTCTCTTCTTCGCTGAGAGATTGAGACAGATGCATCAACTCTTCGAAGGTTTTCTCTATCGTTGCGCGATTCTGCTCTTGGTTATATGCCTGAATAATCTCTTGGTACTTCTCGTAGAAGTTGATTCTTGATGGATTATCTGCCAGCAGACGGGCCAGACGTTCTTGAAGCAGGTCTTGAATGTCTCTTAGTACGAGGTTCTTGTCTTCACGCTTGGCAAACTCTCTTCGCAATAAATCGAAGTCGATGCCGCTGATGTCAAACCTGCGTCCACCACCATCAGCAACCATCATAGCATTGGAATCTATATCAAGATGCTCATTGACAATATCATTGATTGCTACACTCAGGTCTGTGATGTCCGCGTGCTTACGCTTTTTCTGCAATTCCTTGTAGATGGCTTCCAGAGCATCTTTCTTTTTGCGCATATCTTCGGTTATATCTTCACGATCGAGATATTTCCAAAGTTTGAGCAAGGTAGTCGCAAATGTGCAGAACGACTTACGGGTTTCAATGGTATCACATAGCTGGTTTGCTGCCTTCTTCAGAAGTGACAGCTTCTCAAATGACATTGCATCAATGAGTTCCTGCAATTCAAAACCTTTTTCATGCAGAAACGTTTCCGCTGTCGAAATGATTTCCCAAACATTCTTTATCAGTTCTTCCTTGTTGACTGTAGGGTCGTTGCCGCCGTCTCCGCCATCAGGATTAGCTGTATAGTCAGCCAGTGCCTGGCGGAGTGCTTTCACAATACCTATATAGTCAATCACAAGACCATTCGACTTACCTTCTGCCACACGGTTTGCACGGGCAATGGTCTGCATCAGGGTATGCGCCTTCATGGGTTTGTCAATATAAAGGCATGACAGCGTTTTTACGTCAAAACCTGTCAGCCACATGGCACAGACAAAAACCACACGGAGTTTGCCATCGGCATCCTTGAACTCCTTGTCAAGTTCGCGCTTCTCCATCTTCTCACGATGTGGAGTGATGTCGAGCCTCCATTTCTTGAATGTCTGGATCTCGTTCTGCTCTTGTGATACCACAACAGCCATTTCCGTTTCCTCCATCCATTGCAGTTTGCGCTTTATCTCCTGAACTTCCTGTTGCCATGGATCTTGGTCAATACGTTTGCGTAGAGCCTTTATCTCTTTTTGCCAATACTCCTGTACGTAGTTGTACATCCTCACGCAAGTTACCTTGTTGAAACTTACCATCATGGCCTTACCGCTCGTCCATAAGTCGCTATAGTGACGCACAAAGTCCTGTGCCACTACTCGCAGTCGTTTCTCGGCGGTCAGCAGATGCACCTCCTGAGCAAACTCACGTTCCAGTTTGGCTTGCTGTGATGGATCAAGATTTTCTTCATCAAGACGAGCAGCAATCTCGGCATTTATTTCCGGATTCTTCAGTTCCTGCAACTTCTCCCCGCGATTTTCGTAGTAAAGGGGTACAGTTGCCTTATCCTCAACGGCACGTTTAAAGTCATAGACCGAAACATACTGTCCGAATGTACGAGCTGTGATATTATCATCCCTGAGCAGCGGTGTTCCAGTGAAACCGATACGGTTTGCCGTTGGAAGCATATGCATGAGGTTGTCTGCAAAGACACCATTCTGGGTACGATGGGCTTCATCACTCATCACTATTATGTCATGATCTGGATAGATAGGTTCGGCATCTGCCTTGTTGAACTTCTGTATCAACGAGAATATGAACGAAGGATTGCCTTGCAGTTTCTGTCGAAGGTCATCACCACTATGGGCAATGAACTGCTTGGCTTTCAAACCGCCCAACAGTCCGCAATTCTCGAAGGTATCGCTTATCTGCTTGTTCAATTCGTCGCGGTCGGTCAGTACCACAATCGTAGGTGAGCCTTCAAACTTACGCCTGATTTTCTGAGCAAGGAACACCATCGAATAGCTCTTGCCAGAGCCTTGCGTATGCCAGAACACACCCAGTTTACCTTTCATTTCCTCTCGATGGCGATACATCTCCACGGCTTGATTCACACCGAGGTACTGGTGGTTGCGTGCCAGAATCTTCACCGTCGAACCACCGCTATGGTCGAAGAGAATGAAGTTTTCAAGCAAATCCAGCAGGTTCTCCTTCTTGCAGATGCCACGGAGCATTGTTGGCAATTCGATATTGCCGTGATCCAACTCTGTCAATCGTTTCCACTCATGAAAGAACTCCCACTTGGCACCCACCGTACCCACACGGCTTTCCATGCCATTGCTAAGCATGATCATGGCATTGTGGTGGAACAAATGCGGTATGGTTTCAAGGTAGTCGCGATAGTTGTCGGTATAAGCATTCTGTATGTCCTGGTCATGATTCTTCAGTTCGATGAATATAAGCGGAATACCATTCACGAAGCACACCACATCTGTCCTACGCTTGTGGATAGGTCCCTTTATCCAAAGTTCTCTAACGGCAATAAACTCGTTGTTATCGACATTGGCAAAATCCATGACGCGGGCACGTACCTGTTCTGTCTCGCCATTAGGTTTCAGGCGAGTGACAGGCACACCATCACGCAAATAACCATACTTCTCCTCGTTGATCTGCATCAGCGTCTGCGAGCTCATGTGGCTGGTCATGCGCTCGATGGCTTCCGTCAACTGCTTGTCGGTCATCCAAGGGTTGAGACGTTTCAAAGCCATACGGAGATGGCGCATCAGCACCACCTCGCTTTGAGTCTTACGTCCAAGTGTTCCTTGTTCGCCAAGCACCTCATTGTCGAAAGCATACACAGATTTCCAACCAAGTTCTTGTTCAAGCAACTCGGCTGTCGATTTCTGTATGAGAAGGTCTTCGCTATAGTCTTTTGCCATAATTATAAATATTTACTCCTTTAATGTAGGGACCGATATTGCTATTTTATAGAATAGTGCAAGTCCTCCTACACTCTTCGAACATAGTTTCTTTAATGAAATATTGAGGAACGGGTTATTTTTCTCCCCACCTTCCTCTGGATAGATAACAACACAGGGTACATTTGGCAATGGCGCCTCTTCCGAAACATCTTCATATCCCAAGTATTTCAATATCTTCAAGTCTCTGCTATAACCGCTCAACTGCCTTACAACATCAGTGTCAAGCTTTTGATTCTCATATTTCGGAATATACTTTGTATCGAGAATCGCTTTGAAACTCTGCGAATGATAAAGGAAATCAGGTTTTCCTGTCAGGCTACTATACTGATATGTGATTTTGTTCTGATATGCTTCATAGAGCAATCCATATACATAATGCTCATAGAGCAATGACATATCCAAAACAAAAGGAACGACTTGCTCCTCGGTGGCAGAAACCTTGTTTATGCTGTAGTCAAAATGACGAAGAATCAGTTTTGACAATCTTATAGCCTCAGCATATTCCTTGAATAACTTGTGTGCTTTTATCTGGCTTACCTCTTTCAGGTTTACCTCGTCGCTCACATTCTCGAACAAAGCAAGACTTTTCCTTATTGCGAGGTTAATATTGTCGTACGATCTATGACCATCTCCCATGTTCTGCATCATTCTCCTTACGAAGAGTAATACTTTTTTCAAAAGTCGATTTTCTGGAATATCAGCAGAATACTCATCATACTCGCAATATATACGATCATATCGTTTCTGCAAGATGTTGTTTCTTTCGTTTTTAAGTATGGCGATGTGTCCTTTCACCTTTTTCAGGTTCTCGCTGTGATGAATATAACCTCGTTTCAGAGTCTTTATTCTTCCAATCACTCCAAGGAAATGGAGCATAATAAGCGGGCTTAACACGCCTTTGAGTGATGGAGCGTTGATTGAAGGCTTATCATAGTCGATTGAATAGATTTTAGAGAATGACTCCAAGGCCAAGTTGGAAGAAAAACAAGTCATGAACATTCCAAGAAAGTCAATGTTTTCCATTCCTCGTTTTGCTGTCACTATTAAAGCCTCTTCATTGTCAACCCATTCTGCTCCAATTTTATACGACGCAAAGTAGCCCCATTCATCACTATTCAATGAACGGGTCCAAGAAACCAACGAAAGCTTATCATATTTCTCGTGGCGTTCTACTTTCAACTGTTCGTGTTCTCGGAGCTTATGCATTTCTGTTATTATATGATGTCCTCGCTTTCTGTATTTTCGCTTTTCATTTCAAACGGCTGAAGATTTTTCCAAGCATCAAACGCCTTTTTCTTCTCGTCGTTCTTCACATTGAGAATACCGTCGTTTATGTACTCTGTAATGAGAGGCAACACCTCGTACTCTACCTTTGCCAACAGTTCTTTTTCATTCTTTGCCATGAAGTAACTATGACCCACCATAAGGTCATCAATATCCATGTCGCCAGATAAATGATTTGGATTCTCAATGAATTTCTTTATATCTTTGAATAGTGTAACAGCCTTATTCTTCAAATCCTCATCACCAAGTGCATCATAATGTTTCTCAACTACAGACACATTCGATTTCAATGTTACGAAAGCAAACCTTCTACGCAAAGCATAGTCGAGAGTGCCTGTACTTCGGTCGGTAGTATTCATTGTACCGATGAGGTAGAGATTGCTTGGCACTACAAAATCATCGGTTTCTTCATCATCGAAATTCTTTGAGTATGGTAATTTTACAGTTATAGGGTGAATTGTATTCTCGCCAACTCGTTTATCAGATTCGAGTAGAGTTATCAATTCCCCGAAGATTTTGGACACATTTCCTCGATTTATCTCATCTATAATGAGAACATAGTTCTTCGCCTCTGTCTTTTCCACATTGCTCTTAGTCTCTTTGTTTTTCTCTGAGAACTTCTTTATCTCTTCATAAAGAGGATAATAATAGACAGCATTTCCATGGAATTTTGACTGGCTACCATAAACTGGTTTTATATCTAAATAACTTTTTATATTACCAGATAAAAAATCAGCATAGTCACGAACAAATATTCTCTTTGATAGAGATTGTGTAGACCCATGTTCACCTTGCCCAATAAGAATACTGTTAATCTTTCCACGTGATCTTGAGATACCACGCATCTTCATTTTGCTCTTAGGGTGTAACATGATAGCAGCATCCTCACCATTATCAGCCAACTTTGCCAGTTCTTGTTCTATAAATAAACAATAACTGTCAAAGAGTTCTTCGTAGTTTACTTGTTGAATTGTTTCGGTCGAAGATTGTCTAAGATTTTCCAAAGCATCATTGCATATCTGCTTGAAAATTCCATCATCTATGCGATACTCCATGCCAATCACATTCCCATCTTTATCCTTAACAGGAAATGGTTTTAGGCCTTCTACAAAGTCTTCATATTCCATTGATTGATGGAACGTACAAAATGCAATCTGGTGTTTCTTACGCAACTCCTCATATCGTTCCATCACAGCCTTGTGGTTAGTTAAATCAACATCTGTCACACCGATTACCGATAGTGCAATGGCTGCTGTATTATAGGTTTTTCCTGTACCAGGAGCACCTTGAAGGATGATATTCTTTTTCTGCTGAAGAAGAGGTGCGTATTTGCTGATATCGTTGAGCATAGTTTTATCTGATTCTGATAAAGTTATTGTTTTCTCCATTTCTTCCACCCATTGTCCATACTTGGGAATAATAGTTGGTATACTTAATGCTGAAGCAGGCCAGCGTCCGAGGTGAGTCCACTTGATTTTTCGTACATTGCAGAAATCGTCACGTTTTTCGTCATAGAAATAATCTGAAGTTACGACTCCTCGACCAAGAATTTCGCTCAGACCATTTCTAGCATATACGACATCCCCTACTTGAATTTCACGGCA
This sequence comes from Phocaeicola intestinalis, assembly GCF_014837065.1. Lineage (GTDB taxonomy): Bacteria > Bacteroidota > Bacteroidia > Bacteroidales > Bacteroidaceae > Phocaeicola > Phocaeicola intestinalis. Next base: position 7,323 of record NZ_JACSPP010000006.1, read on the forward strand.
CATATACCACAATGTGCTGACATCGTTTTTTCTGTAACTATCTTTGCCGTTTGGATACGCTTTCTTGAGTGCAGCATCAATAGAATTTTTATCCTCGTATTGAGTAAGATTTCCCACCTCGTCCCAACCGACAAGCATTACTCCCTCTGATTTACACTCTTCCCAATGATCGCAAGATTCTCCTGGAGCGAAAACCCAATACCTGCGTGAATTAATATCTGAATGCGCTAGTATATCTTCTATCGTCATGCCATTTGGAATCCAATACTTCTTGTTGGCAGACGCTTCCTCATACTTTGATAACTCAGCTTGCATAAGGGCATCAAGTCTCTCATCGGCCACTTTCTGATAGTACAGATTGATTCTTTTATCGGTATCAGTGCCATCACCATGATTTTCATCGTGCTTATCTTTGGTGTTATTTAAGTAGCCCACGAATCTGCTTGGAGCAAAACAAATATGACCGTCAATTACCTCAACAACCATATTTTTGCCTCGCTTCAATTTATCAACAGCCCATTGCTTGTAGTCTTCACCGCTCTCGCCATGAAGATATGAGTACAAGGTTTCGATGTTCGAAATGATGTCCTCACGTTTTTCTATGTAATCTGTTCTTTCCATCGGAAATTTAAACTGTTAATTCTTCATTCATCAGCCTTGGGAGTAAGTGACCACGGCTTCCGTCATTTGCTTGTCCATCATCCATGGATTCAGACGTTTCAAGGCCAAGCGAAGATGGCGTGTCAGCACAACCTCGCCCTGTGTCTTGCGTTCAAGTGTCCCTTGTTCGCCAAGTACCTCATTGTCGAAAGCATACACAGACTTCCAACCGAGTTTTTTTCCAAGAGTTCGGCTGACGATTTCTGTATGAGAAGGTCTTCGCTATAGTCCTTTGCCATATAATTATATAAGATCTGGTAATGTGGGGTCTATTCTTTTTGCGTTGGTTTGTGCCAAAACACGCCCCATATATGATACATTAAATGCATAAGGAATCGCATCCCACCAATCCCTTATCTGTTTCAAATTTTCATAAGAATTCCACATATTGACAAAATTACTACTTGCTGCTGTAATAATAGTTTTATCTTTTGTATACAAGCTCCTAATTTGTAAAATAGACTCTTTATATTGGGGCTTTACATTGTCAATATCAGATATATTTAGTCTCACATAACCATCTAAACACTCGTTATCAATAATAACGGAGCTAGAGATATTGTTCATAGCAAGTATTTCATAAGCACGTTTTAATTCATCGGAATCTTTTTTTATTCCAGCACAAGAGTATTCCTGAAACTTTGAAACAAGTAATGGCTCTGATTTTTTTAAGCCTAATGATGACATTCTTAATGCCCCTAACATATCTAAATGATCCATCCAATTCGTTCCTGTTGGCAATTCCAAATACATTAATTTGCCAAACATGTTATTCAGAATATCCAAACCCTCTTTGGCAATACCAGAAACTGGAGAATAGAATTGAAAGGCGCAAACAATAGTTAAAGCACAAAGTGCATCATTGTCAATTTCATCTACAATTTTAATTGCATGACTAATGCCGGCATCTATTTTCTTATCTTCGCCTTTTAAGACATGGCAAGCTAACAATTCTGACAGCATACATAAATCATCATGTCGATCAGATTTCGCAGCAGTTACTTGGGCATCACCCAATAAGAATTCAAATTTGGGATCCATGAATTTTTCTAAAGCCCCCTCTATTTTTTCGAGTCTTGGGAACAATTCACAGCCAAACGCATTTATTCTGTCATTAACTGTTGTAGTTGCTATTTCTGCATAATTCTTAGCAGAAAGAGCATACATCTGGTTATATACGGTAGTCGCTACAGAAACCATCTCAGAAGGTGAAGCTCCAAAATATTGAGTAACTTGAGTAGAATAATTATTATTCTGACTCTCTATTTGATATTGTATGGCATTATCACCTGCCGTTTGTGTCTGCTCTTTTTTAGAAATATCCATAATTAACCGATTTGAATCTGTTCTGAGTTATCACCAGCCTCTTGTTTTTGGGATGTATTTTTTTCATGAGAGTTTTTTATCTCTTGCTTCTGTTTTGCATTATTTCCTGCCTTTTGCTTTTGATAAATTTTCCCATTTTTATAGAACCTGTATCCTATGCCAGTGGCAAGTAGGCCAACGAGAAGACTAACAAGTTCAGTTCCCCACCCATCGAAAATTGTATTTAAATCCATATTTCTTTTCGTTTTAAAATTATACTTCTATTTCGCCGCTCATCAACTTCGGAAGCAAGCGGTCGCGAGCCTCGGTGAGAAGATGGATTTGCTTATATGCCAGTGCTATCTTACTAAAATAGCATGTAGTAATGCCACAATACCTAACTATCAAATCTTTTATGGGTACAATGTACTTGAGAGATGATATTGAATTGAGTGTCAATTGTGGTTGCGCAGCACCTGTGCAAATCGCAACGAAATCTAACACTTTAAATGATTCAAAAATAAAAGGCAATTTTAGATACCCATATTTGGCACACGGTTCTACTATGAATGAATTGTTTGTCACATATGTTTCATCTTCTATCGTTCGGTGAACAAATCCGGCATTACCACGACTTCCTATTAGTACCTTGGGCTCAAAACAATTTGCTTTTGTATATCTGCCAATTTGTTTGCTTGCTCCATAAACGGGTATAGGACCATCTTCCACAAAATCTTTTGTCGGCAAAATTTTTCCATACTTGAAGTCAAAAACCTCCGATATAGATTTTTCCTCCCACCCCTCTGGCACACCATCGACAATCTTGGTGTTTTCGTGTCCGGGGAAACGGAGGTCAACGAACCATTCCTTATAGAGTCGCTGGGCTGCCTCTTCATGCAACTTTATCTGCTTCTGATAATTCTCTATTAGTGAGTCGTAGCGAGATAGTATAGAGGCGATGCGGTGCTGGATTTCCATTGGTGGTAATTCCACCTCCATGTTAAGCAAATCGTTATTTGCAAGACTTGCTCTGGTTGTCATGCTTGAGAATGCCATGAACTGACCACGAAACTTAGGTGTACGTAAATAGTAACCAATGTAGCGTGGGTTAACCCTATCTGTTATTGGACGAAGTCTTTTGGTGAAACCATTATATGTCGCGTTTGGATAATCTCTCAGTGCAACAGAACTCATTCCAAGTTCATCCATTGTTTCGCTTGTACGAGTAATGAAGACATCACCTGCTTTTATCGAACATGATTCACGTTCTTTATCAGTCGTTTGTACAAGAGATTCTAACTGCTTAGGCAAGAACCAATTGTTAAATACGTTGGAAAAAGTAAGGAATGGAAAACCTGCTCCAAAGAACTGTCGTCCCTTGGATAAACCGTTGTGAACCTCATAAAGCTCACCTAATTTGACTTTCTTCCACTCGTTCATACCTCATCCTCCTTTCTTTCATGCCCCCATTTAGCTTTTGCGACTTCAAGGGACTTTTGTATCTGTTGAACGAGAATGTCACGCGGAGGTAATTCTGTCATATACTGAGCGACCTCTATTCCTGATTTGTCGAGTTGGAGAAGTTCAATCTGTTCCTCACTACCTTCGGTACAGAGTAAAAGACCAAGTGGTGTTTCTTCCCCTGGCTCCATTTCATTTTGTTCAAGCCAACGTAGATAGAGCTCCATCTGACCTTTGTATTGAGCTTTGAAACGACCGAGCTTCAGATCAATGGCAATAAGGCGATGTAGCTTGCGGTGATAGAATAGCAGGTCAAGATAGAAATCCTCTCCGTCAATAATCATACGCTTTTGACGCTCAGCAAAACAGAACCCATTTCCAAGTTCAAGAATGAACTGTTCCAGATGTGCGACAAGACTATCTTCCAAGTCCTTCTCGCTATACAAGCCTTTTAGCCCAGTAAATTCAAGGAAATAAGGACTTTTGAATACTACATCAGGAGAAACTACTTTATTATCTCTGACATTGGCAAGTTCCTGCTTTACAACGTCCTCTGGCTTTGACGACAATGCTGTACGTTCGTATAGCATTCCATCAATTTCTTTGCGAAGCTGACGAACGCTCCATCTATTGGCTGATGCCAGCGTGAAATAATAATCACGTTGCAGTTCATCTTTCAATGGCAGTAGCTCCACGAAATGTGACCAGGATAATTGTCGCGACGCTGTCGAGACAATCTGAGAATCGGGAAAAAGGGTTGCGAACTGCATGTGACGATACAAGCTTTTCACATCAAAGCCTTTGTGTCCGTAGATATTCTGTAATTGTCGTGACACTGTCGCGACAATCTGCTTTCCATAATCAGCTCGTTCATTACCAAGCACATCACGGTTGATTCGTTCACCTATATGCCAGTACATCATGGTAAGTTCATAGTTGGCAGTAGATGCCACATGGATTCGCGCTTCGTCAATGATTTGGCGAAGGTCAGACATCAAATTTCCGACTACTGCATCCGTTGGTGAAATATCGGTTGGCACTATTGGTTTTATCTCGTTTGCCATGATTTACTTCGTGTTAAGAGTTTCCAATTCCTTCATTATCTCACTCATAAGCACGTTGGCTTCGGCATTGAGTATGGCGAGCTCTGCGTGTATCTCGCTCATACGCTCATGGAAGTCAACCCCATCGTCTTCAACTTCTGCCACTCCTACGTAGGCACCAGGAGTAAGGCTGTAGTTCTTCTCGCTGATTTCGTCGGTGGTAGCAATCTTGCAAAGACCCAATACGTCCTGATACTCGCCATCAAGTCCGAATTTAGAAGTCAGCCAGATGGCTTCATTGACCATATCTTTGGTTTCGAGGGTATAGGCGAGTTCTGCTTCATTGGCTGCAATGATTGCCTTCAATTCATCCTTATCCTTCTTCCCTTTCGTTTTTTTGAGAGTATCTTGCTGTTCTTTGATGTACTTTTTGTATGATGCCTCTTCAGAATCAAGAATACCAAGAGCCTTCTCGAAAGTCATTTCACTATCTTGCCATGCAGTATTATCATGTCTTTCTGCATGTTCGCTAAGAGCATTCCAATACTCTTTGATAAGCGACTTATACTTGTCTTGTTCTCCACGATAGAGGTGAACAATGGCTTGTAGATTCTTCAACTGCCATTCAGACCACTCATTGAGAGTACGGTCAACGACGGTGTAATAGTTTCGAGCATCGATGAAGAGCACACGATTCTTGTTCTCTAGACGCTTCGCCTTATCGAAGAACCACAGCGAGCATGGCAGCGAAAGGGTGTAGAAGAAGTTGTTGCCCACACTAACCATCACATCCACATCGCCCGTCAGGACAAGTTTCTCACGGATGTCACGATCCTTATTGGCACTATCCGTTGCCGATGATGCCATGACGAATCCTGCACGACCATGGTCGTTGAGGTAGGCATAGAAATATGAAATCCAGAGATAGTTGGCATTACCAATCTCTTTTGTCTTAGCATTAACACCTGGCAAGCCGAATGGCAAACGACCGGCAGCAGATGCTGATTCCGCCTTCACCTTATCAACATTGAATGGAGGATTGGCCATCACGTAGTTACACTTGCCTGCCAAGTTGTGTGCATCATGATAGAAAGAGTTGGCCTCGTCGCCGCTGATGATACGGCCGTTCAACCCATGAACCGCCATGTTCATCAGACATAGCTGGGCGTTGTACTCCACCTTCTCCTGACCGTAGAAGGTCATCTGCGTATTGGCATTCATGCCACCTGCATTCACAAAGTCGCCAGTCTGCACGAACATACCTCCCGAACCACAAGCAGGATCAAGCATTATGCCCTGTTTTGGTTCCAGTACATTTACAAGCATCTTTACCAAAGACTTTGGAGTGAAAAACACGCCATCGTCTGATGCCACAGCCTTGGCAAACTTCGAGAGGAAGTATTCATAGATGCGGCCAATCACATCGCCACCAATCTCGTCCAGCGTCTTATTGTTGAAAATGCGAAGCAGTTCACGCAACAGCTCATCGCTGAACATCGTATATGACTTTGGCAGAATACCGGTCAATTGTTCGCTCTGTCCTTCAACCAATGTCATGGCATGGTTTACCGCCTCGCCCAAAGGCTGGTTGTCCGGGAGATTGACCAAATAGTCAAACTGAGCCTCACGAGGAAGGTAAAGCGCACTTTTAGCAGCAAAGTCACTTGGTTCAACAGGCATCACACGACCGCCACGACTTGGGCGATTCTTTAGCAGTTCTGCTTCAACCATCTTAAAACGGCTATAGGCGTATCTTAGAAACAGCAATGCCAAAACTGGCATACAGTATTGGCTCGATGTAAGTTTACTTCCAGCACGAAGCAAGTCTGCCGACTCCCAAAGGTCAGCTTCCAGTTTGCGGATATTTATCTTGTTGTCTGCCATTTGATCTCTGCTTTAAGGTCGTTCATTGCTTACAAGGTCGCTCATTTTGACCTGTAGAATTTCTGCAATCTTTTTGATAGTCTCTAATGATGGCTGTGCTTTGTTGGTACACCACTTGCTAATAGTCGCAGGATCTTTTTCCATTTGTTCTGCTAACCATTTTGCCGTTTTGTGCTGTTCAACAAGCACCACTTTCAATCTATTGAGGTCGTTTTTTGCCATTTTGCGAAAATTTTTATGTGGCAAAAATACTAATTATTCATGTAAAACGTGTAATAATAAACAAAAATATTACAAAGCTTGGCAATTTTCTTTGCTATTTAGTTCAATTGAGACTAGAGAGCACAACGTCAACACCAAATATTTTTCGCTTGATAATTGAAATGTCGCTCAATTACTAACCGTTTCGTGAAATTTCAAAAGGTCACGGGAGATGAGTTTTGTCTCGAAAAGGTCACTTGAAGGTCACTAACAAAAGAAAAAAGCACCTACGATTGCTCGTAAGTGCTTGATTTTTAGTGTGGACCAGCTAGGGCTTGAACCTAGGACCTCCAGATTATGAGTCTGTTGCTCTCTTCGGCATAGAAAAGCTGCGCTTTCCTATGCAACCAACTGAGCTACAAGTCCTTTGCACATCATTGCTAACAAGTTAATGAACTCTATTAAGAATGAATTAGTCAACAATCAGTCAACATTCGTTCTTGTTGCAAAGATAGTCATTCTTATGGGTTTATGCAATGATAAAGGCTATATTTAGTAAGTTGTTTGCAACTATTCCTATATTGAGAGATAGTATAGTTTTTATGATAAGGTATTTGTTCCGGTAGGTGATTCCTGCTTTTATATCAGTATTCCCGTTTTGAGAATGTCTGCATAGAGAGGATTGTTAATGTCCTCTGTATGGTTGCCTTTGCTGTATGAGCCATAAAGGTAAAGAGCCTTTAAGGGCAACCGTTCTGCGACTGCCGCTTTATATCGCTGTGCCAATTTTATAGCTTGCTCTTTATCCATAGACAAAACTACCTTTATTTTAGTTTATCAAATGCTTCTGCAAAGAAACGGTTAAACCATTCGTAGCTCTGATTAGTGATTTCGTGTTTAGCTGATTTCTTGATATAGATTGCCACTATTTCTCCATAATTGGAGTTCCCGTCTACAAATGTGATATTGTCAAACAGATGCAGATTTTCTTGTACACGCTTGATTCCCTCATAGAAGTTGTATTCTATGATTTCATTCGCAACATCGTGTCCTCCAAATAACTTTCTCTGCATCACCCTTGTTGTGCTTTCTTCCAAAGACCCTAAGCCGAAATATAAAAGCGAGATTTTATATCCGGCTTCCTTGAACTCCCCAATCATGTTCAAAATAAGGTCGTTGGAGAAGTTTGTTTCAAAAGCGAAGTCTTTATGCTGTGCAATGGCTTCATCTTTTTGCTTCTGCAATTCGCTTGCTACTGTACCACTTATCCAGCGTTCTATCCAATCAGGATGTTCCTTACGCAGATTGAGTGCAAGCAAATCACCATCAAAAGATTTGCAATGCAAATAATAAGGAGACAAACGGCTCTTACCAGCTCCGTTTGCACCTGCTATTACTGTAAATTCAGGACGTGTTTCCATTCCTATTTGTTTAACAGGTAAGCGTATCTGCCTTTCCCCTTGTCTGCAACTCTTGAAATAACCTTGTAGCTTCTTTCCTTACGGTTGAACTCTACCAAATCTTCACTACCGTCAGGATTAGCCAAATAGAAGTTGCCTTGCTTATCCCAAAATGGAATAGAAATGCCTTTTGCCCAGCCCTCCAAGTAAATGTGTTCCACTTCCTTGCGGACATTCTCATTCACTTCCTTGACGGTCTTTCCATTGGAGAGTTGAATGTTTTCTATTTCTGCATATTCGCACATAATAGTCTATGATTTGTTTTGAGCAAAGGTAGTGAATATTGTTGAATTATAGTACAATAAGCCACTGATAAATGCCTTTCAAGTATGATTTTTAGCAAGAGGACTATTTTCTACTCCGTCTTATAAATTGGATTCCGTTCAAAAAAAGTACCAGCTAAAAAGAAACGGCATCCATATTGAATAAATGCCATTTCTTCTTATCAAGTTTTTTAGAAGCCGAAGCCAATAGAAACAGACACACCATGAGGGTAAATATCCGTTTTATTTTGTTCTGACACCCATCCCATTTCATTTGGCTTTATCCAATCATCACAAGGGTTGGCATTGTAGGTATATCCAACTTTTAGAAACACAGATAATCCTTTATAGAAGTTCCAATTAACACCCACTCCCGGATTCATCAAGTAGGCTATATCCGATTTTTGCATCTATGAAGGGAGAAACTTTCTTCTTTAACATGGTGTAGTTAACATCTGCATATATGGGAATGGCAGTATAGCTATCTCCTAAACGTATTCCAGCACCTGCACCCACATAAAGGTATGGGTTAAATTGAAAACCATGTGTTGTGTAAATATCAGTGGTACTAAACAGTCCCATATCATCGGTATGCAGTGTTCTGCCACCCTCAATAGAGCCTTTATAAGTTTGCACATTGCTTGTTGTGGGAGCTATGCTCAATGTAATAAGAGCAAAGAGCAACCCCATAATTCTTAATGTTTTCATCTGTCTTTTGTTTTTATATTAAACGTATATCTTGTTACTCGTTTGTCACTCTTATATATTTCTCAATCTCTCCGCTTACAAGTTCGTCTATGCTGTCTGCATATATCCTTTGCCGTCTAAGTTGCTTTATAAGGCTGTCATTGGATAGTTTGAGTATCTTGAAATGCTGTTCTCCAAAGCCCTTATTATAGATAATCAACAAATCAGGCTTTATCAGGTGGTAGGTAAATTTACCCGTTTCAGGTGGGCAGTCAGCCTTACCGTTCTTGTAAAAACCAAGTGTGTCAAGAACATTAACATAACCATCAGCATATTCCACCATTTTCCATTTGCCAACTATCAAGCTGTCGATAGAAGCATAATTTATAGGTTGCTGTTTGTTTTTGCAACTATAAAAGAATGACAAAGTTATTCCTATAATTCTTCGACTTGGAAGAACTCACGAATCGTCTGTGCTGTAACCGTATCTTTGGGCGATATGTCAAGCATCTTATAAAGTCTGACTAATTCAGCCTTTATATATTTCAATGTATAGCATTTCCCTACTTGAAAGGAGTTCTTCAATAGTTGGACAAACTCAACACCTGTCGTCTTTTCCCGATAGCGTTTCAGTATCATGGCTTCTTTGATTTTCTTCGGTGAGTAATTGTTAATCTCTATCACTTCCTTTCCTACCGTTTCATAGGCTTCCACTATAAAAGGGTCAAGTCTGCGAAGTTCCCTTATGTGCGTTTGGACAATGGGAGAATCCATGTCGTTTTTCAAAGATTCAAGAATCTCCACCAACTTTTTACGGCTTTCCTTTATTGATGTATTCTTGTTCTCCAATGTCAACCGTTCCTTGTCGCCTAATGGATAAAATAGCGAATCGGATATTTCCGCTCTGAAATGGCTTGTCTTTCCATAGAGTGACATGAGCAAGTCAATGTTGTTGTATGAGGACTTAACCAATGCTTCATCCATATAGTTGTCAATGGCAAAATAATCAATCTTGCCGTTTTTCAGCATCTTGTTAAATGGCAATATATCCAACGCTGCCTTAAAAGCGTTTCTTGTTTCCAAAGAGGTTGTACAATCATATATCCGTTTTATCGTCATATATGCTTCTCTACTTGCTTTTAGATATTCTACTATGCCGGACTTTGTTCTAACAGGGTAGCTTTCATTGGTGTTCACGATATGGTGTATGGTGGAAACTCCACCCCTAAACCGTCCGATTGCCTGTACCGCATCCGTGCAAGGGTCTATCATAGTATATTCAGCAAAGTAAGGCTCTGTCACAAAGGCAACATCAGGTTTCTCGTCAAGTTCTATATCCAATGCACTGTAAAAACGGCTTGTAAAGAACATATAAGGCTTCTTGTGCTTGTCGTTCCAATTATCATAAGCTCGGTTGAATCCGCTTCGTTTCAGTTTATCCACGCTCTTTGCGGAACAAAACACCACACTGTCCTCAATGATATTCAGCTTATTCATAAGTTGAAGAATCATGTCTGTGCTGTTGATGAAAAAGCAAATGCTTCTCGGTTCTTCCTGTACCTGTTGAATTTGGGGCAGGGTCACTTTCAACGCTTCAAGCACGTTGTTTGTATGGACTATGTTCATTGCTTTGGTATAATCATAATCGGGCTTGACTTCTACAAGTATAAAATTTTGTTCTTCAAAACGTAGGTCAGAGGGAATAATCGGGGTTGCTGACACCATAGCTTTCCCGTCAAAATGAAAGAAATCGTCTATTGGCAAAGTTATATCCTCCCGATAATCGTTGTCCTTGACAAGTTTGTGGCACTCATCTAACAACATGAAGCACATTGTGTACATATTCAGTTCCAAGTATTCAAAGGCTTGCTTGACCTTGTAGAAACTTTCGGGTGTACATAGTATCTTAATGAGTTTACCATTGGCAATGGTGTCTTCAAGATATGCAATCACATCATCTACCGTGACTTTCTGCATTACCCCGAAAAGGTTGTCTTTCTTGTGTTTCGGGTCTTTACATTTGCCCACAATGGGCGGTTGGTTTAACTCTATAATAATAGAATGGCGTTCAGCCTTGATTTCTGAATAAGTAGCTCCCAATCCTGTAAGCGTCTTACAAAGAATAGTATTTGTTTCAATCGTGTAAATATCAGACAAGCGTTGCCCTTTATTTATTGGTAAGATTATATTTATCATAATTCGAGTGTTTTTTAAGAGAGTGGAGAGCTTTTGGTTGCTCCCCAACTCTCGGTTGGTAATAATGCCTATCTAATCAATCCTCTTTCTCGCAAATAGCTTGTGATTTCCTCGTCACGCTCCATAAAGAAAAGGATAGTTCCGTAACGGAAGTTGGCTACTCCCGTAAGTTTGCCTGTCCTGTCCCGAAATTCAGGGGTAAACTGAATGTTTCCTATTCCGTTTTCCACAAACAGTTTCAACATATCCTTGCGGAACTTGTTAGCGTCTGTTTCTTCGGACTTGGCTACCGCATCGGGCTTCACGTTGAAGTCCTCGGTTTCACCTTTCAATAGATAGTTCATCACCCATGCAAATGCTTCTTGGTTGATTTGATAGGCAAAGTTCTTGGTTGTCTTGCTTTCCACTCTAATTGCTTCATAGCCGTATCGGTCTATGGTGAAGTAGAGGGATAATCTTTCATTGCGATTCATCATCGCTTTTAACTCGGTGTGAGCTGCCGTATTATTATATGACTGCTCAACTTGTAGCATAATGCCAGCAAATGTAAAACTCATGTTGTTCAATTTTGTACTTTTAACTCTTGCGACCTACCCACTTAAAGCTATGCTGCATCTCGCTTTTCGTATCGGATTGCGTTGCAAAGGTCGGTATTATTCTTGGGGAACATTGGTAAGTAATTAAAGCTGTTTTTAGAGAGTTTTTTACTAAACAAAAAGGGTGTGTCTATTCGGACACACCCTCTAAAAATCATATCGAATGAAAAGGCTTGCTAATAATATCTTGATGAATCTGTATTATTGGGAGAGGTCTTATATTGCTTTGCTTTGATTATATCGTCAATCGAATCATATTGCATGAGATAATTTTTTAACGACACGCGAATTCTCTCCCCATCCATATAATCCAAAAAGCTTTCTTTTTCCTTGTACTCAATTAAATTGAGCCTGTTCAACAAGTCTGCGATAATCCTGCCTTGTTTTTTGGTTACAGATTTTTCAGTCTTGGACTTGCAGTTAGGTATATCTTGCAGCAAGTGATAAGTTCCCCACATAAATCTTATTGCGTTCACATTCATTTTAGCCCCAACAGTTTTTCCATAAATGGCATATAATTCCTGCTCGGCTTCTTTTACGCTTTTTACACCAAGATATTTTTCAAGATAACGGTCAAGTGCTTCCTGAAACCACGGTGTCTGCTCGTCTATCTTTATAGGGCTTAAATCACCAAATGATATTCTGCATTGTTTGTGGTATTTCTTGACTTTATCATTCAGACTATCGTTGTGGTGCAAGCCTATGTATAGTTTCAACATATCAGGACGGATGGCATGGATGTATTCTTGATATTCGTAATTCATATCTTCCTGTGTGGATTCCGTTGTTTCCAATTTATTTCTCATTAATAGGGCACAGGCATAGAGCAAGACTTGGTAAACTTCGTCTTTCTCTGTAATTTCAAGTTGGTTTTTCTCGCAGAAATCCTCTATGGTAAGCAAATAGGTATCTGTTGATATTCTCATAGGCAATTCTTCTTTTGCTAACGCTTCAAAATGCGCTTCTGCGTAAGCATTGACATCATAATGCCCTTTTTCATTCATGTATCTTTCTTTGTTGGAAGATTCATCTAACTTTATGCTTGCATAGTTACCAAAAAGTTCTTGTATGTACGGATTGTTTCTATCTATTCCAAACCATTTCTTTAATCGAGGTTCAAGACGTATGAATTCCTCCATTGTGAACAGTAGTCTTAAATAATCTCTTTCCATATTTTATGTTATTCATTATAGGGCAAAGTTACAAATAATCCCGCCTATCGTTCTGATAAACAGGATTATTTTTATTAAAGTAGTGATTTCATCGCTTCATCAATCTGCTCATTGTCAAAGCTGTCAAGATAGATTTGCGTCACTCTTTCAGAACTATTTACCAAACACATATCTCACCACCTTATCATTAGCTTTATTCTCATTCACAAAATCACGCTCTATATAAATATCAGTCACTTTCATAGAATCGTCAATGTGGTTCAAAGCTGCATGAACTACATATTTATCAATGCCGACTTTGTTCAAGGCAATGGTAGCCCAACTATGGCGGGCAGCGTAATATTCCAAATCATCCACTTCTAATATAGCACCAATCTCTTTAAGCCCATAGTTGATGGCTTTGTTGAAGCCTTTTTCATCTGCATAGTATCGATAGAAGTTGAATAACCGCTTACCTGTCTTGTCCTTGTACTTCTCTATTAAAGGCAAAATTATTTGAGGAACATCTACTACCATCTTCGCATTATCCAATCTGCGGTCTTTCGTTTTGGTTCTATAATAGGTGATAATGTTATTCTTTATTTCTGTGGCATTATAAAGGTCTGCTGAATTGATTCCCATTAAACAGAATGAGAGAATAAAGCAATCTTTTGCCAAATTATAGCGGCAAGTGGCTTTATAGCCTTTCTTCATGTCTTTATAAGGCAACTTCCATATCTTCTTTATGATGTCTGTGGATATGGCTCTTTTGCGTGTGGCTTCTTGTTTGGGTATGGCAAAGTCCTCAAAAGGTGAGTGGGGTATCAGAATCAGGTTCTTGTCTTTTTTGTTGTACTTCTTTTTAGCTTCATTAAATAGTTTCTTTATGCTCACCAAATAAAGGGACAAAGAACGGTTAGAGGGAACACGCTTACCTTGTGCTATCAGCTTCTTAGTTCTTGCTTCACGTTCTTTATTTAGAAACGCTTTGAAATTCTCCAAGAAATCAAGGGTTATCAGATTCACGTCCAATTCTTCTTTACCAATGAAGCGGATTAGCGCATTAAGGGCAGAAGTGTAATTGGGTGCTCCTTTGATAGTGGTTGAGGCTATCCATTCACGGCTGAACTTTATAAAGTCAATAGTTTGCTGCTTCTGACGTTCACCGTCCAAATAGTCCATTACTTCATCAAGTGTATAATGGTTTAGTTCAATTTGTAGCTTGGCACACTTCTCCTGATAACTGCGAATCAGGCTATCCACTTCTTGCCTGATAGATGATGTCTGTTTGATTTTCAAGTCTTTAGTTAAGTCTTTGTTGGTGACAAACAAACTCGTTGACAAACGCTTTACTTTCCGGTCAAGGGTAAACCGTAGCTTGACATTGTACGTTCCATCCAACTTCTGTTCTTGCTTCTTGATTTCTGCTTTGATAGTCAGCATCTTGCACATCTTTTAATTAGTCAACAATTAGTCAACAAATGATGTGAAAGGCACAGATAACTGTATGTTTAAGATTGCCACAGGAGCATAAAGAGGGCAAAAAGAAAAGCGTTAACTGCTTGATTTCGTGCAATTAACGCTTTGTTTTCGAGTGGACCAGCCAGGGCTTGAACCTGGGACCTCCAGATTATGAGTCTGTTGCTCTAACCAACTGAGCTACAAGTCCTATTAGAAGTATCCCTTAAAAACTGGTGCAAAAGTAATTGTTTTGACTGACTTTTGCAATACTTAAGCGGTTTTTTTGCAAAAAAAAACTAATCACGAGCAATGCTTCCAATATATATTGTATTTTTGCGGCACTTAAATTAACTAATAAACAGGCATTATGTCACAAAAAACTAATGAACCGCACCTGACTGGATTGTCTGATCAGGAAGTTCTCTCCAGTCGTGAGAAGTATGGAGTCAATCTTCTGACTCCTCCCAAACGACCATCTATGTGGAAACTGTATCTGGAAAAATTCCAAGACCCTGTTATCCGGGTGTTGTTGGTCGCTGCAGTCTTTTCACTTATCATTTCTATTATTGAGAATGAATATGCCGAAACCATTGGCATTTTCTTTGCTATCTTTTTGGCTACAGGCATCGGATTCTATTTCGAATACGATGCGAACAAAAAGTTCGACCTGCTGAATGCAGTGGGCGAAGAAACTCCTGTTACGGTTATCCGAAACGGGAAGGTACACGAGATTCCCCGCAAAGATGTGGTGGTAGGTGATATCGTCATTCTGAACACGGGTGAAGAAGTGCCAGCCGACGGTATCTTGCTGGAAGCCGTATCGCTTCAAGTGAATGAATCGAGTCTGACAGGAGAATTGATGGTAAACAAGACTACAGTGGAAGCTGACTTTGATGAAGAGGCTACCTACCCCTCGAACAGCGTGATGCGCGGTACAACCATTACTGACGGGCATGGCATGATGCGGGTAGAACGTGTGGGCGATGCTACTGAAATCGGTAAAGTAGCGCGCCAGGCTACGGAGCAAAGCCAGGAACAGACTCCGCTGAACATTCAGTTGACCAAACTCGCCGACTTAATCGGGAAAATCGGATTTACGATTGCGGCACTTACCTTTATTATATTTACCTCGAAAGATCTGTATGCTTACTTGCAAGTGAATACAATAAGCGACTGGCATCAATGGCTTGACATCGCCCGCATTGTATTGAAATACTTCATGATGGCGGTTACCTTGATTGTCGTGGCTGTTCCCGAAGGCTTGCCGATGAGTGTTACGCTTAGTCTTGCCTTGAATATGCGCCGGATGTTGAAAACCAATAACCTGGTGCGGAAGATGCATGCTTGCGAAACAATGGGTGCCATTACCGTAATTTGTACGGATAAGACCGGTACACTGACACAGAATCTGATGCAGGTATATGACGCAAAACTGGATGAAAGCCAACCCGACCTGATAGCAGAAGGCATTGCGGCAAACTCTACCGCTTTCCTTGAAGAGAAAGCGGCAGGTGAAAAGCCGTCGGGTGTAGGAAATCCAACTGAAGTGGCACTGCTGCTTTGGCTCAACGGCAAGGGTAAGAATTATGAAACGCTGCGGGCAGGTGCTAAAGTGGTGAACCAACTTACGTTCTCCACCGAACGCAAGTATATGGCTACGCTGGTAGATTCGCCTATCCAGCAAAAGCGGATACTTTACGTGAAAGGTGCACCTGAAATCGTGATGGGAAAATGCAACGTAAGCAAGGAACAGGTAGATGCCAATAATGAGCAGCTGCTTGCTTACCAGAACAAGGCAATGCGTACCTTGGGGCTTGCCTATAAGATAGTGCCCACGGATGCATCGACCGATTGTGCCGAATTGGTAAACGAGGGCGGATTGACCTTCTTGGGCATCTTTGCCATCAGTGACCCGATTCGTCCCGATGTGCCCGATGCCGTAAAGAAATGCCAGTCGGCAGGCATCAGCGTGAAGATTGTGACCGGCGATACACCGGGAACAGCTACCGAGATTGCCCGTCAGATAGGTTTGTGGAAACCCGAAGATACCGAACGCAACCGCATTACGGGCGTGGAGTTTGCCGCTTTGAGCGATGAAGAAGCACTCGACCGTGTACTCGACTTGAAAGTGATGAGCCGTGCCCGCCCGATGGACAAGCAACGATTGGTGCAACTCCTGCAGCAGAAAGGTGCTGTAGTGGCTGTAACAGGCGATGGGACCAACGATGCCCCGGCATTGAACCACGCACAGGTAGGACTTTCGATGGGTACAGGTACATCGGTGGCTAAAGAGGCGAGCGACATCACCTTGCTCGATGATTCCTTCCATAGCATTGCCACCGCCGTGATGTGGGGACGCTCCTTGTATAAGAACATCCAACGCTTCATCGTGTTCCAGCTGACCATCAATGTAGTAGCTTTGCTGAGCGTATTGTTAGGCGCATTCTTCGGCACTTCCCTTCCGCTTACGGTGACGCAGATGCTTTGGGTGAACTTGATTATGGACACCTTCGCCGCCATGGCACTGGCATCTATTTCGCCCAGCATGGACGTGATGAACGAGAAACCTCGTAAACGTACCGACTTCATCATCACGCCGGCGATGCGCAACAACATCTTTGGCGTAGGGTTGGGATTCCTCGTCATCCTGATGGGTATGTTGGCTTATTTCAAGGGATTACCCGAAGGCTTGCTTCCCAACGGCGAAATGAACGTGCACTACCTTACCGTATTCTTCACGGTATTCGTCATGCTCCAGTTCTGGAATCTGTTCAATGCCAGCGTATTCGGAACCAACCATTCCATCTTCCGTGACGCCAGCCACGCATTGGGTATGCTGAGTGTGGCATTGATTATCCTGGTCGGACAGTTCATCATCGTCACCTTCGGCGGCAAAGTGTTCCGCACCGAACCGCTTCCGCTTATGGAATGGCTTTATATCATCGGCGGCACGTCGTTCGTATTATGGATTGGCGAGATTTGGCGAGGCATCAAGCGTTTGTCTAAGAACTGATAAGTAAGTGTGCAAAATTAAATGAATATTACCAGAAACACAGATTTTCGCGGATTAGCGCAGATTATTGTAATTTGCGATTTGACAATTTACTATCTACTATTTGAACTTTAAATCGTACTTCGTAAATCGACAATAGTAAATTAAAAGAATCCGCGAAAATCTGCGTTAATCTGCGTTTCTGAGCCGACACATTATATAAACTAATTCTCAACATCTACTTATGGAAATAATCAGTGCCGAAAGCCCATTTGCGTTTCCGCCTTGCGCAGCCACTATCGGGTGCTTCGACGGCGTGCATCGCGGACATCGATACTTGATAGAGCAAGTGCACCGCGAAGCCCAAGCCAGGGGATTGCAGAGCACGCTGGTTACTTTCCCTGTCCATCCCCGGCAGGTCATGCAAAGCGGTTATTGTCCGCAATGGCTCACTTGCCTTCCTCAGAAAAAAGATTTGTTACAGCAAGAGGATGCCGATTATTGCATCCTTTTGCCGTTTACGCACGAACTGTCACTGCTTTCGGCACGTCAGTTTATGGAACTGCTGCACGTCCGTTTCAACGTGCAGGCACTGGTTATCGGTTACGACCACCGCTTCGGGCACAACCGGAGCGAAGGGTTCGAGGACTATTGCCGCTATGGGAAAGAGTTGAGTATGGAGGTAATCCATGCCCAGGCGTTGGAAGAAGACGGCTTGTCTATCAGCTCCAGCCTCATCCGCAACCTATTGAAAGAAGGTGACGTGGTGCGTGCCAACCGCTATCTGGGCTATCGCTATTACCTCGACGGGCAGGTGGTAAGCGGCTATCAGGTGGGGCGCAAACTGGGTTTCCCTACCGCCAACCTCCAACCGTCCTGCCCCGACAAGCTGGTACCGAAAGAAGGGGTCTATGCCGTTTACGCGTATGTGGAGGGGAAACGCTACGCCGGCATGCTGAACATCGGCAGCCGCCCCACGATAGGCAACGGCACCGAGCGGAGTATCGAGGTGCACCTCATCGGCTTCGAAGGCAACCTGTACCAGCACGCTCTTCGGGTAGAGTTCATGCAATACATCCGTGAGGAACAGAAGTTCGAAGGCATCGGTGCTTTAGTTGCCCAGCTGCAACAAGACAAAGCAACGATTATCCGGCTGTTGGGTTGAAAGTTTGAAACGCAGATTAGCGCAGATTTCCGCAGATTATTCTTTATTTACCACAGAGGACGCAGAGTATCACAGAGTCTTTTAAAAAATTCTCTCTGTGCTATTCTGTGACCCCTGTGGTGAATTTTATCATATAAGCTAATTATGAATAGTTACTTACCTAATATAAGTTAAAAGGCGAATGCCCGTGCAGTCTTTCATGTCATGTCTTATCATATATAAATGGACTGAAACATGATATGAGCAACGAAGAACTAATAGAATTGTGCAAGCAAAGGGATGAGCAGGCTTTAAGTCTGCTCTATACTACTTACGTGCATAAAATGAGAAAGATTTGCTGCCAATATGTTGCTGACAAAGAGATTGTAAACGATCTCCTGCACGATGGTTTTATCATAATCTTCACATCTATCAGTGACTTGCGTTCTCCCGATAAATTGGAAAGCTGGATGGGGAAAATCATGAAGAATATCTCACTGAAATATTTGGAGCAATGCCGTTCCGTCGTCACAAAGCCTTTAGATGATATAAAAGAAGATGAAGAACCCCTGGCACTATCTTATGACGCAAATGAGATCCCCACTTATAACACTATACTTGAGATAATAGAAAGATTGCCCAAAGGCTATCGCCACATCTTTAAGTTAGCGGTATTGGAAGGGCTTTCCCACAAAGAAATAGCCCGATTATTGAAAATAGCCCCTCATTCTTCCTCACAACTGTCAAGGGCAAAGGACATGTTGCGTAAACTGCTGATCCAATACCGCATCGTGGCAGGGCTGCTTGCATTATCTTCTATCATATCTTTATACATCTTTTTGTACACGCCTAAAAAACAATCAAAACCGAAGCTCACATCAACGGATAAGCCACAAAAGGAACAGCAGGTCGAAACTATTTTATTATCAGATTCAAACATCTATGCGTCCAATCCCCGGCACGCACATGCTGAACCCCAAGAAACTATCAAAACGAAACAAGAAATGGTTTCACAAGACAATCCTACCGAGAAAAAAGACAGTACATCATTGCCTGAACGAAAAACAACGGACAACCAATATGCCATAAGCGATAAAAACACTCCTTATGGTATGATGCCCTCATACGTCTCTAACAGTAAAAAGAACTGGACTTTAAGCTTGTCTTATTCGGGAGGAGAAAAACATACAGATGCCCACAAGAGATTCATTCCTTCCGATGACATCATATCAGGAGAACCCAAAGAAGAACTGAAGAAATCACATCACCGGATGCCTGTCACATTCTCCCTTACACTGCATAAAAACATAAATGAGCGTTGGGGCGGAGAAATCGGTCTCCAATACACGCATTTGCGCTCTGATTTTACCATAATTGGTGACAACCGCATGGAAGGCATTCAGAAAATCAACTACATCGGAATACCGCTTAAAGGAACATTGAATATATGGAAGCAAAAGAGCTTTTCCATTTATACCTCGGCAGGAATCACCTTGGACATACCTGTGGAATCCACTTTCGAAAAATCCGTTTGGGAGAACGGGCAACTCATCCTTCGCCAAAAGAACAATTTATATCCGTCTTTGCAATGGTCAACAAGTTTTGGCATCGGCATCCAATACCAACTTGCTCCTAACATTGGCATCTATGCGGAACCCAATTTACACTATTACTTCAACAATGGAGATAACATTGAAACAATCCGAACGGAAAAACCATTAAACGTGACGCTGCCTATAGGCATCCGCTTTTCTTGGTAAAAAAGTGATGGCTTTCATGCAGTCTTTTACCCAAGGGCTTATCATATCCATGGAGAATAACTCAAATAATCATCAGTATGCAAAAGCGTCACAAAGACAGGACTGTTTATTTCAAAGAGCTTTCCATTACGAGTAAGAACTATTTTATTCCCTATATCCGGAAGTGGCATCCGGTAGAAGCAGGAATGAAGGTATTGGAGATTGGTTGTGGTGAAGGCGGAAATTTGCTCCCTTTCTCTGAAATGGGATGTAATACCACTGGGGTCGACATCGCGGAGAGCCGGATCAAAGATGCCATGGCATTCTTCAAGGCTGCTCATGCAAAAGGAGTGTTTATCGCACAAGACATTTTCCTGTTAAATGAATTGAAACAGGATTTCGACATCATCATTTGCCATGATGTATTGGAACATATTGTCGATAAAGAACTGTTTTTAGTTCATCTGAATAAATACCTGAAACCTCAAGGCATTGTTTTTATGTCATTCCCAGCATGGCAAATGCCGTTCGGAGGGCATCAACAGATTTGCAGAAGCAAAATCTTGTCCCACTTGCCTTTCATTCATTTGCTACCTGCTACAATCTACCGGTTATTGTTAAGGGCTTTCAGGGAAAGCGATGGCTGCGTGGCAGAATTACTTTCCATCAAATATACACGCGTAACAATAGAATCGTTTGAGAATTTAGTCAAAAAAACATCCCTAAGCATCCAAAACAGGGAACTATGGTTTATCAATCCTCACTACAAAATAAAATTTGGATTATCTCCACGCAAGCTAAGCAAATACATAGCCCGCATTCCTGTTTTTAGGAATTTTTTCAGCACAAGCTGCTTCTATATCCTAACCAGAAAAAAACTTACGTGAGTTCATAACAGTGTTTCCAAGAGACAGGCAAGGGTTACGGAGCGTGTTGGTTACTTCCCCTGCCTGCCCCAGAAAGAAGACGAACAGAAGTTCGAAGGCATCGGTGCTTTAGTTGCCCAGTTGCAACAAGACAAAGAAACGATTATCCGGCTGTTGGGTTGAAAGTTTGAAACGCAGTTTAGCGCAGATTTCCGCAGATTATTCTTTATTTACCACAGGACACAGAGAAATAAAATAAAGTAATGTCATTCTTCGCTACGCTCTCTTATTGTTTTTTTCAGATAATCAAATTGTCTTAATCCATGTCTCTGTGTTCGAACTGTTTAATTGGGAAAACAAAGAAAAAGCAGGGAAAATTTGCGGATATGTATCTGATTAGTTACTTTTGCGATATGGAAGGGAACAAGATATACATACGAAACATCTATTGGACGGCAGAATTTGTGCAATTCTACAACGAGCTTTCGGATAAAGTCAGGATAAAATTCGATTATGTGCTCGAAATAGTCAAAACAGAACGTGTCATATCAACAAAATTCGTGAAACGTCTGGAGAATACAGACTTATACGAAATGCGAGTATCTGTAGGCGGAAACGAATATCGGACGGTAATGTTCACAATGAGAATGTTATACTGGCAACAGAAATAACCCTGCTGAACGCATTCATGAAGAAGTCGTCCAAAGACTATAAGAAACAAATCAGCTTAGCAGAAAACATATTAAACAGAATCAGCTATGAGAAAGATTGATACAAGCAAACTGGTTGATGCCGAAACGGTATTGACAGACAAGTACGGCGCACCCGGTACCGAGAGCCGGCGTGAGTTCGAGGCGAAGGCACGTGCGTATTATTACGGTGTCATTCTGCGTGACAGGCGCAAGGAATTGAAGATGACACAGAGCGAGCTTGCCGACAAGGTAGGCACTGCAAGAAGTTATATTGCCCGCGTGGAGCGAGGGGAAACGGATATGCAGCTTTCCAGTTTCCTGCGAATAGCCCAGGCTTTGCAGATAGACTTCACTCCGGTCTTTATATGACAGAAGTGAACAGCATATCTCGCTTTTTTATGGAAATCACTGCTCCGTCCGACGCATCTCAGTCCTCCTAAAATCCTAATAAGGCAGGACTGCAGTCCTAATAGGGGTAGGACTGGAGTCCTAGGCTGTCAAGACAGCAGTCCTACTCTGCTAGGAGTGAGGACACAAGCAGATGTATATACACAATCATCTAAGGTGATATATTGTTGGCTGCCTTTTGCTTCGTAAAGATAGTTAGCATAATCGGCGGATTAGGCAACGGTTTGGCGGTCGGATTATCAGGCAAAAACAAATCCGCAGGAGCCGGAAACGGGGCTGCTGCGGATTCGGTTTAGAGTTCGAAGATAACATAGCAGGGCTTGCGGTCGATTGCGAAAAGAATCTTATACAATCCCTTTTTTACCGAAGAGGCGGAATAATTGTAGAGCGGAATTTCCGTCGTGTAATCCACTCCGGCGAAAAGATAAGAATCCCCCATAAGGATTTTGCGGAATGCTTCCCGCAGTTCGGGGGCAATCGTCTCCTCGGTGATGTCTTTCCATTGCCCGTCTTCGTAATAGTATAGCGCATATTCCTCTCGCCCGTGCGCCCATGGGTACACGGAACTCCGTGTCCAAATCACGTCATCAAGCGAATAGTTAAAGGTTACTTTCAGTACGACTTCGCACTTTACGTTCATCCCCTTCGGGAAACCGTATGCGCCGGGCTGCGGCACTTCGACCGTCTTCTTTTCTTCCGTCTCTTGTGCCTTGCCCCCGCAGCTGAGGAGGCAGAGGCACAAAAGTATTCCTAAGAGCCTGTTTTGAATTTCCACAAAAGGTTTTTCTTGGCCTGATGTATTCGTTTTCGTATATGCTTTGGGCGAGTTCTTTTAGTGTTGATAGGTTTCTTTCAGGAACTTGTCGAGTGCTGGACCTCGCATATTCACTTTATAGAAGCGGCCTTCCGGATCGAGTACGATGCAGGTCGGTACAGCAGTGATATTGTATTTCTTCACTGTGTTTCCCATAATGCCGTCGGCGATACGTGCCTGTGTCCACGACATATTTTCTTCTTTCAGTGCCTTTAGCCATTCTTCTCTTTTTTCGTCTACCGAAATGCTGATAATGGCAAAATCTTTGTATTGCTTGTTCACTTTTACCAAATGCGGGATTTCTGCCCGGCACGGACCGCACCAGCTTGCCCAAAAGTCCAGCAGTACATATTTGCCCGAAGGTATCAGTGACGCGAGTTTAACGCTCTTTCCATCGGGATTTTCTACATCGATGTCTATGTACTTATTACCTAAGGCAAGGGGGGTTATTACGTTCACCATGGAGTCCAGTTCAGCCAGTTGAGGAGTTCCTTGCCAAGCATCCGTTATCCAACTTTTCATTTCTGTAATTTCTTTTTCATTGAAATTGACGGTAAGCCCAGAGAATAAGGCTTTCAATTGGTCTAAAGCTACTACGGAAGAAGGGTTTTGTTGGATAAACGCTTTTACTTTTTGTATATATTGTTGTTGGTAGTCGGCTTGTTTTGTTACTAAGTTGATGCCAATATCGGTATAATCTTTTTTGTGTTCTCGGTCTGCCATCATCGGTTTAGTATATTCTTCGAGGAACTGGCGGTCGATGGCCTGCAAGGAATCGCTGTAAGGTTTCAGTGTTGTCAGCAGTTGTTGGTAGAGGTCTTGAGTGGCAGATCCTTTGATGACCGGTGGGATTACTTTACGGTCTGGAGTCCAATAAATACTGGGCAGGCAATCGAATTCGCCTTCGATGGTGATGGGCGAATTTTCCAAATAGAAATTGGTTACGAATACTTTTCCTCTTGGGCTTTCTTGAGGATTGGTACGTGTGTCTATGTACAAGGTATACATTTCCGGCTGGTTTATTTGTCCTTGTAGCCGGAATTTTCCATGTTCCATAACGGCACTGTCAATGCGCATCACTTCGAAAGGGAGTTGTTTTTGCAGGTAAACCTTGCCTTCGGGAATGCTGTCGCCCGTCAAGGTTCCTTCGATGGTATATCCTTTTTCTTGGGGTTGGCAAGCTGCCAGTGTGGCAAGTGCTGCCAGTAAACATAATTTTTTCATAAGAATGTTGTTTGGATGGTTTTTACTATTAATTCAGGGTGTATGAAGGGTTTTGTTCCAGTAGCTTGTTTCCGCTTAGGGCCGACCGGGGAATAGGCAAATTGAGATGTGCCATTGAATGCACATATCCCAAGCTTACGAAGTCGGTACCGTCCAGTTGTGAATATCGTACCATATCATACCACTCTTCGTAGTTCTCGGCACTCAATTCCAGGTATTTGTGCCGGAAGATAGCAAGCAGCAGATCGTTGTCGGCTATTGTGTCTACATAGCCTGCGGCATATCCGGCACGGTCGGTTAGGGGTTTCAGCGCCATACGGGCCGCTGCATATTGCCCGTTTCTGGCTTCTGCCTCAGCTTTTATTAAATATACTTCGGCAAGGCGCATCAGGTAGTATGTATTATTGTCGCCGGTAGCCGCGTCGTTCAGTACGTATTTTTGCAGAAGGTTTCCCGCTTCGGTGCTTAGGTAGGTTTGTGTATAGCGCGGGTCATTGCCAGTAGGGTCTAATTCTTCGGCAATCAGCTTAATGGTAGTGCCGAAGCCGCGCATAGCGGCGTCTGTCACTTTGGAGCCATATATTTGTTCCTGTGGATACGATACGTAGGGTGCCATCAGCAATTCGTGTGAACTGAATCCTTGAGAAAAAATGTTCAAGTAATTGCTTTCTAATGCCATGCCGCTTCCCAAGGCTTCGTCGATGGTGGCTTGTGCGGTCTGTGCCGCTTCCGCATACCGGTTCAGGTAGAGCAATACGCGTGCCTTCAGGGCGTTTACGGTAATTTTGTTCACCTTATAAGCCATGCCGGCGTAAGCCGGAGCTTGTTCGGCTTGTTTCAAGTCAGACAAGATTTGGCTGTAACATTCGGCTACGGTAGAGCGTCCTTTTGCTTCGCTGTTGTCGCGTACCGGTTCGTTGTATAAGATGATGCCGTATTCGGATTTTTGGTCCCAAAATTCTCCGAAGGCACGTAGCAACATAACTTCGGCAAAAGCCTTGTGGAAATAGGCTTCGCCCAGAATTTCCGATTTTCGTGTATCGGAAAGTCCTTGCGGCCGCTTGTTTTCCAGTTGTACGATGAGGGAGTTTGCCTGGTTGATGATGCTATAAAGTACAGTATAATAATTGAGCACGGCATTGTTTTCTATTCTCACGTCATTATTGGCAAAGTTAGTAGAACCTTCTACGTCCGAGTTGAGCAACGTGCCTGTCAAGATAAACATTGCGGGGCGCAAAGAGGCGAACTCTCGTTGGCGGTAGTATTGGTAGATGCCGTTCAGCAAGTATTCGGCAGAGTTGGCGTCGGTGATGACGTTGTCGTCTGTCAGTACATAGTCGGGATGTATATCGTCTACTGGCCCCAGCAGGTTACATGCCGAAAAGGAGACTCCTGCAAGCAAGGTATAAATAAGGTGTTTGATTTGCATATTGATGTTTGTTTTAGGGTTAGAATTGAAGTTTTACGCCTATCGAGAAAGTTTTCGATAAGGGATAGGAATCGTAGTTGGTACCCATAAGTGTGGTGCCCGAACCTACCGATTCCGGATCAAGTCCCGGCCAGCCGCTTACGGTGAATAAGTTAGTAGCAACGGCATAGACGGAAGCTCCGGCGATGTGTAGTTTGGAGAGCCACGGCTTAGGGAGATTGTATGAAAGGGTGATGTTTTTCATCCTGAGATACGAAGTGCTGAATACATATCGGTCCAACAGGGAAGTATTGTAATTGTATATGCCATCGCCTATGCGAGCATACTTGGCGTCGCGGCGGTCGGGAGTCCAGAAATTGTCATACAGTTCGGGATTGATGCCTTTGCCTGCTATTCCTATCATATCGGCGGCAAGGTCATTGTATAAGGCTTCTCCTCCTTGTGAGAACTGCATCAAGATGGAGAGCGACCAGTTTTTGTAACTGAAGGTGTTGTTCCATCCGCCGAAGAAGTTTGGCTCAGGATTGGCTATTACGGTTTTGTCGCCGGTGGTCGAGAATACGCCATCGCCATCCAGGTCTTTCAGTAAATAGTCGCCTACACCTGTAGTAGCTTGGTATACTGTTCCTTCTCCATATCGGGCGGCAGCTTGCGCATTGAGCCGGTCCAGTTCGCTTTGGTCTTGCACGATGTGGTCTACTATGTATCCTTGTACTACCCCAACTGGCTTGCCTACCACGAAGTAGTCTTGCATATAGGTGTCTATCTGCGCGTTGTTCAGCTCTTCCACGCGGTTGCGGTTCAAAGACAAGTTGAGGATAGAACTCCAGTTGAAGTTGTTGGTGCGCACGATGTCGGTACCTAGTGACAATTCAAAGCCGCGGTTGCTCATGTCGATGATATTGTCGTAATAGGTATTCATGCCCGCTTCCCAGATGTGGGGCGCAGGAGCCAGCGCGCCATCGGTATAGCGGTAATACCAGTCAAGGCTTCCGTACAGCCGGTTATCGAATAAGCCGAAGTCCAACCCTACATTGACTTCACTGGTCTTTTCCCATCCGATGTTCCGGTTGGGGAGGGTGCCGTTCAGCACGATGGTACTTCCGTTGCCGTAAGGATAGTCGCCATACGTATAATATTGCTTGTACACAAAGTCTGCCACGTTGGTCGAACCGGTCTGTCCCAGGCTGAGGCGGAACTTCAAATTGTTTATCTGCTTTTTGTTTTTGATAAAGTCCTCTTCGCTGATAATCCATCCGGCAGACAGGGCAGGGAAGAAGCCCCACTGGTTTTCGGGGCCGAATTTCGAAGAAGCATCCGCACGCATACTCAATTCTACCAAGTAACGTCCGTCATAGTCGTAATTTACACGTCCGTATACCGAGTTCAGTCCGTTTTTGCTGGAGGTTTCGCTTTTGCCGTACAAAGTTTGGGCTGAACCTATGTTGTTCAGGTTTTCGTCGTCGGGGAATCCTTGGAAGGTAAACGAACGGCTATGTGCCTTGCTGCGTTCAGAGCCGTAGCCCAGCATTGCGCCGAAGAGGTGTTTACGGATATTGAGGCTGTAGTCCAAACGGAAATTCAATGACATTGTCGTGTATTTGCTGTCGCTGGTAAGCAGTGTCGATTCTAGCGGAAGCCCTAAGTTCGACATATCTATGCTTGCTACCTTTGGAGTGAAATATTCCGATTCGAAGGTATAGTTGGTCATGCTGAAGTCTGTACGGAATTTCAGCCCTTTCATCAGGTCGATTTCGGCGAAAAGGTTTCCTAAGAATTGATTGCTTGAGTAAGTGGTGCGGCGTTGCGTCAAGGCTACAGGGTTGGGCTCCAGTTGCAGTCCTGCCATGCCATACATTTCCAATCCAGTGTCAATGCGTGTGTAATTGCCGTCTTCATCGTATACAGTTATGTCGGGTCGTACCAGCCAAGGCTTGGTGTCGCTGCTTGCTGTGCCTAGCCCGTCGCTGGTGCTGCGTCGGTTGGTTTCCGAGTAGTTCATTACGCCGCCTATCCGTATGTGGTTGTTCAGGTCGGTATTGAGCGCAAGGCGTCCTCCGTAAGTTTCCAGGTTATCATTGCGGTAAAGCCCTTGTTCGTTTTGGCCGTTAAGCGAGAGAGAATAATTGGTTTTAGCCGAGCCTCCGCGTATCGAAGCCGTATATTGGTGGGTCAGCGCGTTGCGGTTCATCACTTCGTCGGTCCAGTTGGTGTTTGCCGTGCCGAACATGGCTTGGTTCAGTCCGTGGTAGATGTACGAACCGTCTTCAGCATAGCTTACGTTTGCCAGGGCATCGATGGCGGCTGAGTAGCCGATGCCTTGATTCCAGGCATCAACGGCGTTGCGCAGGTTTTCGTCGGTATATTTCAGGAAGGCCTCGTTGCTCATGGTGTCAAACATTTTCGTGGGGTTGGCTATCGAAAGGGTATATCCTACCTCTACCGAAGGCTTGCTCTCTTTGCGTCCGTCTTTTGTCGTTACGATGATGACTCCGTTGGCTCCGCGTGAGCCATAGATGGCGGTGGCGGAAGCGTCTTTCAGCACATCAATGCTTTCGATGTCGTTGGGAGAAAGGTTTTGCAGGGGATTGATGCTGGTGCTTTCGGCAAACAGGGGCACGCCGTCGATTACGTAAAGCGGCGCATTGTTGTTGGTTCCTGTCTGCATATTGGGATAAGGGGCGGTGACGCCGCGCACGTTGATGGTGATGGAAGCGCCCGGTTCGCCGCTGTTTTGTGTGGCAAGCACACCTTTCACCATGCCGCCTCCCAGCAGGTCTTGGATGTTGTGTGATACGGGTGCCATCCGTTCGATATCTTCTTTCTTTACTGATGAAATAGAGCTGGTCAGACTTTTACGGTTTTTGCTTCCATATCCTATGACCACTACGTCTTCCAATGCCACATGGTCATCGCGCAAGGTTACGTTCAACTGGTGTTGCCCTTTATAGGCGATGTGCTGGGTTTGCATTCCGATGAAAGAGAATACCAAAGTAGCGTTGTGTTGTTCCTTTCCTATTTTTAGTTGGTAGCGTCCGTCAATGTCGGTGATGGTTCCTGTAACTGTCCCTTCTATCGACACCGATACGCCCGGCAAAGGTTCTCCGTGGCTGTCGGTCACAATTCCCGTCAATGTCGGCCCGTTTTGCCGGGCGTAGCTTGCCGACGGCATCTGGCTTTCTTGAGGCATATCCGTTCTTGCGGCATAAATGACGGTGCCGCTGCATAAAGCAAGAAATATGCACGCAAACGTTTTTCTTGTATTCATTTTTGTCTTTTTTTGAGGGTTAAATATAGTAATCCGTTGGCTGGCCTCGGGTACGAGGTTTTATCTTGATGTAAGTCTATCAGGCAGCAATTGGATTATGGTTTTACAAAATTTGCGAAAATTATTCATATTTGCAAATTTTGCTTTGATAATCTCTGAAAAATGAGGGGCATTCAAGATGGTTATCTAAGCAAATACGTCAAGACAAGAAGTCAGATAGTCCGCTATCCTCCTTATAAAATCAGAAAAACAATCTTCGAAAACAATTCTTAAAAAAACCTGAGCAAAATTCAAACAGGCTTTAATCGGGAGTGATAAAAAAGATATATTTGTTAATACAAGATAAGGAAAAGAATCTAATTATTAAAGCGTGTTATAAAGCATAAGATTTTTGTTCTTATCGCTTGCTATATTCCGGAAAGTCCGTACATTTGCAATGTGTTTTTCATAGTATTAGATTTAAGGTTAACAAAGGTTGGAGTACAGCGGTACTCCTTTTTTTATGCCCGCACGCTTCATTTGCCGGGCTTTTCCGGAGCGGTCTGTAAATCCGGTAAGGAGAATGGGTTGCCACATTCATTCTATATAACCGTATCGCCAACACGATTAGTAATCGTCAAGCTGCACGATTAGTAATCGTATCGGTATTGCAGTTATATGCCCAAACTCCAGTTTCAACAGTTTGTTTTATAGTAAAACAAAATTGGTTTGCGAAAAAATGGAACGCAGAGACGCAAAGACGTGGGGAAATAATTTAGAGAGAAGGCAAAGAACACGGAGCCAAATGTCACTCTCTGTGTGCTTTGCTCTTAAAAAAATAAACTTTGTGCTTCCGCGTCTCTGCGTTCCATTCCATTTTTCGTAATCCATTTTTGATAGACTATATCTGGCTATATAGTTCCTATGTTGGTAATGTGCTAGCAAAATAGCATAAAGTCATGGGTTTTATTAAGTTATTTCTTTCATTTACAAATTTAATAATTCTCTTGGCTTTATGCTATTTTGCTAGCACATTACAAACATAGGAACTAAAAACTTAATATCTTTCATAATGGAATTTTTTCTTATACTTCGGGCTGCATTAATTTGTGCATTTTGTATATGTCATGTAGTAGAGACGATGTGCACATCGTCTCTACAGAAACAGTGCGAAATGTTCAATGAAATGCACAAATTCATGTCGTACATGGTATAATTTCGGATGCCAAGGTGCAATTGGATATCAGCTCTATCTGCTTCAACGTTCTCTTTTAATATACTAATGGGCTGTTCGCCATGTACTGGTTTAAACCAGATGGCAGGGGAATCGGAGACATTTCTCTTGAACTCCTCAATTTTTGCAGGAGAATATTCCAGCAATCCTACTACTACAACGTTTGCCGAATCAAGCACATAGCAATAGATGAAATTGCTTGCCTTGTAATCTTTATTCTTTATCATGTGGTCGGTCAGTTCATCCATTACCTGATTCAGATAATTATAAGAAAATTTGCAAGGCTTGAAAACAAGGTTGCCGGCATTTTCCGTCATCGATTTTATCTGCGCTTGCCCGCTTTCGTTCGTAGCCAACACAACCAATTGTTTTTGGTCGTTAATGAAACATCCGCCATAGTAATCGGGATAGATAGAGGTTGCACCACGGGCGGCGGCCTGCTTGAACCCTGCTATCAGCTTCGCATGGGTTTCCAACGCTTTCTCTTCGGTATTCACTTGAAGAGCAGGTTCACTCTGAGCATTGACTTCTGTCAATACTTCGTTTTCTGAACACGATATCAATTCCATCGGAATCAGTACCAACAATCCGATTAAACAATAAATTCTTTTCATGATTATTGGTTTTTATATTAAACATTCTCAAAGATAGGCTTTTTCGTGATAGTCTGTTACATCTCCCGCCTTTTTAACTTCCTCTTTTAACAATGTGAACGACGTAAAACGTTTCATAGTATGTCGTTTTTTAATGAAACAATTAAATTAATACAAGATGACGTCATTTGCGTGGCAAGTTGGATGAAAAAGCAAAAGAATTTGATAGTTTTTATAGATTTGCCCGTGTAAAATTTTGTGCCTATGAAAACAATTCTCTTTTTATTATTATCGCTTGCCCTGTTTTCTTGCCAAGGAGGACACAAGCAGGACGTCAAATCCACTGAAGAAACAAAACATCAGATTGTGGATACTGCTTCAGTCTATTATATTAACCCTTTGCCCCTCTATTTCATTTTAGGAGGCGATACGGTATATACGCTTGTTGACGGCGGTCTTGTATTTCCCATACATACCTCTGCTCCCGATGATCCAGACTTGTTTATCGACTTGAATAATTATGTGAAGAAAAAGGTGGCAAACGCACATCTTGGCAAAGGGTCAGTAGATCTCGTTTTCATCATCGACAAGGAAGGGTATGTCCGGGACGTGACTATTGAAAAATCGGCGAAAGAAAGCGGTGCCAATCCCAATGTGGCTGCCCGTATGGATTCTATAGCCTGCAAAGTAATAGCCAATCTGCCCCGCTTCACCGCTCCGGCAACAAGAAAAGGTAAGTCTGTGAATTTCTTAAAGAGATGGACGGTACGGTTTGAGTGACTGAAGTTACCCGTTCTTGCAGATTTGCAATCCGGCAAACATCTAAGCTACTGCTTTCTGGTAGGTATCTGTTAAGCGGATTAAAATTGACTTCGTCGACCTTCGGTTCAGAGCTGGAAGACGATGTGGCAACGCCTGCCTGCCAGCAAGAAGGTGAGGCGGTACAGCCCTTTTTTCACCTTGCCTTCCGTGATGTTATAGAACGGGATGTCGAACCGGACCGGTTTGCCCGGACGGAGGATTTGCCAAGCTTCTATCTTTACCAGGTTGCTGGCTTCAAGCTCTTCTTCGGATTGCGGGTTTGCCTCCACGTAGTTTCTTTCTTTTTTCTTGTGTGCGGACGGGCGGGGCAGCTTCATTTGTCCGGTCACTTCTTTCCACCCTTCGTTGTCTTGATAATAAATATAGCAAGGGTACTTCGGCAGGTAGTCGTGCATCAGCAGCGTGCAATCCTTTTCCGACTGATTGACCATCGCCACAATTACCATCGTGTCCTCCGGGCTGACGCGCCACGCCACCTTTATCCATTCTGGAAAGCCGGACGCGCCAAGGGGGTATGCCTCGGCTGTCTTTGCTTTCTTGCTTCCGCAGCTGAGGAAGCAGAAGCAGAGCAGAAGGAACAGTCCTTTAAAAGCGTTTGTTTTCATAGGAATAAGCTTTATGTGTTGAATGTCCTCGAAAGATAGGCTTTTTCGGGATAGTCTGTTACATCTTCCGCCTTTTTAACTTCCTATTTTAACATTATGAACGGATCGCCTGTCCGTGCCGGGGCATCTCTTGCGTCACACACCTAATACGATGTTTGCATCAATGCTTAATTTCCGGCTTATCTCACGGGCTACTTTCAGTGTAGGTTCGCATTTCCCGGAGATGTAATCGCTTAGACGTGAAGGGCTGACGCCAATCAGTTTAGCCAAAGACTTCTGGTTCAACCCCATTTCGTACATACGGAGTTTGAGGATGTCGACAAGCGTAGGTTCTCCCAATGCGAAATGCTCTTCCGAATAGTCAGCAACAAGGTTGGACAGCAATTCCAATTCGATGCTGCTAGGGTCATCGAGAGGCGTCTCGTCCGTAACCAACGGAAGAAGTTCCTCGACTCTTTTTACAGCCCAATCGTATTGAGCTTTTGTTTCTATCTTTGTCATAAGTTTAAATTTTAGAGCAATCAGCTATTTTGTCATATTCCGAATGAGTCCCAATGAAACGAATATAAACAAACTTTATCGTGAATTTTATTACTACAATCAGCCTGTAATTATTACCTTTGATATTGAATACGTAATGCTGGTTGCCTACGTTATCCACACTGTTAAACGATTTCTTTACATCGGCAAAACACGTCCATTGGCTCTTCTTGACTATAGTGGCCCATTCTTGCAAAGCCACTTTCGCATCGGGATGAGTCTCCGAATACTCTTTTATCGCCTGTTCTGTAAATATTCTCATTGGGCCGTTTGATTATCACAGCACAAAGATAGGAAAAGAGTTCTGATTTTCAAAACAATATTTTGATATTTATAATTATGCTATAAAAATAGCGGTACCCCGAAAGATACCGCTATATGCAACTCGGTGTTTCCGTGTTCATTTTTAATTACAGCTCCTTAATGCTGATAGCCACACCGCCGCTGGGCGCGAGGCGTTGCTTCAGCACGGTCTTGCTGGAGACTTTCTTGGTAGAGATGACGTAGTCTTGCGGATTGGTGCGCCAGTCTGCCTTTTTGCCGTCGGCATAAATGGTGGCTTCGTATTTCTTGCCTTCGGGCAGGAAGCTGAGGTCGATGACGGCTTCGCGCGCATTCTCGTCAGTGATGCTGCCGATGTACCATTCGTTCTTGCCTTTCGCCTTGCGGGCTATGGTTACATAGTCTCCCGGCTTAGCTTCCAGAATATACGTATTGTCCCAGTCTACCGCCACGTCTTTGATGAACTGGAAGGCATCAAGGTGCTTCTCGTAGCTTTGGTACAGGTCGGCTGCCATCTGGAGCGGGCTGTACATCGTGACGTAGAGGGCAAGTTGTTTTACCAACGTGGTGCTCAGCTTCGCCTGGTTCGAGCCGTATTGCGAGAGGTCTCCCTCGAAGATACCCGGCGTATAGTCCATCGGACCGCCCATCAGGCGGGTAAACGGCAGGATGGTGGTATGGTCGGGGCGGTTTCCTTTGAAGGATTCAAACTCGGTGCCACGTGCCGACTCTTGCGCAATCCAGTTGGGATATGTACGGCATAAACCTGTCGGGCGGACGGCTTCGTGCGAGTTGACCATAATCTTATATTGTGCAGCCGTTTTCGCCACGCGGAGATAATGGTTCACCATCCATTGTCCGTCGTGATGTTCGCTGCGCGGGATGATGCCACCTACGTAGCCCGTCTTTACGGCATCATATCCATATTTGTTCATAAAGCGGAACGCATCGTGCATCTGGCGTTCGTAATCGGCTACCGATGAGGTGGTTTCGTGGTGCATGATGATTTTCACGCCTTTCTCCTGGGCATAGCGTTGCAGTTCGGCTACATCGAAATCGGGGTAGGGCTTGTCGAAATCGTAAATGAATTCCTTGCTGTAGGCATAGTTGTCTTCCCAGCCTTCGTTCCAGCCTTCCACCAGCACGGCGTCAAACCCGTGCTTCGAGGCGAAGTCGATGTATTCTTTTACGTGTGCCGTGTTGGCTCCGTGGTGTCCGTTCGGTTTCAGTTTCGTATAATCGGTCTTGCCGATAACGATGTCCTGCGTGTCGGTATATGCCCATGTGGAGCCTTGTCCCGTAAAGTATTCCCACCATACGCCGACATACTTCGTAGGATGAATCCACGAGGTATCCGCCAGCTTGCAAGGTTCGTTCAGGTTCAAGATGAGGCTGGAAGCCAAGATGTCGCAGGCATCGTCGCTTACTACGATGGTACGCCACGGCGTAACGCTTCCGGTCTGCACGTAGGCTTTCGTGCCGTTGCGGTCGGGAGTGAGGTGCGTGCTGAGTACGAAGCCTTTGTCGTCCAGATTCAGCTGCATGGCAGGATAGTTCACCAGTGCGGCTTCGTGGATATTGATGTATAAGCCGTCGTCCGATTTCAGCATCAACGGCGATTGTACGGCAAGGTTCGGGGTAGCCGAACGGATGGCGAGTGGTTCCTGGCGCACGCTGTCAATCAGGCTTGCCACTTCCGAGAGTTTCGAAGTCGTAGTGGGATATTCGTTCGTATCATAGTCACCCGGAAGCCAGAACGCCTTATGGTCGCCGGTCAGGCGGAATTCGGTTTCTTCTTCGTTCACCGTAAAGTGGCGCAGTTCTTTCTGCACCGGGAACTCATAGCGGAATCCCAGCCCGTCATTGAACAGACGGAAACGGAGGTTCAGCAGCCAGCCCGTTCCATTTTGCTTCATGGCGATGAACAATTCGTTATGGTGGTCGTGGATTTCACTGTATTGCCCCCATACGGGCTTCCAGGTAGTGTTGCTTTCCGAAGTTTGTGTGTCGGTCACCGTAAAGTTGCGGTCGAACTGATAGTCGGGACGCACGCTGAATCCCAACTTGCTCTCCTTGATGACGTCTTTTCCTTTGTATTGCAAGGAATAGACCGGTGTGCCTTCAGCCGAAAGACGGAACTGCAGGGTCAGGTTTCCGTCCGGCGATTTCAGAGTCTGTGCAAACATTGTTCCTGCCCAGACAAGCAGAAACAGGCAAATCATGCTTAGTCGTTTCATAAAATGGTATGTTTTTAGGTAAAGGTTACTCCTTATATATTATATATGCTGTTTCGCCACAGCGGACATCGTGCCCTCCGTGGCGAAATGTCTTTATATAAAAAACAACTGAAAACCTTAATACACTTAGGCGCGAAAGAAGAAAAACCAATCCCTTTTATCCTTCTCACAAGCCTTTATAACCGCATTTCATTAAAAAATTATCGTTTTTCGATAAATTTTTCTCGAAAATCTTTGGTAGTATAAAAATAATACGTACATTTGCATATCGATAAACGATAAATAATTATCGAATAGAGAACAAAACAAGATTAATAAAAACATTAAAGACATACGATTATGAAAAAGACATTTGTTACCAAAGCTATCGCCGCTATCTTCGCAACCGCTATGATGAGTTTTACAACCGCTACCGAAGCCGGTGCACAGAACACCTTTGTTTACGGACAAGACGGAAACACAATGACCGTTTCTACGCTGAATGCCGATGGCATCTCGATTACGCCGAAGCTGAAATACGAATACCAATACGATGCCAACGGAAACCTGGCGGAAAAGAAGGCTTACCGCTGGAATGCCGATAACCGTTCGTGGCAACCGGCTTATCTGCTGAACTATCTTCCGGGCGAGGGCATCTACCTGATTGACTATGCCGAATACGACAAGGCTTCGGGCGCGTTTACGCAAAACATCCAGACCAGCATCTATTACCAGCAAGCCGAAAACGGTATGTTGTTGACCGACATTCAGAGATAATCCACTTGATTCATTCACCTATCAATATATAAGGAGATACAACTATGGGACGCGTTATTAAACTGGTTATTTATTATTTCTTATACAACTTGGTTTTTATGGGCGTTGTGTTCGGGGTCTATGGATTTGTTAATCATACTTCCGATATGCCGCAAAGTGGTCCTGTTTACTTTAACCTCTCGATGTGGGTGCAGCTGTTTGCTACATTAGCTTTAGGTATTCATCTGTTGGCTTGGAAGTATGTGACCCGCAAAGATTTAAGTTTTGATTTCCCGAACACGGCTAAGGTGCTGCTTGCCTCCGTTGTACTTAGTGTAGGCATGGGACTTTGGACAAATTATTTGACCGAGCTGACCGAATTGCCCAATGTCATGGAAGACCTATTCAATAAAATGATGTACAACCCGTTGGGCGTTATCTCCATCGTCGTAATGGCTCCCATTGTGGAAGAACTTTTGTTCCGCGGAGGAATGCAAGGCCACTTGTTACGCAAATGGAAGAATCCCGCCTGGGCGATTCTGGTGTCTGCCCTTATCTTCGGTATCGTACATGGCAATCCCGTGCAAATGTTTTTCGCTTCCATCCTGGGATTGGTACTGGGCTGGGTATATTACCGCACCGGAAGCCTGTTGCCCTGTATACTGATGCACTTTATCAATAACGGTACCTCAGTATTGCTCTTCCACCTGTCGGGAGGGAAAGACGAGACCATGACCGAAGCCTTGGGCACCGCCGGAGCCATTTGCCTTGCCCTCGTGGGTGTAGTCTTGACCGTATGGAGCATCTGGTACATCAAGACCCGCCTGATTCCGAATCAGATAGCATGGAAAGAAACGCCCGCTCCGGCAGAAGAAGTGATTGCATCAGAGAATAAAGAACAAGCCTAATTCATCACGCTTATGAAAACCGTACGCATTTTAGGAATTATCGTGATATTGGCGCTGATAGGAGGTGCTCTTAAAGATGCCATTCCCGGATTTATAGACGGGTGGAATGATGCCGAAACCGATTCCCAACTGGTCTTGCCTGCCGACTTTAATTCGGTGTCTTTATCGGTAGAAGGATATAAAGACGGGGTTCCCGATAGCCTGTTCAACCGGGCTATGCAAGCCAATGTGCCCTGCGAAGTGAATGGGGTGAACACCTACGTGAAGCATAATTCATGGGTACATGCCATGGGATTTGTGATTCTACCTGTTATATTGCTCGTCTTTTATGGAGTTTATTGTCTGATACGCTTGTTGATATCGGTGAGCCGGGGAGAAATATTGATTCGGAAGAACATACGCCGCCTGCGTTTCTTCATTTATCCGATAATGGCATTCTCTGCCTTGTACGAACTTCAGAACTATATCCTTTATCGGATTGCCACCAGCGAGCTGGTATCTTCCGGGTATGTGTTCGATGATTTCCACTTGAAATATTCGTGGACTTTCATGTTGGTGATAGCCCTCTTGACCGAGATTTTCGCCCAAGCGGTACGCATCAAAGAAGAGAACGATTTAACCATATAAATAAACACTTCCGTTCGGCCTGTTTGCTTGCCTTGAAAAGTAATATATACTTCATCGCCAGTTTCAGTACTACTGAAACTTCCATAGAAGATATATTCAATGGCAAACGCAGATATATTCGTTTGCGGAGGCATGTAAATAGGCTATAACGGGAATTTGAACAGCATTAAATAGTATATCTTATGAAATACATCAGCCTTTTAGGAATCATCACCATTATCGCCCTTTGCGCAGAGTTCGTTTTACAGATGTCTGGCGGAGATGCAATAGAAAGCTTTAATGCCGGACGTGAAACCGGAGCACAACAAGCGGAAAGTGGTGCAAGTTATGTCCATTCTTTCCTTCTTCCCGTAAAAGCCAAAGTCATTCCCGAAGGAATGGAGGGTGAAGCCACCTTGCAACTTGCGGATGGGACAAAGACCGTGCCCTATAGTATTGCCGAAGTAAAATGTGAAGTGCGCCCCAGCTGGTTCATTGCGATAGCTCTTACCTTCGGCTCTTTCTTTGTTGCCCTTATCGGCATCTATTCCATTTATTGCCTGATCCGCTTGCTGGTACGTGTGGCGAAACGTGATATTTTTTCCCGTCGTAACGTATACTGGATACGCTGGTTCGCCTACGTCAATGCCGGAGTTTACCTGGGATTGATGCTCTTCGAATGGTTGTTGGAGCGCGATGTGGTAAGCCAGCTCCGTATTCCGGGCTATCAGGTCATCGGCATCGAACATACCGTTTACGATTTCAGTTCCTTCTTTGTCATCGTCTTACTGGCAGAGGTCTATGCCGTAGCGGTAAAGATTAAGGAAGAACAGGATTTAACCATTTAATTACACATTGCAAATTATTACGCCTTATGAAAAAAAGACTAAACCTCATCTGCTTGGGAATTGTGCTCGCCGTTCTTGTCTCCATGTCCTTCTTGTTCAGCACATTCTATTATGGTTTCAAAGCAGGGATTGACGCTTACGAACAAGGAGCGGCGGGAGTGGAAAAGCTTGACGTGACTTACAAAATGATTGGCACGATGCCGACCGATGTCATCACCAACGAAACCGCTACGGCTATCAATGAGAAAGACGGTTCCACCGTGTCTATTCTTCCTTTTATCAGCATGATAGGAGTTCCGAACGAGAAAGTGGATGCTACCGATTCCATATTCCTTTCATTGCTGGACTGGATGGTAATGATATGTTGCATTTATGCCATTGTCCAATTTGTCAAAATGATTCGGAACATCCACCGCAACATCATTTTCGATTGGGCGAATGTGAAACGCCTGCGCCGGCTGGGCCTCTCGCTTATCCTCTGCTTCTGTTGCTCGTTGGTGACGTTCGCCATCAACAATCATTTAGTCTCTCAAGTGATAAGTTTGAAGGATTGTGACTTTTCCATTGCTTTCCAGTTTTCAGACCCGACATTGCTCATCGGCTTCACCTCCCTGCTGTTCGCCGAGATTTTTGCAATCGGGTTAAGGCTGAAAGAAGAGAATGATTTAACCATCTAAAAAACGGACCGCTTATGAAAACAAAACCCGATAAACAATTGGTGCAATATTGCGAAGCGCTGATGGTGCTTTCTGTATTTAGCGCAACATGCTTTGGCGTATCGAACATTTTCCCAATCTGCTACGAGTTGGGCAAAGACGCAAGTGAAACATTCATCTGGTTTGCCTTGGTGCAAGGCATAAAGGCATACGCGATGTTCTTCATCGCCGTTCTGACCTACTTTCTGGCACGCAACGTGCGGAACGGATTGGTCTTTACTTCAGCCAACCAACGCATTCTGCTTGCCATTGGCGGCTCGACCGTTATTTCCGGCGCGCTTATCAATGCTATTATCAACTGTTCTCCCCTTGAGATGCCGACCGATACCAGCCTGTTGCTCATCATCATCGGATTGTTCATCGTCCTTGTCTCGCTGATGTTCAAGATAGGCATCCGCATGCAAGAGGAACAAGACCTTACCGTTTAAACTCATTATGCTTATGAAACCGAAAAGCAACTATACCCGAGTAATGGCAGGATTTTACATCTTCCTGTGCCTTATCGCCTCGATGATTGTAGGCGAACTCATCTATTTTTTAGTGATAGTCCCATTGGTGCCCAAGCAGACTTGGCTTCCGCTCATGAATGTGGCTTGGGTTTATCTTGTGGTTGCTATCTATTACAAACTGACCCGCCGTTATACCAAATGGTGGAAGAAACTGGAAAATAAATAATAATGCCTATGCCGATAATAGTAAATCTTGATGTGATGATGGCGAAACGGAAGATTTCGCTGGGAGAGCTTGCCGAACGGATTGACCTGACACCGGCAAACCTTTCTATCCTGAAGACAGGAAAAGCCAAAGCGGTGCGCTTCTCTACGCTGGAAGCCATCTGCAAGGAACTGAATTGCCAGCCCGGCGACATACTGGAATACCAATCGGAAGAATAACCGATATTCACCACAGAGGTCACAGAGTATCACGGAGGAATAAAAAATGAAAACCCTGTGTGCCTCTGTATCCCTCTGTGGTGAAATAGCAACAGCAAGACACTTTCCTTCCTTTTTGTCAGCAAAAAAACGGGCAAACATACGTATATATCGTTAATTCTCTGTATCTTTGCAGCCGAATTAGACAGTTATAGATAAATGAAGACATTTGAAGAACTTGGCGTAGCTCCCGAAATACGCAAAGCGATTGAAGAAATGGGTTACGAGAACCCGATGCCCGTACAAGAAGAAGTAATCCCTTACCTGTTGGGAAACGGGAACGATGTAGTGGCTCTGGCACAGACCGGAACCGGAAAGACAGCCGCATTTGGTTTGCCGCTGATACAGAAAATTGACGTTAGCAACCGCGTGCCTCAGGCATTGATACTCTGCCCTACACGCGAACTCTGCCTGCAGATAGCAGGTGACCTGAATGACTATTCGAAGTATATCACCGACCTGAAGATAATACCCGTTTACGGAGGTTCGTCTATCGAGAGCCAAATCAAGAGCCTGAAGAAAGGCGTACATATCATTGTTGCCACTCCGGGACGTCTTATTGACCTGATAGAACGTAAAGTGGCGAAACTGGAAACCATCCGTGACGTAGTGATGGATGAAGCCGACGAAATGTTGAACATGGGCTTTACCGACAGCATCAACGCTATCTTGGAAAAGGTGCCCGAAGACCGCAATACCTTGATGTTCTCGGCTACGATGAGTCCGGAAATCTCACGCATTGCCAAGACCTACCTGCGTGACGCAAAGGAAATCACCATCGGCACGAAGAACGAAGGTACGAAGAACGTGCATCACGTGGCTTACATCGTGCATGCCAAAGACAAATACCTTGCCCTGAAACGTGTGGTAGACTTCTATCCGATGATTTACGGCATTATCTTCTGCCGTACCCGGTTGGAAACGCAGGAGATTGCCGACAAGCTGATACAAGACGGCTATAACGCCGACTCGTTGCACGGTGAACTGAGCCAGGCGCAACGTGACCTGGTGATGCAGAAGTTCCGCCAGCGTCATTTGCAATTGCTGGTTGCTACGGATGTGGCTGCCCGCGGACTGGACGTGAACGACCTGACCCACGTCATCAACTATGGCTTGCCCGATGATGTGGAAAGCTATACCCACCGAAGCGGACGTACGGGACGTGCCGGCAAGACAGGTATCTCTATCGCCATCATGAACCTGCGCGAAAAAGGTAAGATGAAGCAGATAGAACGCATCCTGAACAAGAAGTTCAGTGTTGAGACCTTGCCTACGGGACAAGCCATCTGCGAACAGCAGCTGATTAAGCTGGTAGACGATATCGAAAAGGTAAAGGTGGACGAAGAAGAAATCGAAGCATTCTTGCCGGGCATCTACCGCAAACTGGAATGGCTGAGCAAGGAAGACCTTATCAAACGCGTTGTTTCGATGGAGTTCAACCGCTTCCTGGACTATTACAAGAATGCACCGGAAATAGACCAGCCCAGTGCCAACGAAAAAGGAAAAGACAAGAAAGAGAAGAAAAAAGGAGAACGTCCGGAGCGCAGAGAGCGTTCGCGCAAAGCCGAAAAGGGTTATACGCGCTTGTTCATCAACTTAGGCAAGACCGACGGTTTCTTTCCCAATCAGGTTATCGAACTCATCAACCGTAACCTAAAGAAAGAGCGTATCGAAGTAGGACGCATCGACCTGATGCAGAATTTCTCGTTCTTCGAAGTGATTGAGGCACAAGCACCGAAAGTGGTAAGAGCCTTGAACAAGACGACTTACAACGGACGCAAAGTCGTAGTAGAAGTGGCAGAAGAAAACGAAGGCAAAAGCGATAAGAGTGGAAAGAAACACTCCAAGGAAACAAAAAAAGTAAAAGCCGACCGTAGCGGGGAGCGGACTGCACGAGCACCGAAACAGGAAGACGACTGGCGTCAGTTTTTCCAAGAAGACGGATTCTCGGATGTAGACTTTAGCGGAATGCCTGAGTGGGTAAAAAAGAAAAAGAAACGGAAATAACTTGATAACAAATCCTAACGAATAAAGGATGTGCTCAACAGTACATCCTTTATTCGTTAGGATTTATTTGATTTAAGAAGTTGGAAACTGTTTTGAATTTCTCCAAAAAGTTTTTCTCGTCTTGAGATTCGTTTTCGTGTGTGCTTTGGGCGATTCTTTGGATTCTTTCCGTTTCTGTTCTTCGTCAGATAGCCCGCTATCTGTTGATGCTTATAACACAGCATGCACAAATCTATACCGTACAGATATAGCCTGATGACGGTT
The DNA here is from genome assembly GCF_014837065.1 of Phocaeicola intestinalis. Taxonomy (GTDB): domain Bacteria; phylum Bacteroidota; class Bacteroidia; order Bacteroidales; family Bacteroidaceae; genus Phocaeicola; species Phocaeicola intestinalis. The sequence continues at coordinate 49,575 of NZ_JACSPP010000006.1, forward strand.
GGGTAAAAACAGGAAGAAATAACTGCTTATCTTAATTTTTTTATTCTCAATCCCTTCAACAAGTCTTTTTTTACGATATAACCCGCAAAGCACAACAACAAAAGGGTATGAAACACCAGTCGCCAGATAATGTTTGTAATTGTCATTTCCCGCGCAATAATGTACAATACAGCGGCAAAAACCAGATAAACCGTCATGTCTTTCAACGGATAAACTACGGGGTATTTCTTCTGTCCTATCACATAGGAAAGCAGGGTGATAAGCCCGTATCCGGCTACCGAAGCCCAGGCGGAAGCCACATAGCCGTATCGCGGAACCAGCCAGATGTTTAATATCAGGATAACGGCACAACCGATGATGGAGAAATAAGCCCCCCACTTTGTCTCATCGGTCAACTTGTACCAGAACGATAGGTTGAAATAAATGCCTTTCAAGATTTCCGCTCCCATCACAATTGCCACGACACCCAGTCCTTCCCAATAGTCGGGTGCAATGAGATAGCGCAAAATGTCCATGTAGAACATTACCGCAAGAAAAGCCAGAAGCGAGAAGATAAAGAAGTATTTCATTGCCTTGGCGTACATTTCCCGGTTATCTCCTTCCTTGTTCTTGCCAAAGACAAAAGGCTCGTAAGCATAGCGGAAGGCTTGTGTAAACATCGCCATGACCATCGCCACCTTACTTGTCGCACTATAGATGCCCAGCTGCACCAAACCTTCTTGCCGGTCATCGAACAAAAATGGATAAATCATCTTGTCTACCGTTTGGTTTAAAATACCTACTAACCCGAATATCAGGATAGGGAATGAATAACTCACCATTTGCTTCATCAACGGGCGGTCCAACCGATAGGAAAAGCCTCTGAGTTCGGGGATAAAGAAGAACATCTGCACCGCCGACATGATAAGGTTGGATACGAAAATGTAACCCACCAGATAATCGGGGCGGTAGAACCAGCTGATTGTTTCGGGCGACACCTTATATATATAGGGGCACAACAAGAGGAAGAAAAGGTTCAGCACGATATTCCCGATGATGTTGAACAACTTGATGGCAGCAAACTTCATCGGTTTCTTCTGATAGCGCAAATAGGCGAAAGGGATGCACTGGAACGAATCGAGTGCCACTACAATCACCATCATGGCGATATAGTCAGGATGGTCGGGGTATTCCAGAAAGGCAGATAACGGATGGATGAACGCAAGGCAAAGCGCGACAAACAACAGGGATAATCCGCCCACAAACAACAGCGCATTGGCATACACATGTTTCGGGTCGGCATCGGTCTTGTTGGCAAAGCGGAAGAACCCTGTTTCCATGCCGAAAGTCAGCAATACCAATATCAGTGCCGTATAGGCATATACGTTCGACACTACGCCATAACCGCCCGATACAGCCGGGATGACCGCCGTATAGAGAGGCACCAGCAAATAATTCAAAAACCGTCCGACAATGCTGCTCAGTCCGTAGATTGCCGTATCTTTAGCCAATGATTTCAGTCCAGCCATAGATGTCAATTAGTTTATAATCTGCGCTCGTTTTATATTCACCACAGAGGACACGGAGAGATATTTTATTTCCTCTGTGATACTCTGTGCCCTCTGTGGTGAAATCAAACACGCTCAATCGAATAATGTTTTTTGTTCATTCCACCGGCTTCTGCCCAGATGCTGGTATGCCAGTTCGGTCACTTCCCGTCCGCGGGGTGTACGCTTCAAGAAGCCTTCCTTGATAAGAAAGGGTTCGTATACTTCTTCTATCGTGCCGGGGTCTTCTCCCAATGCCGTAGCAATGGTGGTCAATCCTACAGGACCGCCCCGGAACTTGTCGATGATGGTGCAAAGCAACTTGTTGTCTATCTGGTCCAAGCCGTAACGGTCTATGTTCAATGCCTCCAATGCGAACTGGGCAATCTTCAAGTCGATGCGTCCGGAGCCTTTCACTTGCGCGAAATCACGCACCCGCCGGAGCAAAGCGTTGGCGATACGGGGCGTTCCGCGGCTTCGCGAGGCAATCTCTCCAGCCGCTTCCGTATCACAAGGCACCCCCAGAATCTTAGCCGAGCGCAAGATGATTTTGGTCAGCGTGCTGTCTTCGTAGTATTCCAAGTGCAAGTTGATGCCGAAGCGTGCCCGCAACGGTGCGGTCAGCAAGCCGCTTCGGGTCGTTGCTCCTACCAGGGTGAACGGGTTTAAGTCAAGCTGGATGCTGCGTGCCGACGGGCCTTTGTCTATCATGATGTCTATCCGGTAGTCTTCCATTGCCGAATACAGGTATTCTTCCACGACCGGACTCAAGCGGTGTATTTCATCGATAAACAATACATCGTTCGGTTCCAGGCTGGTCAGGACTCCCGCCAGGTCGCCGGGCTTGTCCAGTACCGGACCGGATGTGACACGGAACCCTACGCCCAGTTCATTGGCAATGATGTTGCTCAGCGTAGTCTTCCCCAGTCCGGGAGGGCCGTGCAGCAATACATGGTCAAGTGCCTCGGCACGAAGCCGTGCCGCCTTTACAAAAATACGCAGGTTATCCACCACCTTATCTTGCCCGCTAAAGTCTTCAAACTGAAGCGGACGCAGCGCGTTCTCGAAATCACGCTCCTTTCCGGTAGGCTTATAATCGCGTATGTCGAACTGTTCTTCCATAATTTTCTTTCTGAATCTCATGCAAAGGTAATGAATAATCTGAGTTATTTTATTACTTTTGTATTATTTCAGGTGACAAGTTAACTAATCAATTAACAATATGACTACATTTCAAACCACACACATTGTTTATTTCTCGCCGACACATACCACAGAGAAAATAGCCCGTGCCATTGCCGAAGGCATCGGAATGGAAAGACGCATCGAAACCGACCTTACATTGGATGAATCTGTCTCTGCCATCGAAATCAATCATTCGCTGACCATACTTGCCACACCTGTCTACAAAGGACGTGTGGCACCTGTCGCCTTGCAACGCATGAAACGTCTGAAGGCCAGCGGCTCACCGGTAATATTGGTCGTCGTTTATGGCAACCGTGCCTATGAAGACGCACTGGTAGAATTGCGGGATATGGCTATCGAATTGGGATTTACGCCTCTGTCCGCAGGTGCTTTTATCGGAGAGCACAGCTACAGCACGCCGCAACGGCCGATAGCAGCAGGCAGACCCGATGCCGATGATTTGTACCAGGCAATGCAGTTCGGCAAAGACAGTTTGTCGAAGCTGGAACGAACAAATCTGCCGGTCCCTGCGTTTTATATCAAGGGAAATGTTCCATATAAACCTTTTATTACAGGAACACCTTCGGCTCCGGTTTGTAACGAAAACTGTTTTGTATGCGGAGAATGTGTGGAAGTATGTCCTACCCATGCTATCCGTATCAGTCCGGACGGTACCAGCATCGAGACTGATGTGAATCGCTGCATCCGTTGTTGTGCTTGCGTAAAAGTTTGCCCGAACGGAGCACGTGTTTACGATAACCCCTTTGCTGCATTCCTGCATGAAAACTTCAGCGCAAGGCGTGAACCGGAATTGTTCCTATAAGCAGACGCCTGTGCAGATAGGTGCGATGACAGGTGGAAATAGTTGGAACGTCCGTTGCATATATAATCAAAAAACATCCGCTTCCGGCTTCTGACGGAGAGAAGCGGGGTATAACTCCTTAACTCCTTTAACTTCTAAAAAAGAACAAAATATGACAAAAGACAAACGGGTATTGGTGGGAATGAGCGGAGGCATAGACAGCTCTGCTGCCTGCATCATGTTGCAAGAGCAAGGATATGAAGTGGTAGGTGTTACCATGCGCACATGGGACATCCCCTCACATTTTTCTTCCCCCGATCAGGAACAACCCAATGAAATAATCGAAGCACAACACGTGGCTGCCCGTTTGGGTATCGAGCATCATGTCGCAGACGTGCGGGAAGAATTTCGAAAAGTCATCGTACAATACTTTATAGATGAATACATGAAAGGACGTACGCCCAATCCTTGTGTGCTTTGCAATCCATTATTCAAAGAACGCATCTTGTGCGAATGGGCCGACCGTACCGGTTGTCAATGGATTGCTACAGGTCACTATTGCCGGTTGGAAGACCGGAATGGATTGCGTTACATCATTACAGGAGACGATCCGGTGAAAGACCAGTCGTATTTTCTTTGGAAGTTGCCGCAATCGATTTTAAAACGTATGCTGGTTCCTTTGGGTGGGATGACTAAGGAAGAAGTGCGCAATTATCTTGCCGGCAAAGGATTCGAAGCTAAGGCACGTGGTGGGGAAAGTATGGAGATTTGTTTTATCGACAGAGATTACCGGGAGTTTCTGCGCGAGCATTGTCCCGATATTGACGAAAAGATAGGGCCAGGATGGTTTGTCGATAGCAAAGGAATGAAATTAGGACAGCACCAAGGGTTTGCTTATTATACAATCGGCCAGCGTAGGGGATTAGGAATCGCACTGGGCGAACCTGCATATGTATTGAAGATCAATCCGGAAAAAAATACGGTAATGCTGGGAAACGTTGAACAGCTAAAGACGGAATACATGCTGGTAGAATCGCCCGAAACTCCCGATTTAAACGAGTTGCTTGCCTGCCCGAATTTATCTGTGCGTATCCGTTACCGGAGTCGTCCGATACCTTGCCAGGTAATCCTGTTGGATAACGGTTGCCTGTTGGTAAAATTCAATACCGAAGCCTCAGCTATCACGCCGGGACAATCTGCTGTGTTTTATGATGCCAACCGGGTATTAGGCGGAGGGTTCATCGCATCGCAACAAGGAATCCGAAAGATTTCGGCAGAAAATAGTTATAAATTCGATAAAAAGAACGGACAGATATGAAACAAAAGAAACTTTCTGTTTGTTTCCTATGTTAAAGAAAGACGATTAAATTTATAAAAAGCACCCCAAAAAAGTGCAAGCTATGCTTTTTTTTTATATCTTTACTTTCGGTAAGCAATATCTGTATAACACAAAAATAAAAAGATTATGAAACTAAGAAGAAACCTTACCGCACTCGTACTTGGATTAAGCACGATTGCAGCGTTTGCCCAAAGCGGCAACACAGAGACACGCCAGATTAAAGAAGAAGGCAAAACCGTATTTAACCCGCACTGGTTTATGCAGGTTCAGGCCGGAGCCTCACACACCGTAGGAGAAGCCAAATTCGGAGATCTGATTTCTCCGGCAGCTGCACTGAATGTCGGATATCAGTTTACCCCCTTATGGGGATTGCGTGCCGGTCTGAGTGGCTGGGAAGCTAAAGGTGCGTGGGTAAGCCCTGAAACTATTTACAAGTATAATTATTTGCAGGGAAATGTAGATGCTACACTTGACTTAAGTAATCTGTTCTGCGGTTACAATCCGACACGTTTCTTCAACGCGTATTTGTTCGGCGGTATTGGTGTGAACGGAGCATTCAACAACGATGAAGCCGTAGCCTTGAACGATGCCGGACACCGCTTGGAATATCTGTGGCGCGACAGCAAAGTAAATGTCGTAGGCCGTTTCGGCTTGGGCACGAACTTACGCATCAGCGACCATGTATTCTTCAACATCGAAGTGAATGCCAACACGATGTCTGATAAATACAATTCGAAGAAGGCAGGTAATTCCGACTGGCAGTTCAATGCTTTAGCTGGATTTACATTCAAATTCGGAAAAACTTATACAAAGACAGAACCTGTTTACTACGAGCCGACTCCTGTTCCTCCAACCCCAGAACCTGTAGTAGAAGAAAAGAAAGAAGAACCGGCTCCCGAACCTGTCGTTGTTCAACCGATGAAACAGAATATTTATTTTGTTATCAATTCATCCGAAATCCGCAATTCAGAACAGAGCAAAGTCAGTGCTCTTGCCGCTTACCTGAAAGAACACACTGACGCAAAAGTTTCATTGTGCGGATACGCTGACAAGAATACTGGAAATGCACGTATCAACAAGAAGTTATCAAAAGAACGTGCAGAAGCTGTAGCAGAAGCATTGAAAGCGCAAGGCATTTCGGCAGACCGTATTACCGTTGATTATAAAGGTGATACCGTACAGCCGTTCTCTACTATGGAAGAAAACCGTGTGACGGTTTGTATTGCCGAATAAAAACTATTCATTTTCTTAATTAGACTGTATCCTGTAGAAGTTATTACCTTTCTACAGGATACAGTTTTTTTATACTTGCAGTAAGTCATGGGAATCTTATTGTGTAAAAGAAAACTGAAAAATGGGCGCATTTCGCTCTATTTGGACTGTAATGTTGAAGGAAAACGTTATAAAGAGAACCTGGGCATCACCCTAGAAGCACCTGTAAGCAAGGAAATACGTCAGGCAAATTGTGCCAAATTGCAATTGGCTAAACTTTTACGTGCACAACGTGAAATCGATTATCTCCACAATCACTATTGGGCGAAACTGCCTCCATTATTTCACTCTCAGGTTAGAGAAGATGAAACGGCAGGCGAACCTTTACCCGACTTTTTCCTTGTATCGATAGGATACCTTAATATTTATCAGCCCAAAGATAGCCGTATGGTACAGGCTGCATTTTCATACCTCCGTCAGTTTCATCCTGCTTCTTTGCCTGTGAACCATATTACACATAGCTTTTGTACACGGTTCTTTCGCTTTTTACAAGAAAGATTGCATGGCAATACACCTGTCAATTACTTCAAGAAATTCAAAATGTGTCTGGATTATTGCGTAGAAGAAAACCTTCTGCCCTCTAATCCGGCAAAAGGCATCCGGCTGCCTCAATATAACGATGTGACTAAACAGATTTTGTCGCCTAAAGAACTGGTAAAACTTACTCTCACACCTTGTCGCAATCCGGAAGTGAAACGGGCTTTCCTGTTTTCGTGCCAAAGCGGATTGCGTTGGTGCGATATACAAGAATTGTGTTATAAGAATATAGACTTTGCACAACGCCATCTGATGTTGGTTCAAAAAAAAGTTGCAGGTCATTCACAAAAGCCTGTCTTGCATATCTATCTGAATGAAAATGCCATGAAACTGTTGCAGGAATCACAAGGTACTCCCGATGATTTCATTTTTCATCTTCCTTCCCATTCATATAGCTTGCGTATCATCAATGAATGGACCAGGCGTGCCGGATTGCGCAAACATATTTCTTTCCATTGTGCCCGCCATACCTTTATTACTTCCATTATGGCCAGGGGAGCAAGCATCAAGACAGCAGCTTCTTTGGCTGGACATTCCAGTACCAGGCATACGGAAAAATATATACACATCATCGATCAGCAGAAACAACAAGCGGTAGAAAGTCTTCCAGATCTTCCACTTTAAAACAGATTAGGTTTTCAGTGCTATCGAAGCTTTTTCTTTGGGCAACTTTAACACCATGATAGGTAAGCCTTGTTAGAAAGTGAAGAATTTTGAAAAAAAGACATCAATTTCTCGGGAAATCAATCTTTTTTATATACATTTGTGCCATGTAATAAATAAATTTAATACGAGTTTATGAATGAACTGAAAGTAAGCCTTAAAAGAATAGCCGAAGATGGCTTTACCCGCAACGACGAAATATTGGCAGACGAATCAAAAACATTGATTCCTCAGATGGGGTTCGAGTTGCTTTCTGATATTAATAAAAACATGTTGACCATTGTAGCGCATGTCGGTTATGTTACTCCTGCAAAGGAAGTTGGAGCAGCGTTACGCTTCCGATTCTCGCTAGAAGTGGACAGTTTGAGTAATCTGGAATATGTTACCAATCCGCAAAAGGGTACCCATCAATATAAGTTCCCTAATGGTTTCATCGAAGCAGTCCTTACCGATGTGTATGCTACTGCCCGTATACTGATAGCACAAAAACTGAGAGGTACACGTCTTGAAAACATTTACTTACCTTTTGGAGGTGCGGGCAGTTTGGTTCGCATGATGCAGAAGAAATAAGATAAATCTTTTTCTATAAGACAATAGCAGGAGACATAAACATTCGAATACTGTTATGCCTCCTGCTTTTTTAGCGCACCCATACTTGTCAAATTATTTTGATAAGATATCTTTTTTCTCCGACTCAACTATCCGACTATTTAATCGGCACATTTTCGGCACATTTTGTTGTCAACTTCGCATGTGTAAATATCTAAACTTTTATTTATCAATTAATTAGCTCATTCCGCACTTGTAGCCGGCGCGGCGACTGACGGGGCTTTCCGCCCGTGCTCTCCAGAATATAGTTGTACTTGTAAAGGCTTGAGTTAGAACGATTTGAGTTTTTTAATTTATAAATTAAATTTAATTTGTTATGAGAAAAAAGTATTTAAGTGCACTGCTGTTCGGAGCGCTTTTGTTCGCTTCAACAGGAACTTTTACCTCTTGTAAGGATTATGATGATGACATCAATAACCTGCAACAGCAAATCACTTCTAACAAGGATGCAATCGCAGCCTTGCAGAAGCTGGTAGGCGAAGGCAAGTGGGTATCATCGGTTACTCCTATCGAAAATGGTTTCACTGTAACCATGAACGACGGTACCACACAGAACATCACCGGTATCAACGGTGAAGACGGAAAACCGGGTACTGTCATCACACTTGACCCCACTACCAACAACTGGGTCATTGACGGTGTAGACACTGGCGTTTGCGCTAAAGGTGAAAAAGGCGAACAAGGTGAACAAGGCGAGCAAGGTGAAGCTGGCGAACAAGGTCCTGCCGGTGAAGCTGGCGAACCGGGCAAGTCTCCTTACATCGACAAGGAAACAGGCAACTGGTTTGTTTGGGAATGGGACGAAGTTACAAGCGAATACAAGGCTGTTGACTCAGGCGTATACGCTGGCTCTACCCAGATTTATGTAGTAGAAAAAGATGGTTTCATCGAACTGAACGTAGACGGAACTGCTTACTTGTTGCCTACTACTTCGGACGCTTATACAGTGGAAGCTCCGGCTGACCAAGTTAAGGTCGAATTTGAAACAGCTGAGTGGACTGAGTGGAATTCTAATAATGCAGACGCAAAGACATTGCTGAAACAATTCCCGGAATTAGCAGAAATCAAGAAAGATGCAGTTGTAAAACAAGGTGGAAAATTACCTTTGATTGTAACGCCAGCCAGCATAGAATTGGATGATCAATATACTTATTCATTAGTAAACTTGAAAGGTGAAACGGCCGAAATTACGGTTTCTTCTCCTGTAAAAGGATTGCCGGAAGGCTTGGAATGGGAGAATGATGGTAAATTGGTATCACGTTCTGCAGACGCAAGTTCTTGCTTGTGGACATTGAATGTAGATCCGGCTAAGGCTTCTATTAGATGGAATTTGGAAGACCTTAAATTCTCGGCTGTCCAGTTGGATAATTTCTTAAGTGGCAATGTAAAACTCACCGCAACAAGAGAAAAAGATGATAAGAAGTATGTAGCTTACAATGGTTCGATTACATGGTATAATGCAAACGGTCAAGAAACTATTTATTCAAGTTTCGCAAGTTCAACTTGCAGCTTTTTCATATAAAGTTATAACAAAAAAGTGAGATGCGGAAGAATATGGTAATAGATTTGATTTACAGGGGTTTCATTTAATCTGCCAATTATTCCGAAAGCCATTACAATCCTTGCCGAAGCCAAATCAAGACACCGCTGCGTTACTTGTTCGTAACCACGCCAAACAGGTGACGAAATGGGTATGAATGGCAAAACAAGGCGTTATGATATAGTGAGTTACTGACAACTCACACAACAAATCCGGTTACGGAAAAAGATTGCGCCGTTCTTCCGTGTTCTGCGTATCAAAGGAGAACTCTTCACCGACTAATTTTGAACCCAAAAAGTTAAAGACGATGAAGAGTACATTTTCAGTTATCTACTACCTCAAGCGTCAGGTAGTGAAAAAGGACGGGACAGTTCCCGTCATGGGACGCATCACGGTGGACGGCAGCCAGACGCAGTTCAGTTGCAAACTGACCGTCGATCCCAAGCTGTGGGACACCAAAGGCGGACGTGTCACGGGCAGAAGTACGGCAGCACTGGAAACGAACCGTATGCTTGACAAGATGCGTGTACGCATCAACAAGCACTATCAGGAAATCATGGAACGTGACAACTTCGTCACGGCGGAGAAGGTAAAAAACGCTTTTCTCGGACTGGAACACCGCTATCACACTTTGATGCAGGTATTCCAGCAGCACAACGAGGATTACGCCAAGCAGGTAGAGGCAGGCATGAAAGCCAAAGCCTCGTTTGTCAAATATAAGAGCGTTTACAAACACCTTCAAGAGTTCCTTTCCATCCGTTACCATGTAAAGGACATCGCATTGAAGGAACTTACTCCAGCCTTTATCTCTGACTTCGAGATGTTCCTGCGCACGGACAAGCACTGCCGTACCAATACCGTGTGGCAGTATGTCAGCCCGCTTAGGACTATGGTGTTCATCGCCATCAACAACGAATGGTTGACACGTGACCCGTTCAGGGAGTATGAAGCCAAGAAAGAGGAAACGACACGCAGCTTTCTGACAAAAGATGAGATCCACTTGCTAATGGACGCCAAATTGAAAAACGCCAAGCAGGAACTATACCGCGACCTCTATCTGTTCTGCACTTTCACCGGCCTGTCATTCGCAGATATGCGTAACCTGACGGAAGACAATATCCGCATCTATTTCGATGAACATGAATGGATAAACATCAACCGCCAGAAGACTGGCGTGGTGTCCAATATCCGCCTGCTCGACATAGCGAAACACATCATCGACAAATACCGTGGTCTGTGCGAAAACGGCAGGATATTTCCCGTTCCGCATTACAATACCTGCCTGCAAGGAATCCGTGCCGTCGCCAAGCGTTGCGGCATCACCAAGCATATCACATGGCATCAAAGCCGACATACGGCAGCCACGACGGTGTTCCTCTCCAACGGTGTACCCATCGAAACGGTAAGTTCCATGTTGGGACACAAGAGCATAAAGACAACGCAGATATACGCGAAAATCACCAAGGAGAAACTCAACCAAGACATGGAGAACCTTGCTGCGAAGTTGAACACGATTGAGGAATTTGCGGGTTGCACTATCTAAAAAGAGAAGCCATGACACGAGGAATCATCATCATAGAGGACAAGATGGTCAGCGTAACCGGTAACGATGTTTGGATGACCGCCGGAGAAATCGCAGGACTGTTCCACACGGGAGTCCCGACAGTGAACGCCACCATCAAAGCCATCCGCAAGTCGGACGTGCTGAACGATTACGAGGTATGCCGTTACATACAACTTGAAAACGGTCTGTACGCGGATGTCTATTCAATTGAAATCATCATCCCCATTGCCTTCAGGCTGAACACCTACTGCACCCACGTGTTCCGTACATGGTTAGTTGGCAAAGCACTATCTAAGGAAAAGCGGCAGGCATACGTGATGTTCATACAGAACGGCAAAGCCGGGTATTGTTGAACACAAATATAGATAACTAAAAAGGAAACGGGCAACTCCATCGGGGCTGTCCGTTTCCTTTTTCATTTTCTTGTCTTCTTTATCCCAACGGCTTGCGGTAATTTGCTTCTAACAGTTCGCGAAGTCCCGATTCGGGATAAAGTACCTTGCCCGCCAAGAGGATAAAGGGTAGTACCCTGTTGTTGCGGTACTCCTGCAAGGTACGGCGGCTCACACGGAGCAAGTCTGCCACTTCCTTGTCCGTCAGGTAACGCTCCCCATCCAGCGGCGGACGGTAGCCTTCCAAAAACGTGGAGAGCCATCTGGAACCTTTGCGCATATTCTGCACCACGGTGGCAATCGGCTCGTCCTCCATCGTGAGGATTTCATCGTTCTCGTTCATCATAACTTCGGATTCAGTGGATTGTAAATAAATCAATTTATTTGCCGCCGGGATAAAGCGTGCCGATAAGCGGAATCAGCCGTTTGACCTCCTCCGGCTTGTAATAGAACCTGCGGTTTATCTGCGAATAGCCGATAAGCCTCCTGTCACGTAACGCCTGTAATGTGCGCGGGCTGATTCTCAACTGCCCGCAGACCTCCTCGCCCGTGAGCCATCTTTCCAGCCTCCTGCCGTCGCCCTTGCTTCTCAGGGCGGCGACTTTCTCCGAGAGGGCGTTGAATGACGCCAGCATCATCTCGAAGGTCTTTTTCTCGATAGATACGATTTCCATATTCAAATACATTTAGAGTTTGCCGCAAAGGTAACGAGGCCGTCCTTAAACCGTGCCGTTTTCCACTGAAAGGCAGCATGTTTCGCCGTCTGTCCGGGTTACGGAGCCATTTCCAATAAAAATCTTACGTGAGTCACGTAGTGAGCTGTTAAAGCCCCTTTTGTTTATTGCCGAATTTTGCCGCAGAAACAACAAAAGACAACCGGATATGAAAGTGATAACAATGGAAAGTTCCGCCTTTACCGCCCTGATGGAACAGATAGCCGAAATAGCGGCACACGTGCGTGCCGTTTCCGGCGAAAGGAAGGAAGAAGCCGCCGACAGGCTGCTCACCACCCGCGAAGCGGCGCACCTGCTGAACGTGAGTACCCGTACCCTCCAGCGTATGCGCAGCGAACAACGCATCGCCTATGTCGTGCTACGCGGCAAATGCCGCTACCGCCAGTCGGAAATAGACCGCCTGCTTGCGGACTGCACCGTCATGGAGGATGCAGTGACACCCAAAGACCTGAAACATAACCACACGCTGCGCACGGGCGGCAAACCCAAAGGAAGGAGGACATAACGTATGGAACTGCTTACCCGAAACAATTTCGAGAACTGGATGCGGAAGCTGATGGAACGGCTCGACCGGCAGGATGAACTGTTGCTTTCCTTGCAGCCGTCCGGCAAAGCCCCGAATCCGCTGGAAAGTATAAAGATGTTCGACAACCAAGACCTCTGTATGCTGCTCCAGATTAGCAAGCGCACCCTGCAACGCTACCGCAGCATCGGCGCGTTGCCGTACAAGACGCTCGGCAAAAAGACCTATTACAGTGAAGAGGACGTGCTGAAGTTCCTCTCCGAACATGTAAAGGATTTCCGCAAGGAAGATATAGCCTTCTACAAGGCGCGTATCCATAATTTCTTTAATAAATAACCCATTAAACATTTTTCAAATGGCAAAGAAAAAGACAGAAAAGGATGTGCTGATAGTCCGCGACGAGAAAACGGGCGAGATCAGCGTGGTAGCCGGGCTGGATGCCGACGGCTCTCCCAGGCGCACCCCCGCGAAAGCGGAGAACGCACAGAGTTTCCTGCAATTCGACCGACACGGTGATGTGCTAGACAACTTCTTCAGGAACTTCTACCGGCAGTGCAAGGAACCCAGCCGCTTCGGTTTCTACCGCATCGCGGCAGACCAGGCCGACCATCTGCTGGAGGTCATCAAGGACTTACTGAAAGACCCTGAAGCCAACAAGGAACTGCTTGCGCCCCACAAGGTGGACACTTCCGGCTACGAAAAGCAGGTGAAGGAAGAACAGACGACTGAAAAACCGGAACAAACGGAACAGAAACAGGAAGAACAACCGAAAGAAACCCAAAAACAGGAAAACATGGAACAGAAGCAGGAACAGAATCAGGAAAGCCCGCAGCAACAGGCGCAGGGCAGACGGGGCTACCAGCCCATTGACGAGAGCAAAATCAACTGGCAGGAGTTGGAAGAGAAATGGGGCGTGAAGCGCGCCGACCTCGAAAAGTCCGGCGACCTCCAGAAAATGCTCAACTACGGCAAGTCCGACTTGGTAAAGGTGTCGCCCAATTTCGGCGGCGAATCCTTCGACCTTGATGCCCGCCTCTCCTTCAAGAAAGACGGTGAAGGCAATATCAGCCTCGTGCCGCACTTTATCCGCAAGGAGCAGAAACTCGACGAATACAAGGGACACAAGTTCTCCGACGAGGACAGAAAGAACCTGCGCGAAACGGGCAACATGGGCAGGAAGGTGGATCTGGTGGACAAGGAAACAGGCGAGATTATTCCTTCCTACATCAGCATCGACCGGAAGACAAACGAGATTACCGATGTCTCCGCGAACAGGGTACGTATTCCGGAGCGTATCGGCAAGACGGAAATCACCAAGCAGGAGCAGGATATGCTCCGCGCCGGCCTGCCCGTGCGCGACAAACTCATTGAGCGCAACGACGGCAGGAAATTCGTCACCACCCTGCAAGTGAACGTAGAGCAGCGCGGAGTGGAGTTCGTGCCGGGAACGGGCAAGTCGCCTCGTACAGCCCAGACTATTGAAGAAAAGAACAATCCCAAACAAATGCAAGGACAAGCACAGGGTGCGGGAAATACGTCATCTACCCAAAAAGAGCAACGCCGCAATACATGGACAAACGCCGACGGCAGCATCCGCCCCATCAGCAAATGGAGCGGTGTGGACTTCACCGACCAGCAAAAAGCCGACTATGCGGCAGGCAAAGCGGTGAAATTAGAGAACGTAACCGACAAACAAGGCTTCCACGCCACGATGTACATCAAGTTCAACCCGGAGAAAGGACGCCCGTACCGTTACGACACCAATCCCGACAACGCGCAGAAGGTCGCCCCGGCCAACGAGAGCCGCACGCAGGTGGCGGTAAACAACGAGGGCAAGACCAACGAGGCGACCAAGAACGTGAAAGAGCCGTTGCAGAAAGGACAGACCGCTCCGAAGGACGACAAGCAGCAACAGCGGCAGGAGAAACCGCAGAAGAAAAACAGCAAGGGCATGAAGATGTAACATCCCGTGCCCGCCACTAAATCCAAAGTAAAATCCAAAGTATCACAAAAAAATAAGACAGCATGAAGACAATCATTGCAGAAAAGCCATCCGTGGCACGTGAAATCGCCCGCATCGTGGGCGCGGCAAAGAGAGAGGAAGGATATTTCGAGGGAGGCGGCTACGCCGTGACATGGGCATTCGGACACCTCGTCCAACTTGCCATGCCCGACGGTTACGGCATACGCGGCTTTGTCCGCGACAACCTCCCCGTCATCCCCGAAACCTTCACACTCATTCCCCGTCAGGTAAAGACGGAGAAAGGTTACAAACCCGACAGCGGCGTGGTGTCGCAGATAAAAATCATCGCCCGTCTTTTCAAGGAAAGCGAGCAGATCATCGTGGCAACCGATGCAGGACGCGAAGGTGAACTTATCTTCCGCTACCTCTACCATTATATCGGATGTACCACGCCTTTCTTGCGCCTCTGGATAAGTTCGCTTACCGACAAGGCTATCCGTGAAGGACTGCGCAACCTCGAAGAAGGCAGCAGGTACGACAACCTCTACCTTGCCGCCAAAGCACGGAGCGAATCCGACTGGCTCGTGGGCATCAATGGCACACAGGCACTCTCCATTGCTGCCGGACACGGCACATACTCCGTCGGACGTGTGCAGACACCCACGTTGGCGATGGTGTGCGCACGCTATTGGGAGAACCGCCGCTTCAAGGTAGAACCTTTCTGGCAACTCCATATCGCCACGGACGGAGGCAATGGCGAGGTGGTGAAGTTCTCCTCCACCGGGAAATGGAAAGAGAAAGAACCTGCGATGACGCTATATAATAAGGTAAAGGAGGCAGGCACAGCCACCGTCACGAAAGCCGAGCGAAAGGAGAAAATAGAAGATACTCCGCTTCTTTACGACCTGACCACGCTCCAGAAGGAAGCCAACGCCAAGCATGGTTTCACGGCGGAACAGACGCTTGTAATCGCGCAGAAGCTCTATGAAAAGAAACTCATCACCTATCCAAGAACCGGAAGCCGCTACATCCCCGAAGATGTGTTTGCGGAAATTCCCAAACAGCTTGCCTTTATCGGCAACCTGCCCGAATGGAAAGAAAAGGTGAACCCGAAAGCCGTACCGACACGCCGCAGCGTGGACGGCGGCAAGGTAACAGACCACCACGCCCTGCTTGTTACGGGCGAGAAACCGCTGTTCCTCTCCAAAGAGGACAGCACCATCTATCACATGATAGCCGGACGCATGATCGAGGCTTTTGCCGAAAAATGCGTCAAGGACACCGCCACCGTCACGGCGGAGTGTGCCGGAGTGGAGTTCACGGTAAAAGGCAGCATCATCAGACAAGCCGGATGGCGTGCCGTCTATGGCAAGGAGAACGGAGATGAGAACAATAACCAAGAGGAAACAGCCATTCCCGGCTGGCAGGAAGGCGACACGCTGACACTGAAAGGCACTTCCATCACGGAGGGCAAGACCAAGCCCAAGCCGCTGCATACTGAAGCCACCCTGCTTTCGGCAATGGAAACGGCGGGGAAGGAAATCGAAGATGACGCACTGCGGCAGGCTTTGAAGGACTGCGGCATCGGCACGCCCGCCACCCGTGCGTCCATTATCGAAACACTCTTCAAACGCGGTTACATGGAGCGCAGCAAGAAGTCGCTTGTGCCTACCGAAAAGGGGCTTGCCCTCTATTCGGTCGTGAAAACGATGCGCATCGCCGATGTCGCCATGACAGGTGAGTGGGAGAAGGAGCTGGCACGTATTGAGCGTGGGGAACTGCCTGACGACACTTTCCGCAAGGAGATTGAGGGGTACACACGGGAGATTACCTCCGAACTGCTCTCGTGCGACAAACTGTTCGCCCGCAGGGATTCCGGCTGCAAGTGTCCCAAGTGCGGAACAGGCACGATGCAGTTCTACGGCAAGGTGGTACGCTGCGATAACGCGGAGTGTGGGCTGCCCGTGTTCCGTCTGAAGGCGAACCGCACCCTTTCCGATGACGAAATCAAAGACCTGCTCACCGACGGACACACGAAACTGCTCAAAGGCTTCAAGAGCAAGCAGGGCAAGAACTTTGATGCCATAGTCGCCTTTGACGGGGACTATAACACAACTTTCGTGTTCCCGGAAAGGAAAACGACCAAGAAATTTTCAGGACGGAAGAAATAGTAGTAACTTTGCCACTGGTTCAGAGTAATGAATTGTTCTTCGATATCGGATTACACTCATACTTTGGATTTAGTGGTGGCACTCGGAGGGATACCGAGTGCCTTTTTCTTCCCCTTCCAGACAATTATCCCGGTCATGATTTATCCAACCACTAAAATCCAAAGTAATGAACAACAAGAAGAAAAACGAGGGGCAGACCGACTTTTCCTATTACGGTCTGTACCTGCTGGACTACCTCCGAAAGAACAAGTTTGAACAGGCTTCCGACAATGCCTTCATCCGGGAACGTGCCAATCGTGCCGCTGAAACGTATGAGCGGGCAAGGCTGGAAGGTACGACCTCCGCCGGAGCGCAGGAATTGGCTATGAACACGCTGCTGGAGGGGCTTCACTACTCCAAGTACGCCATCCTCCGCGAAGTCGTGGAGAACGAGTTTGCCGATGAAGTGCCGGAAACTGAACGTGAATACTTTACCCAAAAGCTGCTGCCGCTTGTCAAAAACGTATTCTCCATCTATGACCTCTCGGACGACAACTTCGCTCTGTCGTCCGATTACGACCTGCTCTACACAGAGCTGACGGGGGCTGTCGTCCTTTATATCGAGGAATATGGCGTTTAACCGCAAACAAAGGCTGCGGGACAACATCGAGGCGATACGGGCGGCATTCGTCCTTGACAGGGAACAGAGAACTGCAACAGCCGAAGAACGGGCGGTACTTCAGAAGTATTGCGGCTTCGGAGGGCTGAAATGTATTCTGAACCCTGCAAGGGAACTGACGGATGCCGTCCACTGGGCGAAATCCGACCTCGAACTGTTTGCCCCGACCGTGGAACTGCACAGGCTGATACGGGAGAACAGCAAAGACGATACGGAGTACAAGCGGTTTGTGGATTCGCTGAAAGCATCCGTGCTGACCGCCTTCTATACTCCGAAGGAGATAACCGGCACCATTGCGGACGTACTGGCAGATTACAGTGTCCGTCCTGCCCGTGTGCTGGAGCCGTCGGCGGGTGTCGGCGCATTCGTGGATGCCGTGCTGCGCCACAGTCCCGACGCGGACGTGATGGCGTTTGAGAAGGATCTGCTCACGGGTACAATCCTGCGGCAACTCTATCCCGACAAGAAAATGCGCATCGACGGTTTTGAGAAAATCGAAAAGCCGTTCAACAATTATTTCGATTTGGCGGTGTCCAACATCCCGTTCGGCGACATTGCCGTGTTCGACGCTGAATTTCAAAGGAGCGAATCTTTCGGCAGACGCTCGTCGCAAAAAGCCATCCACAACTATTTCTTCCTGAAAGGACTGGACACGGTGCGCAACGGCGGCATCGTGGCATTCATCACGTCGCAGGGGGTATTGAACAGCACCAAGACCTCCGTGCGCAACGAACTGTTCAGTCAGGCTAATCTGGTATCGGCAATCCGCCTGCCCAACAACCTGTTTTCCGACAACGCCGGGACAGAGGTGGGCAGCGACTTGATTGTCCTGCAAAAGAACCTGCATAAGACGGAACTTTCGCAGGATGAACGGCTGATGACCGTGATACAGACGGATGAAAGAACACAACTGACGGACAACGCCTATTTCATCCACCACCCGGAACGCATCGTGCATACAACCGCAAAGCTCGGCACAGACCCCTACGGCAAACCCGCTATGGTCTATCTGCACGAGGGCAAGACCGAAGGCATCGCAAAAGACTTGCGCCGTATGCTTGACGAGGACTGCCACATGAGGCTTGCCATGCGCCTGTACTCCGGTACTATCCAACAAGCGAGGGAGAAAAAAACGGTTGCCGTTGAAGTCAAACCCGAACCGCCTACCAAGAAGCAGGAAAAACCTTCAGTTGAGGAGAAGCCGGAGATTGAACCACGACCGCAGAATCACTCGGCAGCCGTGCAGCTTACCTTATTCGACCTTTTTGGGATGCCCATAGAAGAACCAACCAAAAAGAAAAAGACAGCGAAAAAGGAAAGCAAGGCAAAGCGTGTAACGCCCAAAACGAAACCACAGGCTACGGCTGTCCCATCGTCTGCAACCGCCAAAACTGTGCCGGAAAACAAGGAAGTAAAACCGCAGGATGCCGAAAAGCAAAGCGACCCTGACGACATTTACGCCACGTTGGACTGGGAAACCAATCCGCCTATCAACGGCTTCTATGAAACGATGATGAGCCTGACACCGGAACGGCGCAAGGCTTTACGGCTGGAAGCGGAACGACACAGACAGGAACAACTGAAAAAGTTGGGTGTCAAGGACACGCTGAATCCTGCTTTTGTACCTTCTTCGGACAATGTGGATGAAAAACCGGAGCAAAAGAAAGACACAACACAATCCGAAGCACAGATGGGAACAATAGATAATACCATCGAGTCCACTCTCGAAACGGTTGCCACTTCCCTGTTCCCGGAACTTGAACCGGAAAAACCGAAAGAGGAAGTCATCGACCTTTCTCCCCGTCCGTTCAACGGTCTGTTGGAGCCTCACCATCGTGACGGCTCGATGGTATTGGATGCTGTCCGCAATCTCGGTTATCTGAAGGACATCACGCCTTACGGCGCGACTTTCCAACCGCTTGATCTTCGTGGCTACCAGAAGGAAAAGGCGTTGTTGTATGTGTCGCTGCGTGACGCCTACGAGCGTCTGTACCGTTATGAATCGCTCCGGCGCGAGGCAAATGTTCCGTGGCGAGAGCATCTGAATACCTGTTACGATGAGTTTGTCATGCGCTACGGCAACCTCAACGCCAAGCAGAACGTGAAGTTAGTGATGATGGATGCGGGCGGGCGCGACATCCTTTCGCTGGAACGGATGGAAAACGGAAAGTTCGTCAAGGCGGACATCTTCGAGCATCCTGTTTCCTTCGCGGTGGAGAGCCATGCCAACGTAGGCTCTCCCGAAGAAGCCCTGTCTGCGTCGCTCAACAAATATGGTACGGTCAATCTCGACTATATGCGGGAGATAACCGACAGCACGGCGGAGGATTTGCTCACTGCCCTGCAAGGGCGCATCTACTACAATCCGCTCGTGACCGGTTACGAAATCAAAGACCGTTTCATCGCCGGAAATGTCATAGAGAAAGCGGAACGCATAGAGGCATGGATGGGTGACAATCCCGAAAATGAGCGTATGCCGGAGGTGAAGCAGGCGTTGGAGGCTCTGAAAGATGCCGAGCCGCAGCGCATCGCCTTCGAGGATCTGGACTTCAATTTCGGGGAACGCTGGATTCCGACGGGTGTCTATGCCGCCTACATGAGCCGGCTGTTCGACACGGAGGTGAAAATCGCCTATTCCGCAAGCATGGACGAGTTTTCGGTGGTGTGCGGCTACCGCACCATGAAAATCACGGACGAGTTTCTGGTGAAGGGGTATTACCGGAACTATGACGGTATGCACCTCCTAAAACACGCCCTGCACAACACCTGCCCTGACATGATGAAGTCCATCGGCAAGGACGAGCATGGCAACGACATCAAGATGCGCGACAGCGAGGGAATACAACTCGCCAACGCCAAGATTGACGAGATACGAAACGGCTTCTCCGAATGGCTCGAAGAGCAGTCGCCGCAGTTCAAGGAGCGGCTTGTGACGATGTATAACCGCAAGTTCAACTGTTTCGTGCGCCCGCGCTACGACGGCTCCCATCAGACCTTTCCCGACCTCAACCTGAAAGGGCTGGCAAGCCGGGGTATCAAGAGCGTCTATCCCTCACAGATGGATTGCGTCTGGATGTTGAAACAGAACGGCGGCGGAATTTGCGACCACGAGGTGGGAACCGGTAAGACGCTGATAATGTGCATCGCCGCGCATGAGATGAAGCGTCTGAATTTGGCACACAAGCCGATGATTATCGGGCTGAAAGCCAACGTTGCGGAGATTGCAGCCACCTATCAGGCGGCATATCCCAACGCACGTATTCTGTACGCTTCGGAGAAGGACTTTTCGACCGCCAACCGTGTGCGCTTCTTCAATAATATAAAGAACAACGACTACGATTGCGTCATCATGTCGCACGACCAGTTCGGCAAGATACCGCAGTCGCCGGAATTGCAGCAGCGCATCCTGCAAGCAGAGCTTGACACGGTGGAGGAAAACCTCGAAGTGCTACGGCAGCAGGGAAAGAACGTGTCGCGGGCGATGCTGAAAGGATTGGAGAAGCGCAAGCACAACCTTGAAGCGAAGCTGGAGAAGGTGGAACACGCCATAAAGTCACGCACGGACGACGTGGTGGATTTCAAGCAGATGGGCATCGACCACATCTTCATAGATGAGAGCCACCAGTTCAAGAATCTGACTTTCAACACGCGCCACGACCGTGTGGCGGGATTGGGAAACAGCGAGGGAAGCCAGAAGGCACTTAACATGCTCTTTGCCATACGCACCATACAGGAGCGCACAGGAAAAGACTTGGGTGCGACCTTCCTCTCCGGCACGACTATCAGCAACTCACTGACTGAATTGTACCTGCTGTTCAAGTACCTGCGCCCGAAGGAGCTGGAACGGCAGGACATAAGGTGTTTCGACGCTTGGGCGGCGATATTTGCCAAGAAGACGACGGATTTTGAATTTAACGTGACGAACAATGTGGTCCAGAAGGAGCGTTTCCGCTACTTCATCAAAGTGCCGGAGCTTGCCGCCTTCTATAATGAAATCACGGACTACCGCACGGCGGAGGATGTGGGCGTTGACCGTCCTGCCAAGAACGAGATACTGCACCATATACCGCCCACGCCGGAACAGGAGGACTTCATACAGAAACTGATGCAGTTCGCCAAGACGGGCGATGCCACCTTGTTGGGCAGGCTGCCGCTTTCGGAAACGGAAGAAAAGGCGAAGATGCTCATCGCCACGGACTATGCCCGGAAAATGGCACTCGACATGCGCATGATAGACCCGAATTACGAAGATCATCCCGACAACAAAGCGAGTCACTGTGCCAAGATGATCGCGGAGTATTATCAAAAATACGACGCCCAGAAAGGCACGCAGTTCGTTTTCTCTGATTTGGGGACATACCAGCCGGGCGACGGGTGGAACGTCTATTCGGAAATCAAGCGCAAACTGACGGAGGACTACGGTATACCGCCAAGCGAGGTGCGCTTCATTCAGGAGTGCAAGACCGACAAGGCGCGGAAGGCGGTGATAGACGCCATGAACGCCGGGACGGTGCGTGTGCTGTTCGGCTCTACCTCTATGCTCGGAACGGGTGTGAACGCCCAGAAACGGTGTGTGGCTATCCATCATCTCGATACGCCGTGGCGACCGTCCGACTTGCAACAGCGTGACGGACGCGGAGTTAGGGCAGGTAATGAGATTGCCAAACATTTCGCCGGGAACAACGTGGATGTAATCATCTACGCGGTGGAGAAGTCACTGGACAGCTACAAGTTCAACCTCCTGCACTGCAAGCAGACTTTCATAAGCCAGCTCAAAAGCGGTGCGATGGGTGCGCGTACCATCGACGAGGGGGCAATGGACGAAAAATCGGGCATGAATTTCTCGGAATACATGGCGTTGCTCTCCGGCAATACCGACCTGTTGGACAAGGCGAAACTGGAAAAGCGGATCGCATCGCTCGAAGGGGAACGCAAGTCGTTCAACAAGGGCAAGCGTGATTCGGAGTTCAAGCTGGAGTCAAAGACCGGCGAGTTGCGCAACAACACGGCTTTCATAGATGCCATGACGGAGGACTGGAACCGCTTCCTGTCGGTGGTGCAGACCGACAAGGAGGGCAACCGCCTTAATATAATAAAGGTGGACGGAGTGGATTCCGCCGATGAGAAGGTCATCGGAAAGCGTTTGCAGGAGATAGCCAAGAATGCCACGACCGGAGGGTTGTACACGCAGGTCGGTGAACTTTACGGTTTTCCGATAAAGGTGGTGAGCGAAAGGATACTCAAAGAGGGATTGGAGTTCACCGACAACCGCTTCGTGGTCGAGGGGAACTACAAGTACACCTACAACAACGGGCATCTGGCGATGGCTGACCCGTTGGCCGCCGCCCGCAACTTCCTCAACGCGATGGAGAGGATACCCTCCATCATCGACCAGTACAAGGCGAAGAACGAGGTGCTGGAGATGGAGATACCGCAGTTACAGGAGATAGCGGGTAAGGTGTGGAAGAAGGAGGACGAGCTGAAGCAGTTGAAGTCCGAACTTGCCGCCCTTGACCGAAAAATTCAGCTGGAGCTTGCGCCACCCACGCCCGAAGTCGCAGAAAAGGAGAATGAAGGGCAACAGCTCAAGCCGGAAGCGGAAGATGTGAGGAACAGGCAGGCGCAATATCCCGAAAATGCACCGCCGCAGATACGCAGTCCGGCGGATAGTATCGTTGCCAACCATGTCATAATCGGGCGTCCGGGACTGTATGCCAAGGAGGAAACCCGGTCCAAAGGATTGAAAATATAACCTAAGGAATTTTATCTGAAGTATTAATAAGGGCTATCCCAAAAGGTCTAAAAGTAAATTTTATCCTTTCTGCAAGTATCTATAGGATGGCAACTGCATTTTTTTCTTTTTGGGCAGCCCTTATTAAAATTTATTCTTATTTTAGGTTATATACATTCATGTCCATTTATGTAAAAAATTCCTGCTGACCTTGTTTATGTCTTGTCAGTCACCATTTGCAAAACCATATTTGACCCTCAAAGAGGCTGAATTTGATAAGTAACTTGCTACATACTCATAATAAGGAGCTAAATAGAACACGAATGGGAAATACACAAATGCTAAACTAAAGAAGATATTGGCCAAAATAAACGCTATACCGAGAGAGAAACTTGATTTTTCAACTTCCTAAAACGGTGTTGTTCAAACATTTCTACTTATTTGTACTTGCCAGTTGAACCTACGCTTCCCTAATAAAATGTCTATGGTAAAAAGTTAAAAAATCCTCCCACTTTTGTTAGATATATTTTTTTGTGTAATTTTGTAATCGTTATGCGGCAGTAATAATATACATATTAATACGAGTTAGTAATCCTGTAGTTCTCATATGCTACGAGGAGGTATTAAAAGGTGCGTTTCGACAATGCATCTACTGTAGTATATTATTGCTTAATCCAAATGAATATTATAAATTTAGGAATTCTTGCTCACATTGATGCAGGAAAAACTTCCGTAACCGAGAATCTGCTGTTTGCCAGTGGAGCAACGGAAAAGTGCGGCCGTGTGGATAATGGTGACACCATAACGGACTCTATGGATATAGAGAAACGTAGAGGAATTACTGTCCGGGCTTCTACGACATCTATTATCTGGAATGGAGTGAAATGCAATATCATTGACACTCCGGGACACATGGATTTTATTGCGGAAGTGGAGCGGACATTCAAAATGCTTGATGGAGCAGTCCTCATCTTATCCGCAAAGGAAGGCATACAAGCGCAGACAAAGTTGCTGTTCAGTACTTTACAAAAGCTGCAAATCCCGACAATTATATTTATCAATAAGATTGACCGTGCCGGTGTGAATTTGGAGCGTTTGTATATGGATATAAAAACAAATCTGTCGCAAGATGTCCTGTTTATGCAAACTGTTGTCGATGGATCGGTTTATCCGGTTTGCTCCCAAACATATATAAAGGAAGAATACAAAGAATTTGTATGCAACCATGACGACGATATATTAGAACGATATTTGGCGGATAGCGAAATTTCACCGGCTGATTATTGGAATACGATAATCGCTCTTGTGGCAAAAGCCAAAGTCTATCCGGTGCTACATGGATCAGCAATGTTCAATATCGGTATCAATGAGTTGTTGGACGCCATTTCTTCTTTTATACTTCCTCCGGCATCAGTCTCAAACAGACTTTCAGCTTATCTCTATAAGATAGAGCATGACCCCAAAGGGCATAAAAGAAGTTTTCTTAAAATAATTGACGGAAGTCTGAGACTTCGAGACGTTGTAAGAATCAACGATTCGGAAAAATTCATCAAGATTAAAAATCTAAAGACTATTTATCAGGGCAGAGAGATAAATGTTGATGAAGTGGGTGCCAATGATATCGCGATTGTAGAAGATATAGAAGATTTTCGAATCGGAGATTATTTAGGTGCTAAACCTTGTTTGATTCAAGGATTATCTCATCAGCATCCCGCTCTCAAATCCTCCGTCCGGCCAAATAAGCCCGAAGAGAGAAGCAAGGTGATATCCGCTCTGAATACATTGTGGATTGAAGACCCGTCTTTGTCCTTTTCCATAAACTCATATAGTGATGAATTGGAAATCTCGTTATATGGTTTGACCCAAAAGGAAATCATACAGACATTGCTGGAAGAACGATTTTCCGTAAAGGTCCATTTTGATGAGATCAAGACTATCTACAAAGAACGACCTATAAAAAAGGTCAATAAGATTATTCAGATCGAAGTACCACCCAACCCTTACTGGGCCACAATAGGGCTGACTCTTGAACCCTTACCGTTAGGGGCAGGGTTGCAAATCGAAAGTGACATCTCCTATGGTTATCTGAACCATTCTTTTCAAAATGCCGTTTTTGAAGGGATTCGTATGTCTTGCCAATCTGGTTTACATGGATGGGAAGTGACAGATCTGAAAGTAACTTTTACTCAAGCCGAGTATTATAGCCCGGTAAGTACACCTGCTGATTTCAGACAGCTGACCCCTTATGTCTTCAGGCTGGCTTTGCAACAGTCAGGTGTGGACATTCTCGAACCGATGCTCTGTTTTGAGTTGCAGATACCCCAAGTAGCGAGTTCCAAAGCTATTACAGATTTGCAAAAACTGATGTCTGAGATTGAAGACATCAGTTGTAATAATGAGTGGTGTCATATTAAAGGGAAAGTTCCATTAAATACAAGTAAAGACTATGCCTCAGAAGTAAGTTCGTACACTAAGGGCTTAGGCATTTTTATGGTTAAGCCATGTGGGTATCAAATAACAAAAGACGGTTATTCTGATAATATCCGCATGAACGAAAAAGATAAACTTTTATTCATGTTCCAAAAATCAATGTCA
Organism: Phocaeicola intestinalis; assembly: GCF_014837065.1. Classification (GTDB taxonomy): domain Bacteria; phylum Bacteroidota; class Bacteroidia; order Bacteroidales; family Bacteroidaceae; genus Phocaeicola; species Phocaeicola intestinalis. Next base: position 75,379 of record NZ_JACSPP010000006.1, read on the forward strand.
TTAAAATAATGGAGCGGTCAGGAAATTTCTATAAGGCAATACGGTTGGGATATATACTTATCTCCATTCTTATCGGATGTATGGCATATAATAGCCTCTATGAATGGCAGGAGATAGAAGCATTAGAACTTGGCAATAAAAAAATAGACGAGCTCCGAAAAGAAATAAACAATATCAATATTCAAATGATAAAATTTTCTCTATTGGGTGAAACAATACTGGAATGGAACGATAAAGATATCGAGCATTACCATGCACGGCGTATGGCAATGGACAGTATGCTCTGCCGTTTCAAGGCCACCTATCCAGCAGAGCGCATCGATAGTGTGCGCAGTCTTTTAGAGGATAAGGAACGACAGATGTTCCAGATAGTCCGGTTAATGGATGAACAACAATCTATTAACAAGAAGATAGCCAATCAAATTCCGGTTATTGTACAGAAAAGTGTGCAGGAACAGTCCAAAAAGCCAAAACGAAAAGGTTTCTTAGGCATATTCGGCAAAAAAAAGGAAGTAACTCCAGCAGTATCAACCACTATCCTTCATTCGGTCAATAGAAACGTAATCAGCGAACAGAAAGTGCAGGATCGCCAATTGTCGGAACAAGCCGACAGCCTTGCAGCTCGTAATGCAGAACTTAACAGACAACTGCAAGAATTGATTTGCCAAATAGAAGAAAAGGTACAAACCGAACTGCAAAGCCGGGAAAACGAAATAGTTGCCATGCGTGAAAAGTCATTTATGCAAGTAGGCGGTTTAATGGGATTCGTTCTTCTATTGTTGTTAATTTCCTACATCATCATACATCGTGATGCAAAAAGCATTAAACAATACAAGCACAAGACAACTGATTTGATAAGGCAACTGGAACAATCCGTACAACGGAACGAGGCACTGATAACGTCAAGGAAGAAGGCGGTACATACTATCACCCATGAACTGCGCACACCGCTGACAGCAATAACAGGCTATGCCGGACTGATACGGAAAGAACAGTGTGAGGATAAGTCCGGGCAGTATATCCAAAACATACTGCAATCCTCCGACCGTATGCGGGATATGCTTAACACTTTGCTTGACTTCTTCCGCCTGGACAACGGCAAGGAACAGCCCCGTCTGTCACCCTGCCGGATTTCAGCAATCACGCACACACTTGAAACGGAGTTCATGCCTGTTGCCGTGAACAAAGGGCTGTCCTTGTCCGTGAAGACTGGACACGATGCCATTGTATTGACCGACAAAGAGCGAATAATACAAATCGGGAATAACCTGCTGTCAAACGCTGTCAAGTTCACAGAAGAAGGCGGTGTTTCTTTGATTACTGAATATGATAATGGAGTTCTGACACTGGTCGTTGAAGATACAGGTACAGGCATGACAGAAGAGGAACAGAAACAAGCGTTCGGTGCGTTTGAACGTCTATCAAATGCCGCCGCAAAGGAGGGTTTCGGGCTTGGGCTTGCCATAATGCGTAATATTGTGTCGATGCTTGGCGGAACAATCCGTTTAGACAGCAAGAAAGGGAAAGGCAGTCGTTTCACAGTTGAAATTTCTATGCAGGAAGCTGAAGAACAGCTTGGATATACAAGCAATACACCTGTTTATCATAACAATAAATTCCATGATGTTGTCGCCATTGACAATGATGAGGTATTACTTCTGATGCTGAAAGAGATGTATTCCCAAGAAGGAATACACTGCGACACTTGCACCGATGCTGCGGCACTGATGGAAATGATACGCCAGAAAGAATACAGCCTGTTGCTGACAGACTTGAATATGCCCGATATAAACGGTTTCGAATTGCTGGAACTGTTGCGTTCGTCCAACGTGGGCAATTCACCAACAATCCCGGTGGTTGTGGCAACCGCTTCGGGCAGTTGTAACAAAGGGGAACTATTGGCAAAAGGCTTTGCCGGATGCCTGTTCAAACCGTTCTCCATATCGGAACTGATGGAGGTTTCCGACAGGTGTGCCATAAAAGCGACACCGGACGGGAAACCGGACTTTTCCGCCTTATTGTCCTATGGCAATGAAGCCGTCATGCTGGAAAAGTTGATAACTGAAACAGAAAAGGAAATGCAGGCGGTACGGGATGCAGCAAAAGAAAAAGACCTGCAAAAGCTGGATTCCCTGATCCACCACCTGCGCAGTTCGTGGGAGGTGCTCCGTGCCGACCAACCGCTGAATGTACTTTACGGATTGCTTCGTGGCGATGCTCTCCCGGATGGTGAAGCGTTAAGCCATGCCGTGACTGCCGTGCTGGATAAGGGAGTGGAAATAATACGGTTGGCAGAAGAGGAAAGGAGAAAATACGAAGATGAATAAGACAAAAATAATTGTGGTGGAAGACAACATCGTGTATTGCGAATATGTCTGCAATATGCTGTCACGGGAGGGCTACCGCAATATGAAGGCTTACCACCTCTCAACCGCGAAGAAACATCTGCAACAGGCAACAGATAATGATATCGTGGTTGCCGACCTGCGTCTGCCTGACGGCAGTGGCATAGACCTTTTGTGCTGGATGCGAAAGGAGGGAAAGATGCAGCCCTTCATCATTATGACCGACTACGCCGAAGTTAATACCGCCGTGGAAAGCATGAAACTCGGCTCGATAGACTATATTCCCAAACAGCTTGTGGAGGATAAACTTGTCCCCCTGATCCGTTCCATACTGAAAGAACGTCAGGCAGGACAACGCCGTATGCCTATATTCGCCCGTGAAGGTTCCGCCTTTCAGAAAATCATGCACCGCATAAGGCTGGTAGCCGCCACCGATATGAGCGTGATGATATTTGGTGAGAACGGCACGGGCAAGGAGCATATTGCCCACCTGTTGCATGACAAGAGCAAACGTGCAGGCAAGCCATTTGTGGCGGTGGACTGCGGTTCACTCTCCAAAGAGCTTGCACCGTCGGCTTTCTTCGGACACGTCAAAGGTGCATTTACAGGTGCGGACAATGCCAAGAAAGGATATTTCCATGAGGCGGAAGGCGGCACGTTGTTTCTGGACGAGGTAGGAAACCTCGCGTTGGAAACCCAACAGATGTTGCTCCGTGCCATACAGGAGAGGCGGTATCGCCCGGTCGGAGACAAGGCAGACCGGAATTTCAATGTCCGCATCATCGCTGCTACCAATGAAGATTTGGAGGTATCGGTGAATGAAAAGCGTTTTCGGCAGGATCTTCTGTACCGCCTGCACGACTTCGGGATAACCGTTCCTCCGTTGCGTGACTGTCAAGAAGACATTATGCCGCTGGCAGAGTTCTTCCGTGATATGGCAAACAGAGAGCTGGAGTGTAGCGTGAGCGGGTTCAGTTCCGAAGCACGTAAAGCGTTGCTGACACACGCATGGCCGGGCAACGTGCGGGAACTTCGGCAGAAAGTTATGGGTGCTGTATTGCAGGCGCAGGAAGGTGTTGTCATGAAAGAGCATCTGGAACTTGCCGTGACGAAACCGACCTCTACTGTCAGCTTCGCCTTGCGCAATGACGCGGAGGATAAGGAGCGGATATTGCGTGCGTTGAAACAGGCAAACGGCAACCGGAGTGTCGCCGCAGAACTGCTCGGCATAGGCAGGACAACACTATACAGCAAACTTGAAGAGTATGGACTTAAATATAAATTCAAGCAATCATAGCCCGTAATTCACTGAATTTGGCTATATTTGTTGTAATCAGGTAGGTTTTATTTGACTATCAACAGATTGGATAAAACTCGCACGAGAACGGGCAATGGATAAGAAAAAGCCGGACTGTTCCGAACCGCCATATTTCTCATGCTTTCAAATAACTCTTTATCTCACCTGCAAAGATAACATTTCTTTCTGAAAAGGCCATATAAACGGCTGCAATCTTACGGAATAAAAACATATCGGGAAAAACAAGCATACCGTAGCCGAGTCCCCATAACCACAGGCAAAGGTAATTCGTGTTCTTCCCGTACAAGCAAGGCCAAGCCCTTCGGGTTCGTGGAAAAAATCATCCTCGCCCCGGAGGGCTTGCGGTATTTTTTCCCGAAGCCTTGCATGTACGGAACACGACCTTTTTAAGCCTGTAGTTATGGGAACTCCGGCCCCAGAAGCCGGACTAACAAAAAATCAAATGTTATGTTACAGGCAACAAAGAACAAGTACACGGTGGAAACACTCAAACCACTGAACATTCTGTACGATCATGAACACCGGCTGACACAGCAGGACGTGGATATGGCCAACGGTTATGTGGAACTGATAGAAAGGACACGCTCTGAAAAGATTCCACAGGTCGGTGACAGACTCATCTATGTGGACAGATACGGGAAATATTACGGCAACGCCCTCATCGAGAAACGCAAAAATACGGACGGACTGATTTCCATCTGTGAAATCCCCTATATCCCTTTCATATGGGAAGAGTATGACGGTATCGGTTTAAGTGTCAGCGGAGGATCCTTCCACCATATTGACCCCCTCCAGTTGAAGTTCGTCAGATGGACGGAAGGGATATTCCAAGACTGGGGCAACTGCGGTGCGTGCGCCAACGGTGCCGTCGCATTCACGGCAAAAGTGCCGTTATGGTCCTATTCCGAACCTGACCCTCTCTACGGCGATTTCACCACTGAGACATGGAGACAGTATTATCTGACAAAAAACACGGGTCCGGACGCACGTAACCTGTACCAAGGCTTCGACAAGGCTTTCAGGACCGAAGAGGACTTCCTACAGTTCCTGAAGGACTATGAAGGGACCGTGTTCAAGGGCAACCAGGAAAACCATATCGTTCTCTGGTGTTTCCGTCATGAGAACCGGTTCCTGCCGCAGCACGAGTGGGACAAAATAGATGTCCAGGCCGTGGAACGGCGTCTCAACTTTTATCCCGAACAGGTCAAGCTGGTCAAGGACATGGACAGCCACATCACCTACTGTTACCGTATCAAACCCGAAATTGACAATCTCTAAAACAATACAGTTATGCAGACAACAGCAACAAGAACAGCAGGCAGCCACACTGACCTGCTCACAGGTATCCTGAACGTGCAAGTAAGGAACGAGGACAAGATTACAGAACAGGACAGGCAGTATTGCCAGCTCCAGCAGGACCAGCTCTACAAGACGCTTGACCGTATCGACCGTTGGTATGCCATCTTCAAGGAAGAAGCGGAACGGTACCGGGAAATCAAGAGCTTCAAGTATGAGGATAACGGTAAGGTCTCCATACGGAATTTCTATTTCAACAACAGCGGGGAGGATGACTATACCCACAACGAATTCAAACCGTTTGACCTCATCAACGAGCTTGCGGACAACAACTGCAATGCCAACGCGAATTTCGCGAATCGCATCATTTCCTATTTCAACAGGACCTACAATGTAGACGTACCCATTCCTGTAATCGACGAGAAGGCCATGCGCATGGGATTCCGTCCGGTCTACCAGACTTACGTGGACATGGTCATTGAACACCTCGGCGGAAAAAGTTTCCGTGAGACCGCAGAGGAAGAACTGCTGGCCCGTTTCCTGAAAACGGTACAGCCTTCCCGCTGGAGCAAGGTGAAGCCCGAACTGAAAAAGGACAAGATAACTTTCCCTGACATCGTGTCCTGGGACAGCATCCATCTGGAATACCACCGGGAATATGAGTTCTCGTATGACTGCGGAAGGAAAGTGGACATTTTCTGCGAAGGTATCGCATACGGGGCAGATGACGTGATAAACGGTTCAAGCGGTATGGTCATCGGCCTTGACAGACGCGATGTGGATATAACCGAATGGTACAACCTCACCCTGAGCAACGCAGAACAGATCAAGTTCTACAAGAACGGACGCATCGACGTACGCTTCAAGGACAGCCAGGCCGCAGAGAACTGCTACAGAAGGCTGCGGCTGGATGAAATCACACTCAGAGAAGAGTGATTCATGAAATACTTATTCAGACACCCCGTAAGACATCCTTGCGGGGTGTCTTCGTTTCCAACCATTAAAAAAGAAAAGACATGTATGCCATCATACCCCAACAGATTCCCCAGGACAGGCGTGCCGAGATCAACGAGAAAATCCTTTTCGCCATAGACTCCGGCAAGGACCTCGTTCCGAAGGAAAGCATCTACAACTGCTACACGGGAATCGGAGGACTGCACAACCTCAGGCAGTCGGATTTCACCAGCTACCATGAATACGCCGAGGCCAAGAAGGAATTCGAGATGGGACAGTTCTTCACCCCGCACGACATATGCCGGAGCATGGTGGAGACCCTTTCTCCGACATCGGCGGAAATGGTACTTGACATGTGCTGCGGCATGGGCAACTTCTTCAACCATCTGCCCAACCTGCACAATGCCTACGGATTCGACATTGACGGCAAGGCGGTGGCCGTTGCCAGATACCTCTACCCGGAAGCTCATATCGAGAAATGCGACATACAGCTGTACAATCCCGAACAGCGTTTCGACATCATTGTCGGAAATCCGCCCTTCAACCTGAAATTTGATTACAGGCTGTCGCAGGAATTCTACATGGACAAGGCCTATGACGTGCTCAACCCTGCCGGAATCCTGATGGTCATCGTCCCTCTCTCCTTCATGCAGAACGAGTTCTGGGAAAAGACACGCGTGGCGAAAATCAACTCGAATTTCTCCTTCATCGGCCAGACCAGGCTGGAACATTCAGCCTTCTCTACGGTGGGCGTACAGAATTTCGCAACAAAAATCATGGTATTCCTCCGCCGTTCCCTCCATATTGAAATGCAGCCCTACAACGCGGAAGAGTTTGTCAGCATGGATGAGCTGAAGAAACGCATAGCCGAAGTGCGGAAAATGAAACACCGGCTGCGCCTCCAGCTGATGCGGGAGTGCAACCATATAGACAAAGAAGAGCTGGAACAGTTCGAGTACAGGCTCGCCAAATACATGTACGAGCTGAAAGCCCATGCCGTGCTGAACAGGCATGTCGAAAAGGCGGAGGCGCTGGTGTCCAAATTCCGCAACCAGAAACCGCCGGAAAATGCCACCCGGGAACAGATAAAGGAATGGGAACGCAAGAAGCTGACCACCGGCAAGGTTCTCGGCATCATCCGCAGGTACATCACCTCGCAGAACGTGGTGCCGCGCAAGGAAGTGGCATTGGTGAAGACATCCTACGGCTTCAAGCTGAAGCAATATGCCCCGCGTCTGCTTGACAAGGTCACGCACAAGGCCGCAGGCATCAACGACCTCATACTCGGAAGGGCCGAACTCCCGATGCCGGAAAACGTCACAGAAAAGAACATGCGGCAGATCCGTGCCGCCAGTAAACTGATACGGCGCAAACAGAGGCAATACGAGACCCAGAATCTCCAGTTTGCGGAAATGCGGGAAGATGCCGGCCTGAAGGAATACCTGGACCGCACCACATTCATCAACAAGGACGGTGAAGTCTGCGAATTCACGGACTTGCAGAAACACGACCTGAACCTCGTGTTGCAGAAACGCTACGCCCTGCTGAACTGGCAGCAGGGTTCAGGCAAGACCGCCGCCGTCTATCACAGGGCGAAATACCTGCTCAAGTTCAGAAAGGCAAAGAACGTCATCATACTTGCCCCGGCCATCGCCACCAACATGACCTGGATACCGTTCCTTACCATAAACAAGGAACGCTTCCGTACAATACAGACCGCCGGCGACCTCAACAACATACCGGAAGGGACATTCCTTGTCGTCTCCACCTCCATGCTCCGGAAACTGAAAAGAGGACTGATGCGTTTCGTGAAACGCACTTCCGGCAAGCTGTGCCTTGTCTTCGACGAGTCGGACGAAATCACCAATCCCACATCGCAGCGTACAAGAAACATCCTGTGCATATTCAGGAGGCTCAGGTACAAGATCCTCGACACGGGAACAACCACCCGCAACAACATCGCGGAACTGTACAGCCAGTTCGAACTACTCTACAACAACTCCGTAAATATGATATGCTGGAGCCCGCAGGTCTACCACGAAAACAGGGACCACGAGATAGAGGAAGAGAACAACCCGGATTACGGAACACCGTTCCCCGCCTTCAGGGGGCATGTCCTTTTCCGTGCCTGCCACTGTCCGGGGAAAGCCACTGTATTCGGCATCGAGAAACAGAACCAGGACGTGTACAACAAGGACGAACTCTCCGAACTTATCGGCAAAACGGTCATCACCCGTAAATTCAGGGACTTCGCAGGAGAGAAATACCGGATACGGACACATACCGTCCGTCCCTCGGAAGGAGAACACGAGGTATACCGTGTCATCATCGAGGAATTCTGCCGCATCTGTGAGCTGTACTACAACAGCACGGGAGACACGAAAAAGGATGCAGGACTGAGACTCATGAGGCAGATCAAGCTGCTTATCAAAGCCTGTTCGGTACCTCACCTGATAGAGGGATACTACGGTGACAGTTATCCTTCCAAGACCCGCTATATTGAAAGGCTCATAAGGACAATACCGGGTAAGGTTGCCATCGGATGTACCACATTGGCGGCCTTCGACCTCTACGAGAGCTATATCCGGGAACATTTTCCCGACAGACCTGTATTTGTGGTCAAGGGAGATGTAGCCTTCAAGAAACGGCAGAGCATCGTGACCGAATTCGACTCCACCATCAACGGCATCCTGATATGCACACAGCAGAGCCTGAGCAGCTCCGTGAACATACCTACCTGCAACGACGTGATACTGGAATCCCTGCAGTGGAACATCCCCCGTATGGAACAGTTCTACTTCCGTTTCATCCGTCTCGATTCCAAAGAAATGAAGGATGTCCACTACGTCACCTACGAAGATTCGGTCGAACAGAACCTGATGGCACTGGTACTGACCAAGGAGCGTCTGAACGAATTCATCAAGACCGGTGAGGTCAAAGAACAGTCAGAAATCTTCGAGGAGTTCGACATCACAATGTCTGTCATCGACAGCCTGCTCATCCGCACGCAGGACAGTGAAGGCAAAATACACATCAGCTGGGGAAGCCAGCGCATAACAGAATAAATATGAACCGTATGAAGAAGACCGGGAGTTCCATTCCCACCGACAAAGGTAAGCCGCGTCCCCATCGGCTGAGCAAGGTCAGGCCGCAGGCGGTTTTCAGGAAAATCATCCTCGCGGAGCTGCGGTATTTTCCCGAAAAACCCTGCACAGCCGGGACACGGCACCTTGTCGAGGTCGGTGGAATGGAATCCCCGGCATCCACATACATAAAAGACAAGTAATATGGATCTGAACAATGCAGAGATTGCCGTGACCACACAGCATCTCATTGACATAAAGGATTACAGGGACTACTGGCTGCACCTGTCCGACTACAGCGACATGGGCGAGTTCCTGAGTGCCTGTTCCGACCTGTTTCCCGGGGAAAAGGAACCGGAATACCGGTATCCGAAATGGGAAAACATTCCGGACACACTGATCAGCCGTGAATGGCTCTGTCCCAACTTCTTCGAGATCAGGGATGCCCTTGAAAGGCTCGAAGAGGAAGAAACGGAGTTTTTCATAAGCTGGAGCAGAAGTTACGGATATGACATCACCACGGATGACCCGCACATGATGGTATCACACTACCATGACCTGTACGGGGATACCGTCACGGAAACGGAAGAAGACGCGGACACGGGAGAAGATGCCCTGATATACACGGGCGTATCAAGCTACTACTGCGACATGCTTACATTCCGTTACGAAATATTTGATGACAATTATGACTAAAAGACAAAAGATATGGAAATCAACTTCAAAGGACCTGTAATGCCTATCGACCCATACTCGCAGCTGGCATTCGTGGAAATACTGAACATACTACTGACGGCGGGACACATCGTGGATGTGAACCGCTTCCTCATAAGCAGGAATGTCAATCCGCAGTTCGGCTCACTGTCAGGCTATTTCAGATGGTCGTTCGCCGGAGACCATTTTACCCTCTGGCAACGCACGGACTACAATTCAACGCTATGTTTTAACCACAGGATACTCGATCTGCCTTTCGGTGTCCTGGCAGCAAAAGACAGCGGGAAAGACAAGGAAACGGCAAACTGAAAATGAAACGATATGGAAACTACGATAAAAATACCCAACCGGGAAATCGCGCTCGCGGCATTTGACAGGCTCCGCCGGGAAAAAAGGAAGGATGCCGCACTGAGGCTGGCCGGGTGTATGCTCAGAGGGACATACATATCCCTCGGCATCGGTGATACCGACTGGGAAATAGACACCGCACTGCACAAATGCGGCGGTGAGCCTAAAACCGGATACGGTCATATGGCACATTTCCACTTCGACGGCGAGACGGAAATGGAAACAGAGAAATATGAAAGGCTCAAGGAAGAGTACGAATGACAAGGGAGCGGCCGAAAGGTCGCTCTTCTCATTTATAAACGACATGTACGGGAAACAGAATCCTGCCGTACACAGGTAACAGAAATGGAAGAACAGGAAAGACTGACAATGGAACTCGTGAAATCGCTCATGGACAAGTCCTACACGCTGGTATGGGTGGACTACAACGACAATCTCGACAACTGCCGTGACACCATCCAGAAGTGTCTGGAAGAAAGGAGCTGTGAAAGTCTGTGGGAGAAAGTGGACGAATGGTACGGTGACGCCGAATGGGAAGCTGTCCGTGAAATCGTCTCAAAGCTGAAGGATGAATGTATCCGTTTCCATGATTTCGGGGAAGAGGAAGTGGACAAGTTCTTTCAAGAACACGAAGACGAAATCAGGGAAGAAATCTATGACAGAAACGACTCTGACACGCTGAAAGAACTTCTCAAAAACACGGATGACATCCCCGTGCGTGTCGAGATGCTGTCAAACTACGACTGCATCAATTCCAACTGGCTGGAATCGCAGGAAGGATACCGGTACAAGGAATCCTATTTCGGGGATATGATAGACGCGCTGAACCTCAATCCAGCCAAAGTGAAGAAAATGCTGGTGGAGAAAGGCTACACGGTATATGGCCGGTTCCCCGACAAAAAATACAGGGACGGCAAGGAACAGGTATCCTATGAACAGTTCTACCATGAACTTATCAACTCCTGCTGCGGTGCCAACCTGCTGACCTATATCGGCAAGGTAAGCCTGCAGGAACTTTATGATGCCGGATTCTCGCTTGGGGAAGTCATTATTCCCAAAGGCAACTGCTGCGGCATCTTCAGCTCCATGTACGGCGGTGGAAGCCTCCTGGAAATGGAACTCCTGAAAGATGTCAGACTGAAACTGGAAGTCAGGGACTATCACGGATTCCGCTTCCGTCTTGACAGCGAGAACTCAAAATATGAATGCTCCATCAAGCATGTGTACGGGGTATGCGATTCCTTCTTCGGAGAAAAGATAGGTCTTGTCGCTTCATAAATCAAGTATGGTCAATTAAAGATATCAAATCATGGAAAAGAAATATGCAATCATCCTATTCAAGGGAAAAGAATACCTGTGCGGACACGAAGACGGCTGCCATTACGATGTGTCCTGCCCGGTGAGGACATTCACTGAAGGAGAAGACGACTTCAAAATTCAGGAATCCGGGAAAAACCGGTCTGAAAGGACATTCCGGTACCATGGAAAGGAATTCAGGCTTGTCACCGGCTTCTACCCGAACGGATGGCCGGTTCTGAGTCTGGAATCACCGGACAACGGGGAACTATACACGGTACTTACCGTCAATCTGGAAGACTCTCCGGCATTCGGGATTCCCGACCAGGCATTCATTGACATAAACAACAATCCGGAAGCGATGGAATTCCTCATAAGGAACAGCCTTGCCGAAGATACGGGATACAGACGCAAAAGCGGATGGGTAGAATACCCGATGGCCAAACTGAACCTGGCTGAACTGTACCGGTTGTCACCGGAATCGTTCGAGAACCAAGAATAAGAATCAACAACAGAAATCATTAACCAAATCATAGGAATTATGGCAAAGTACGATGTAAGAGTAAGGTACACCTTCGAGGGTACCTACAAGGTCGTGGCGGAAGACCGCGACGAGGCGGAAAGAATTGTAACGGAAGACTGCGGTCTGGTATTGGGCGGAAACATCCACACTACCTGCGATGATGACGAGGTGACAGACTGGAGATTCGGCTGTCACCCCGACATGCAGATCCTTTCTTTCAGGGAACGGGGTGGCAAAGGCAAGGTCAGATACACGTCCATGTGTTTCAGCGACAGGATTGAAGAACTGAGAAAGGACATAATCGAAGCCATCAGGGAGCTGCTTGATGCGCAGGGACTGAAAGAAATCACGTTTACCGACAACGAAGAAGACCCCGTATGGATTATCTGGTTTGACGATAATGGAGACCCATACGAGTGTTATGTTACAGGAATTGAGGTTACTGACAAGTTCATTACCGTGTTGGCAACAATAAAGGACAGTATGGAAGAGGTTTTCTGTCAGAGTCCTTTCGAACTTGGAGCCAGCAACATTGATTGGCTCAATCAAATGTACGAAGCAGTCAGGCTTCAACTTGAAAATACAAACGGGAACTCTTAAAACGAAAGACAATATGGCAACAAAAGTCAATATGGACAGACACGTCCGGGAGGGATGGACTGTCGGAGCGTTCATCAGGGAGCTGGCCCCGCAGGTGGAAATGATCATGAGCGGGCAAAGCTGGAGGGAACCTTTCAGAAACAAACAGGAACTGGCGGACTGGTGCAGGGACAACCAACCCTATTACAAGAAAAGGATTCCTGAAGTGAACAGCCATTTTGCAAAAATGTATAACCTCAAATAGAAACAACAGTATGAAATATCAAGCGGAAAATGCAGTGTCCAGCTACTTCTACTACATGTGGAATACCTGGTGCGAGGAAGAGTGCAAGACAGTCTTCAAGGAAATGTACCCACATTTTTGGGAAAAATGGAGTCTGATGACGGACAAGGGTGTATTCGGAGCCTCCGAACGGTTCTATGCGGAACTGACGGACCGCTACAGGGAAAAACTGGTGGAACGGGCCGTCAGCCTGTATGACGGCAAGGCCAGGCGCAAACACCCGGACGATTCCAAAATCAAAGTGTGCAGTGACTGCGGTTCAACAGAGATTGAGATTCAGGCATGGGTGGATGTAAACACGAACGAATACCACAGTGACGTGGACGATGACATCTGGTGTTCCCAGTGCGAGGACAATGTGGAGACCTGCTCCAAGCAATCCTTTCTGGAAAAGATGCAGGAATGGTGGAAATCCAACAATACCGATAACCTTGAATACCTGACCGGATTCAAGACATCCGATTTCCCTTCAGCCAATTCCGGGCAAACATTCTCCGAGGCCGCCGACGAATGGTGGAACGGCAAAAACTATGACGAGAAGAGGAACATATACCTGACAAACAATTAAAGACAACAGATATGGCACGGAATATCATTGACCTGATCTGCAACTCATGCAGTTGCGGCAAGGAAGAGGCACAGGAATACCTGGACGACGAGATAAGAAACCTGCAGGAACTTCAGGAGGACAACGACCTGAGAAGCGAAGACTTCGAAATCGCGTGCAGCAACCTCGGGCTTGACCTGGACTGGCAGATATATTTCATCAACCGTCTCGCGGGACTTTAACGGATACAGACATGACTTATTTTCAAAACATACACTCTCTGGCGGACCTGAAAAAGGAATACCGCCGTCTGGCAATGCTTCACCACCCGGACAAGGGTGGTGACACTGCCCTCATGCAGCAGGTGAACACCGAATTCGGAAAATTGTTCGAGGTCTGGAAAGACAAGCCCTGCGTTTCCACAGCTCCAACAGGCTACGAACACGACTTTCAGGGTGCCACCGCAAAGGAATACACCGAATATGTGTACAATGAATACCGCTGGAAAGGACACAACTATACCGGACAGTCCGCACCGGAGATCACGGAACTGGTCAGGGCATGGCTCAAGGAAACCTACCCGAGATATACCTTCTCGGTCCGCAGGGACGGATACAATTCAATCCTTATCCGGCTGATGAAAGCAGACTTCGAGGCTTTCACCAAAGAGTCAGGAAAAATACAGGGAGACATCAACCACTACAACATCCAGACATCAGACAGTCTGACCGACCGGGCCAAGGACGTGATGACAAACGTCAGGGATTTTGTGATGTCATACAATTTCGATGAAAGCGACCCCATGACCGACTATTTCCACACCAACTTCTATCTCACGCTCGGAATCGGCAGCTACAGACAGCCGTACCGGATGGAACTGCCGAAAATTACGGGAAAAGACAATCCTGAAGCTTTCAGACATCCCGAAGGAGCGGCACACAAGGCTATACGTCAGGCACTGGGCAAGGCCCGGTTCGGCTTCATCGAGAACCGAAGACATATCGGGGAAATGATACTTGGAGAGGACTTTTACGGCTCACAGGGCGAACATTATTTCTGGCCCAAGGAATATTCGAGTGCGAAGACGGCACAGAAACGCATCGGGAAACTGGAGGCAGCCGGAATGCGCTGCGAACTGACAGGCTGCAACGGCGGATACATACGCCTGCTCGGATATACCCCGGAAACGGAAAGCAATCTGGAACGGGAAAGGCAGGAATATGCCACTGCATACCGCACATGGCAATCAAGGCGGAATTTTAAAACAACTTAAATCAAAATTTATGGATACGGAAAATTTGAACAAATGGTGGTACTCGTTGCCGGAAGAAATCAGAAAAAAGCTATATGTACAGGAAAATATCAATGTATGGAAAGACCTTGACATGTCGACACGGGTTGCCATGTTCCGGTATTGCCGGATGAAAATATTCGGGATAGGGAAAAACGGGGATATGGAACGGTCGCTGCTTATCGAAACGGTATGCGGACTGGCGGATATCGCCCTCGTGAAAAGAAGCGGCATTGCGCTTGAAGATATGTGCGATGACGAAGGAAATTTTCTTGAAGAATATCAGAAGCAGTTCAACACGGTTTATGACCGTTATGAGGCGGTGCTGGCAAACATGGACTGGACGAACTGTTGTACAGACATGGAAATATCCGTCCGGGAAATAATTGAGCACCTGGAAAAAACAGGCTACAGCCGGGTGGACATTGATACGGACAGAAGAACCGCAAAGACATTCTACACCTACCGTGGCGGGCTTCATATCAACGGTACGGGAAACCTGTCATTCCATATCCTACCTCCACAGGACAGTCTCGGACTGGGACGGTTTGCAATATGCGCCACCCGGAACGGGGAAAGCTCACAGCTGGGGACAGACCAAGCCCCGTTCTTTTTCGGGCGGCTGCTTGCCTTCCTCAAAGGTGAGAGAAAAGAGAATGAGATAATAGATGAAATATCTACCGACAGAAAAACAGAATAGAAACATGAAAGCAAAAGTATTGAAATACAAGTTTGACGGCAACACCATCGTTGCCCCATACATGGAACTTGAGCCGTATGCGGAGAATGTATTCATCTCGCTGGCAAGAAAAAACGAATACGGAAACGAAAGTGAAGACAGTTTCCATATAATCTGCAAGATAGGTGATGTCCATTTTTCCTGTGGACAGTATTCACGCAGAATACTTGACAAGGAGGGGCACCGGGAAGAAGCGGCGACCTATTGCAAGAACTGGATTGAAAACACCCTGAAGGATGTAGAGGATGGAAAAATCATTCCCCTCTTGTCTGTCCATGTATTCAATGCACTCGGTCTTGACTCCACCCCTTTGGTACAGGCCCGTGAGGAATATGCAAAAAAGCAGGAAGAAAAGCGACTGGAACGGAAAAGAAAAGAAGAACTGGAAAGAAAGGAGAAAGAAACCCGATGGCAACAGTTGCTTGACGAGAACAAGCGGAAATTCCTGGACGGTGAGAAAATAACGGCAGAAATGTTTCTTGAAATTACCGGAAGGGACGGCTTTGACATCCATATCAGAACCAAAGGGACATTCAACAGGCATGTGACAGCAATCGACAGGAACGGAACCGTCAGTTTCCGAAAATACAAAGGCCGCCGTACTCCCGACTTTACCGGGTGCCATAAGGCTGTGGCAGACTATCTTGCATTTCTTGCCGGAAATGAAATCAGAAAATAAGATCCAAAGCGGTAACAGCTCTCCTATGCAACTGTTACCGCTATTATCTGAATTTTACAGCTTTCTGTTCAGTACCATCGCCAAGGGATATATAAACTGGTTATAGACCTTGAGCTTCTTCAGATCCAGCACATACCCTGCATAGGGATTGGTACAATCCGAATAGAAAAACACATCGGTAAAACCCGCATGTTCCTTTATGATTTCTCCTTCCAAGGGAATCTCGTCCACATCAAACTCTTCCAGAGGCAGTTCCTCCAGGCGGGCATGTTCCCCATTGCCCAACACATTGAGGTTACGGTTGAACAGCACGTATCCCTGCTTACTGTAATCCACACGCATACCATACGGACGCTCCACAAGGAAAGCATCCGCAGCTTTCTTTATATAATCTTCCATGATTTTTCAAATTAGGATTTGCAAAAGTACACCATTCCTTTGTCAAAGACGAACAAATCAATGGGTTTCTCACCGACATAGCTGCAAGAAAATACAACGACACACAACCTGTATATTTTATTTTCCTCCAGCAAAGGTAGTCCCGTGTCCAACGTACCCGGACAAGGTCAGGCCCCTATGGGGTTGGCTGAAAGAAAATCATCCTCGCCGGTGGCTGCGGTATTTTCTTTCGCCAAACCTTGCGGGTACGGTCACGGGACAGTCAGGCAGGCGAAAAATAAAAAATACCGGCTCCCGAAGCCGGACGTGTTTAACAGATAAAATACAATGACTCATGAAAATCCTGAATGAAGAACATTTCCAGAATGTAAAGCGTTACGCCGAATCCATCGGTGACACATCACTCCAGAACTGTCTGGATAGACTGAAAAAATGGGAGGAGAATCCAGACCATCCAAGCGAAATCTCGCTCTATTATGACCATGCACCGTACTCGTTCGGCTTCACGCAACGCTATCCCGACGGAAGCATCGGCATCGTAGGCGGTCTGCTCTATCACGGAATACCGGACCGGTCTTTTGCCGTGACACTTGAACCGTTCCACGGATGGCAGATACATACCTGAAAAAAGATAGACAATCATAGTATTAACTTTATAAAATTCAAGATTATGGAAGCAATGGCAGTATTGGAAAAACAACAGCAGTTTGATTTTCAGAACAACGGAATCGAAGTAATGAACTTCGAGACTCTCCAGCGTACCTACAAAGAAAATGACATCTACGGCAAGCCTGTCCAGGGCATCTATCACTACCAGGTCCTGCAGCGTATGATGGACATCTGCGAGAAGTACAACCTCGATTACGAGGTGGAAGAAATCTTCGCGGCACAGAACAGGAACAAGACACAGCCGGGAGTAAGCATTCTCCCGCAGGTGGAACAGACACTTGGTGAAAAAGCAGTGGAAGCGCACATCCTCCGACGCATCTTCGCGACCATCCGGATCAAGGACTGGGAAACGGACGAGCTGACGACTACGCTGGTCGTCGCCTACCATCAGGACGGCATACAAGCGGCCATAGGCCCGTGCGTGAAGATATGCCATAACCAGTGTATCCTATCACCGGAAAGGAGCATCTGCAATTACGGAAAAAACAAGGTGACAACGGAAGGGGTATTCGAAACGGTGGACGGTTGGCTGGCAAACTTCGAGGTGAACATGAACGAGGACATCGCAAGGATTCAGCGGCTGAAACGCAGAATTGTCTCCCTGGAGGAAGTGTATATGTATATCGGGCTGCTGACAGCATTGCGCGTCTCCCATGACAGTTCGGACAGGAACCTGTCATCCTCCGTGGAAACCTACCCGCTGAACCAGAGCCAGATTTCCATCTTCACGGAAGAGGTGCTGAAACTGGTCCGCGAAAAGGGACAAATCACCGCTTGGGACTTGTATAACGTAGCGACTGAGATATATAAGCCGGGCAGAACGGATTTCCCGGCACTGATTCCACAGAATGGGGCAATGGCGGAACTCCTGCTTTCCCGTCTTCCAGCAGAGGTGGAAATACAGGATGCGGTTCTGGTAAGCTGAACGGCTACAGAATGAAATATTCATATTATTTTTGCCGCAAGCAAACCAATGACATATCAACAACCCGGACAGGCGTTCATAACCGACGCCTGTCTTTACTATATAATTTTAACAATATGACTTGGAAAAAAGCAAATATCATCATAGACGGCCGAAAGATGGAAGTCCCGGCTCCCGACATCATATCGGCAAGCCGCAGCACGGACATCCCGGCATTTTATGCGGACTGGTTCTTCCATCGGCTCGAAACCGGCTATTCCGTGTGGAACAACCCGTTCAACGGAAAAAAGAGCTATATCTCTTACCGGAATACAAGATTCATAGTGTTCTGGTCGAAAAATCCCAAACCTCTTCTTCCTTATCTGCCGATCCTGAAAGAAAGAGGTATCGGTTGCTATATCCAGTTCACTTTGAATGATTATGAGGAAGACGGACTGGAAACCGGTGTTCCTCCGCTGACAGAACGTATTGAAACATTCAGGACCCTTTCTGAGATATTGGGTAAAGAAGCCGTAATATGGCGGTTCGATCCGCTGATACTCACAGACAACATATCCGTGGATACTCTGATTGAAAAGATCGAACGTGTAGGAACGGAGATACACAATTGTACGGAAAAGCTGGTTTTCAGTTTTGCAGACATAGACTCGTACAGAAAGGTCAAGGCCAACATGACAGACAGCGGAATCCCGTATCATGAATGGAATAAAGAAAAAATGGAGGAACTTGCCGGAAAACTGACGGTACTGAACCGTAACAGAGGATGGAATCTGGAGCTGGCTACCTGCGGCGAAAATCTGGATTTTGGCAAATACAGGATATCCCATAACCGCTGCATCGACGGTGACCTGATAGCACGTCTGGCATGGAAAGACAAGGAACTGATGTCTGCATTGGGAGTCACCATACAGGAAATGCCGTCTCCAGCCTTTTTCGACATGAATGACCTTCCTTACGGTGCTGTGCTTCTACCTGGCAACAAATACTTCGTCAGCAATCACAAAAAGGATCCGGGACAACGTGCCTCATGCGGATGTATGGCAGCCAAGGATATTGGGGAATACAATACCTGCCCTCATCTCTGCGAATACTGCTATGCAAATTCAAGCAAAAAATCGGCAATCATGAACTGGGAAATGCACCGGCAGAACCCTATGGCGGAAACGATAACCGGAAAGTAGAACAACAGACGAGGAAGAAACTGACAGTCAAAAGACTGAAAGATTCTTCCTCGTTTTTTTACTCTTCGAAGAGCAGCATATATTCCACCTTCCTTCTCCGTTCAATGCTCGGCACTACCTTGCCTTTGTAACACCGGAAAGAAACATACTCCTTATAGATATTCCGGTCTCCGGCCTCCAGCTTCTTCAACAATTTGCTTTTGGGCATCTTGCCGTAACCTTTCAGACGGTATGCCCCCACATTATAGCTCAAAACAGCGGCAATCAATGAATCACGTCCCAGATAACTGAACATACGGCACAGCTTGCGTAAATCCGCTCTCAGGATTGAATCCCCCTGTTCTTTTGTAATGTCATTGGTCAGCCTTTCCCCGGGAAGGACCTTATGCCCGTACCCGACATAAGGCCAGTGTCTTTTTTCTCCATGCCAGCCCTCGAACCGCTTAATGCACTCAACCGCAAGGCTGAACCTGTCCTGTTTTTCCTTTACCGGATTCTCCGCCCGCAACGGTATGCTCCCGAAGCAGATGATGGCGAAAAACGCCGCAAACAAATTTGCTTTTATTCCCATAGGCAGGTCAGGTTCATTGTGATACGATGACGACAGGCAGTTCCTTGCCGCCGGAAGTAACCACGGTATCCTCGTCCTCCGTCTCGTTGTTGAAATCAAAGGTCAGTTGGAAAAGCTGTGCCGGCTCGCTGTTATCCTCAAAATAGATGTCGATACTCTGCTGGTCTTCACACTCTGAGGTGTAATAAAGACGGAACACCTCCCTGTCCAGAGGATAACGGTCGTTGGGCAGCAGCACCATCCCGTCATCCATGCGCAGTTTGCCTTCGCCGTCCGGCTGGAAATAGCGGATGGTATAGCGGGCGTCGGAGAACCGTCCTTCCCGTTTCAGTTCACAGCGTATTTCCACGGTCTCGCCTTTCACGATACGCTTGGGTACAGGCATCGTCTCCACAGTAAAGGGATAGGACTGCTGCACGTCAAGGTCATCGCTGCACGAGGTCAATATACTGAAGGTCATGCCCATCAGGGCGCATACAAGGGCAAACAGCCCTTTCTTGTTCATAATCGGTTTCATATTCATTTCTTGTTTTAACGGTTTATAAAAAATTACTGTTCAGGCGGAAAATTGCTTTCCAGATATTCGTTCAGGTCCTTGCATCCGGCATACAGGTCGGAACAGTCGTCAATCCTGTCACCGTAGCGTTTCCGAAGGACGGCCAGTGTCCTTTTTCCGGCATCGTCATTGTCCAGGTAGCACCGGATCCTCCCGTAATTGTCCAGAAAAGGGAACGAACGTTCAAGCAGGGTCACCGAATTGAGGACCAGATAATCCTCACCGCGGCTGATGCCGAGTACCTTCCATGAAAGAAAGTCGATAAAGCCCTCAAAAAGGTTGCAGGTAAGCGATCTGTTGCGGATGACGGAGATGTCCTTGGGCGGCAGGCACCATTTCATGAACCTGGTCCGCAGCTCATAGCCTCCGCCCATGTTCCTGAAGCCGACGGCGAAATACCGCTTGCCGTACAGCCAGAACCGTACTTCCTCGCACTCTGCACGGGCAATTTCCGCAGGTATGCCGCGTCCCTTCAGATAGTCGAGCAGGGCATTACAGCGCAAGGGACCGCAAACCACCTCCTCGAAGCGGGAAGGCTCTTTGCGCTTTTCTGTCCTGACACTTTCCTTTTCTCTTTTCTGTCCGGCATATTCGGGGACTGTTCCTCCATATACTCCGGCGATGAACCTCGCCTGCGCCATGAAGCCGTCGCTTCCTGAAAGTTCCCCCGCAAGGGTGAAGATGTCGCCTCCATGCCCGGTGCCGAAGTCATGCCATACGCCCTTACGGGTGTTCACATGGAACGAAGGTGTCCTTTCCTCACGGCACGGGGAGAGATACCAGCATTCGTCGCCATGCCGTCTGACCGGCTCCTGTCCCAGACGGGACAGGAATTCCTCAATGGGAATGCCTCTTATCATCTCTATATCCATAGGCGTCTAATTGATGATGAAACGGACTCCAAGCCCGAACTGTGTCGTGAACTTTCCCAGAGAACTGCCCCATAGCACTCGTTCGCGCACATGGGCAAGCAGCACGATACGGTCCGTCACATAGCTTTCCAACTCCAGCGTCAGGGCTCCGCCATAGACGAAGGCATCCCGGTAGGAAAGCATGGAACCGTCATACAGAACCTTTTCTCCCCAGTTCAAGGTCTCATATCCCACCAGGGCGGAACCGCCAACAGAAAGGAAGAATATCTTCGCCGGGTCGGACAGGAACTTCAAGTAGTAGCCACCCTCCGCAGTAAACTGGGCCCGTGGGACGGAAGTCCCGCGATAACCGTAGTTCTTCAGCAGGTATTCCACACCAGCCACCCAATGGTTGGCCCTTTTCGTATATCCCGAAAGGGCAAAGCCCGTGTACCAGTCAACCGGTGATTTCAGGTTTCCGGCAAAGCCTCCCCTGAGTTCCACACCCTTCATTCCGGGAAGGTAACGCTGGGCGTATGCCTGCCCCGATGACAGGGCAAGCGATACGCATACGGCAAAAAGGAACAGATACTTCTTCATGGTCATTTCACTTTAAGTTCATTGATCACCCTCGCTCTCACGATGTCCTCACTCTCCACGGTGAAGGTCTGGTGACGGCCTCCGCTCTTCTCGTGCATCTCCACCACCAGCATCTTGTCGGCGGGAATGGTGAACTTGTCAAAGACAAAGACAGTACGCTCATCCTTCTTTCCGGCGACAGCCGTGGCATAGTTGTAGGCACGCAGTGGAAATATCACCTGCTCTTGGATGGCCGTGCGCTTGAGTACCTTCTTGTCTACGATCTTGAACGTCACGAAATCCACCTCATAAGGCACGTTCGACGTGTTCTTCACCTGGGTATGGAAATAAAGCAGCCCGTTATGGGTATAGAGTCCGCGCAGCAGGTACTGGATGCCGAACGCCTTGCTCCCGATATGCTTGATATGACGTCTGTTATCCTTGTGGATGGCCTTGGATATAAGGTGTACCAGCTTGGGCGACTCGCTGCCGAGTTCCTTCAGGTAGATGTCAAGGGCATTGTTCGGGCGGTTCACCTCGCTGCCGTCATGAACAAAATCGGCCATCTCGATGTTGAGCAGCAGAGGCTCATCGGCATACTTCACATTGAAGGTGTAGAAACTTCCGCTTTCGGTAATCACCGACATGTTGGTCTCCTCACGGAAGTTCTTTCTGGTAGCCTTTACCCTGATTACATTCTCTGAACCGTCCGCCTTGCCCGCAATCAGATTCGGAGAACCGAGATCCACGTAACGGACAGCCGAGGGAAAGATGATATGGGTCGTCTTGTCATACGTCACTTCCAGACCGTAAGGCGGAATCATCCGATCAAAGGTGAGCTTTCTGGACAGCCCGTGATAGAGGTCGCCGTCCTCCTGCTGCGGATAGATATCCGCCTTCAGGGTCAAATCATTTACGGCCGTGGTATCAGCCGACTGTGCATGTGCACTTGCAACGCCGCCTGCGAGGGCAAGCATCAAAAGAATCTTTTTCATGTCTTTACTGTTTTAATGGGTTATTGATTGTTGTTCTGATAAAGCATCAGTCCGTAGCCTGATTTGAGGTGTACCTTCTCCTCGCGCATCTTTTTGGAGATGTACTGCGACACGCCCTGTATGGCCCCTCGTCCAAGCTCGGAGAGAAGCTGGTCACCTGCCGACTGGTTGGTGATGGAGATGGTCGTGCCGAGATTCTGTCCCATGTTGGCGGCCACTTCCCTTACCGCATTCGCTTCCGTCGAACCGGGAATGAATATCCCGTCCTGTCCGTCACTGTCCAGCACGGTCAGTTCCACGGGAATGACATTGCCGTCATATTCGACCTGCAGGATTTCAATGCCAAGCCGCTCGCCCTGGATACGTCCCTCACCGGTCAGCAGGGTATTGCGGGGAAGCACATATCTTCCCACACGCATGGCCTCCAGCAGCCTGAGACGCACGCTTTGTCCGCTGATAATGGTCTGGTCGCCATGCACGCAGGCCCGTATGGTATTCCTCGCCATCTGTGTCCCGGCACTGCCCACAGCCGTATGGAAGCCGATATCAGCACCGGAAAGCAGTCTCGCGAACTGTACCGAATCGGTAAGAGGCTGAGGAAGGGACGACACGACCGGAGAGGACACCAGCCCGACGGGAACGGCTTTCGCCTTCCTCTCCCTTGAGGGACTTTCCGTCTCCTGACTGTCCGCTGTTCCCGTGCTGCCGCCCGAAGGCATATATTTGGCGGCAAGTTCATAGGACTTCTCCAGCAGAGCCACCTGTTCCTCGTAGCTCGGTCCGGCCGTCTGCGCTGCGGCAGCCTGTCTGAGCTGTTCCACCTCTGCTTTCAGGGCTTCCTTTTCCGGGTCTTCCTCAGGACTCTCGTAAAAACTGCCGAGAGTGGCGTTGATGTCGTTGTAGGCCGAGGCTGAAGAGGCGAAGGCTCCCGTCCTGCCGTTTCCTCCTGAATGGTACGCACGGCTTTCATTTTCACTTGCAATGTCCTGCGCCGGTTCTGTTTCCGGGATATTATCCTGTCTGTGTCCATCGGTCAGGGCGGAGAAGTCGGCCAGCGTACGCTTCTTCTCCTCCTGCCGGCGAACCATGTCCGCCTGCTCATAGGCAGCCATCTTGTCCGCCTCTATACCCGTACCTTTCGGATCGGGAAGTTCGGCATTGAAGCCTGTCTTCCTTTCCGCCTCCTGCCTGTCTTTTTCGGACGGGGCGAAAATTAACCACATGCACCCGAGGAACAGCAGGAACATGCCTGTGAAAACCAGATATTTCCTGATTTTCTGCTTCTGTTTCAATTTTTCTGCATCTGTACTCATAATCTTACTTGTTGAACTGGTTAAAAAACTCTTCCATCTCACGGACTTTCATATCGGAGAGGGTATCCGCAGGCACAAAGTCGGGAACCTCAAGCGGGGTTATCCTGATGATGTCCTGCCGGGCATCCTCCCGTCCGATGTCATAAATCGCACGGAAAATCATGTAGAAATTCACCAGCGCGAAAAGGGAAACCATCACGATGATGGCGATTGCCCTCTGACGGGGTGTGAGTCTGTCACAAAGGCCGCGCAGCCTGCCCCCGATACATTCCTTGAACTTTACATACATTTTTCTCATACATACATTGTTTTATCTGTCATACATTCTGATATCCCTGTTCTCCAGTACATGGAACCCTTCCAGGATGAACCCGTGCGGATTGTTGTCACTGCGGGTGGAATTCCGCAACCTGCCATGCGTGACAAGGCTGCGTTCCGTCACGCTCTTCTCACGGATGATGAAAAGGCGTGCGTATGTCATGACATCATACGGATAGGTGTTGAAGTCGCATTTCACGCTGTCTATCTCGATACGCTGGCTGACATTGCCCGAAATTATTCTATTGTAATAACCCTGTTCGGCCAGATCCCCGTAATGGGAATAGGCGGAACGGTCACTCAGGAACATGGCACGCTGCACGTTCCCCTCGATGGCACTCTTGTCAGGGGCCAGCGTGAAGAACAGCTCATGGAAACGTCTGACATGTTCCCTTGCCTCTACGGGACGGTTCTGCTCCAGGTCCTGCGAGAGGGCGAGCATGAGCGACTTCCCCTCATCCAGCACATAGATCTTCTGGCGCTGGGCTTCGGCAAAACTGTATGCCTTCCACACGGAATAGCCCACAAGCAGGGTGCAGACACCCAGATAGACTATTCCGAACAGGCGCAGATGCCGGAAGCTGGTCTCGATATTTTTCAATGATTTGAATTCCATTCTTATTCGTTTTATGATTGTTACTTGATTAGTCTTCCGGCCACATTTCCTACAGTAGCACCTGCGGCACCGCCCACAATGGAGCCTGTCTTGGAAGCAGCCTGATTCACGTTCTTGCCGTAATTTCCTGCACCTCCACCGGCCTGAACAATCCAGTTGGCCACGGTCGGAATCGTGAAATACCCGATGATGCCGATAATCAGGAACGTGATGTACACGGCATTGGAACTGTCCGGAATGAAGTTGGGGTCGGACAGCTGCTCGATGTCCCTCTGAAGCATCAGGGTCTGTATGCGTGCCAGCACGCTGCTGAAAAGATCAGAGACGGGCAGCCACAGATAGATGCTGATATAGCGGACAAACCATTGGCTCAGCGAGGCCTGAAAGCCGTCCCAGCACGAAATGGCAAAGGAAATCGGTCCGAGAATGGAAAGGACAATCAGGAAGAATGTCCTTAGCGTGTCCACTACAAGCGCGGCCGCATTGAACATCAGTTCCAGCAGCTCACGGAAAAAATTCTGCACGGACTTCTTCATGTTGTACATGGCACGGTCCACATACATACCGCAAGCCTCGATAGCGTCCAGAGCTCCCAGTTCATCCAGTTTGTTGTCAAAAGCCTCCTTGTCCACCAGGTAGGCCGTCTCGGGATTCCTCCGCATCGCCTCAATCTCCAGCTTGTCCTTCTGCTGCCGATACTCATTCATGTCAAAGGTCTGCGTCTCCAGAATCCTGTGCGTTCCGGTCACGACGGGTGACAAAATGCTGTTGAGCGTACCCAGCACGATGGTCGGAAAAAACATGATGCAGATACCCAGAGCAAACGGACGCAGCAAAGGGAACACGTCAATAGGTTCGGCCCTGGCCAGCGACTGCCAGACACGGTACGCCACATAAAAGAGGGCTCCCAATCCGGCAAGGCCCTTGGCCACGCCGGTCATCTGCGAACAGAGCGGCATCATGTCCGTGTACAGACTTTGCAGGATCTGGTGCAGATTGTCAAAATTCACAGCCAACAATACCATAAGCAATCCTCCTTGAAATTACCAGTAACGTTCGTTGGGTGAACCGTACAGAGCCATCACACGGTCAAGATCATTCTGTTTCTTGGCACGCAGGTACGACACGCCGATGTTCTTGTTGGTATAGTACTGCACCAGACTGCGGTATTGCAGCATGTCGGTATAACAGCGGTCGATGATGTCCATACGTTCCTTGTCGTTCATCGAAAGGCCGTTCTCGTTGACCACCGTCTTCAGGTCCGTCAGCAGATTGGCACTCTCCTCCAGCAGCTTCGTGTAGCCGAGGGCGATAGCACTCAGTTCCTCAGGGGTGAAATAAGGGTCACTGAGCATACGCTCATAACTGGTCACATAGATTTCCGTGATGTCGCCGACCATCAGGATGGTCTGCTGCACCTTGCGGGCATCGCGTACCAGATTCTTCACTTTCCTAAGGCCGTCATAATACTCCTTGCCCTGCTTGTAAATCTTGACCGTCTCCTGAAAATTGTTGAGCATGTTGCCAGCCGTCGAGGACGTGTGGACGATATTCTTGGCGGCATTGATGATGCCCTGGGCAAGATTCCCGGGATCGGTCACTACCCATTGGGCGTGTGCCCTGCCTGCCGAAAGGAGGCAGATACAGCATAAGGCTGTCAGAATTCTTTTCTTCATGTCGTTAATCTTTAATGGTTGATAAATCTTTTCCGTTAGTTCAGAGTCCCATCTTGCGGCCTTTCGGCTTAGGACGGACGGTGATGTGCGGTTTCCTCCGCAGTGTTGTTTCCGAGGAGACCGTGCGGGCAGGCCTGATATTCCTGAAGAACTCGTCCGCATAAGGACGTCTGCCGGTCATCCTGACAAATCGGGCATCCAGTTCCCGGTAAGCCTTCTCCGCCTGTTTCCGTATCACATCCTCCGGACTGCTCCTGTCAATGCCGTATTTCACGAGAAAATCCGGGCGGATATGTATCGGGTCATGTACGGAACCCGGCGAGGCGGCAATACTGCCCAGCCTCTCCAGTTCCCCGTTCAGCTTGTCAAGGTATTCAGCCGGAGGACGGGGACATACACTTTCAAAAATCTTCTCCACCGCGTGTGTCAGTCTTGCATCCACCTCCAGAATGTCGGGTACTTCCCCCGTCTGCCTCTTCCGCAGGTATTCGTCAGGAGCCATCCCTTCAAGCTGATGGAACAGACGGTAATCCTCCGTGAGCCCGTAATAGTCCTGTATGGAAAGAGGAATATTCCAGCCCTGCATCAGGGACCAGTAGAGAGATGACACGACCTCACGGCGTTTGCTTTCATTAGATTCCAGATCGCTATACATAAATTCAGAAGTTTAATGGGTTGATAAATGATTTCACTTTTTCCTCTTGCTCTCGGCCAGCTGCTTGATTGCCAGCTCGATATTGCCACCCAGCTTCCGGGTAAGCCGCATTACTTCAAGCTTTTCCGTCTCCTCGGTCGTGTAGGTGCAGTACTCTTCCGGCGAGACCTCGGTGGCATAGACCGCCGACTGTGTTCCGCCGAGACCTATCCACACTTCCTTGTACTTGCGGGACGGGCTGTTGGCCATGTTGATGGAGAGAATCTGAGCACGTTCCTTGTCGGTCAGGCCCAGCAGGGACTGGATTTCATCGAACTTGTTGACATACTTCCTCTGGTCCAACAAAATCTTGCAGTCGCTGTTGTTGATGATGGTTCCCTTGACGATGGGTGACGAAATGATGTCTTCCACCTCCTGGGTAACGACAACAGCCTCTCCGAAAAACTTTCGGACGGTCTTGAAAAGGTAGCGGATATAGTTGCTCATATTGGCGGATGCCAATGCCTTCCAACATTCCTCAATAAGTATCATCTTTCGGATACCTTTCAACTTTCGCATCTTGCTGATGAAAGTTTCCATGATGATGATGGTGACAATCGGAAGCAGCACCTTGTTGTCACGAATATTGTCCAGCTCGAAGACAATGAAGCGTTTGCCAAGCAAATCAAGCTGTCTGTCGGAATTCAACAGGAAGTCATACTCGCCACCCTTGTAATAAGGTTCCAGCACATTCAGGAATCCCCACACGTCAAAATCCTTCTCCCGTGTACGCTTGGTCTTCAGGATTTCCTGAAATTCGTCTCGGATGAACTCATAGAAGGTATTGAAGGACGGAACCACGGTACTGTCCGTGCGTATCTTCTCCAGAAAGAGATTGACCGCGTTGGAGAGTGCCACCTCCTCGGCACGTGTCGGCGGCTCGTCGTCACGTTTCCACAGGGTAAGGATAAGCGTCTTGATGGACTCCTTCTTTTCGATGTCAAACACACCGTCCTCCACGTAGAAAGGATTGAAGGCTATCGGATCGCTCTCCTCATAGGTGAAATAGATGCCGTCCTCGCCATGCGTGCGTGCATGGATAAGGCTGCACAGTCCCTGATAGGAATTTCCCGTGTCCACCAGCAGCACATGCGCTCCCTGTTCATAATACTGGCGCACCATGTGGTTGGTGAAAAAAGACTTTCCGCTGCCCGAAGGTCCGAGGATGAACTTGTTGCGGTTGGTAATCGTACCGTTCTTCATCGGAAGGTCGGAAATGTCCAGATGGACAGGCTTTCCGGTCAGACGGTCCACCATGCGGATGCCGAACGGCGAGAGTGAATCCTTGTAGGACGTTTCCCCGATGAACAGGCACAGGGCCTGCTCGATGAAGGTGTAGAAGCTTTCCTCTGACGGGAAATCACCGGCATTGCCGGGAATGGCCGCCCAGAAGAGTGTCGGCACATCGACCGTGTTCTGACGGGGCTTGGCCTCCATCAGGGCAATCTGACTGCCCACGTCGTTCTTGATACGCTTCAGCTTCTCCCGGTCGTCACTCCATGCAAAGACGTTGCAGTGCGCACGGA
Source organism: Phocaeicola intestinalis (assembly GCF_014837065.1). GTDB lineage: Bacteria > Bacteroidota > Bacteroidia > Bacteroidales > Bacteroidaceae > Phocaeicola > Phocaeicola intestinalis. Next base: position 104,264 of record NZ_JACSPP010000006.1, read on the forward strand.
TGGAAGTGAGCCCCTTGCTGTGCGCCTCGTTCAGGTACTCCTCAATCCATTCACGGTTGATCTGGTTGGAGCGGCTGTAACGGGACAGCGAGTGCATGTTGCGGGCGGTCTGCTCAAATTTCCTCAGGTTTTCCGCCGAATCGTCTATGAAGAGATACTGGTTCACGATATGGTTGCACGTGAGCAGTATCCCTATCGGTGCGGCAAAGGACAGGCGGCAGTCGCTGCGGTCCGTGGACAGCCGTTCATAACGGCTGTCCGTACCCACGGATGACGGCAGGTCTTCCGTTTCGGAGAGGGTATGCAGGCAGAGCAGGTTGTCGCCGACCTTCATTTCCCCGGCTCCGAGAGTGATGTCCTGCAGGCTGGTCGTATTTTCCTGCGAAAGCGAAAAATACTTTTCGATAATGCCCGCGGAGGTTTCCGTACCGGTAATCTCTTCGTCCGTCAGCCTGACCATGCGGAGCAGACCGCTGTCGTTCACGATACGCTCGAACTGCCCGCAGCATTCCAGGAAGCGTGCAACGGTATCCTTGTCCTGCATCTCCTTGGGGATGATAAACCCGCGCGTGAGGGCATTGAAACTGCTTGTCGTGCGGCTGTGTTCCTTAGTGGTCTTAGTCAGGAACAGATAGCAGGTATGGTTCAGGTACGGCCGTTCGTTGAAATGCCTTTCAAAGCTTCGGCTGAGGAAACTCAGGTCATCCCGGCAGATGTCAGGTCTGTAACTCTCCTCGATGAAGATATCCTGCTTGTGGACAATGCTGTAGTTCGGCAGAACCCGGACAGCCTTCGCCCATGTGGAATGGAGGGCCTCGTACTCGGCGCGTGTCAGCGTAAACACTTCGGGCAGCTCCACCCTGTAGGCCACGGTGATGTCGGCATCCTTGCTGATGATGCACCCGTGCTCGACGGCCATCAGAGGAAACCGGCTTTCCAGTGTGGCGGCTTTCATTACATTTCTCATACATTACGTTTTTTCGGGGTTGGACAAATCAACCGGAGGAAACCCTTCCGGCTGATGATGTAGCGGGGATGGCGGCGCAGCGCCTGCAATTTCATCAGTCCCCATTCACCATATTTCGCGTTCAGGCGGAAAGTCACCCAGACAAGCACCGAAGCGCAGATGACACCGAAGCCGATACATACCCACTGGTCGATGCCTGCCATGTACATGATGACAAACAGGACGAACAGGGCGAGCAGTCCGCCGGCGAAGATGAACAGGTACTGGCTTTTCAGCCCCTTGAACTCAGGGCTGCGGCCGATTCCCTTGTTGATAGGATACTCCGCCATAATCAGAGGAAGAATGAACGTAAGATGGTGGCGGCTACGATTAAAAAGATGCAGGCACCGAACCAGCTGGCTGCCGTCTTGGAGGTGTCGGGATCTCCCGAGGAAAACTTGGAATAGACCTTCACGCCTCCGATAAGGCCGACCACGGCTCCGATGGCATAAATCAGTTTGGTTCCCGGATCGAAATAGGAAGTGACCATGTTGGTGGCTTCAGTGATACCGCCGATACCATTACCCTGGGCGAAAGCCCCTGTCGTTGCAAGCAGCATCATGGCTGCAAAAAAGAATCTTTTTTTCATGTGTCGAAACTTTTAATTGGTGAGACAAAAAAATGATTTCGACCACGAATATATAACGCTTAATCCATTGATTTACAACACTGACGATGCGTGACATCGGGTGTCATTACGTTACATCGGCAGGGGGATTTCGGCAAAGGAAAAACACTGGGAAAACGTCCTTTGATTCTTCCGGCAAAGGTAGCCCGTGCCTTTACGGAATCTGCAAGGCAGGCCGTTCCGGTTGCCCGGGAGAAAATCATCCTCGCTGCGCTTGCGGTATTTTCTCCCGACAAGCCTTGCAGTATCCAGGCACGGGACAGAAAAGCCTGCAAGAAATCAAACTCCGGCATATACCGGACACATGTAGAACAAAAAACAGAACATCATGAAACAGGAAGAAAAAAAGGTAGCGGCATTCACGGGACACCGGAAGCAAAGACTGATGCAGGAAAACAAGGACTACCGGAACTTCAGCGGACAAATCAGGGGAAAGGTCATAACTATGATAAAAAACCTCTATGAAGAAGGTTTCAGAGAATTTTATTCGGGCATGGCAGAAGGGTTCGACATGATAGCGGCTGAAGCTGTCCTGCAACTGAAAGAACAATATGAGGATATGACACTGGCGGCTGCTATCCCTTTCAGAGCCCAAGCCGAATGGTTTGACCCGCAAGACCAGCTGCTTTACAGGGAACTGCTTAAGAAGGCTGACCGGGTAGTGATGCTTTCAGAAAAATATTACAGGGGATGTTACCTGCGCCGTGACACCTATATGGTCAGCAGGGCTTCAATGGTAATAGCATATTGGGACAACGTGTGCAACGGAGGTACATACCATACCGTGAAAAAGGCCGTGGAAACTGGACGGGAAGTCATCAATCTGTTTACTGGAGAAGTGATAACGGACATAACTGCATTGCAAAACAATCATGAACCAAATAAACCGAATATAAAATGGACAGATTAAAAGATAGGAACTTATGAAATCAAAGGAACAGATTAAAATCCCTGACCATACAGGGAAAAGAGAAACACGATTACTCGCTTTTGTATGGAACTGCGGTTTTTTCAGCAGAGACGTTTCTGATGAGAAAATCATTGAGATGTGGAGGAAATCCCCCGCCAGAAGTCTGGATGATCCTGAAGACGAGACATTCTACGATGTGGAATGTCTGACACCCGATGAACTGGCTGGACGAATCAATGACGAGTCTTTCGCGCATACGGAGGATTACGTACGTTTCATCAATGTCAGTCCCGACCTTTTGTACCCGGATAGGAAATAGGATATCCACCGTCTCATATCGCATACCCCCACTTCCCCCTAAATATTAAAAAGGGAAAGCAGGGGTATGAAACTAAAGTTATCCTGTATGTATCACTCTTTCAGATTCAACCAGAATCTCCTTCATCTGACCGTTTCAGGATGGCCACGTTTGAACTTCCTGATCACGCATACTTGTCTATATCGAAAGGCTCATCTTCCTTACTGCCTTTTCTTCCTGATACACCCCTCCGGTTTCCCAGATACTTGTCAAGCAAACCGTTCACCTTCTCCAGATTGCTCAGCTTGTCGGTCAGGAAAGCCAGTATCTCCGTTTCACTCAGTTTGTAATGGATGGTTCTTGCGGCACGCAGGGCTTTCTGTTCGTCAACAATCCCGGAAGTAAGTACTTCCGCTACGTTGTTTATTTCCTCGATTGTCAATGCCGTGTTGAAATCCGGGTCGGGTTCGGCATCTACGGGAGCCATCAGTTCCTCACGCTCTTCTTCTGTCAGTCCTTTGTTTTCCTGCTCCACATCATCAGAACCGATATCCTCGTCTTCCTCCAATGGAATTTTCTCCATCGGCTCGGAACGGGTTGGAGTCATCCTTGCAACTTTCGGGTCTTCCAGATAGATGACCTTTGTCTTGCCTATCACATCATCGTCATCCGAAGAAGAGGACGGAACAGCCGTTTCGGTTTTTCCTTTGGACTTATCCGTTTCCGGCTTTCTGCGCCTTGCCTTTCTGCGGGCACGACGTTCCGCCTCTTCCTTGCGTTGTCTGCGGTATCTCCACACTCTGACACGGGCAATCCGCATCAGCCTTAAAATGAGGTCCCATATTCCGTACATATGTCTGTGGAAAATAAATGTCCACAAATGGCACAATATATAGACAGCACATACTGCCTTTACGGTAAAATAAACTATCGCAGTCATAATTATAAAGGTTTGGTGATACATTCCGTGTACAGCTTTGACATCTCATGCTCGTACTTCTTCAAATGTTCATCTATAATCCTGTTTACAAAACCGGAAATGGGCACCTCAGGAGCGGTAACTGCCAGAAAACGCTTGATATGGGAGTGATTTTCCTTGTTGATATAGACTTGTATCCGATTTCCAACAGGATAGTTTACCAGATAGATGGATTTATAGAAACCGCTTTCCGGAGACCTGGAAGCAGATATGTCTTTCAGTATCTCAAACGTAATCTCGGATGTATCGTCATCCCTGTTGTCAGTTTTTGTCATGTCTGCCGTTTCACCAGAAACGTCGCGGACATCCTTTCCTCTTTTCCTGCCCTTGAACAGCCTACGGAAAATAAACAATGACAATCTGTAAGCAGTGTAAATGCAGCAACAGGCAACGATGGCCTGAAAAATAATCTGTGTCATAATCAAAATGGTTTTAATGGTTTATAATACTCTTTGTTATACAATTCGTTGATTTCGTCCCAGTGTTTCTGCAGATGGTCCACAAGGATATTGCTGATAAAGCCGGATATGCTCATCTCCGGAGCGATGACAGGCAGTACCCGTTTGATGCACTCGGCCACTTCACGGTTGATATACACATGGGAACGGTTTGACGCGGGTATATTGACCAGAAACCTTTCCCGGTATCCGCAGGATTCATCCTTTTTCCTTTTGGGCTTCTCCACGGAGGGCTTTTCCGCTGGAGTATCTGCCGGTACGGTTGAGGCGGGGCTTTTCGCTTCCTGATGTTCCACAGGCTTTTCTTTCGGGGCGAGGCTGTCCTTGCCGAAAACAGGTATGTCGCCGACAATGATTTCCTTCAGGACATCTTCGTCCACCTCTACGATTTTCTTTTTCATGACTGTCCGAGTTTAAGTTTGACCATAAGCTCTTCCGCAAGTTCCACCAGCCCGCTGCCTTCCAGTTGTCTGGCCGGAGGCGGCAGCAGCGTGCAACGGAAAAAGGCACGCTTGGCATGGGTAATCTCCTTTTCATAACGGCACAGGTCAGGAAGCGTGCTGTCGAGGACTGTCAGATGCAGCTCCCTCATGACTTCCGAATATGACTTGAGAATCTCCACATTGGTACGTTTTTTCAACTTGTTCCAGAAAAAGAAGATGTCCTTGAGCAACGGGGTATTTTCCATCTTCTTGATATGGTCAAGCACGGTCGTGGCAAAGGACAGTGTACTCTGCATCACAATCAGGTCCGGAACGGTGGGAGTAAGCACGTAGTCCATATTGACAATCGTTCGGAATACCCCGGTGGATTCTACCGTTCCGGGAAGATCCACGAAAATAAGGTCATAATCCCCGCTTGCCGCAATCGCATCAGCCGCTTCCCTTGCCTTTTCAGCGGTGGAGCCTACAATGGGATAAGCCTTTTTCTGCACTTGGTTCCACTGCTGTTTGATCAGTTGCCGGTAATAGGCGCTGTTGGAAACAGCCTTTTTGTCACGCTCCCTCATACGTACGAGACTGTGTTGGGGAGAGTCACAGTCAACGATAGCCACGTTCAGTCCCTTCTCGAAATGGAAGTAACTGGCAAGCACTACGGACAGGGCCGATTTCCCGACCCCTCCTTTCTGGTTGCTAATCGCAACGAACAAAGTTTCTTTACTCATAAGTCTTTCTTTTTAATTGTTATTGAATAAATACCGGTGTCATCCACTAATCCGTGAATCCGCAGACGTTTCTTTCCAACCATCCGAATCCGCATCCATTAACGGTATCATCCAGTGTCATAACCTTTGATGCTACTGTTACCGCATCTTTCCGACATCGCTTCCATCCGCGGTCTGTCTGTTGGTCATGACAATCCGTCAACGGTCCCGTCCGATATTGCTTCCATCATCCCAACCGTTACCGGAATCATCGGATAACATGACCATTATTCCGCTATCAGAAGGCCGGTTGCAACCGTCCGCACTGCAAATAAAAGGGGATTTTCCCGAATGATCACCATCATCCGGAGACGGTGACGACCCTTGTCACCGTATGACATCTTGTTACATATAATCCACTGTTTTACAGATAAATATACCGCTGTAACTTTGCCACCAACAACGGAATGGATACCGGATGGAGCTATCCCGAAGCCGAAGAATGAGGCTGAAGGTCAAAACTCAATTTGACTTCAGGCAAATTCATGTTCAAGCGAACATAGCAAGTTGTGTTTTGGGCAGCCCGAAATGATTCGGGCATCCCAAAACAAACTTGCCACTCGCCTGAAGGCTCGGGAGGGATTTCCTCCAAAGTCGGAAATCCATGACGTAAAATCAGAAACAGAAAATCTCAATGCGTATGGAAGAAAACAGTAAAAGAAGAACAAGAAGAAGCACGGGCAGAAAACCGAAGACCGACCCGGCAGTATTCCGCTACGGTATCAAACTGACTTCGGAAGAGAACGGAAATTTCGAGCTGCTGTTTGAAAAATCCGGGATGAAACAACGGGCAAGATTCATCAAGGCGATGATTTTCGGACGTGAAATGAAGGTCGTCAGAATCGACAAGGCTGCGATGGACTACTATATCAGACTTACAAATTTCTATCACCAGTTCCAGGCCATTGGCAACAACTACAACCAGACTGTTAAGGCAGTCAAGTCCAATTTCGGCGAGAAACGGGCGTTCGCCCTGCTCCGCAATCTGGAAAAGGCCACCATCGACCTGGTGGTGCTGAGCAAGCGGATCATCATGCTTACCCGGGAGTTCGAGGAGGAATACCTTATAAAAAGAAAGAAGGAGGAACAGCAGAATGGTGGCTAAGATCAACAGGGGTGTATCACTCTACGGGGCGGTCATCTACAACCAGCGTAAAGTGGATGAGGCAACCGCCCGTATCATCGCGGGCAACCGCATGATTACCGACCTCACCGGAAATCCCCACAATGTCATGCAGCAGACGCTATGGGCTTTCGAGAGCTACCTCGCCGCCAACAGGAACACGGAGAAGCCGGTGCTGCATATCTCCCTGAACCCATCGGCGGACGACCGCCTCACGGACGGGCAGTTCGCGGAACTGGCACGCGAGTACATGCGGAAAATGGGCTACAGCGACCAGCCCTACATCGTCTATCTGCACGAGGACATCGGCCGCAGGCATGTCCATATTGTCTCCACCTGCGTGAAGGAGAACGGCGAGAAAATCAGTGACGCATACGAATGGAATCGTTCGATGAAAGCCTGCCGGGAACTGGAAAACAGATTCGGACTCAAGCCTGTGGCTGACAAGCGGAACGAACTGCTGGAACCGTATCTCAAGAAGGCGGACTACCGGGACGGGGACGTGAAACGTCAGGTCGGCAATATCCTCAAAAGTGTGTTCACCGCCTACCGCTTCCAGACATTCGGGGAGTTCAGTGCCATGCTCTCATGCTTCAACATCGAGGCCAAACAGGTTCGGGGAGAATTTGAAGGCTCACCCTACAACGGTATCGTATATACCCTGACGGACGATGCGGGCGGGCCGGTATGCACGCCCATCAAGTCTTCGCTCATCGGCAAGCGCTTCGGCTACGAAGGGATAGAAAAAAGGATTGCCGTCAATGTCCGAGATTTCAGAAACCGGAAGTGGCAGCCGAAAATCCATGATGCCGTCACGCTGGCCAGGCACGGCTGCCGAGGAAACCGGGAAGATTTCATCCGGCTGCTCGGGGAAAAGGGCATTGACGTGGTGTTCAGGGAAAACGAGGAAGGCCGTATCTACGGCGTGACCTTCATAGACCACAGAAACCGTGAGGTATATAACGGTTCCCGTCTGGGCAAGGAGTTTTCCGCCAACGCCTTCGAACAGCTTTTTAACAGGCCGCAGGAATTTCCGGAGCCGGAATCCACCGGACAATATACCTCCACACGGGAGAGCCTTTCCGACAACATGGAAAGCGCCATCGAGCAGGCTTTCGGAATATTCAGTCCCGACATCAACGGGCCGGACCCACAGGAGGAGGCACTCGCCCGCAGACTACAACGCAAGAAAAAGAAGAAACGCCGTTCACGCGGCATATCCTGATTGTCAATTACCAACCATCAAAATTTTTACAGTTATGCAACAAGAAGATGATTTGAGAGGACTGGCCAAGGTCATGGAGTTCATGCGTGCCATTTCCATCGTGTTTATTGTAATCCATGTCTACTGGTTCTGCTACAGCGCATTCGTGGGCATGGGTATCAACATCGGAGTCGTGGACAGGATTCTGCTGAACTTCCAGAGGACGGCAGGACTGTTCAGCAACCTGCTTGTGACGAAAGTGTTCGCCTTCATATTCCTGGGACTTTCGTGTCTGGGTACGAAAGGTGTCAAGAACCAGAAGATGACGTGGCGGAAAATATACGCCGCCTTCCTCGGCGGCATCGTCCTATTCTTCATGAACTGGTGGATGCTTGACCTGCCGTTCAATACGACAGTGAACGCTACCGTATATACGCTGACGCTCACCATAGGCTACATTCTCCTGCTCATGTCGGGAATATGGATCAGCCGTATGCTGAAACACAACCTCATGGAAGACGTGTTCAACACCGCCAACGAAAGTTTCATGCAGGAAACAAGGCTTATGGAAAACGAGTATTCCGTCAACCTGCCCACGAAATTTGTCTATCAGGGCAAGGAATGGGACGGCTGGATCAATATCGTAAACCCGTTCCGAGCCTCTATCGTACTGGGAACACCGGGCTCCGGAAAGAGCTATGCCGTGGTGAACAACTACATCAAACAGCAAATCGAGAAATCCTTTGCCATGTATATCTATGACTACAAGTTTCCGGACCTCTCGGAGATAGCCTACAACCATCTGCTCAAGCACAGACAACATTACAAGGTCAAGCCGGAATTCTACGTCATCAATTTCGACGACCCTAGACGCAGCCACCGCTGCAATCCCATCAATCCAAGATTCATGGCGGACATATCGGATGCCTATGAGTCAGCTTACACGATAATGCTCAATTTGAACAAGACCTGGATACAGAAACAGGGTGATTTTTTCGTGGAGTCACCGATTATCCTGCTTGCCGCAATCATCTGGTATTTGCGGATTTACAAGGACGGAAAGTATTGCACGTTCCCTCATGCGATCGAATTTCTTAACAAGCCGTATGCCGATATCTTCACGATTCTTACCTCTTATCCGTCCCTCGAAAACTATCTTTCCCCCTTTATGGACGCATGGCAAGGTGGAGCTCAAGACCAGCTCCAGGGCCAGATAGCAAGTGCGAAAATCCCTCTTTCGCGAATGATCTCGCCACAGCTTTACTGGGTGATGACGGGAGACGATTTCACGCTGGATTTGAACAATCCCGAACACCCCAAAATCCTCTGCGTGGGCAATAATCCGGACAGGCAGAATATCTATTCGGCGGCTCTCGGCCTGTACAATTCGCGCATCGTCAAATTGGTGAACAAGAAAGGACAACTGAAAAGTTCCATCATCATCGACGAGCTTCCGACCATCTATTTCCGTGGTATCGACAACCTGATTGCGACCGCCCGAAGCAACAAGGTGGCCGTCTGTCTCGGCTTCCAGGACTTCTCGCAGCTTGCACGTGACTACGGCGACAAGGAGGCGAAGGTTATCCAGAACACGGTGGGCAATATCTTCAGCGGACAGGTGGTCGGAGAAACGGCAAAATCATTGTCGGAACGGTTCGGCAAGATTCTCCAGCAGCGGCAGTCCATATCCATCAACCGTCAGGACACTTCGACTTCCATCAACACGCAGCTTGATTCCCTGATACCCGCTTCCAAGATAGCCAATCTTTCGCAGGGTACATTCGTTGGCAGCGTGGCAGACAATTTCGGGGAAGAGATAGAGCAGAAGATTTTCCATGCCCGCATCATCGTGGACAGCGCGAAAGTGTCGGAAGAGATGAAAGCCTACAAGAAAATTCCTGTCATCAACGAGTTCAGGGACGCAGACGGAAACGACATCATGCAGCAACAGATTGACCGCAACTACTCGCAGATAAAGGCGGACGTGTTGCAGATAATAGAGGATGAGATAACACGCATAAAAAATGATCCGGAACTGAGACACCTCATCCCGCAGCAGGAGGAAGAAGAGAACAATGACGGAGAATAAAGGAAAAAGGAGACCGCTGTTTTATTTCCGCCTGCAAAGGTCGTCCCGTGCCCGCTGGATTGTGCAAGGCCGGGCCCCTCCGTGGTTTGCTGAAAAAATCATCCTCGCCGGGGGCTCCGGTATTTTTTCGCAAAGCCTTGCGCAATCCGGCACGGGACAGAAAGGCAGGCAAGAAATAAAATACCGGCTTGACAAGCCGCAGATGTCTAACTCAAAAAATGAAAAATATGAGCAGAAGCAACTTCACCCCGATGGAAAGATTCCATGAGATTCTAAACGGACACGGACTACAGGCCATGAACATAGGTACAAACCATATCCGTATCTTCAGGGACGGACGGAAAATGTTCGACTACTATCCGTTGAGGATGAAACTCTTCGACTACCACAACTGGTACCAGCTTACCTATCCATCCTTCGGCAATGGCGACGGAAAATGGGAACAGGAACTTCAGGAGATAATCGGCAGACTTTCCGCCGCATAAACGGTATGCTATGGCAGCGCACATGAAACAGACGGAATGGGACAACATTCCCGAATGGGCCATATATGCCCTGGAATACGGAACGGAAGAGGACGGCAGCCTGAACGAAGAGGAACGGGCTATGATTGATAAGTTTGTCGGCACACATTTCCCGAAAGGATACACGATGAGCGTGGACTGGGACGCCTGCAACGAGTTTGACCGCTATCCCGCATTTGGAGAGCCTTGCAAGACCTGCAAGGTTCTTTTTGTTTCACCATAAATACACAGAAAAATGAAAAGAATGACACTGAGCGAATATCTCGCTGTTCCCGAAAATTACCGGGGAGTATGGACTACCGAACGGTGGGACATTCCCGATTGGGAAAACTTGAGAAAAAGCCACATGGGAAAACGTACCCTGATGGTATATGACAGAGGCACGTGCCTGCTTGTCGAGGGGCTGAGTCTTGAAATCGTGGATGACAGTTCCTGGAAGAAGCCGGAGGAAATCAAGAAGGAAATCCGTGAAAAATATCAGGAGTACCGTAATGAAAAGGAACATGAACCGCATTTCCTCGAATGCGTCATACGCTGGAACGATACCTTGGAGACACTGGAAACAAGAATAGCCCTGGACATGGATTCCGATACGGAAATGGATGATGAAATCTTCTTCTACTGCGATACTCTGGACAGCCTGCTGTCGCTGGCTGACAAAAGCGGGGAAGATTTTGTCATAGCCGGATGTTTCGGATTCGGTGAATATGAAGAACTGTTACAGACAACATAAAAATGAATGAATATGATAATCAAATGTCAGGAACACTATAACAAGGTGGTGGAATACGCAAAAAGTATCGGAGACAATACCTTACAACAATGCATCGAACGATTGCAACAGTGGGAAAAGAACTCGAACGGGAAATATGAAATTGAACTCTACCGGGACTTCGCACCCCATTCGTTCGGATTCGCCGAAAGAACTCCCGACGGACGGACTGGAGTCGTCGGAGGGGTACTCTATCATGGCAGACCGGACGAATCATACGCCGTGATGCTCAATCCGTTCCATGGATGGAGCAGTAAGCATTCTATTTTCCGCTACGACAATTTTATCGGCTGTTTTTCAGCCGATAAAATAAAAATGTCCGCAAGAAAATATTTTTGTTTTAACATTCCGATTTATAAAAACATGGCAGAAGAGCCTTCTTGTCGCAGTCCTTACCATGAAGAATACATTCAAACAAGTGTTTCAGGTAATCCTGAGGATCTATATCGTTCAACTTACAGCTTTCTATCAGAGAGAAGATGAATGCCGAGTTTTCTGCGGCTGCCTCACTTCCTATATTCATGCAGTTCTTAAGTAGCAGCTTTACAGGTTTCATTCTTTGCTCACAGAGGTTGTTCGAGATTTCCGCAGAACCGTCCTTTAGTATATTTCTCAGGGATTTCCACTGGTTTAACGTATAGTTTACTGCCTTTCTCATCAGTTCGTTAGCCATAATCTTCGCATCCTGCATCATCATGACCACCTTATGATGGATACGTTCAAGAATAGGTCCTGTAAGTTTAAGTCTTTTTCCCTTTATCTGCTCACCGCTGAGTTTCATTGTGCGGAACAGGTCTTCATTCCTGAATAAATCACCGATAGAATCTATTATGTCCATCGCCGTCCTGTCTGATGGCAAAGCATCAACCCACAACCTCCTGCAGTGCGTCCAGCATCCTATATGAAGCACCTTTGAGCCTTCTCCGTCATACATTCTGTAAACCGTATATCCGTCTGTAGATATACCTCAAATCCGCAACCTATAGGGTTTAGTGGGATTTTGCTTGCAAAGCGACAAAATTCATTTTATTGTACATATTTC
>NZ_JACSPP010000070.1 GCF_014837065.1 Phocaeicola intestinalis
ACGAAGAACAGGAGCGGAAAGGACCAAAAAATCGCCCAAAGCACACACGAAAACGGATACATCAAGCCAAGAAAAACATTTTGGAGAAATTCAAAACAGCTTCTCAAAACAGCTTCTTATTCTCTTAATGGAAAAGAGGCTTATCTACCGTTCCATGGCAAATAAGCCCTTTTCCATATAATTATTCTTGCCCGAACCGTTTGGCTTGCTCAGCTATCAACGCCTCGTCATCGAAATAATTGATTTTCATGGCACGGCGCACCTCATCGAGTGTCTGTGCAGCGGCTTCACGTGCCACCTCACACCCTTTCTTCAGCATGTCGTAAATAGCCGGAATGTCTTTTTCATACGCTTTCCGGCGTTCGCGTATCGGAGCCAGTTCCTCTTGCATGATAGCTGCCAGGAACTTCTTCACTTTCACATCGCCCAGACCGCCACGTGTATAATGCGCTTTCAATTCATCGAGGTTGGCATAATCGGGCAGGTAACGGCCGAAATGTTCCGGACGGCAGAAAGCGTCCAAGTAAGTAAATACGGTATTGCCTTCCAGTTTACCCGGATCGCTCACCTTGATATGGGTAGGGTCGGTGTACATGCTTCTCACTTTCTTTTCTACCTCATCCGCCGAATCGGACAGATAGATGCAGTTGCCCAACGACTTGCTCATCTTTGCCTTCCCGTCCGTTCCCGGCAAGCGCAGGCAAGCGGCATTGTCGGGAAGCAGGATTTCGGGTTCTACCAGCGTCTCGCCATAGATGTAATTGAAGCGGCGCACAATCTCACGTGCCTGTTCCAACATCGGCTCCTGGTCTTCGCCTACAGGCACTGTCGTTGCCTTGAAGGCAGTGATATCTGCCGCCTGGCTGATGGGATAGGTAAAGAAGCCCACGGGGATGCTGGTCTCGAAATTGCGCATCTGGATTTCGGTCTTCACCGTGGGGTTGCGTTGCAGGCGCGACACCGTAACCAAGTCCATATAATAAAAGGTAAGCTCGCACAATTCCGGTATCTGCGACTGGATGAAAATGGTCGACTTCGAAGGATCCAAGCCCACAGCCAGATAATCGAGAGCCACCTCAATCACGTTCTGACGCACCTTTTCGGGATTGTCAATGTTATCGGTCAGTGCCTGTCCGTCGGCTTCAAATACAAAGATTTTCTTGTAAAGCCCTGAGTTCTGAAGTTCTACACGACGACGCAAAGAGCCAACATAATGTCCGATATGTAATTTACCGGTAGGACGGTCACCGGTTAAAATAATCTTTTCTTTTTCCATATTGCAATTTCTTATTAAATTATTGGGACAAAGATAATCAAAACCTTTGTTTTCTTCAAAAATAAATTGTTCCTTTGCAAAAAGAGTCCATCCAATTAATAATGAACAATGAATAATTAACAACGGTAGCAGACTACAACCCTCGTTATTCATTATTCACTATTAATTATTAACTCAACATAAATCTATATAATGCCATGAAAAAGGAATTAAAGAAAGTCCTGGTCCTTGGGTCGGGCGCACTCAAGATCGGACAAGCCGGAGAATTCGACTACTCGGGCTCGCAAGCACTGAAAGCCTTACGCGAAGAAGGAATACGTTCGGTGCTCATCAATCCCAACATCGCCACCATCCAGACCTCGGAAGGCATTGCCGACCAAGTATATTTCTTGCCGGTCACTCCGTATTTCGTAACCGAAATCATCAAGAAAGAACGGCCCGACGGCATCCTGCTGGCTTTCGGAGGACAAACCGCCCTGAATTGCGGTACTGAATTGTATACCAACGGAACATTAAAAGAATATGGCGTAGAAGTGCTGGGCACCTCGGTAGATGCCATCATGTACACCGAAGACCGTGATCTTTTCGTTAAGAAGCTGAATGAAATTTCGCTAAAGACCCCTATCAGCCAAGCTGTAGAAAACACGAAAGATGCCATCGAAGCCGCACGCCGCATCGGTTATCCGGTAATGATTCGTTCGGCATACGCGCTGGGAGGCTTGGGAAGCGGTATCTGCCCCACGGAAGAAGCTTTCATCGAACTGGCTGAAAGTGCTTTCACATTCTCTCCGCAAATCTTGGTAGAGGAATCGCTGAAAGGCTGGAAAGAAATCGAATTTGAGGTTATCCGCGATGCAAATGACCATTGTTTCACCGTAGCAAGCATGGAGAATTTTGACCCACTGGGCATCCACACCGGCGAATCCATCGTAGTTGCCCCCACTTGTTCGCTCAAAGAAGAACAAGTCACCATGCTACAGGAAATATCCAAGCAATGTGTACGCCATCTGGGCATCGTGGGTGAATGTAACATTCAGTTCGCTTTCCATGCCGAAACCAATGATTACCGCATCATCGAGGTGAACGCACGCCTCAGCCGTTCTTCCGCATTGGCATCGAAAGCCACCGGATATCCGCTCGCTTTCGTAGCTGCAAAAATAGCTTTGGGATACAACCTCGATGAAATTGGTGAAATGGGCACGACCAACTCGGCATACGTAGCTCCCTCGCTGGATTATCTCATCTGCAAAATTCCGCGTTGGGACTTGACCAAGTTTGTGGGCGTATCACGCCGTATTGGTTCGAGTATGAAATCGGTAGGCGAAATCATGTCCATCGGACGTTCGTTCGAAGAAATCATCCAAAAGGGATTGCGTATGGTAGGACAGGGCATGCACGGCTTCGTAGGCAACGACCATACCCGCTTTGATAATCTGGACGATGAACTGGCAAACCCCACCGACCTCCGTATCTTCGCTATCGCACAGGCATTGGAAGAAGGCTATACCATCGAACGTATTTACGACCTGACCAAGATAGACCCATGGTTCATCGAACGCCTGAAAAACATCGTTGATTACAAGCACAAGTTACAGACTTACAACACACTGGAAGAACTTCCTGCCGATGTATTGCGTGAGGCAAAACGCCTGGGATTCTCCGATTTCCAAATTGCCCGTTTCGTATTGAAGCCTGCAAACGGAACCATGGAAAAAGAAAATCTTATGGTACGCGACTATCGCAAACAACTGGGTATCCTTCCTGCAGTAAAACGTATCAACACCGTGGCTTCGGAACATCCTGAACTGACTAATTATCTCTATATGACATATGGCACCGAAGGCTATGACATCAATTATTATAAGAACGAAAAATCAGTCATTGTGCTTGGCTCAGGTGCCTATCGCATCGGTTCGTCGGTAGAGTTCGACTGGTGCTCGGTAAACGCCATCCAGACTGCACGCAAACTGGGATACAAATCAATCATGATTAACTATAATCCAGAAACCGTATCGACCGATTATGATATGTGCGACCGCCTGTACTTCGACGAATTATCATTCGAGCGTGTGCTGGATGTCATCGATCTGGAACAGCCCCGCGGTGTCATCGTGTCGGTAGGCGGACAAATCCCGAACAACCTTGCCATGAAGCTTTACCGCCAGTCGGTACCCATCCTCGGTACTTCACCCATCTCCATCGACCGTGCCGAAAACCGCAACAAGTTCTCAGCGATGCTCGACCAGCTAGGTATCGACCAGCCCGCCTGGCAGGAACTGACCAGCCTGGAAGACGTAGAGAAATTCGTGGAAAAAGTAGGCTATCCTGTTCTGGTGCGCCCATCGTACGTATTAAGCGGTGCTGCAATGAACGTATGCTACGATGAAGAAGAATTGAAGCGTTACCTCCAAATGGCAAGTGAGGTTTCAAAGCAATACCCTGTAGTGGTATCCCAATTCATGCAGGAAACCAAGGAAATCGAATTCGATGCCGTGGCACAAAACGGCGAAATTGTAGAATATGCCATCTCTGAGCACATCGAATATGCCGGTGTACACTCGGGTGATGCCACTTTGGTCTTCCCCGCACAGCAGATATACTTCTCGACAGCTCGCCAAATCAAGAAAATCAGCCGGCGCATCGCACAAGAGCTGAATATCTCCGGTCCGTTCAATATCCAGTATCTGGCACGCAAAAACGAAGTAAAGGTTATCGAATGTAACTTGCGTGCTTCACGCAGCTTCCCCTTCGTATCGAAAGTATTGAAACGCAACTTCATCGAAACAGCCACACGCATCATGCTCGATGCTCCCTACACCCGTCCCGACAAGTCGGCATTCGACATCGACTGGATAGGCGTAAAAGCTTCCCAGTTCTCGTTTGCGCGTCTGCAGAATGCCGACCCGGTATTAGGAGTAGACATGTCATCTACCGGAGAAGTAGGCTGCCTGGGTGATGATTTCGACGAAGCCCTGCTGAATGCAATGATAGCTACCGGATACAAGATACCGAAAAAATCCATCCTGCTTTCTTCGGGTGCCACAAAATCAAAAGTCGACCTGTTGGATGCCAGCCACGAACTGAGCAAGAACGGCTACCACATCTATGCCACAGCTGGTACAGCCACGTTCCTCAATTCACACGGCATTCCTACCACTCCGGTATTCTGGCCCGATGAACGTCCACATGCCGAAAACAACGTAATGAAGATGATTGCCGGTCATAAGTTTGACCTGATTGTAAACATTCCGAAAAATCACACCAAACGTGAACTGACCAACGGATACCGTATCCGCCGGGGTGCCATCGACCATAACATCCCGCTTATTACCAATGCCCGCCTGGCAAAAGCCTTTATCGAAGCTTTCTGTCAGATGAAGCAGGAAGACATCAAGATAAAGAGTTGGCAAGAATACAAATAATAAATAAATGAAGAATGAGGAATGAAGAATCAGTGGATGTTTACTTACGTATTCTTAATTCTTCATTCTTCATTCTTAATTCTTAATTCTTCATTTTTCATTCTTCATTCTTCATTCTTCATTAAAATAAAATATGCTGCTGTTTATTTCCTGTGCCAAAACCATGACCGAACGTCACCCCCGGGTCACCTTACCTTTTACCACCTTACCCTACTTCGAAAGCGAAGCCCGGGCAAACGCTATGGAAATGAATCAATTCAGTGCCAATGATTTAGGCAAACTGCTCCATATCAATACCAAGCTGGCTGCCGAGAACTACCTGCGCTATCAGAACTTCTTTTCACCCGACACACCTTCACTTCCCGCCTTGCTGGCATATACAGGTATGGTATTCAAGCACATTAATGGCTCGTCATTTACGCTCGATGATTTCACTTATGCACAAGAGCATCTGCTTATCACTTCCTTTTTGTACGGTTTGTTGCGTCCGCTCGACCTGATTCATTCCTACCGTCTCGAAGGCAACGTATGCCTGCCTAAACACGATTGCACAATGTTTGATTACTGGAAACCCATACTGACCAGCTGGTTTATCGAAGCCATCCGTAAGCAGGGAGGCATACTTGTCAATCTTGCCAGTGCAGAAATGAAAGACCTGTTTCATTGGGAACGCATCACCGAAGCCGTGCACGTCATTACCCCTGATTTTTTGGTACAAAAAGAGGGAAAGCTCAAAAGCATTACCGTCTACGCCAAAATGTGTCGCGGAGAAATGACCCGCTTTCTCTTAAAAAATCGGATAGAAGCCCCCGAACAAATCAAGACATTCAAATGGGAAGGCTTTACCTACCGCCCTGAAGCCAGTACTCCCAACCATCCGGTCTTT
Organism: Phocaeicola intestinalis; assembly: GCF_014837065.1. Lineage (GTDB taxonomy): Bacteria > Bacteroidota > Bacteroidia > Bacteroidales > Bacteroidaceae > Phocaeicola > Phocaeicola intestinalis. The sequence goes on from NZ_JACSPP010000070.1 coordinate 5,585, forward strand.
GTACTAGAATAATTGTCGAGGACCGGTCTGTACTGATATCAGAAAGAGAATATAATCTGGTAAAAGTCCGCAACCGGCCTATAAAGACCGGTCGATTACGGACAGATTATTCAGTTATATTGAGCGATTGTTTATACATAAGGATTATAAGTTCCTTCTGTTGTATCTTCGTCAACTGTATCGTCAACAGTTACGCCGATAGAAACCGTGATTTCTTCATTCGTTTGTTTATGGACATCCAATGTATAAGAATGCTGAGGCTGAATGGCAAACGACTGGGAAAGCGTATAATCGCCGATTGTCAAGGTATATTGGATTGTCCGGCTTCCTGCCACATTAAAATACGCTATATTTTCTTTAGTCGAGGAATCGAATGTCAGACTTCTGCCGGTATTATCACTTGCTTGTATTGTAAGCCGATAAGCAGAAGACGTTACTTCTTCATCCGTCTGAACGGAAACAGCCGCATTGACTACGGCACAAGGTAACTCTACCCACATTGCCTGGTCCTTTGCTACAGCAAACAGTTCGGATGCACCATAATAACGGATGCGGCCCCAACCACCGTTCGCACTTTCTGCTTCGGCTTCCGAACAGCTTTCGGCGTATGCCTGATAACCGCTACCTACTTTTACCAATACCCCGTCTTGCATTTCGCTATACGGTTGAGGTTTCACCACCGTGTTATTCCCTTGCTTTACAGATACTTGAAACGCATTCTTATCATACGAAGTATCAATCGCACGGGCATCTCCTGCATTGAGTGCAAAGTTTATCCTGCCGTATGCTTCTTCATCTTGCGGCAGGTTTTCTACCGAACAAGAACCGATCAACGCAAGCAATGCAAAAGCTATTCCTATTTTTGAAATTATCTTATTCATATTCATAGTTCAATTTTACGTTGTCTACTTTAAGGACACTGCCTACAATTCTATCTCTATTATGAGGAGAAGTCGTATGTGAGCCTTCAACTAATGTCATTTTATTTATATCATTATCTGTCCCTGATTGGAAAAAAACTCCGATACAGGCAGCTTGACATTCCAAGTCCGTATAAACAAGCCTTAAAGTCGATGTAGTATAACTTCCTGCTGCGCCTGAACGAAACTCTTCTGTTGAAGCAATTTCCCGTTTCGCAGCATCATATAGTTTCGCATAAGCTATACATTGGTCACCTTCAACCGGCGCATATTTATAATCAAAAGACATAGAAACGGGTCGCGTAAGATGTTCTTTCCCTAAAGTATATGTATCAGATGATAAATCGTATGTACCATATAATAAATATCCTACATATACAGTTCCATTTCCCTTTACTTCGCTCTCTATTTCATTCCTATCATAAACTCCGCTAACTCTTTGATTATATAATCCTAATGTCGAAATTTCTGCAGCATTACCTTCTTTTGAATCTGAAGTTGATACAGTTCCAGAACACCATTTCCAGTTAGTTGCATAATTAGTGTTCCAAAGGAAATTACCATTTGCATTCTCAGCACCATCCGTAGTTCTCTCATTTCGAGTACTCCATCCTGTGCAGTAATCACAATTTATGGATGCAGAATAACTTCCATTACCTCCATACACTGAGGTACTCGTCCAGTCTTCCATATCGCCATTTTCTAGTTCTTGTGCATTCTCCGTAGTAATCGCCTGCGTATTACTACTTACTACTCCCCCAAAACGGGAACGAAGCGTATAGGCTGTACTCGGCTGCAAACCTTTAATCACCCATTTTTCATTCTCAGAATCATATTCAGCAGGCATCCATGTATTGCCATTATCGGCAGAAGCTTCATAAACAATGTTATCCATTACTTGCTGCGCCTTTTCCGGATGAGAAGTCATATTCTCAGCCGTCATGGGAGTGATGTAGATAAATTTGCTCCATGCATTGGTTACCGCTTGTTCGGGGAAAGTAAAGCTGGGCAAGTCTGCATCACAAGACACAATGTAACGGGTCTTGGGAGAAAGCGACTTCAACTCCCAAGAAGTATTTACATCATCACCTAACAGGTTGGTTCCAGTCAATCGCAAGAGATAATCGTCTCCTGCCGGAACAAAGATGTCTTTGTCATTATCTATAGACTCCATATCCGAACTACCGGCTTCCGAAATCCACAACGTGTAATCTTCATATTGAGCCAACAGTTCCTCATCCATTACCGCACGGATAATGGCACTTTGCAACGAAGCGGTTACAGAAATACTCTCGGTCATTCCCTCTTTAATTTCAACCGAAGCACTGCCACAAAAATAAGGTTTATCCGTTGCTATCTTGTCTTCGCCATACGCTGCTTCTACGGTATATGTACCCACAGGCAATATACACGAAAATACGCCTTCTTCCAAGGTACGTTCGAAAGAACCGTCTTCGCTTTTCACCATAATGGTAAATTCATTACCCGAAGGAACGTTTTCAAGTGTAGCCCGCGACTGCATATCGCCTACTATGGCAGACACTTCCACACCGCCCACTATCAGCTTTCCCGTTTTTTGGTTCATTGTAACAATCTCTTCCTCATTGCAAGCGAACAATAAGATTGCCAAAGCCCAAAACGCAACAACTTTTGTTATTTTCTGCATCATCTTTTTCCTCATTATAAGCATTAATCATAACTCAATTCCAATTCATCTATCCAAAGGGTACTTCCCTCACCTACCTGACCGACTACTTTCATCCCGTCGAAATCACCTCCATATCTGCTAGAAGTAGCAACAATCGCCAACTTGGCAGGTTTAGCCGTCCGATTGCTATATTCAATATCTACTTCAAACTTTGTATATTGCGTGACGCTTTCACTACTATAAAACTCGCCATACGCTATTTGGTTTCCAGCCGAATCCCATAGTATCAAATAAACATGGCATTGGTCTATCGTCAGATTGCCCGGTATACTCGTACCCGAAGTGGGATAATTGATAGGCATCGGTGTATATTTATAATACCCACTCAGTTTCGTCATGCGTGCACCTGTATAAGGCTGACCAAAAGAAACGCTTGTAGAAGGTGCGGTCAATTGGGTTTTATACGTACCGACAAACAAATTGCCTGCTGCCACTCCCACCAAAGCCACTGATATAGTCTGCATCTTAGCTGCTTTTCCACGATAGGCATCACTGCCTTCTACCGGAACTGTATTCGGGTCTTTATACGAAGTCACACCTTCATTTCCAGTTGCCCAGTAAGCCTGCGGGTCATCCAAGTTGTTAGCTACCGGATTGGGATACCATGCCTTACCGCTTGCTCCCCCCTGCGTCCATGTATCCAAATTCAAGTTTGGAATAGTCGTAATAGTTTCCGTCTGAAACAAAAGAGACTCGCTATCGCTTCCACCTGCCGTAGCTTTCATCTCATAGTTTGTTCCATCCTCCAATCCCGTTACGGTAGCTGAGAAAGCCGTATTGCCTTGCATGGTAATTTGCGATGCAGGCACTTCGGTCCATGCATCCGTACCTTGCACCCGATATTGCAACGTGGGGGTAAGTCCCGAACGTACACTTCCGCTTAACTCCACTTTAGTTGCCCATGCATTGTAACTGGTAATCGCTGCTGCGGTAGACGATTTTTGCACATCTACCGTCCAATCGCATACATACTTGCCGTTGCGATATGCTTTGAATGTACGGGGACGGGTAAAATCGGTCACGGTTCTAAAGTCAGGTTCCAAGGTGGTTTTTGTCCCTTCCAAATCCAATTTACTAAACTGGATATTACCATAATCCGCTTCATCCGTTACATACACAATCACAATATGATTTTGAAAATCAAATTGGGGGTCTACGCCAGCTTGATTATCCACCACAATTTCGCGGACAATGTTTTGCGTGACATTGATTGTCCATTGATAATCCTGATACGTCCGCAACAGGAAATGGGCAGGATTGGTAAAATCTACAGCCGTGTTGGCATTGCCCGGCAATTCATCCAGCGAAGAAAAACTGAACGTAGGGAAACCGTTTACACGGATGCAAGCCGCAGAATCCGGATAAATCGTTGCATCTTCATTCACTACCAAACGGGTAATAGGCAGGCTATCCAAAAATACATCCTCGCCCACCGTTATATTCACCACACGGTTTGTCCGGTCTATTTCTGCATCCCCTTCCATATCCTCTACCTGTATATCCTCGATATAACCTTCGATATATGGGTAGGGAATATCATTTTCTATACACGAAACAAATAATCCCGACAACAATAGCGCAACAACCGTTCTCACTGGTTTCAATCTCATAAAACTACACTTAAAAATATGTACAAACACCTATATTGATAGAAAATATATTCACCTTAAAGTTCGCCGAACTCTTGCGGTACGAACTGTGTTCCACCTGATTCGTCACCTGTTCCGCCCATTTAAAGTCAAGACCAATCAAATTAATCGAGACTTCCACCGCTACATTGTTCATTACAAAAGCAGTTAGTCCCGGCACAGAACCTATCTGCAAATGGTGCGAAGTCTGGTAAGTACCTGTCTGGTCATTGCCGGTACCAGACAATGTCTTGCCCTGACCATATCCGTACGTAAGGCGTACTTCATTGAAAAAACCGAATATCTTGCTATTACCCAATCCCATATAGGTGCGCAAGAATCCGGAAGCTGTATACTGATGCTCCAAGTATTTATAATCGGAAATATTGAAATTGAGATCATCGCCTAAATCAATATCAATGTTGCCAATGTCAGCATACGTCCGATTGTAATTAAAACGTGCACCTACCGCAATGTTGTCTTTAATAAAATACCCGACGTATGGACTGACCTTAAAAGTGTAACCTTCGCCTCCCATATCATCCAATACCAAAAACTTGTAATCGTCTCCCGTCAATTCCATATACGAGAACGAAACACCTCCCATCCATGTCCCTTTCGGTACAAACAGGGTTTGCTTTATTTCACGGTCAAAGCCTTTCCGTGCATGAAGGGCATTCATGCACGAAAAAGCTAAGAATAAAAGTACTATATATTTCTTCATTCAAAATATTAATAGTATGATAATTCAAAATCGTCTACCCAAAGGGTACTGTTTGCAGCTACCTGTCCCACAACTTTTGTATTGAACATATTTGTACCTTCAAATTCACCTCCGTAACGGCTTGAAGTAGCAACAATCGTAATTGTATCAGGGTGCTTTGTAGTGTCAGTATATTCTATATCAACGGTAAACGGAGCATACGTAGATTGAGTTTCATTAGAAATAAAATGACCTTCCCCAATCAATGTACCGTTAACGCCGCCAGACCACAATTTTACATAAATATCGCATTCGTCTACTGTCAAAGTACGATCTGTCGGTATCTTTCCATTACTATTCATCGAAGTACCCGGAGTGTATTTATAATACCCAGTCAATTTCACAGGACGAGCACCGTTATATGGACGACCGAATGAAACACTTGAAGCCATGTCACTCAAGTTTGTACTATAATTTCCAATTAACAAGTTCCCAGCTGCATAACCAACTAAAGCTACCGTTACGGTCTGTAACTTTGCAGCCTTGCCCGTACGAGCATCAGAACCTTCAACAGGAACACTGTTAGAATCTCCCAAGGTCGTAACACCTTCATTACCCGTTGCCCAATAGCTATTGCTTGCATCCGCATTAGGATACCAGTTCTTACCATCCTGTGTCCAATCTTCAAAACCTAAATTAGGTATTTCCACATACGATTCAGTGGTAAATGAAGTCGTTTCACCTACTTTTCCACCGCATTCGATGTAGTATTCATATTCTGTACCAAAATCCAATGGAGCGACTTTAGCCGTATAATTGTTGGTTTCACCCTCTTTTGTAGCAGCAATGGTACTCCATTCGGCAGCATCTTTCTTCTTATAATAGAACTGTACCGGAGCGGTTGCATCGGTCAAATTGCATTGACCGGACAGATAAGCGAATTGCCCCCATACCTTAGATATATCTGATGAGATGTTGGTTGTCACCATGTCCGTGCTTTCTATTTGGGTCGGAACTTTCAATGTCACTTCATACTGATGAATAGTTGGGTCGAATACAATGTCAATGCCCTGTGAACCAGAAGCAAAATCCAAGTTTACATTGTAACGAATGGCAGCTTCAGCCTTAGCTGTAATTTGTTGGGTAAATACCTTATCGTTTTCAAACACAATCTTAACAGATAATGCCTGACCCGCTTTTACATATGCAGAACGTTCTTCCGTAACAGAAAAGGGAATACTTAAATTCGACTCGCCTTCAATGGTACAGGTAAATGTCTTGAAAGCATTCTTAAAGTTGTCCAAATAGTTTACTTTAACCAGACTCTGTGCTAAGGTACAAGCTACATCCACTACTTTCGCTTGATTGGCAACAATGGATACATTTTCTGTTACCCCTTCGTAGTAAGGTTCGGCATCAAATCCTTGAGCTTCCTTATCCTTATCGAAAGAATATGCTTTCACGGCATAAGTGCCTACCGGTAACACAACTCCCTCGGAAGAAGAGTTTAAATCGTTCCAATCATCAACATGCTTTACCACTTCGCCGTCTTCATCTAAAATGTCTACAGCTATGTCTTCTGTAGCCGTCACATCGGCACGGCTGTCTACCGTTTTATTTACTTCTACTGAAGAAAGCTGTAGATAACCATATCCGCTTACGCTTTCATCCAGTTCAGATTGGCAGGAAGATAAAAAGCCTGCCGCAAGCATTATACTTGCCAATATCGTTTTGGTTGTTTTCATGCTTTTGCCTCCTACTATCAATTAACATTTACAATTATATCACCTCCATCTGTAGTAACACCGTCATTGACGGACAAGCTAAATGTACTTGTTCCGGTTGTCACTACTTGCGGTACAAGCACAAGCAAACTGCTTAAATTGAAGGTAAATTTCTTTACTGTCCCGGCATGCAAGCCTGCGTAATCATCTTCTGATATCAATCCAAGTCCGACTAAAGCGTTTTTAACACCATCATCCAAATCACAGATATCAAAAGAATTGGGTAATGAAACCATACCTAACAAACTTTCAATAGCACCCGATATCGTTACATTCAAGCTCTTGATTCCTGTAGAGTTCTCAGAAACATATATAACAACATTTTGTAAGCCGGCAATTGTTTGATCCCCAAATGCACAATTGTAAGTGGCTGGAAGTCCTGTAAATGTTATAGTTGGTTCTCCTACAGGAGGTTGTGGGGTTAACCCTGGTCCATTGTAAATAATGTCTTCAAACGGAATCTCTACAGTCGTTCCATCTGTAGTAAAGGTAAGGTTGGCAGATATTTCAATAGCACTGATGTGGCTATCTGTTGCCTTTGCCTCTGTCAAGTTAATTAAGAATGAATCACCGCCTGCCAAATTAGCCGATTGTCCTTCTGCATCCGCCGGCTTCTGAATGGTATAAACCATATCTATCGGCGTATTTCCTTCTTGGGTTGTAGCTTTTACAGATACGGTCAAGCTATTCTTATTGACCGGTGTTTTGAAATAATATTTTGTTCCGATATTATTTTTATTGAACATTTGGCTTGCTCCATCACCATTGTCTACCGTGATCGTATAATCATCTTTGAAAGCATTGATGAACGCATTGGTAGGGTTCAGTTTCACTTCAATCCAAGATAATTTACAAGACAACGTAACATCTGTCGGTGTCCCATTCGTTATACTAAAATTAGCACTTCCTTCAAAATAGGGACGAGTGGAAACGCTTATATTGGAGCAATCATAATTATAAGCCTTTACGTTATATTTACCTACAGGCAAAGGAAGAGAAATCTTGTCTCCTCCGTTTTTCAAATCACTCACCTGTCCTTTTTTCACAACTTCTTGCGTTTCCGTATTAATCACAACCAATGTGTACTGATTGACATCTTTGTCTACAGCGTCAAAATCGCCTGTCGTTGTACCATCGTCTTCAGCCGTAACATCTTCTTCTGCACGGCTCATAATCACATTATTATAAATGGAGAAAAGCTCCACTTCCAAAGACCCTAATTGTTCGGTCTGTTCTTCATGTCCCAACAATTCGTCTTTCATCTCGCAAGACGAAAAGCCCAACAACAGGCTTAGGCACAAAAAGATAACATATTTATTTTTATTCTGTTTCATAATTGTCTCGTTTAAAATTATTCGGTTGCCGTAGTTGAAAGGTATTCTGCGGGAATAGTTATATTGACATCTTCATCTGTCACCCCGTCATCAACGGTAATGTTCAGTCCAACCAATCCTCCATCAACACCATTTTTTGCAGGAGTAATGGTAACCGTATAAGCGTAAGCCGGTTTTATATATACCGTTTTATTAGCCTCAAAACCCTCTACAGTCACAACTTCTCCTTCTTTATTGGTAATAGTAAAAGCCAAATCTACAGCAGTACCATCGCCTTCATTATCATCATTACTGGTTTTCAAGAATAATTCCTTGCCTTCATCAGCGATTGCCATAGAAAAAGCCTCGGTCATATACGAAGTCTTGATACTCACCGCACAATCTTTAAAATAATCAGTAAATTTGTCAGATCCGTCTTCTTTCAAACCTTTGTAAGCCAAAATCAGTTTCGAATTAGCCGGATTTGTACTGATTGTAACCGTTTTCTTATCACCTGCTACGACACTGAATGTCTGACTACCTGTCATATACAATTTATCAAAACCAGCAGGAACATCTTCGCCATAATAAGCGGATAATGTGTAATTAACATCCGCCTCTACTTTGTATTCCAACTCCAAATCGCCATAATCCACATCTTTAAACAGAGGTTCAGACTCTCCTTCTTTAGTTAAAGTCAGCTTATAATTCGCTGCGACTTTTGCATCGTCATAAATTGTCCGGCTATAAGCCACATTGGTAGCTACGTCAAACATGACCATAGCTTCTCCTTGTCCTGCTGCGCCCTGCACCACCTCCTCATCTGAAGAGCAGGATGCAACAGATGCACCCATCGCTAACAGCGCACAAAACATTACTACATACTTTTTCATCTTTCTCATGTTAAAATTGTTGTTGTTCGAGTTTTAAGTATTTAAGTTTGAGTTTCCCCAATTGTTCTTTTTTTTAGCATTTTGGCCTTTTCTTCAATAATTACGATGCTCTACTACTTTACTTAATTTTAAGCTTGTTAGCCTTTCATCCGTTTTTGTTTTTTAAGTTTCCGGTAACCCACCAACGTACAAATATTGTATTTTCTTCACCATAACCGGAATATAAACCATAGAGCATCATTCATATTGTCCTTTTCTTAGGATCCGGTAAACACATTCATTCCCGACTCCAAATATACGGAATCCCCGTTTACTCTTTGTATTGTTATTTTTTTCGTTTGCAAAATTGCAATCTTTCACAAAAACTCACAATATCTATTTTTATTATTTTTGTTCTATTTTTATTATCTGGTATTTTTTTGTCTATTGATCAACTGAACGCAAAGACACAAAACGCTTCACCACCTTGCCTGTACGGAATCGCCGCAATTGACCGAGACTCTGTGTCCTTCGTGACAAACCTTCGTGACAAACAATCGTCCGGTACAGACATTACGTGTGTCTCATTTGTTAATTTGAAAAAATCTTTTATGCCTGATAATTATGGATTTCAAGATTAAAAAGTAACTTTGCCACCAAACACCAATCAATAGCATGGAAACAAACGAAAAAGAATTGCCTAAGATAGACCTGCCCGAAGACTGGGTGATAGGTACTGACATCAACAAAGACCTGCTGAGCCTGTATGCACATTATCCCGTAAGGCTGAAATGTGAAATGTTTGTAATGTGCCTCGCTGGAGAAGTGGAAGCCATGGTCAACCTGAACGAAATACAGGTGCGGCCCAACGATGTCATTACACTGATGCCAGGCACCATCTTCCAGATAAACGAAGTACGAGGTGACCTGAAAATCTATTTTCTAGGATTTTCTTCGGGATTTATCGAACGGAGCGGACAGTCGCGTTCCATGCTGGACGCAATCTTCCTTACGTTAGGGCGACCAGTTATCCCACTAAAATCCGAAGGAGCACTCATGATGGAAAAATACCTGCAGATGTTGATAGGTATGTACGAACAATTCAACGAAAAAATACGCCAGGAAATAGCCCCCAACCTATATGCTGACGTTCATACGGGTATCTCCATCATCTACAAAAGCCGGCATTATGACAAGATTTCCTTGTCGAAAAGCGAACTGATATGCCGCAGCTTCATGCAACTGGTCACCCAACACTACAACCAGACGCGCAACGTAAGCTGGTATGCACAAAAACTGGGTATTACGCATGCACATCTGTGCGCCGTAGTAAAACAGATAACGGGCAAGACATGCATTGATGTCATTGCATCGATGGTTATTATGGATGCCAAGTCACAACTGAAATCGACCAACCTCACCATACAGGCAATCTCCGACTCGCTGAACTTTGCCAACATCTCGTTCTTCGGCAAATATTTTAAACGCTATGTGGGCATCAGTCCGCTGGAATACAGGAAACTTTAAGAAATTATCCTCAATGGCAAAGCCTCTACCACACTTGGGAACATCACGTAAAAATGATTTCAGGTATGCCTATGGACAATAATTGCCCAATACGCATGTCCGCAACCAGCCAGTCCAGCTAGGGTTGAAAACGCAGTAGCACTGCATTCGCTGATGAAGATATACTTCAACTGCTGATGAAGATATCTTCAACCGCCGATGAAGTATATATTCAACCGCGCATGCAGTATATATTCATTTTTAAGGAGTATGTATTGGCTGTTGGCAAACATGCATTTTGACAAAAAACAAATCATCCTGAAACCAGCAATTTACTTTCCGATTTCAGGATGATTTGTTTTTTGTCAATATCAGATGTATACAGATTTATTCTGTTACAGCTTCATTTTCTATCGTTACATCATCAATATACAATGTACTTCCTACAGCCGCATTATAAGCCGCACCGTCTGCACTTGCCGAGAAGATAACGGCAAACTTGTATGTCTTGCTGGCATCATAGTCCTTTACATATTCCAAATTCAGTTCGAACGGAGTATATTCAGCTACAGTTTCTCCAGAACTGAAAGAAGCCATTGCCACAATCTTATCTGATGTATAGATGGTACTTCCATCCAACGTTTCATCTTCATTTTCCACTTCATACAAAACTGCACTGATGGCGCAAGCATCTTTCTGGTCTGCCTGCAATTCACCTGCGGCATTATAAAACTCTGCACCCGGAGTGTACTTATAATAACCTGATACCTTCACAGGCTTTTTATCATAAAGAATACCAAATTCAGTCGTTGCCATCGGGTCAGTCATAGCAGCAAAAGCATTAAACGTACCCAAGAACATAGAACCGGCAGTCACCTTCGGTATGGTTTGTCCAAAAATATTTCCACCTTGCGTATCAACCGATTCCAGCATAGCAGCTGTACTTCCCGAATAAGCATCTGTGGTCTGACGTACCGGATATTCACCCGTATAAGTAATGCCTCCCAAACTACCTAAGTTCTTTATCAAGGCTACGGCATCGTTACAAGTAGCCCAGCCTTCGGGATTTACCACTTCGGGAGACATAGCACCTTCAGGAGTAGCCCATGTTTCGAAATCGTACTGGATAAGGCTACCCATGCTGCAAGAAACAGTATAAGTCTTAGAAGTACCATCTTCAGCTACTACAGTAAATGTAGCCGAGCCACTTGCAAAGCTTACAGCCGAACCGCTTGCCGGAGTTACCGTAGCACCGGCTGAAACTTCAATAGTCGGAACCAAAGCACTTACATCACCACCTTCTTCTGCCTTGAAAGTAATAGTAGCATTTGCCTCATCTATTACCGGTTGAGAAAGTACTGCAGCATTGGCAGCTACCGTTGTGTCAAAAGTAAACGATGTTATATTCGCTTCACTGCTTCTTATTACATCATCCTCATCACATGATGTAAACAACGATGCAATACATACTGCAACAAACAAGTAAAAAAACAAATATTTTCTCATTTCCATCAAAATTGAATCACCAATAAAAAAGCACGGAAAGCGAGAAACCTCTCCTCACACCCGTACTCCAAAAATTTTCATTTTCAATTGGCAGCTTTTGTACCCTCGTAAGTCACCTCCACTGTATAAGAAACAGGATTTCCCAACAACGATACATTGTCTATGTTTAAATCAAGATTCAATTTCCCATTCTCAAAAGTACCCGTAGCATCAATATCAGCTTCAAGCATCCCCGCTACAGCCAAATTGGAAGTAGCTGTGAAATTATAGGTATTATCACCTGCGCTCGTCAATTGACAATTTTCCAAGGCAATATTGCCTATAGGCATTTCCATAAATGTAAAGTCTGTAATCTGCAAATCTACTGCATTGTCTCCTGCTTTCGCAACCGATATGGTCTGTGAAATAGCATCCCCCGTAGGAACAGAAACCCCATCTGTAACCAAAGCAATACTCAAATTACCTTGATAATCACCAATGACAGAATCCGCCGCAGAAACAGTTTCTACCGGATCGTCATCATCACTACACGAAGTGAAGAAAGGCATCGTGCAAAGCACGGCAAACACATAAAAAAACAAATTCTTTTTCATTTCTTTCTAATTAAAAAGTTTAGTTAATCAACAAATATCTTATACGAGTTGTTGTAAATCAAGCGCAAAAATGGGACAAATTCCCAATATATACAAGGTCTATTTATATAATCTTTGTCCCATTTTTAAAAGGATATCATAAATAAGCCAAAAATCAGCCTATTAATCGGCACAAATTTCAGATTCGGATAAAAACCTGTTTAGAAACCGTTTTGAATTTCTCTCATAACATAATGTTATAAGTAAGAAGCTGTTTTGAATTTATCGTGCGATGATTTGGGATGAGTTTTTGAGGCATTTTCGCTTCTGTGATG
>NZ_JACSPP010000071.1 GCF_014837065.1 Phocaeicola intestinalis
TCGCCCAAAGCACACACGAAAACGGATACATCAAGCCAAGAAAAACTTTTTGGAGAAATTCAAAACAGCTTCTCAAATATTTTTGTGGATGGTTTTCTGAAATGAATATCCGCTTTTTGCCTCTACATGGGATGTTGCGGATATTCAAATTTTATAACCTGTGATGAAAAATCCTCAACGCAAGGACAGCCGCGCAAGGTAATCGTAATGCTCGCCCTCCATCACCTTTTCTACCCGAAAACCATACGGAGTGGCGTATGCCGATAGGGTATCAAAATCAATGTAAAGCCAGTCGAACGGTTCTCCCTTTACCTTGCCATACTGCATCTGGAAGTCTACTTCACCATAATAATCAGCAGCAAGGTCGACGAGATAACTCCCGTCTTCATCTTCATACAGATAGCGAAGGTCAGTCGAATCCATCAGTACACATCCTCCCGGAGCCAAAAGTTGCTTAACTCTTGTGAGAAAAGCCGGCATATTTTTCAGTTTACCAATGATACCCGAGCCATTCATCAGCATCAGAATGGTATCGAACCGCCCTGTAAATCCCATATCAAACACATTTGTCAGATAAGCGTCTATTCCCCGCTTTTTCATCACTTCCACCGCCCAAGGCGAGATATCAATAGCCAGGCTTTCTTTCCCCATCTCCCGCAAAACAAGCGAATGGCATCCACTCCCTGCTCCCACATCCAATATCCGCCCGTATGCCAGCTGCAAAGCCTTCTGCTCTAACAAAGGCATCTGTTCCAAAGTGCGGAACAAATCCTTTACCGGCAATTCATCTTCATCAAATTGTGAGGAAAACACCCTTAACTTTCCAGCTTTCCCAGTTGTAAAATATTCGTAAATGGCCCGTCCCATCGGGTCCTTGTCTTCAGTCAACCTATGTCTTTTCATGATATGATTTCTAATAGTCAGGCAAACTTACACATTTTCTCCGGAAATCGGAACAGATTGTTTGACAAAATGTAAAAAACGGCTACTGGTGAAGCTGAAAGCAAAAAACGTTGCGGAATTTATCAACAAAGGGAAAGGACTATTTCAAGCAATGCCGGATACCGACAACAGGAAAAAGGTGTAAAAGTGGATAAATACAAGTTTTTAGAAAAAATATTCGCTCAAAATGAATATTGTTTCCATATTATCTGTATATTTGCACCCGATTGAAGAATAAATATGCAGATGAAAAGCAAGAACAGCAGACTCGATTCCATCAAGATGATTATCTCAAGCAAAGAGATAGGCAGTCAGGGAGAACTTTTGGCAGAACTGGAAAAAGAAGGTTTCCAACTTACACAAGCCACACTCTCGCGCGACCTGAAACAACTGAAAGTGGCAAAAGCAGCAAGCATGAACGGCAATTACGTATATGTGTTGCCCAACAACACCATGTACAAACGCATGACCGACCCGCAAAGCGCATCGGAAATGCTTCGTCATACAGGGTTCCTGTCTATTGAATTTTCCGGAAACATTGCCGTCATCAAGACACGCCCCGGATATGCCAGCAGCCTTGCCTACGACATCGACAACAACCATTTTCATGAAATCATCGGAACCATAGCAGGCGATGATACCATCATGCTGGTCATGCGGGAAGGATGCACCCGTACGGAATTGAAACAGGCACTTGCTCATGTGATAGCGAATATCAACTTATAAAGAATAATCATACAGAAATGGACGCAAAACAAATAGACGTTATGGTGGCAGATGCTTCGCACGAAGCATACGTAGACACAATTCTGGATACCATCCGGGAAGCTGCCAAAGTGCGGGGCACAGGCATTGCCGAACGTACGCACGAATATGTCGCAACCAAAATGAAAGAAGGCAAAGCCATCATTGCCCTTTGCGGGGATGAATTTGCAGGCTTTACTTACATCGAATCATGGGGAAACAAGGAGTATGTAGCCACTTCGGGCTTGATTGTCCACCCTAAATACCGTGGATGCGGACTTGCCAAACGAATCAAACACGCTTCGTTTACGTTGGCACGCCTGCGCTGGCCCAAAGCCAAGATATTCAGCCTGACCTCAGGGGCAGCTGTCATGAAAATGAACACCGAACTGGGATATGTACCGGTAACATTCAACGAACTGACCGATGACGAAGCGTTCTGGAAAGGATGCGAAGGATGCATCAACCACGAGATACTGATGGCAAAAAACCGCAAGTTCTGCATCTGTACTGCCATGCTCTATGACCCGGCACTGCATACAGACGATGAGCATACAAACTTCTGACAAATGAAGAATTAAGAATGAAGAATTACACATAATAAATATAGCCTTATGGAAGAAAAGAAAAAAGTTGTCGTTGCTTTCAGCGGCGGGCTGGATACTTCGTTCACCGTGATGTATCTGGCAAAAGAAAAAGGATATGAAGTATATGCCGCTTGTGCCAATACGGGCGGATTCAGTGCCGAACAATTGAAAAAGAATGAAGAGAATGCCTATAAATTAGGCGCGGTGAAATATGTCACCCTCGACGTAACACAAGAATACTACGCCAAGAGCCTGAAATACATGATATTCGGGAACGTGTTGCGTAACGGCACCTATCCTATTTCCGTAAGTTCGGAACGCATCTTCCAGGCACTTGCCATTGCCCGCTATGCCAACGAAATCGGTGCACATGCCATTGCGCACGGCTCTACCGGTGCGGGAAACGACCAAGTACGTTTCGACATGACGTTCCTGGTCATGGCTCCGGGAGTGGAAATCATCACCCTGACCCGCGATATGGCATTAAGCCGTGACTATGAAATCAATTACTTGAAAGAGCACGGTTTCGAAGCCGACTTCACCAAGCTGAAATACTCCTATAACGTAGGCATCTGGGGCACTTCCATCTGCGGAGGGGAAATCTTGGATTCGGCACAAGGACTGCCCGAAAGTGCATACCTGAAACAAGTCACCAAGGAAGGAAGCGAACTGCTGAAACTGGAATTCAAGAAAGGCGAGCTGTACGCTGTCAATGGGGAAGTGTTCGATGATAAAATCAAAGCCATCCAGCGTGTAGAAGAAATCGGAGCACCTTACGGTATCGGACGGGATATGCACGTAGGCGATACCATCATCGGCATCAAAGGACGCGTAGGATTCGAAGCCGCAGCTCCGATGCTGATAATCGGTGCACACCGCTTCCTGGAAAAATACACGTTGAGCAAATGGCAGCAATACTGGAAAGACCAGGTGGCAAACTGGTACGGCATGTTCTTGCACGAAAGCCAATACCTGGAACCGGTGATGCGCGACATCGAAGCCATGCTGACCGAATCACAACGCAACGTAAACGGTACGGCTATCCTTGAACTCCGCCCCTATTGCTTCTCTACCGTAGGCGTAGAATCAGAAGACGACTTGGTAAAGAACAAGCTGGGCGAATACGGGGAAATGCAGAAAGGCTGGACGGCAGAAGATGCCAAAGGCTTTATCAAAGTACTCTCCACTCCGCTGAGAGCCTATTACGCAAACCATAAAGACGAAATGATGTAACACTAAACCAACAACTATGGAAGGAAAGAAACTCAGACGTCCACGCAATAGCAGAATGATAGCCGGTGTATGCTCAGGCATAGCCCGTTTTTTCGATCTGGATCCGACACTGGTACGGCTTATCTATGCATTGCTGACCGTCTTTACCGCTTTTGCAGGTGTCATCATCTATTTATTAATGTGGATTATCGTTCCCGAAGACAATAACTGAGTATGATAAAAGCTGGAATTATAGGAGGAGCAGGATATACAGCAGGCGAACTGATTCGCCTGCTTATCAATCACCCTGATGTGGAGATTCATTTCATCAACAGTTCGAGCAATGCCGGAAATAAGATTACCGATGTACACGAAGGACTGTATGGCGAAACCGATTTGACCTTTACCGATGCACTGCCACTGGATGAAGTGGATGTGGTGTTTTTCTGTACGGCACATGGTGACACGCGCAAGTTTATGGAAAGCCACAACCTGCCCGAAGACTTGAAGATAATCGACCTGTCGATGGATTACCGCATTGCCGCTGAAGACCATGACTTCGTATACGGCCTTCCCGAACTGAACCGCCGCACCATCTGTCATAGCAAGCACATTGCCAATCCGGGATGTTTCGCCACCTGCATTCAGTTGGGGCTGTTGCCCTTGGCAAAACATTTGATGCTGAAAGGTGATATCATTGTAAACGCCATAACCGGAAGTACGGGAGCCGGAGTAAAACCGGGAGCGACTACGCATTTCAGTTGGCGGAACAACAACCTGAGCATTTACAAGCCGTTCACGCACCAGCACCTTCCGGAAATACGCCAGTCGCTGAAACAATTGCAGAACAGCTTCGATGCAGATATTACGTTCATCCCTTACCGCGGCGACTTCGCCCGAGGCATTTTCGCCACTACAATCATAAAGACGAAGGTAGAATTGCCCGAAATCGTGAAGATGTATGAAGACTATTATGCCGAAGACTCGTTCGTGCATATCGTAGAGAAGAGCATCGACCTGAAGCAAGTGGTCAACACCAACAAGTGTCTGATTCACTTAGAAAAACACGAAGACAAACTTCTCATCGTGTCTTGCATTGACAACTTGCTGAAAGGCGCCAGCGGCCAGGCGGTACACAACATGAACCTGATGTTCAATCTGGAAGAAACGACAGGACTCAAGCTGAAGCCAAGTGCTTTTTAAATGAAGAATGAAGAACGAAGAATGAAGAATTTTCGTAAACGGCATAATTCGACATTGCATATCAAGAGCTATTTATTTGCTTTACGCATTGTACGTATGGTACAATATCTGCGCAATGAAAAACAAGAATTTATCCTTAGCAAACAAGTTCTTCGTTCGGGAACAGCTATTGGTGCTTTGGTACGTGAATCAGAATTCGCCCAAAGTCCAGCTGACTTTATTAATAAATTAAGCGTCGGACTGAAAGAGGCAAACGAAACCGACTATTGGCTCAATCTGCTATATGACAGTGACTATATGGATGAACAATCGTTTACCAGTATAGAAGAAGACTGCAATGAATTAATAGCCCTATTCGTTTCATCAATAAAAACAGTAAAAAATAACCAGAAGAAGAATGAAGGAAGCACCCACTGAATTCTTCATTCTTCATTCTTAATTCTTAATTTAAATGAGACTTTTCGATGTATATCCTCTCTTTGACATTAACATTGTCAAGGGAAAAGCCTGCCACGTGTGGGATGACAAAGGACAAGAATACCTTGACCTGTACGGAGGGCACGCCGTTATCTCCATCGGGCATTCACACCCGCATTATGTGGAAATGATAAGCAAACAAGTTGCTATGCTGGGATTCTACTCCAACTCGGTCATTAACAAGCTGCAACAGGAAGTTGCCGACCGGTTGGGAGCGATGTGCGGCTATGACGATTACCAGCTGTTCTTAATCAATTCAGGAGCCGAAGCCAATGAAAATGCCCTGAAACTGGCGTCTTTCTATAACGGACGCACACGTATTGTTTCTTTCGGCAAAGCTTTCCACGGACGTACCTCGCTGGCGGTAGAAGTGACCGACAATCCGAAAATCATCGCTCCTGTCAACGCCAACCAACATGTTACCTACCTGCCGCTAAATGATACAGAAGCCATGAAAGCCGAACTGGCAAAAGGCGATGTCTGCGCCGTTATCATTGAAGGTATTCAAGGGATAGGCGGCATCCGGATACCCGATACAGACTTTATGAAAGCTTTGCGCCAAGCTTGCGACGCAAACAACACCGTACTGATTCTGGACGAAATCCAGTCGGGTTACGGACGAAGCGGCAAGTTCTTCGCTCACCAATACAGCGGCATCCGCCCCGATATCATTACTGTAGCCAAAGGAATCGGCAACGGTTTCCCCATGGGAGGCGTACTCATCAGTCCGAAATTCAAACCCGTTTACGGACAATTGGGCACGACTTTCGGCGGTAATCACCTGGCTTGTGCCGCAGCAATTGCCGTACTGGATGTCATAAAAGAAGAGAAGCTGATAGAAAATGCGGCAAAAGTCGGCACACATTTATTAGAAGAACTGAAGTGTTTCAAGGGCATCAAGGAAGTGCGCGGATGTGGTCTGATGATAGGGCTGGAATTTGAAGAGCCTGTTAAAGAGCTGCGTACGAAACTGCTCTTCGAGCAAAAAGTCTTTACAGGTGTAAGCGGAACCAATGTCATCCGTCTGCTTCCCCCTCTCTGCCTCAGCATTTTGCAAGCGGATGAGTTCCTCACCCGCTTGCAAAATGCGATGAGAACAATAGGGTAATAAATTTGCATAGTAGCACTACCTGTCTAAGGGAATGAAGTGAAGTATCTTCAATGTCTACGAGATGCTTCACTTCGTTCAACATAACAATAGAAAAAAATGAAATAAAAAATCCCCCGTTAGAGGACGAGGGAACCTAATGTTTTCACAACGGAATAATCCTTATTGTGATTTGCTTCAAATTAGTGAGAACAAAGTTAAGGAAAAAGTTTGAAAAGACAAATTTTGTCGCAAAAAATTCATAGCTTTGGGAAAAATATATAAAGCTATGAAACCAAAACACATCTTAGGATTAGATTTAGGAACCAACAGCATAGGTTGGGCAGTGATTAACGCATCCAAAAATGAAGAAGATAAAGAACAATTGGATGGTATAAATTGTGATGGAGTACGAATCATTCCAATGGATGCGTCGGTTTTAGGCGATTTTGATAAAGGCAATTCAAAATCGCAAACAGCAGACCGGACAAAAAGCCGTAGCGTCCGCCGGTTATACGAACGAAACAAACTGCGCCGTGAGCGGTTGCACCGGATATTGGATTTATTAGGATTTTTACCGTCTCATTATTCTCAACAATTGGATCGTTATGGTAAGTTTATTACTGGAACTGAACCCAAATTGCCTTGGTATAAAAATGAACAAGGGCATTGGTCTTTCATCTTTCAAGATTCTTTTGATGAGATGTTGGCTGATTTTTATCAAAAGCACCCCGATTTCATATCAAAAGGGCAAAAGGTTCCTTATGACTGGACGATTTATTATTTGCGTAAAAAAGCCTTAACACAAAAAGTCAATAAAGAAGAACTGGCTTGGATATTGCTCAATTTCAATCAGAAACGTGGATATTATCAACTGAGGGAAGAAGAACAGCAAGAACGTCTTTCTAAGACACGTCTATACTTTGATAGCCAAATCGTAACCGATATCATTGATACCAATCAGACATATAAAGGAATGAAAGTGTTTTCTGTTATATTAGAAGACGGGACAAGAGGAAAGATTTTCAAGAAAGAAATACCTGATTGGATTGGTCAAAAGAAAGACATTATTGTGACAATCGATCTTGATAAAGACGGAAAAGACAAATATGATGAAACGGGTGAACTTAGTTGTCGTTTTAAGATTCCCTCTGAACAAGAATGGGAAGAACAATGGGAATTGATAAAAACAAAAACACAAAAGGATTTAGATGATTCAGGGAAAACCGTGGGTGCCTATATTTATGATACCTTGTTGCAAATGCCTAAACAAAAAATTCGGGGGAAATTGGTGCGTACAATTGAGCGTAAATATTATAAGGAGGAATTGCGCCGGATTTTAGAAAAACAAAAAGAGTTTCATCCCGAATTTCAAGACCAGACTTTATACGAAGCTTGTCTGGAAGAATTATATCCGCAAAATGATGCACACCGCAATCTGATAAGCAACCGAGATTTGGTTTATTTATTAGTTGAGGATATTTTGTTTTATCAACGTCCACTGAAAAGCAAGAAATCGTTGATATCCGACTGCCCATTCGAAGAATATACCCATGTAGATAAGGAAACAGGAGAGGTCTGTTATTACCATCCGAAGTGTATCGCTAAATCGCATCCTTTGTTCCAAGAATTCCGGTTGTGGCAATTCCTTTCTAACTTGCGGATATATCAAAAAGAGAAAATGGTAAATGGAAAATTGTGTCTTGACGTGGATGTCACCTCCGATTTCTTGAAGAACGAGGAAGATTATACGGATTTGTTCGATTGGCTGAACCGACAGAAAAGCATCAAGCAGGATTCTTTTTTTAAATGCCCTCTGTTCGGATTGAAAAAGAAGGACATAACAAACTATCGATGGAATTATGTAGAAGACAAGACTTATCCCGGTAATGAAACCCGTGCACTCATCCTCGGACGTTTGGAAAAAGCAGGGATAACGGCAGATTTCTTAACTCTGGAGATGGAAAAAGCCTTATGGCATATATTGTATTCTATTTCTGATAAAAGGGAATTGGAAAAGGCTTTGAATTCATTTGCCCGACAGCATAGCCTTGGTGAAAAGTTTGTGAAGGAGTTTTTGGGAATACCTCCTTTTGAAAAAGAATACGGCTCCTATTCGGCTAAAGCTATCAAGAAGTTATTGCCTTTGATGCGGACGGGGAAATATTGGAATGAAACTTGTATAGACGAACAGACTTGTAACCGGATTGATAAAATCATTTCGGGAGAATACGACGAAGGGATTCAAGCACGCGTAAGAGAAAAAGCAATCCATTTAAATGATATGTCCTCATTTAAAGGGCTTCCGCTTTGGCTGGCTTGCTATGTAGTTTATAACCGTCATTCCGAAGCAAAGGACATTCAAAAATGGGAAAAGCCTTCTGATATTGATGCTTATCTGAAAAGCTTCAAACAACATTCGTTACACAATCCTATCGTTGAACAAATTATTTTGGAGACACTGCGTACGGTTCGTGATATATGGAAACAGGTAGGGCATATCGATGAGATTCACGTGGAATTAGGACGGGAAATGAAAAATCCAAGTGAGAAGCGTAAAAAGATGGCACAACAAATTCAGGAAAACGAGAATACAAACCTCCGTATCAAAGCTTTGCTTACCGAATTTATGAATCCTGAATTTGAAATAGAAAATGTGCATCCTTATTCACCCAGCCAACAAGATTTGTTACGGATTTATGAAGAAGGAGTATGGAACAGTGTGGATGAAGTCCCCGATGAAATAGCCACAATTATAAAGAAATTTAATGAAAGCGACATTAAGAAACGCCCTACTACGTCTGAAGTCTTACGTTATAAACTTTGGCTGGAACAAAAATACCGTTCACCTTATACAGGCGAAATGATTCCTTTGAGCAAATTATTTACGCCTGCCTACGAGATTGAACATATCATTCCGCAGGCAAGGTATTTCGATGATTCATTCAGTAACAAGGTTATTTGTGAATCAGAAGTCAACAAGTTAAAAAGCAATATGTTAGGATATGAGTTTATCAACAAACATCACGGCGAAAAAGTACAGTTGACAGGAGGCAAGTCTGTGGAAATCTTCTCTGTAGGCTCCTACGAACAATTCATAAAAGACAATTACTCTCGCAATGCTGCCAAAATGAAGAGATTGCTCATGGATGACATTCCTGAACAATTCATCGCCCGTCAACTGAATGATAGCCGCTACATCAGCAAGTTGGTCAAATCCTTATTGTCCAATATCGTACGTGAAGCAGGTGAACAAGAAGAAATGTCGAAGAATGTAATTGTCTGCACGGGCAGCATTACCGACCGTCTGAAAAAAGATTGGGGGATAAATGATGTTTGGAACAGGATTATACTTCCACGTTTCTTACGATTGAACGAACTGACAGAAAGCAATCGTTTTACGTCGGTTACCGCAAGCGGGAATGTGATTCCTGCAATGCCTCTTGAATTGCAAAAGGGATTTAATAAAAAACGTATCGACCATCGCCATCATGCAATGGATGCCATTGTCATAGCTTGTGCCAACCGTAATATTGTAAATTATCTCAATAACGAATCGGCAAGTAAAAATGCCCAAACTTCCCGTTACGACTTACAACACTTATTGTGTGATAAACAAAAAACAGACGATAAGGGAAATTACCGCTGGTTTATCAAAAAACCGTGGGACACTTTTACCCAAGATGTTTATACCGCGTTGCAAGAGATTATTGTCAGCTTCAAGCAAAATCTGCGTATCATCAATAAAACCACCAATCATTATCAACATTATGAAGCCGGTAAGAAAACAATAATTTCCCAAAAGAAAGGAGACAACTGGGCTATCCGTAAACCGATGCATAAAGATACCGTATTTGGAGAAGTGAACCTGCGAAGTATAAAGACTGTGCCGCTAAAAGAAGCGTTGATAAATCCGAAAGCAGTCGTAGAAAAAGACTTAAAGAAAAAGCTGAAAGAACTGTTGATGCAACATCTGAACGAAAAACAGATAAAAAAATACTTTGAAGACAACAAAGATACTTGGCAGGATGTCGATTTGAAAAAGATTAAGGTATATTGTTTCTCTAAGGAAACGAAAGACCGTTTCTTTGCTGTACGTAAACCAATCGATTCGAGCTTTGATAAAAAGAAAATAATGGGAAACGTGACTGATACAGGCATACAAAAGATTTTGCTACGCCATTTGGAAGCAAATGAAAACAACCCAGAATGGGCATTCTCACCCGAAGGTATCGAAACGATGAACAAAAACATCATCGAATTGAATGACGGGAAATGGCATCAACCGATTTACAAAGTACGGGTATACGAAAAAGCAGATAAATTCGCTGTAGGACAAAACGGTAACAAATCTACAAAATATGTAGAAGCCGCGAAAGGGACCAATCTGTTCTTTGCAATCTATGAAACAGAGCAGGAAGACCAAAGCACAGGCGAAGTAATCAAGAAACGCAGCTATGCTACGATTCCATTAAATATAGTTATCGACCGTCAGAAACATGGATTACCTCCTGCTCCAGAAGACGAAAACGGCAATCCGCCTAAATTTGTGCTTTCGCCGAATGACTTGGTGTATGTACCGACAGAAGAAGAAATACAAAATGGAAATATTACATATCCATTAAACAAAACCCGTATTTATAAAATGGTTAGTTGTACAGGGAATAGATTATATGGCATACCATATCATATCGCAAATGCAGTTGTTGATAGAGGTGAATTTACTCAATTAAATAAGGTTGAGTTTACGGATGAAAAACAATCTATAAAAGAAATCTGCATCCCCATCCAAGTAGACCGACTAGGCAATATAATCCAAAAACTATGATAAAGAAAACACTTTACTTCGGCAATCCCGCATACTTATCTTTGCGCAATGCCCAGTTAGTCATCAAACTTCCGGAAGTGGAAAACAACAATACACTTCCGGAAGCAATAAAACGTCAGTCAGAGGTAACCAAACCGATAGAAGATTTAGGAGTCGTGGTATTAGACAACAAGCAAATCACAATCACTTCGGGGGCGATGGAAGCATTGCTGGAAAACAACTGTGCGCTTATCACCTGCGACAGCAAGAGTATGCCAGTCGGATTAATGCTTCCGCTTTATGGAAACACTACGCAAAACGAACGTTTCCGAGAACAACTTGCCGCTTCCTTGCCACTAAAAAAACAATTATGGCAACAAACCATTCAGATGAAAATCAATAATCAGGCCGCCGTATTATCCATTTGCACGAAAGAGGAATCGAAATGCATGCATATTTGGGCAAACGATGTCCGTAGCGGTGACCCGGATAATATGGAAGCACGTGCGGCTGCTTATTATTGGAAAACACTCTTTGCCGATTTAAACGGATTCACTCGCGACCGCGAAGGCATACCGCCAAACAATTTGCTGAATTACGGTTATGCCATCCTTCGTGCCATAGTGGCACGTGGATTGGTTACCAGTGGCCTGCTGCCAACATTAGGCATTCATCATCACAACCGGTACAATGCTTATTGTTTAGCAGATGACATCATGGAGCCTTACCGTCCATTTGTTGATAAATTGGTCTTTGATTTATACTGTCAATACGGTGAAGATGTATCGCTTACGAAAGATATAAAAGCTGCCTTACTTTCCATTCCTACACTCGAAGTGCGGATAAACAAGAAACGGACTCCCTTGATGATTGCCGTAGGACAGACTACAGCTTCTTTGTACAAATGTTTTTCAGGCGAACTCCGTCGAATCATTTATCCAGAGTTTTAAAATGGACCGTTTTAGTGAATATCGGGTTATGTGGATATTGGTTCTTTTCGATTTGCCTACCGAGACGAAGAAAGACAAAAAGGCTTACGCCGATTTCCGTAAGAACCTGCAACGTGATGGATTTACGATGTTTCAATTCTCCATATATGTCCGTCATTGTGCCAGCAGCGAGAATGCAGCTGTACATATAAAAAGAGTTAAATCTTTTCTTCCGGAGTTCGGACAGGTGGGAATCATGTGCATAACAGACAAACAATTCGGTCAAATAGAGCTTTTTTATGGGAAAAAGCCTCAAGGTGTAAAGACACCAGGTCAGCAATTGGAACTTTTTTAAAATAAAGAATCCCGCCAAACACGACGGGATTCTTTATTGAAAACCTAATTTTTTCTTTTTCTAAACGTTCATATAAATCATTGAAAATCAATGCAGAATAGAGATCCAGTTGTTTTCAATGGTTCAAAGATACTAATTTGAAAGCAAATCACAACGCGCAGCGCAAACGTAAAAAACGGTTAGGAGTTGTTTTCAATGGTTCAAAGATACTAATTTGAAAGCAAATCACAACAAGTCTGATGAACTCATTACACATAACTGAGTTGTTTTCAATGGTTCAAAGATACTAATTTGAAAGCAAATCACAACTGTATTGATAAACAAAATGGGAGTAGCCATGTTGTTTTCAATGGTTCAAAGATACTAATTTGAAAGCAAATCACAACGATGCGCTTTAGCAGATTAAAGGAACGGAGGTTGTTTTCAATGGTTCAAAGATACTAATTTGAAAGCAAATCACAACCTTCTCCGTTAGCCCATGCTTCGGCATAGGGTTGTTTTCAATGGTTCAAAGATACTAATTTGAAAGCAAATCACAACGTTGGGCATATCGCCAAAAACGATGCTCCCGTTGTTTTCAATGGTTCAAAGATACTAATTTGAAAGCAAATCACAACTATGGATTTGGTTAACCTTACGATGTTCTAGTTGTTTTCAATGGTTCAAAGATACTAATTTGAAAGCAAATCACAACGGGGGATCAATCGATCCAGAGCAAGTTAATGTTGTTTTCAATGGTTCAAAGATACTAATTTGAAAGCAAATCACAACGGGCTGGTCGCTATTCTGTTGAAATGATAGTTGTTTTCAATGGTTCAAAGATACTAATTTGAAAGCAAATCACAACCAAATCAGAGCAGAGGTCTTTAAGGCTTTGTTGTTTTCAATGGTTCAAAGATACTAATTTGAAAGCAAATCACAACAAAACATGCTACCCGAAGAACGAAAAAACGTTGTTTTCAATGGTTCAAAGATACTAATTTGAAAGCAAATCACAACCAAGTGACGAGTGTTTGGATTCCAACGGTGGTTGTTTTCAATGGTTCAAAGATACTAATTTGAAAGCAAATCACAACAATGAGTGTGCAAAGGTAGTAAAAAACTATGTTGTTTTCAATGGTTCAAAGATACTAATTTGAAAGCAAATCACAACCGTTGCAGCGTCGATACTGTTCACCGTGGGGTTGTTTTCAATGGTTCAAAGATACTAATTTGAAAGCAAATCACAACTATCTTTGAATAACATCATACTTTATTTTGTTGTTTTCAATGGTTCAAAGATACTAATTTGAAAGCAAATCACAACGTAATGAAACGGTGGGTGTCTGTTCTCTTGGTTGTTTTCAATGGTTCAAAGATACTAATTTGAAAGCAAATCACAACAAGCCGGGGTAATAGTGTTCTGCCGCTTCTGTTGTTTTCAATGGTTCAAAGATACTAATTTGAAAGCAAATCACAACCTTATTCATCAAATTTCCTGTTCTTGAAAGTTGTTTTCAACGGTTCAAAGATACCAATTTAAGAGCAAAATCACAACAGGGAGGTGCGCGAGTGCGCGCCGAAACTATTGTTTCCAAGGATTCAAAGCTACACTGATAGTATTTGCCATACCAGTCCTCGCATAATCCTAATATGCCAGGACTGCAGTCCTACTACCAATAGGACTGCAGTTTCTACTCCTCAACACAGCAGTCCTAATTAAGGAGGACTGAAAACAGAGTTATATGGAACGTTTCAAACAGCCATATGCATCGGGGTAAGTACCCCAGTCAAGCAGTGAAGCCGATGCGCCTCGCCAATGCAACCTTCGGGGCGTTTTCATAAAGGAAGGCAGGTTCGGCTCCGGCGACATCCGTTTCCTCTATCTGGCGGAACAATTCGGAGGATTCGGTGGAAAGCGGCAACGCCATCACCCGTTTCGCCATGCACTTCAAAATGCCGTGCTCTACCAGATTGTGTACCCAACGGCCGTTGCCGAAGTGCTCATCCTTATGCAAGACGGCTTTTTCTATCAGCTTCGCCAAGCGGACGTCTGCCGCCTCGCTCAGTTCGAAGTTACGCTCCGCCAACAAGTGCCGCGCCATTTCCGTCAATTCGTCCGATGTGAAGTCATCAAAGTGAAGGCGGAGCGGGAAGCGGCTGTCCAGCCCCGGATTCAGGCGGAACAACGCCTGCATCTGCATTTCATAACCCGCCAGGATGACTATCAGGTCGGGATTCGGTTCGGAAAGAACGGTCATCAAAGCATGAATCACTTCCTTGCCGAAGTCGCGCGAATCGTCTTCGTGAACAAGTGTGTAAGCCTCGTCAATGAAAAGCACCCCGCCACGGGCCTCAGCTATCGCGGCACAGGTTTTTTGCTCGGTCTGACCGATGAACTCGCCTATCAGTTTCGCGCGGTTCGTCTCTACGGTATGCCCACGTGAGAGCAACCCCATTTCATGGTAGATTTCCCCTATCAGGCGGGCAACGGTGGTTTTCCCCGTACCCGGACTGCCCAAGAACAAAAAATGATTACGGTTCTCTGCCGAAACTTCCAGCCCTAATTCCTTGCGGCGCCGGGTGAACAAAGCCATCGCGCAAGCCTCGAGCAGTTCGTCTTTCACCCGCGAAAGACCTACCATTTCTTCCAACCGCTGCAAGGCAGGTTTCCTTTCCTCGTCCTGTACTTCTGCCGCTTCCGGCATTTCCGTTTCGTCCGGAGAGAAGCCTTCAGGCTCCGTCTTCCTTTCGGTAAGAAGCGTTTCGGGCAGACGAAAACACGTGTCTTCATTCTCGAAGAGCGAGAAATAAGGGTAGTAATCAGCATTCAGCCATTCCATGGTCAGAGTGGCTCCGTGAAAAACAAATACCGTATCCGGAGCGATATGGGCGCCTACCAGATAACACACCCGCTCCAACAAGTGAAGGGAAAGCATATCATCATCCGCCCCGCTCACCTCGGTCAGCACGCATTCTTTCCCCCATTCCTCCTTAACGCAAGGAACCAATACCAACGAAGCGAACCGCTCCGCCCAATCGGCATCGCCCGTCACTTGAAGCGGAGGTACCGAAGCCCATGTCTTCGTTTCTATATTTTGCGTAAAGAGCCGGATTTGCTCCATGAAACGGACGATGAAATCCTCGTCAAGATGAAAGCCTTCCAAAACAGGCCACCACGACCGGAAAGCCAACCGCCCGGCAAAGAGCATTTCGGGCGAAGAAGGCTCCAGGCTTTCCAAACGGGCACTCGAATCAATGCCTTCGCCCGTGTAAAGAAACAAATCCGCTTTCCAGCTTGGAACGCCGTTGACATAAACAAAAGCCCGATACGTCCCGCCCGTCCAGGCATCGGATGAAGAGACTTCGAAATGCCACGTACGTATCGCCTTGCTTGAGGACGCCTGCCGGGCAGCGACACCCATGAGCCGGTAAGCGGAAGTATAAAGACGGACAGACAATTCACGCACGTCGCTCCGTCCTTTTGCAAGGATAATATCAACATTCAAACAATTTACAGCATATTCGGGAGCAGAAACCGCACTCCCCTCGGCGCGCCTCGCGCGAATCTGATGATTTTTCATATACAACAAAACAATGAAAGATTAAACATAAGAAAACAAAATTTGAATATCCGCAAACATCCCATGTAGGGGCGTATCGCATACGCCCGAATGCATCAACTAACCCATGCGGATATCTTCAGGGCGTATGCGATACGCCCCTACAAGGCAATTGGGTGGAATGCGGATATTAAAAAGCCCTTCTTCCCCATCCGGAAGAAAGGCAAATACACACGAAGCCAAAGAACACAACAACCCCTGCCGCTCTCCAGCGGTTGCCGATTCCATCACGTATGAAAACGCCATGCCTTGCCAAGCAAAAACATTCGCCCGACAAAAGCACACATCGTCCTCGCCCTCCTACGAAGAAGTGCTACGTGATAAACCGATTGTGTTGTGTCTTTGCATTGTTTTGTTGTTTTATAAAAACTGTTTTTGAATTTATCGCACGCTAATTGGGGGGATGAATCCTAAGATTTTTCCAATTCTTTAACCAGAAAGATAGCGTGCTATCTTACTTTCATCATCCAACGCAAAGGTATGGAAAAAGTTTGGACTTACCAAGCCAGACACCTTTATTTTGTCTGTCTATTTCCAGTCTTCTTTCCGCTTCTTGCATGTAGCGATAAGAAAGATTCCCAATAAAATAAGTGGAATACTTAGCAACTGTCCGATATTGAGCGTCATGCCTACCTCTTCGGCTACCTGCGGATTCTTCATAAACTCCAGCCCGAAACGGGAGCCGAAAAATATCAACAGAGATACGCCCGTTATCAGCCCTACGTATTTTTGCAACTGATATTTATGATACATCACCCACGAAACGACCAATGCCACGAAACAATAGAGCATCTCGTAAATCTGTGTGGGATGACAAGCTTGAGCCAGTCCATTTTGGTTATACAATTCCTGCCACTCGCGCGAACGGACAAACTCGAATCCCCAAGGCAGAGTAGTAGGATAACCGAATATCTCCGAATTCATCAGGTTGCCAAAGCGGATGCACATACATACCACGGCTACGGCAGGTATCATCCGGTCGAAAAGCCACCAGACGCTTTTCTTGGTTACTTTCTTGGAATACCACACCAATGCCAGTATCAGGAGGAACACGCCTCCATGGCTGGCAAGCCCGCCTTTCCATATCTTCAGAATCTCTGCCGGATTGGCACTGTAATAGTCCCACTCGTAGAACAGGCAATGTCCCAGCCGGGCACCGACCACACTGCTTACAATGCAATATACAAAAAGCTTGTCTGCCCAATTGTCGGGATATCCTTCTTTCTTGAACAGGCGCGATACAATCTCGTACGCCAAAATAAACCCCAATCCCCACATCAGTCCATACCAGCGGAGTTCAATCTGTCCCAAATGTACCAAAACAGGATCTACATCCCATACTATGCTTGCTAACGTCATCGTCTTTTCCTTTTATGTAATTACGGTTGCAAAGGAACAAAAAAGCATCTGTTCTTCGGGCAGAAGTTCTGTTAAATTTTGAAACTATCCCTATCTTTTTGCCGGACTGGCAAATTATCGTTATATTTGTACTTGCATATATTTAATAATGTAGTACGATGAAATTCCCGATAGGCATACAGAGCTTTGAGAAAATGATAACAGAAGGATACTGTTATGTAGACAAAACGGATTTACTCTACCAACTGGTAAAGGAAGGTGCGATTTATTTCCTCAGCCGTCCCCGCAGGTTCGGGAAAAGCCTGCTTGTATCTACTTTGAAAAATTATTTCTTAGGTAAGAAAGAGCTGTTCAAAGGACTTGCCATCGAGAAACTGGAAACGGAATGGAAGGAATATCCCGTATTCCACATCGACTTCAACGGAAGCAACTTCACCGTTCCAGGAACATTGGAAGATATATTGGAAGGCACCATAAAAGGCTGGGAACGGGAATACGGAAAGAGCCAGGACTATACGGATATTGGGAAACGCTTTGCATACGTCCTCAAACAGGCTCA